>JBGGMJ010000050.1:0-21460 GCA_041288095.1 Myxococcota bacterium
ACCGCGATCGGAGGTTCGTTCGCGGGCCGCCCAACCTCGCCGCGGCCATAGTCGGCGGGGCCGCTTTGCAGCGCCGCGAGCAGGAGCCCGTCGTGGGCGGGATCAAAGGCGACGTCGAGCGCCACCGCGTTGGTGCCGGGAAAGTTCTGCAGGCTGCGGATGGCGCCGCTGCCGAGCTCGGTGGGGTCCGGCCCGTTGCCGCCGCACGCGAGCGCGGTCGCGCAGGCGCAGACGATGAGGGTTCGCAAGGTCGTCACGGCGCGTAGATAGGGTACGCGCCCGCAACAATCCAGAGCGCCTAGGTACGGACTTGGGTGCCGCGCCGCGCGAGCTGGGTGCGCGCGTCGTGCTCGACCATGTCGCGCATGAGCTGCACGACCTGCGGACGTGACCGGCGGGCCTCCATGTTGGCGTCTTCGCGCGCCTGCATGTCGGGACGACTGCCACCCGTGAGGCGAGCGAAGCCGCGCATGATCTCGTTCTGCGCGACCATGTTGCGACGCATGACGCCGAACTGACCGTCGTCGGTCTTGCCCTCGTGGATCGCGTTTTGCGCGTCGAGGAGCGCCGACCGCATCTGCAAGGCGCGCATGCGCAGCTCGTAGGCCTGCACCATCATCTCGGCGGCTTGCGCGAGCACGCCTTGGATGGCGCCAGCCTCGGGGAAGGCGCCCATCATCTCGCTCAACGCCTGCTGATCCGCCGCGTTCGCGGCGAGACCGATGGACATCATGCTGAGCGGATCGATCTGCGAGGCTTGGTGCTCCATGATGGCCTTGACGATGGCCTCACCGCCTTGGTCTTTCACCTGGGCGTAGATCTCCGGCGGCAGGAGCTTCTCGGCCTTCTCCGGGTGGAGGTCGAGGAACTTGGTGATCACGTTGCCGCTCTCACCGTTCGCTTGCATCTCGAGCGCGAGCTTGCCGAGCGCCTCGCCGTCGGCGTTCGAGATGTTGATGCCCGCGGCCTCGAGCATGGTGCGGGCTCGCCCTTCGGCTGCGTCGGCGCGTGCGTGGGCGTCCGCGGCCGCGGACGTGTCACCGCGCGCGAGAGCGTTCATCTCTTCTTGGCTGGCGCGCGCGGCGTCGCCGATGGCGCGGCTGGCGCTGTCGTAGATCGACATCCACATCTGCGCCGTGTTCTCGTCGACGCTCGAGCCCGTGCCCGAGCTCGACCCGCTGCCTTCGAGCTCTTGCAGCATCGCCTCGATCTCGCCGCCGCTCTGACCGTTGGCTTCGAGCGCGTCGCGGATCATCTGCCCTGCTTGCTGCTCGAGCTGTTGGGCTTGGCTTTCCAAGGCCTCCGGGCTCTGATTGGCCAGCGCGCGCTCGATCTTGAACGCGGCTTCGCGCAGGTAGTGCTTCGCCTGGTTGAGGAAGCCCTCGATGTCCTGATTGGTGCTCATGTTGGTCGTTTCGAGCTTCAGAAACGACGCGGTCATCGAGTCGGAGTCGTTGTTCTCGGCGAAGTCGAGCGCGTGCAAGTTATCGATGAACGAACGGGCGGCGGCGTTGGGGTCGAGCGTGTTGCTGCCCGTCAGGCGCGAGACCGGGGTCGTTGCTTGCGAGGCGCCTTCGGAGCCTCGCCCGGTGACCGTCAGCGTCCCGCGCTCGTTGACCGCGCGTGCTTCCGAGGTGTCTTCGACCATCTGGGTTGGTCGTAGGCCCGTGGTCGTGGTGTCGCCTACTCGCGACGTCGATGACCCGCGCGTGATATTGGCCTGGTCGGTACGCTCGGCTTCCTGGCGCTGATCAGCAGCGGTAGGAGCCCGTCCGAGACGAACGTTACTGGGTTGTCGAATGTCACTCATGGCGATCCTCGTCGGCTAACACCTGTACTTACACGACCTGGCTGGGGGGTGGCTCGTGCGCAATGCGATCGTCGTCGACACTGCCCTCGGAACGTGTGGATTTTCTTGGGGAGCGCAGGGCGTGCAGCGTTTCTCCTTGCCGCAAGAATCGCAAAAAGCGCTGTTACGGCGGGTAGGTGCGGAACCTTGCGACGTCGACGTCCCCGGGTGGGTCATCGAGCTGGCGGCGCGGGTTCGACGGCATCTCGACGGCAAGCTCGACGATTTTCGCGATGTTCTCATCGATTTTTCAGAGGCTTCCGTCTTCGAAGCGACGGTTTATCGGGCCTTGCGCGGCGTTGGCCCCGGGGAAACCACTACGTATGGCACCCTCGCCGCGATCATTGGCGAGCCTGGAGCCGCCAGAGCGTTGGGACGGGCCATGGCGACCAATCCGGTCCCACTCCTGGTGCCCTGTCATCGGGTGCTCGCGGCCGGCGGCAAAGTTGGTGGCTTCTCCGCGTACGGCGGCTCGGTGACCAAGGAGCGCCTGCTCGCGATCGAGGGCGTGAGATGGTCGCGTCAGGGTGACCTATTCGCTTGAGAGAGTGTCCGAGCGTCGCGGCATGGTCGTGTTGCCCGCCGCGCGGGTCGTGCTAAGTTTCCTCGTCGTGCCAAAAGACCGCCGCAGCTCCGACCGTCGCACCAGCGAATCATCCATCGTCAAAACGCCGCGCCGCAGGACCGAACGCCGCAATGCCGAGCGGCGGCTCGACGAGCGCATCACCCTGGATCTCTGGATCGAGCAAGAAGCAGGGCCCGAGGTCTCGTACCGCCACGTCGGAGACCTGTCCGCTGGTGGCGTACGCCTCGATCACGGCTTCTCGTACCCGGTCGGCTCACGCGTGAAGCTGCGGTTCGCGCTGCCCGACGACCCGAAACAGATCGAGGTGGCCGCCGACGTCGTGGCGGTGAGCCCGGAAGAGAGCCGGCATCATACGAGCCTGCGCTTCGTCGATCTCGCGGGTGAAGATCACATCCGCATCACGAAGTTCATCGACAAGGGCAGAGGCTAGAGCGCCTTCGGCAAACCAAAAAGAAACGGAGAGCTTGGGTTTGATCCCGTGCTCTCCGTTGCGATTGCGGTGCGACGCGCTTCTCACGCGTCGCGCCTCACGATTGGTTCTTAGGCCGTCGGGCGAACGCCCTGAGCCTGGAGACCCTTCTGGCCACGGACGACGTCGAACACGACGCGCTGTCCTTCGGCGAGGGTCTTGAAGCCCGAGCCTTCAATGGCCGAGAAGTGCACGAACACGTCCTCAGAGCCATTCGCCGGCGTAATGAAGCCGAAGCCCTTCGCGTCGTTGAACCACTTCACGGTGCCTTCTTGGGAATTACCCTGCTGCTGCTGCATCTCAAACTCACTCTTTTTTCAAAAACGCGCTAACACGCGTTGCGCATGGAAACCATGCGGTGTTCTTTCAAGCCTGAGGTGGGATGAAGCAGCCCTGAAACAACGAAGCACTTCATTCTATCTAGCCGCGTGGACGCGGAGTCGATGCCAGCCCGGACCCGAGAGCACGTGTTTCCCCGACAGACAGGGCTCCACGTACTCCCTGACGCGTCTACGCTAAAGCTGTTTAGGTTGGCAAGTGTTCTTTTTCGGGATGGGGGCCGGCAAACCGCGTGCAACGGCCTTCCGCGCGATTTTTCCTTCGATCCGACCGGGATGTTAGGAGATGAAGAGGTTTCGACTCCGAGGACGACGTTTTGCGTGAGAGCCACCGCATCTTCCTGGTGCCCGGCTTCTTCGGGTTCGCGAACCTAGGGGAGCTGCTCTACTTCTCGCACGTCTGCGAGTTCCTCTCCGAGGTGTTCGCCGAGCACGGCATGCACGCGGAGATCATCCCGGTGCACACGTTTCCCACCGCGTCGATTCGTGAGCGGGCGCGGCGGTTGCTCGAGGTGGTCAACGAGACGGCCGGCCACGACGACGGGCCCATTCACATCATCGGTCACTCGAGCGGCGGCCTCGACGTGCGTCTCATGGTGTCACCGCACGCGCAGCTCGGGGAGGGTCTCGACGTCGAGCGCTTGGCCAGTCGGGTGCGCACCGTGGTGACCCTGGCGACGCCCCATCACGGTACGCCCCTGGCGACGTACTTCAACACCATGTTCGGCTCGCGCATCTTGCGCTTGATGTCGCTGTCGACGATGTATGTTCTCCGTTATGGCAGACTGCCCCTGTCGTTCTTGCTCAAGCTCGGGGGCTTGCTGGCGCGCGCGGACTCGCTGCTGCGGCGGGCCAACGGCGTACTCGATCAGCTCTTCACCCAGTTGCTGAGCGACCTGTCGGAGGACCGACACCGCGCCCTCACGAGCTTCTTCAACGAGGTGAGTGGCGATCAGTCGCTTATTGGTCAGCTCACACCCGAAGGGCTCGACCTGTTCAACGCCGGCACCGTCGACCGGCCCAGTGTCCGCTATGGCTGTGTGGTGACGATGGCGAAGCCTCCCACCATGCGGATGCGCCTTGCCCTGGGCCCCGACCTCTACGGGCAGGTGACGCACACCGCCTTCGCGTGGCTCTACCGCCGCAACTCGGACATGCCGCCGAATCGCGTGGCGCGGCTAACGCCCAAGCAGAGCATGAAGTTGCGGGCGTCGTTCGGGCGCATTCCCACGCCGGAAGACAACGACGGCATCGTGCCGACGCTTTCACAGCCGTGGGGCGAGGTGATCACCGCGGTGCAGGCCGACCATCTCGATATCATCGGTCACTTCGACGACCGCGCCCACTACCCGCCGCACTACGACTGGCTCGTGACCGGGAGCGGCTTCGACCGGCGGCGCTTCGAGCGTTTGTGGACCAACGTCGCGGCGTTCATCGCCGAGCAGCGTTAGCGGATGCGCTCTCTCGGCTAGTCCGCCGCGAGGAGGGTGACGATGCGCTCGAGAGCCCCAGAGCGCGGGTCACTGGCGATGTCGACGTGCGAACCCTGGTACTGCGGCATGACCGCGTTGAAGGCGGCGAGCATCGCCTCGTCCGGCGGTTGGGTTCGCATCTCGACTTCGAGGCGCGCTCTCAAGACCTGCGCGTAAGCGTCGCTCTGCAATGCGCGCGCGTAGTTGCGCGCCATCGGCTCGCCGGGCAGGGCCCCACCCGTGAGGTAGGTCGCGATAGCGGACCGATCCGGCCGAGAGAAATCGTAGAGGTTGTGCGACAGGCCGGCTCTGCCGTCGGGGCTGCGCGCGGCGATATTCGAGATACTCACGCGGGGAAGATCGGTGGCGTAAAGGCCCTCCCACATGGGGCTCGACGCCATCATGTCGGTGAGCCCAGCGTGGCCGAACCAGCGCATGAACATGCCGATGAGTCGCGGCAGCCAGGGCTGCGTCCAGGTTGGCCCGTCGTATTGGCCGGCCTGTGACGTGTCCATGTTTTGCACGCGCACGCTCGGAAAGCCGGCGCGCGGCGTCCCCGATTGTTGCAGGTGATTCAAGGCGATGCGCGCCACGATACCACCCATGCTGTGGCCGACGATCTCCAGCGGCTCGTCGCGATGCTGGGTATTCGCGTAAAGTTGCCGCAACTCGCGCGCCAGGTGTTGGCCGCTCTCGGTCGTCGAATGACCGTTATCGTTGTATGCGAAGATGTAGACTTGGCGGCCGGCCTGCGTGAGTTGATCCGCTAAAGCGGTGAGCTCCGCGCCGGAGCTGTTCACGCCGTGGACCAGGACCACGGGGCGGGCGCGTGGGTCGAGCTGACGGTAGGCAACCAACGCCGGTCCGCCTTGTCGCTCGAGGATCTCGCCTTCGGTCTCTTCGTTGATGACCTCGGTCATAAGCGTCGGTCGGCGGAAGGCAGCGTCCAGCGGGCTGACCGTTCGCGGTGGCCCGCCGGCGTGAGGAGCCAGCGGCGCGACCGGGCGAACGACCTGCTCGGCTCGCTCGCCGGCTTCACTGGGCGTTACGGTCCAAAGTCTGACGAGGCCGGTGGGACTTACTGGGTTGCTGGTCATACTGCCTGGATAAGCTTAACCGAGCCGAGCCACCTTGGCTCCCTGTCAGAACTGCCCGAAAACGCTGACCCCTGTCGTCGTGTCAGTGACCTGCGGCAGCAGGCTCACCTTCAGCTCGCTCTTGGGTAGGGGATTCCACTCATAGTGCAGGTACGTGGGGATGGCGTACCCGGCGGCGAGCCCGATGAGCGTGCCCAGCACCATGTCGCTCACGTAGTGTTTGTCCGCCATCATGCGCAGCACGCCCTGGATGCCCGTGAGCGTGAGCATGCTGCCACAAGCGAAGTCGTCCCAGAAGCCACCACCGTAGAGCGGCACGTGCTGGTGATGCGCGCAGGTGAGCCCGGCGGCGGTCGCGACGACGGAGACGTGACCCGACAGGAAGCTCGAGTAGTTGCCGAACGCGCCGATGTTGTCGCAGCCGTAGTAGTAGCCGGGGTCGTTCGAGCATCGCGCGAGCGCCGGACGGTCGCGCGCGACGAAGCGGTGCCCCATGCGCACGATGAGCGTCGAGACCGCGAAGGCCTGCACGTTCATCATGCTCATCTGCCACATGGTCTCGGGATCACGGTGGACGAGGAGCGGCACGAGGATGCCGTCGAGCAGGTAAGGGTACCACTGCGAGTTGAAGAGGATGTGATCGCTGATGTCGGCGGCTTCATCGCGGCCGTGCACCGTGTTGAGGCTGAAGAAGTCGGCGATGGGCCCCTCGAACTGATTGCGACCGCCGATGCTGACCAGCCGCTCGTGGACGTTGAGCTGCTCGAAGCCGATCAAGGCGCCCGCCGTCAACACGGTGCCGGCGTAGTCGAAGACTCCGAACTTGCGCCAATGCGGTTGCCAGAGCTCGTTTTTCCAGAAGCCTTTTTCGGCCACGGGCACGGGTGGAGGCGCTTGCGAGGGCGGGGCCTCCGTGGTCGGCGGCTCTACACCCGCTTCGGGAATTTCGCCTTGCGCCAAGAGAACGACGACGCAGAGTAACGCGACCGACATCAGGACCAAGCTATATCGTGCATCACTCTAGAGAAAGCCCGCTTGCGCGTGTAAGTGCGGCGGCATGAGCGCTCTCGACCAACTTTCCGAGCTCGTCGGGCTCTCCCGCGCCTATCACGACATCTATGGGGCGGAGCGGGTGACGACTCCCGAGACACAGCGCGCGTTGCTCGGCGCCATGGGCTTCGCAGTCGATGACCCGGCCGCCGTCGACGCCGCGGTGACAGCGCTGCGCGAAAGGCCGTGGCGCGAGCTGGTCGCGCCGGTCTCGGTGCAACGAACGGGCGATCGGTTGCACGTGCTCGTTACCGCGCGACACGGAGCTCGGGTGAAGTGGCGCTTGGTGTGCGAAGACGGAGCGGCACACGCGGGCGAAGCCGCCGATCTGCCCGTCCTCGAGGAGCGCGATGGTCGCGCCCGCTTGCGGCTCGATCTGCCGGAAGTGGCCATCGGCTATCACGAGCTCACGGTCGAAGCCGGCGGTGAGAGCGCCAAGCACCGTCTCATCGTGGCGCCTCGCGCTTGTTACGTGCCGCCCACCATCGCCGCCGGGGAGCGCGGGTGGGGCACCGCCGTGCAGATTTACGCCCTGCGTACCCCGACGTCGTGGGGCGTCGGCGACTACGGCGACCTCGCCGAGCTGGCGCGCGTGGTCGGCAGCGCCGGCGCGAGCTTCGTTGGTGTCTCGCCTCTGCACGCGTCGTTCCCGCACCGGCCCGGGGATGCCTCTCCGTACAGTCCGTCATCGCGGTTGTTCCTCAACTGGATCTACATCGACGTCGAGTCGGTGCCGGACTACACGGCGTCGGCCGCGGCGCGAGAGCTGGTCGCGTCGCCCGAGGTGCAAGCGGAGCTCGCCGCGGTGCGAGCCGCGTCGCTCATCGACTATGTCGCGGTCGGCAAGCTCAAGCGGCGGGTCCTCGAGCTGGCTTTCGCGTGCTTCAAGGAAAAGCACCTGGAGACCGGCGATGGCCGGGCACAGAGCTTCCGTGCCTTCGTCGACGCCGGTGGCGAGCACCTGCGCCAGCACGTGCTGTACGAGGCGCTGCAAGAGCACCTCGGCGAGCGCGATGCCGCGGCCTGGGGGTGGCCCGCGTGGCCGGCGTCGTATCGTGATCCGCGCGCCCCCGCCGTCGCGGCCTTCGCGGCCGAGCACCGCGAGCGCCTCGATTTCTTCGCCTACCTCCAGTGGATCGCCGACGCACAGCTCGCGCGCGCCGCCACCACCGCCAAGGGCGCGGGGATGCGCATCGGCCTGTACATCGACCTCGCGGTCGGCGTCGATCGCGCGGGTTCGGAGACTTGGGCCTCGGCCGACGTGTACGCCACGAGCGCGAGCGTCGGCGCGCCACCCGACGAGCTCGCGCTCAAGGGTCAAAACTGGGGCCTGCCGCCGCTCATTCCGGACCGTCTGCGCGGCACCGCCTACGCGCCGCTGGTCGCGACCCTGCGCCAGTGCATGAAATGCGCGGGCGCGCTGCGCATGGACCACGTCATGGCGCTCCTGCGCCTCTTCTGGGTGCCGCCCGGCAAGGACGCGACCGATGGCGCCTACGTCTACTATGCCTTCCGCGACCTGCTCGGCATCCTGGCCCTCGAAAGCGTGCGCAATCGGTGCCTAGTGATCGGCGAGGACTTGGGCACGGTTCCCGACGAGGTGCGGTCCGCTTTGGCGGAGCATCAGGTGCTCTCGTACCGCGTGTTCTATTTCGAGCAGGAGCACGATTACCGCCCGAAACCGCCGGAGCACTATCCGCGCTGCGCCCTGGTGACCGCGAGCACTCACGATCTGCCGACCCTGAGAGGCTTCTGGGAGCGGCGCGACCTGACGTTGCGCGCCGAGCTCGACCTCTATCCGTCGGCCGAGATGCGGGGACGTCAGGAACAGGGCCGCACCGTGCAAAAGCAGCGTATCCTCGGCGCGCTCGCCGAACGGCACCTCGCTCACTACCAAGATGCGATCCTCGAGGCGCCGCTGGCGCAGGAAACCGTACGCGCTATCTACACGTATCTCGCGCGGACTCCCTCGTGGTTGCTCGCGGTGCAGCTCGAGGACGCTCTCGACGTGCTGGACCAGGCCAACTTGCCCGGCACGGTGCACGAGCACCCGAACTGGCGGCGGCGCTTGCCCATGGGTGTCGCCGAGCTCGGAGCGTCGCCGGGCTTTGCCTTGCTCGCGGAGGCCTTGCGTCGCGAGGGCAGGTAGCAAAAGGTGACGGGTCCATCATGGCTCTGCGCATCGAAGACTACGCGTTGATCGGAGACTGCGAGTCCGCGGCTTTGGTCGGCCGTAACGGCTCGATCGACTGGTTGTGCTGGCCGCGCTTCGATTCGTCGGCGTGTTTCGCGCGCCTCCTGGGCGACGTCGACAACGGCCACTGGCAGATCCTGCCCGAGGGCCCGGTGAAGAAATCCCGGCGTCGCTACCGCGACGGCACGTTGATCCTCGAGAGCGACTATATCTGCGATAGCGGACAAGTGCGGGTCATCGACTTCATGCCGCCCCGCGACCATCACAGCGACATCGTTCGCCTCGTCATCGGCGTCGAGGGCGAGGTGGCGATGCGCTCCGAGCTGCGCGTGCGCTTCGACTACGGCGCCGTCGTGCCCTGGGTGACGCGGCTCGAAGACGGGGCGCTGCGGGCGGTGGCCGGCCCCGATATGGTGATCCTGCGGACGACGGCGCAGCACCAGGGCGTCGATCACATGACGCAGAGCGTGTTCACCGTCCGCAAGGGCGAGCAGATCCCCTTCGTCTTGATGTACGCGCCTTCCCACGGCGCCGTGCCCGACCCCGTGGACCCAGTGGCGCAGCTCGCGGATACCGAACACTTTTGGCGCGAGTGGTCGGGGCGCTGTCTCGGCACGGGCCCGTACATCGAGCTCATCAGGCGCTCGCTCATTACCTTGAAGGCGCTCACCTATGCGCCGACGGGCGGCATCATCGCGGCGCCGACGACCTCGCTGCCGGAGCACATCGGCGGCAGCCGCAACTGGGACTACCGCTATTGCTGGTTGCGCGACGCGGCGCTTACGCTCGAGGCCCTGCTCGACGCCGGTTACACCGCCGAAGCCGTATCGTTCCGCGACTGGTTGATGCGCGCCGCCGCCAACAGCCCCGACCACTTGCAGATCATGTACGGCCTCGCCGGCGAGCGGCGGCTGACCGAGCTCGAGCTGCCCTGGCTTTCGGGCTACGCCGACTCGAAGCCGGTGCGCACCGGGAACGCGGCCGCCGAGCAGTTCCAGCTCGATGTGTACGGTGAGATCGCCGATGCCATGGCGAAGACACTCGCCGCCGGCGCGCCACCCGACGACAACGACTACCGCTTGCACCAAAGCATCGTGCGTCACTTGGAAGGCGTGTGGCGGCACCCGGACTACGGCATCTGGGAAGTGCGAGGCGAGCCGCAGCACTTCACCTATTCGAAGGTCATGGTCTGGGTCGCGTTCGATCGCGCCATCAGGGCGGCCGAGGACAAAGAAGACGGCGACGCTCCGCTATCGCGTTGGCGGGCCATTCGCGACGCGGTGCACGCCGAGGTCTGCGAGCGCGCTTGGAACGAGGGCCTCGGTGCTTTCACGCAAGCCTACGGCAGCCCACTCCTCGATGCCGCGGTGCTGCGCATGCCTCACGTCGGCTTCTTGTCGGCGACCGACCCGCGCATGGTGAGCACGATCGCGGCCGTCGAGAAGAGACTCTCCGTCGACGGGTTCGTGCGGCGCTACGATACGGCGCGCGTCGACGATGGTCTCGACCAAGGCGAGGGCGTCTTTCTCGCCTGCAGCTTCTGGCTCGTCGACAACTTGATCATGCAGGGGCGCCTCGACGAAGCCGATGTGATGTTCGCCAAGCTCGCGGCGCTTTGTAACGACGTCGGCCTGCTCGCGGAGGAATACGACCCGCGAACGGGCACCCAGCTCGGCAACTTCCCTCAAGCCTTTTCGCACGTCGCGCTCGTGGCGACCGCGCGGCGGCTGCAACGTGCCCATGAAAGGCGCTGAATGATCATCGCGTTGTACGTTTTGGCGGCCGTCGGCGGCATCGTCGTCTTCGGCGCCCTGGTTGCCGGGCTCATCGCGTTGTGGCGCTGGCGGCGCAAGAAGTTGCCGAAATCCATGCTCTTGGAGCTCGACCTGCACGGCACCTTCGTCGAGCGCTCGCCGCAGATGCGCCTCGGCAAGCTCCTCGGGGGCGACGAGAGCACGACGGTCCGCAGCGTGGTCACGGCGCTCGACAAGGCGCGCCAGGACGAGCGGGTGAAGGGCCTCATCGTGCGCGTCGGGGCGCCGATCATCGCGCCGGCGCACGCCCAGGAGCTGCGCGACGCGCTCGTCCGCTTTCGCGACAGCGGTCGTCAAACCGTGGCGACGGCCGATACGTTCGGCGAAGGTGCGTCGGGCAACATCAGCTACTATGTGGCGAGCGCCTGCGCCGAGATCTACCTGCAGCCATCGGGCGAGGTGGGGGTCATGGGGCTGCGGCTCGAGCAACCGTTCGTCAAGCGTGCCCTGCAGAACCTCGGCGTCGTGCCGCGCATCGGCCAGCGCGAGACGTACAAGAACGCGCCCAACACGTTCCTCGAAAGTGGTCTCACGGAGGCCCATCGCGAATCGCTCACGAGCCTCGCGCACGGCGTCCTGGGAGAGCTGGCGCAGGGCATCGCCGAGGGCAGGAAGCGGCCGCGCGCGGAGGTCGATGCCTGGTTCGCCGACGGGCCGTTCGCGGCGCCGGACGCCAAGGCGCGCGGACTCGTCGACGACACGATCTATCGCGACCAGGTCTACGACAAGTTGAAGGAGAAGCACGGCGACGAGGTGAAGCTGGTCTTCCTCGAACGTTATAGCGAGCGCGCCAAGGACAAAGGCGCGTCCAAGAAGGCGCCCACGGTCGCGGTGATCCACGGTATCGGCGCCGTGCAGCGCTCCGGCGGAGGCGACGGGCTCAGCAGGCGAGGCGATACGTTCGACGCGGCCGAGGTCGCCGCCGCGGTGCGGGCCGCCCGTCGTAAGAAGAGCGTGAAGGGCGTGCTGTTGCGTGTCGATAGCCCCGGCGGATCGTACGTTGCAGCGGACACCGTCTGGCGCGAGGTCGAGGCGACGCGCGCCGCTGGTAAGCCCGTCGTGGTGTCGATGGTGAACGCCGCGGCCTCGGGCGGCTACTTCGTGGCCGCTCCGGCGACCGCCGTGGTGGCCCAGCCGCTGACCATCACCGGCTCGATCGGTGTCTTCGGCGGCAAGGTCGTGCTCGAAGGGCTGACGCGGCGCTTCGGCATCGATTTCGACGGCGTCCAGACGCACGCCAACGCCGACATGAACAGCGCCATGCACGACTACACCCCCGAGCAGCGCGCCCACCTCGAGCGCTCGCTCGACCGCATCTACGGAGATTTCACCGACAAGGTGGCGCGTGGACGCAAGCTCACGGTCGAGCAAGTGCGGGCGGTCGCGCAGGGGAGGGTGTGGACGGGGCGCGAGGCTTTGCAACACAAGCTCGTCGACGCCTTGGGCGGCTTCGACACGGCGCTCGACCTCCTGAAGAAGGAGCTTGGCGAGGAGCCTTCGACCCGCTTGAAGTTGCGCGACCTGCCGGAAGAGCGCTCCATCTGGGACAAGCTCTGGACCAAGCCACCCCTGAGCAGCGAGCGCGAAGGCCTCGAGGCCCGCGGCGCGAGTGAAATGGCCGACATCTTTGAACGCCTGCAGACCGCGACCCTGGCGCGTGTCATCGGCGGCGCCCTGCGCCTCATTGGCCTCGGTTGAGGCTTCGTACGTAGTCGGACCGGCCCAAGAAGTGTATAGGGGCGCGGCCATGGAGACCTTCGACATCGAGCGTGTACGCGCCGAGTTTCCGATGCTGGGGCACTCGTCCCGAGGGTACCCGCTCGTCTTCCTCGACAGCGCCGCCACGAGTCTCAAGCCCCGCGTGGTCATCGAAGCCGAGAGCGACTTCTACGCCCGCGAGTACGGCACCGTGCGTCGAGGGATCTACGGCCTCTCGCAGGCAGCGACCTCGCGCTACGAAGGCGTCCGAGAAAAGGTTCGCGCTTTCTTGAACGCGCGCGAAACCAGCGAGATCGTCTTCACGCGCGGCACCACCGAGGCGATCAATCTGGTGGCCAACAGCTTGGGCCGCACCATCCTGAAGGCCGGAGACCAGGTGCTGGTCACCGCCATGGAGCACCACGCGAACATCGTTTCGTGGCAGCTCGTCTGCAAAGCGGTCGGCGCCACCCTGTCGGTGCTTCCTATCGACGACAGCGGGCAGCTCGTCATGTCGGAGCTCGACCGCTTGCTGTCGCCGCGCGTGAAGATCGTCGCGCTGGCCCACATGTCGAACGTGCTGGGCACGGTGAATCCGGTCGCCGTCGTCGCGGCGCGCGCCCATGCGGTCGGGGCCAAGGTGCTGGTCGATGGCGCCCAGTCGGCGGCGCATATGCCGGTCGACGTGCAAGCCCTGGGCTGTGACTTCTTCGTGTGCTCATCGCACAAGATGTGCGGACCCTCGGGCGTCGGTGTCCTCTATGGCAGACGCGAAGTCCTCGAGAGCATGCCGCCGTGGCAAGGCGGCGGCGACATGATCGTCACGGTGACCTTCGAAGAGACGACGTTCGAGGCGCCGCCATATCGTTTCGAAGCGGGCACGCCGCCCATCGCGCAAGTGATGGGCTTCGGCGCGGCGCTCGATTTCCTCGAGCAGTTGGGGCGCCCGGCCCTCGCCGCGCATGAACGCATGCTCACCGAGTACGCCACGGGGGTCCTGCAAGAAGTGCCCGGTCTGCGCATCTTCGGCAGCGCGCCGGGGAAGGGCGGCATCATCGCCTTCGTCATCGACGGCATGTCGCCCTACGACATCGGTACGTTGCTCGACGAGCAAGGCATCGCCGTGCGCGTCGGCCATCACTGCGCCCAGCCGCTCATGAAGCGTCTTGGTGTCGCTTCGACGGTGCGCGCGTCCTTCGGCGTCTATTCGACGCGCGCCGAGGTCGATGTCTTGGTCGAAGGTTTGCACAAGGTTCGCGGGATTCTCTCATGACTGCTTCCATCGCCGACAAGCAGGCGGCGCTCATCGCCCGCTTCAACGCCATCCCGAGCTGGGAAGACCGCTATCGCGAGATCATCCGCATGGGCCGCGATTTGCCCGCCTTCCCCGAGGAGCACCGCCTCGACAAGAACAAGGTAAAGGGCTGCCAGTCGCAAGTCTGGATGCACGCCCGGCCCGAGAGCGGTCGCGTCCACTACGAGGCGGACAGCGATGCAGCGATCGTCAAAGGGCTCATTTCGCTGGTCCTCGAAGTTTACTCCGGGCATACGTTCGACGAAATCATCGCCACCCCCGCGACCTTCGTGGACGGCCTGGGTCTGGGACAGCATCTCTCCCAGAGTCGAGCCAACGGGCTGTCGGCGATGCTCAAGCAAGTGAAATTGTACGCTTTGGCGTTCAAGGCCATGGCCAACAAACAACCGCTGTAGCGGAGCCCCACCCCATGTTGAAAGATTTTCGAGACTTCGCGTTGCGAGGCAACGTCGTCGATTTGGCTGTCGGTGTCATCATCGGCGCCGCCTTCGGCAAGATCGTCTCGTCGCTCGTGACCGACGTCCTCATGCCACCCATCGGCTTGGCCATCGGCGGCATCGACTTCTCCGACCTCTTCGTGACCTTGCGCGGCGACTCGTTCGAGACCCTCGAGGCGGCCAGGAAGGCCGGCGTGGTCACCATCAACTACGGCGTGTTTCTGAACACCGTCGTGCAGTTCGCGGTCGTCGCCTTCGCCACCTTCATGATTGTGCGCTGGGCTTCGAGGCTGCATAAGACCATCGCTCCGCCGCCGGCCCCCCCGGCGAAGTCGGAAATTCTGCTCGAAGAAATTCGAGATCTCCTGAAGAAAGAGAAGTCGTCGTGATCGTAGCCCCCCTCGTTTATCTCGTCGTTTCGCAAGCCGCGCCGGGTACCATCACAGACAAGGACATCACCGCCGACAAGGTGATCACCAAGGACGCCGCCGAAGAGGCCGCCAAGGACGAGGTCAAGGCGACGCCGCCCGAGACCACGACCACCGCGGCTCCCGACGCGCCGGCGCCACCGCCGGCCTCACCGTGGAAGTACACCCTCGGCGTCGGCGTCAACGGCGCCATGACCCGCAGCACCAACGTCGTCGGCGCCGTGGATGGCACCAGCGCGCAGGTCGGCGCCATTGTCGACGGTACCGCCAACTACGTTCACGAGCAGCACAACTGGGAGAACCTGCTCAAGCTGACCGAGTCGTTCACGCGATCGCCGGCAATCCCGTCGTTCTTGAAGAGCGCCGACGAGCTTCGTCTGCAATCGACGTACATCTATAAGCTCAAGGCGGTGCCGTGGCTCGGACCGTACGCACGCGGTCTCGGTACGACGTCCCTCTTCCGCGGCTATGAAGTACGCGGCGCCGACACCACCATCATCCGTAACTTCAGCGATGGCACGTCGGAGACGCTGCTCAAGCCCGCCGGCAACAAGTACGGCACCACCAAGCCCTTCGAGCCAACGCTGCTGCGTGAATCGATTGGTATGTTTACGAACCCAATCGCGCTGCCCGAGTTCACCCTCAAGACCCGCCTCGGTGCCGCGATGCAGCACATCCTGACGCGTGAGGGCTTCGCCGTTTCGGACGACAGCGCCACGCCGGAGGTCGAGTACAAGCAGCTCGTCGACTCGACCCAAGCCGGTGCCGAGCTCGGCATCGAGATGCTCGGCAAGGCCGCCGAGAATCTCACCTACACCGCTTCGGCGGACTTCTTCTATCCGCTCTACGAAAGCACGGACTCGCCGCAGGACGGCCTCGAGAATCTGCAGACCAACATCGCGGCCAAGCTGTCGGTGCGTCTATCGAAGTTCTTCTCGCTGGATTACATCCTGTCGCTGAAGCGGATCCCAATCATCGTCGACGAGTGGCAGGTGCAGAACGGCCTGCTGGTGAGCTGCAACTACACGATCTTCTAACGTGAGCTTAGCGAACCGTCGCTTCGAACGATGAAGCCCCCAGCAGCGTCCCGCGCACCAGGACGTCGACCTGGAACTCCCCCGCGGGAACTCGTTCCAGGCCGGCGTTCATGACGACGGCGCTCAGCGAGCCTGCGCCCAGCGGCTCCGTGACCTCACCGGGGATGGTGAGCTGACCAGTGCTCGCGGGCGCCGTGCACTCGATGATGGCGGTGCTGCCGCGATAAGGCGCCGACGCCACGATCCGCACCGTGCCCGCGGCGCCGCCGCCGTTCCACTGCACGAGGTAGGGTGTGCCGCGCGTTAGCACCGCCTGCGGTGCGAGGACGGTGACCGGCGGTGGTAGCGTTGCCTCGGTGGCACCAGACGGGACGTCGCGCCCCGTCCAGCTCACCGAGACGTTGGCGCCCGGCGCACCAAAGGCGTCGCCGTTACTCGAGCACCCGTTCGCGCCGTCCGTGCATGACACGATGGACGCGCTCGAGCTGCAGGTGACGGTGCCGAGGAGCGCATCCACGGGCTCACCGCCGCCGGTCAGGACCATGCAGCTCCCGATGCGCGTCAGCGCTGAAGGCGGCTGTTGGCGCGCCGCCGCGGCGTTGATGCGACCGTCGGCGTAGCACTCGATCTGCGCGCGCTGCGGACCATCGTCACCGTCCTCGAGGAGGCCGTCATCAGGCACGCAGGCGATAGTGCAGAGCAGGAGAAGGAGGCCGCGATAGCTCATCGTGCGGCGACTATAGAGCTAGAACGAAAGCTCGGCGAAGGCCTGATGATTGTGAATGCTCTCGTCGTTCACCGCGGCGATCGTCCCCGAGCGCACGCGCGCATCGCCGCGCAAGCGCACCGCGACCGCACGCACCATGTCCTCGACGAACATCGGCGTCTCGTAGGCACGCATGGTGACGAGGCGTTCGTCGGGCCGCTTCAAGATGCTGTAGACGGGTGACGAGCCGCTCGACTCGGCGATGGCGACCAGCTCTTCGATGCTGACCGTGCCGTCGTGAGTCGCCTCGATGGTGATGACGCCGCGCTGGTTGTGGGCGCCGTAGTCACTGATCGCCTTGCTGCATGGGCACAAGCTGGTGACCGGCACCTCGACGCGGGTCGCGACGCGCGTTTCACCGCCGGACACCGTGCAGGCCAATGCTCCGCGATAGTCGACGAAGCCGCGCGCCTTGGTCGCTGGAGCTTCACGCGCCAACACGAAGGTGAAGGCCGCTTCGACGGACACCTTGTCGGCGGCGAGGCGCTTCTGGACGTCGCGCGCGAGAGTGACGATCGATGACGGCGACAGCGGCGTCTCGAGCGCCCCGGCCGCCTCGATGAAGCGGCTCATGTGTGTGCCTTTGACGCTGGCGGGGAGAGCGCAGCTCATCGCCAGGCGCGCGAGGACGGGCTGAGCTCCGGAGGCGCCGGTGTCCAGCTTGAAAGGGTGGGTGAGCCCCTTGATGCCGGCGGCGTCGAGTGCGATGTCGCGCCCATCCGGCCGGCCCTGTACGTCTTCGATCACGTCTTTCATTGACTTCGGGGGCCAGCTAACAGGTTTTTTCGAATCTGTCATGAGCACCGACTGGTCTCGCCGTCGCTTCCTGGCCTGGCTCGGCCGCACCCCCCCGGCGCTAGCGCTCGCCGCCGGAATGCCGCGTGCCGCCCTGGGCCGCGAGCCCCAGGTCGTCGTCACGGCGCTCGAGTCAACCAGCGCCGATACGCTTTCGCTCGCGGCCGGGCTCGCCTACCACGTCATCGTCCGTGAAGGTGATGTCATCAACGGTCGCGGCGAGGTCTTCGGCACGGGTAACGACTATCTGGCGTTCTTTCCGCTCGAGGGCGCGGACGACGGGCTCTTGTGGGTGAACCACGAGTATCCGGTCGAGCTGTTCATGAACGGCAAGTCGCGGGAGCTCCCGAAGACCAAGGCCGAGGTGGCGCGCGAGCGCATGATGATCGGCGCCAGCATCGTTCGCGTGAAGCGCGACCCGGATAGCAACCGGTGGGCGATGGTGCGTGATGACCGCTATAACAGGCGTATCACCGCCGAGACGCCCATCCCGCTGGTCGCGCCGCGGCCCATCGCCGGCAGCACGACCGCCATCGGCACGCTCGCGAACTGCGGTGGCGGGGTGACACACTGGAAGACCGTGCTCACCGCCGAGGAGAACTACGACCTCTTCTACGGCGAGGTCGACTACAAGAGTGGCGATTCCTCGAAGCGCCTGACCGCGGACAAGCGCCCGCTGCGCTGGCACGAGCACTTCCCGATGCACCCCGAGCACTACGGGTGGATCGTCGAGGTCGACCCTTTCACCGGCGGCGCCAAGAAGCTCACGGCGCTGGGTCGCTTTGCCCACGAGTGCGCCACCGTGCGCCAGGCCGCCGACGGCCGCTGTGTCGTTTATAGCGGATCCGACGAAAAGCTCGGCTGCCTGTACAAGTTCATTGCCGATACACCCGGCTCGCTCGAGCGGGGCACGCTCTACGTCGCGAGCTTCGAGGCACGGCGGTGGGTGCCGCTCGTCTGGAGCGACCAACCGGTGCTGCGCAAGACCTACCGTGACCAGCTCGAGGTTCTCATTCGCGCCCGCGATGCCGGACCTCTGGTGGGCGGCTCGCGGCTCGACCGCCCCGAGGGCATCGTCGTCGATCCCGCGACCCAAGCCGTGCTGGTTAGCTTCACCAACAACAGCGTCCGCCGCAACTTCCACGGCTCCATCGTTCGCATCGATGAGACCGGCGGCGATCCGCTGGCGCTGACCTTCGAGCACAGCACGTTCCTCACCGGCGGCAAGGCGACGGGGTTTTCCTGTCCGGATAATCTGGTCTTCGATCCCCGCGGCAACTTCTGGTTCACCACCGACGTCTCCGGTGACGAACTGCACGGCGAGACCTACGGTGCCTTCGGCAACAACGGCCTGTTCTTGGTGCCCGTCCGTGGTCCTGCCGCGGGGATGCCCATGCGCGTCGCCGCCGCACCGGTCGAAGCCGAGCTCACCGGCCCGCTTTTCGTTCGCGACGGTCGGACCTTGTTGATGTGCGTCCAGCACCCGGGAGAAGAGAGCGCCAGTCTCGACCGGCCGACGAGCCGCTGGCCCGATGGCCCTGGACATCTCCCACGATCCGCCGTGGTTGCCGTCGAAGGCAGCCTCTTGGACCACCTCTCGGTACCCCTGGAAGCCTGAGCCGGAGGCCAATCCGCCGGGGCGAACCAGTGTTCAGCAAAATATGGTCAGCCTTGAAATCACTGGTACACTGGGTGTTGCACGGCTCGTTTCATCGACCGTCGACCCCATGGCGCGTGGCACTGACATTCCCCCGCGACCTGAACCGACGGGTGGTCAACTGCAGACGACTCTACCTGACGTCCTTGCCGAGGCTGCGTTGACGACCGAGCTGTATCGGTCAGTCGTCGAGCACGCCCCCGACGCGATTCTCGTCGTCGAGCACGCTCAGGTCTGCTTCGCGAACACCGCCGCGGCCCGTCTGTTCGGTTGCGGCAGCGGACGCGACCTCGTCGGTATGCCGCTATCGCGGCTCATCGACGGTGAGTTCACGAGCGACGTGTACAACCTCCTCGCCGCGAGCACGGATCCCAACAACCGCACGCTGCGCCTCGAGCGCGACCTGCGGCGCCTCGACGACAGTGTCGTCACGTCCGAGGTGAGCATCGTCTCCATCGAGCTCGGCGGCGCGCCGGCGTTGCACTTGGTGCTGCGCGACAACCACGAACGCAAGCTCGAGGCGTTGCTCGAGCGTGACCGCCGCCGCGTCTACGAGATGGTGGCTCACAGCGAGCCGCTGACCATCACGCTCGCGGAGCTTGCCGGACTCGCCGAGCGCCAGTGCCCCGGCTGCGTCTGCGCCGTCTACCTCGAGGTCGACGCGCGACTCATCTTGTGCGCCGCGCCCAGCATGCATCCCGATCTCGCCGAGCAGGTGCGTGAGCTCGACATCGGCGCCAACGGCTCTGTCATGGGCATCGCGTCATTCCGTCACGAGACGGCCGTGGTGGTCGACCTCGACGAAGACGCGGTGCTCGGGCGCATCGCCGGCGACCTGCAGAACCACGACCTACGCGCTTGCTGGGCCATGCCCGTGATCTCGGGACAGGGGGGCCGTCTCGGCGTCATCGCCTTGTTCTCACGCTCGCGCACCCGGCCAACACCCAGCGAGCATCACGTGCTGACGCTGAGTAGTCACCTCGCCACCATCGCTATCGACCATCGCAAGCTCATCGACCAGCTGGCGCACCAGGCGCGCCACGACGTCCTCACCGGTCTACCGAACCGCATGATGTTCGAGGACCGGTTGCAGCAGGGCCTGGCACAGGCGCGCCGTAACCAGTCGCTCGTCGGCGTGCTCTTCGTGAACCTCGACCGCTTCAACGTCGTCAACGAGTCGCTCGGTCACTCGATGGGTGATGCGCTATTGCAGAAGATCGCCTTGCGACTCCGCAATCGCATACGCCAGGGCGATACCTTGGCGCGCATGGGTGCCGACGAGTTCACGCTCGTCGCCGCGGAGCTCAAGCGCCCCGATGACGCGGTGCTGCTCGCGCGCAAGATCCAGGACGCGTTGCGCGAGCCCTTCGAGGTGGCGGGGCACGAGCTCTTCGTCACCGCGAGCATCGGCATCAGCGTCTTTCCGCAAGACGGCGACGACGCCGGCACCTTGCATCGCGCGGCCAACGCCGCGGCCCACGAGGCGAAGCTCGCCGGCGCCAGCTCGTTCCGCTGTTTTACGCACGAGATGAACGCGTCGGCGCAACGCCGCATGCGCATCGAGACCGAGTTGCGCCGCGCCGTCGAGCGTGAGGAGCTGACGCTCGTCTATCAACCCCAGGTGGAGCTCGCCACCGGCCGCATCGTCGGCTGCGAAGCGCTCGTCCGCTGGCATCACGCGGAGCTCGGCGTCCTGTCGCCGGTGGAGTTCATTCCCATCGCCGAGGAGACGGGCATCATCCAGGCTCTCGGGGAAAACGTCCTCACCGCCGCGTGCAAGCAGATCCGCGGTTGGCTCGATCAGAACCTCGTTCCCTTGCCGGTCGCGGTCAACGTCTCGGCGTTGCAGTTCGCTTCACCGGAGTTCGTCAATCGCGTCGCCCGCATCCTGCGCGATGTCGACTGTCCGCCGGAACTGATCGAGCTCGAGCTCACCGAGACGACCATCATGGGCAACGTCGCCGAATCGCGGGCCCGCGTCGATGCCTTGCGCGACCTAGGCATCCGCATCTCCATCGACGACTTCGGCACGGGCTACTCGTCGCTCGCGTACCTGCAGCAGCTGCCCATCGATAGCTTGAAGGTCGATCGCTCGTTCATCTCGGAGATCAGGGATCTCGACTCGGGCTCCGAGCAGGCGCGCGCGCTGGTGACCACTATCGTCAGCCTCGGCCACTCGCTCGGCGTGCACGTGGTCGCCGAGGGCATCGAGACCGAGGTGCAGGCGACCTTCCTACGGCAGATCGCCTGTCACCGCGCGCAGGGCTATTACTTCAGCAAGCCGGTCGTCCCCGAAGAGGTGGTGCGGCACATGCGGGTGCTGACGCTCGCCTGAAGCCACTTCGTGCCCTCGAAATTTTCTTGGGTGGGTACGTCACACCCAACGCTGGCGTTCCTTCCACTGATTGTGGGAGCGACAGAGCAATTGCATGTTCGCGGGCGTCGTCTCTCCTCCGTC
>JBGGMJ010000051.1:0-23947 GCA_041288095.1 Myxococcota bacterium
CGTACGCTGGCCCAGACCGGTAACGGCTGGATGACCTTCAAGGACGCGTCGAACGCCAAGTGCAATCAAACCGGCAACGGCGGCACCGACGGCAAGGTCGTGCACAGCTCGAATCTCTGCACCGAGATCATCGAGGTGACGAACGCCGGCGAGACCGCGGTCTGCAACTTGGGCTCGGTCAACCTCGGCTCGTTCGTTCGCCAGGTGAACAACCAGCTCGAGTTCGACTACGAGGCGCTGCGCACCTGCGTGCGCATCGCGGTGAAGTACTTGGACCGCGTCATCGACATCAACTACTACCCCACCGACGAAGCCGGCGCGTCCAACAACCGTTGGCGTCCGGTGGGCCTCGGCCTCATGGGTCTGCAAGACGTCTTCTTCAAGATGCGTCTGCCCTTCGAGAGCCCACAGGCGCGTGAGCTGTCGAAGCGCATCCAAGAGGAGATCTACTTCGCGGCGCTGACGATGTCGTGCGACCTCGCCGAGCAGCTCGGCCCGCACAAGGCGTTCGCGGAGACCCGCGCCGCCAAGGGCGAGTTCCAGTTCGATCTCTGGAACGTGAAGCCCGTCGGCATGGAGCGTTGGAATCAGCTGCGCGAGCGCATGATGAAGGTTGGTCTGCGCAACTCGTTGCTCATTGCCATTGCGCCGACGGCGACCATCGCGTCGATCGCCGGCTGCTACGAGTGCATCGAGCCGCAGGTGTCGAACCTGTTCAAGCGCGAGACCCTCTCGGGCGACTTTTTGCAGGTGAACACCTATCTCATCAATGACCTGAAGAAGCTGGGCATGTGGACCGAGGAGATGCGCAACCGCATCAAGCAGGCCGACGGCTCGATTCAGGGCATCGACGAGATCCCGGCCGACCTGCGCACCGTGTACCGGACGGTCTGGGAGATTCCGCAGAAGGCCCTGGTCGACATGGCCGCCGAGCGCGGTCCGTACATCGATCAGTCGCAGTCGTTGAACCTGTTCATCGAGACGCCGACCATCGGCAAGCTGTCGTCGATGTACGCCTACGCTTGGAAGGCGGGGTTGAAGACCACGTATTACCTGCGTTCGCGCCCGGCGACGCGCATCGCTCAAACCACCGCGTCGAACGACGGCGGCATGAGCACGCGGAGCTCGGGTTCGGCCGGCGGCATGGCGGCGAGCGGCGCACAAAGCGGCGCGGCGGCGGCGAGCACGAGCAGCGCGGTGAATGCCACGGCGGTAAGCGCTTCGGCGCCGGCCCCGAGCACCACCGAAGAGGCGCCCGCGGCAACGAGCGAAGCAGTAGGCACGACCTCGGTGACGAGCGCCGAGCCGACTGCTCTCAGCGCCACCACGTCGACCATGGTCATGGCACGTTCGGTGTCGGACAGTGTCGCCGAGCTAGCGTCCGCAGCGGCGGACACGACGCCGGCGACGAGCGCCGATATCGACCTCGGTGATCTGGTGCGCGACGACACGCCGATCGCACTCGGCTTCGAAGGGGCGGAGCGCTCGGATCTCGAGATCATCGCGTGCTCGCTCGAAAACCCCGAGGCCTGCGAGGCCTGTCAGTAACGGTTCGCCCGCGGCTCTGCCGCGGCAGGCCCCGTAAGGTCTCTCGTTCGTTATCGCGCGTGGCTGCGTAGGCGCCGTGTGCGCGGAAGCGAACGAGACCTTACGGGGCGTCCGTTTTTTTAGGGAATGCCGTTCGGACACTTCGCATCGCCGCGCGGTCGGGTATGCTGTTCGCGATGGGTCCCATCGATCGTATCCCCCGGCTCGACCCTGCTGCCGTCAACGGCATCGAGCATGACGATGAGTCCGGTGACCCGGCGCCGCCGCTACACCGTGTGGTCCTTCCCATGCACACGCCGCGGGCGCTCCACGTGCTGGGGCTGGTCGACGCGCCCCGCGTAGCCCTGCCGGGGCCAGTCGCCGGAGACGTACCGGACGCGGTGAACGTGTCGACAGGCCGCTTCGGCGTGCTCACCCGCAACACGCCCGGCCAGGTGCTTCAGACCGCGGGCGCCGCGCCTTGCGTCATCGTAGTGCTCCACGACGCGAGGAACGGCGTGGCCGCCATGGCGCACTTCCACCCGATGCAAGACCCCGTGCGCTCCGTCGAAGCGATGGTCCAAGCTGCCCGCGCCGCCGGCCTCGACCCCGCGCAAACCACCGCGCACGTCGCCGGAGGTCGCAACGATGCGCCGGAGCTACCAGGCCGCGTCCTTGCCGCGCTCGCGCCTCACCGGTTCAGACGAGGCCAGCAGGACTTGCTGGGGATGGAGGTCCGAGCAGTGCAGTTTCATCTGCGCAGCGGCCGCATCGAGAGCTACTTGGAGACCTGGAACGACCGGGCGCCCGCGCCCAATGACGGACCGGTCGCGGAGCTGGAGCGGCATCCGCGAGCGTGGCGGCCGTAACTACGGCGTCGGTCGCGCGAAGCCGGACGTGCTGAACCCGAGGGCGTTCCAATCCACGACCTCTCCACGTTCGTGTGCCGCGAACGTCCCGTCGAGGATGATGGCGATCGACTCGTAGATGGTCGCGGGCAACGGCTGCGGGCTGCTCATCACCGCCACCGCATCGAGCGACACACTGCCCTTCATGATGAAGAGCTCGACGATGTTCCGGGCGCGCTGCTCGAGCTGGCCGCGCTGGTTGTAGTCACCGTTCTCGAGCAGCTCGAGGCTCGTCAAGCCGCCGAAAAGGTCATCGTAGTAGATCGACGAGAAGCAGGCCGTATTGCCATCGGCGGCGGTGCAGACGAAGGCACCACCGTTAGCTGGGTCCGAGCCACACGTCGGCTCCTCGCAAGCATCGCCGTCGAGACAGCCCACGCCGCGCGCGTCGTCACAGAGCGCCCCATCCTCACAGACGCCGGCGGCGAGAACGCAGGCGCGGTAATCGATGTCTTCGCAGAGACGATCGATCATATCGGGGAAGCCGGCGTCTAGGTCGACCTCATCGGCGGTACATACCGGCCCCGGCGCGTAGCGGCCGAGCAGCACCAAGACATAGGGCGCCGTCGCACAAGCGAGCACCTCCGCCGCGAGCGCGCTTTCCAAGGTGGCATGCGCGGCGTTCATGGACGCCTGCAGATCGAATTGCGTGTCGAGCTCCGCTGGGCCGAGGAGAGCGTCGAGGTCGGCGCCGGCCCACGCCTCGTCACGCGCCGCGTCGAACCAAGCGCTCGTACGCACCGCCGCGCTGCCGGCGATCAAAGCCACTCTCGTCTGCGATTGCGTACGCAATATCTCGAGCAAGGAGAGAACATCCTCGCGCGGCGAGATCTCGGGGTCCACGGCGGTGTCGTTGAAGATCAGCAGCACGCGCGGCGCAGGTGCCACGCAATCCTCGTCGGTGGGCGCCGCATCGCCGTCGAAATCACCGATATCGACATGCGTATCGCCATCCCCTTCGTCACCGGGATCGCCGTCCTCGTCCGTCTCCGCCACCATATCCTCGTCGGCATCGCCGTCGTCCGAGGGTTGCGGACCGGACGAGCACGCAAAGGCGCCCGCCAGGACGAGCATGGCGGCGACCGAATGGGGCAGGCTGCGATGAACGGCCATCGGCTACCGCTTCGTCTGCACGTGACCCGACTTCGCAAGCACGAACCTGCGCAAGCCCTCGAGCGTTCCCAGCGCCTGCACGCGCCCCACCGAAGAGCTCGAGGCGACGATCCGCGTCAGACTGTCGATGGTCGCCAGGCACTGCTCTACTCGCTCCGCGTTGCGGTCGAGCTCCAAGCGCTCGTCGGTCTCGCCGCGAGGCCGTAGCTCCGCGATAGCGTCCATTGCCTCCTGCGCATGAACACCGTTGGGATACCGCGCCAGGTATTCACCCCAGTAGGCCCGTGACCGCGCCACCGCGCAGGCGATTTCACGGCCGCAGATCTTCGGGACCGCCGAATACGCGGCCGCCGTCCACGCGAGCGCCTCCGCGGCAGGCTCGCCGCGATATTTCTCCTCGGCTGCCCACATGTCGCCGGCACGCACCGCGTAGCCGTCGGGATCCCAGTCGAGCTGTCCGCCATAGCGTTGCATGAAGCCCTTGTAGGGCTCGCCGAGCTTGTCGCTACGCTCGACCATCTCGGCGGCGCGACCCAAGGCGATGGCGCGCGCCAAAACCAGCTCGGCGGCGTCGCGGCTGCTCCCGGACTCGGCAAGCGCCTTGGTCAAGCAGGCCACGTAGTCGACGCGCTCGAGGAAACGTTCGCGCGTTCCCGAGGCCTCATCCTCCGCCTCGCGCGCGACGCCGCAGCAGCGTAGATAGCCCAGGCCTTCCTGTCCGGACGCGACCTCGTGCGTCGCGCTCTCGAGGATCCAGCCCTTTTTGCCCTCGGCCTCGACGTGCAGCCAGTCGGAGACATCGCCGTTGCCGGCGAGCCCAGGTTGACCGCGCTTCACCAGCTTCAAGCGCGTCCCCACGGGCAAACGCGCCACCGCGCCGGAGTCTTCGTTAGCGGACTTGTGCAAGGCGTAGCGCGGCCGGCAGCTCAAGCGCTGGCGCGGGCGGTTATCCACCGCGGCCTTCGCGTCGTCCTTCTTGGGTTCCGCCGCGGCGGGCGGGTCGTCGGG
This sequence comes from Myxococcota bacterium, assembly GCA_041288095.1. Lineage (GTDB taxonomy): Bacteria > Myxococcota > XYA12-FULL-58-9 > XYA12-FULL-58-9 > JALHOP01 > JALHOP01. The sequence goes on from JBGGMJ010000051.1 coordinate 4,557, forward strand.
ATCGGGCGCGAACGGGTCGAGTGCTTTACCCATGACGGTATCGAAGGCCGCGTCGGCGCGATGGGCGTCGTCGACGTCGTATTCGGCGTCGTAGCCCTCCGGGTAGTCGAACAACCCGCGCTCCTTCGGCTCCGCGAGGCGGGACGTATCCGGTAGGCGCGCCGGCATGGGCTGGTCGGGAACGACCGGTACGGCCTTGGGCTCCACCTTGGGCGGCGGCGCGCTGGTGATGATCTGCGGCGCGGGGCGCTCGCGCTTGCGCTCGCCCTCGTCCACCCGCTCCGTCGAGCAGCCGGCGGCGACGAGGATGGAAGCCCAAAACGCTGCCCCTATCGTCGGGCGCGCATACCTACGGGTCATGCCCCTAACTTTCGACGGCTCGGCCGCGATTGTCAAAGGCCGGCGCGACACCCGACGCGTTGCATCCCTTTCGCCGACGCGCTAGCGATGCGCCCGATGTCGCGATCATTCACCCTGACCGGCCCCGTCCTCGAATACGTCCAAAATCTGGGGGTGCGTGAGCATCCTGCCCTGGTCCGCTGCCGCGAGGACACGCAGCGCATGGCGGACGCGAGCATGCAGGTCAGCGCCGAGCAGGGCGCCTTCATGCAAACGATGGTCGCGGCGACACACGCACGGCGCGCCGTCGAGGTCGGCGTCTTTACGGGCTACTCGTCGCTCGCGGTCGCGCTCACCATGAAGGAGCTGCACGGCAGCGAGGCCAAGCTCATCGCTTGCGACATCTCCGAGGACTACGCGCGCAAGGCGCGAGACTACTGGCGTGAGGCTGGTGTCGACGATGTCATCGACCTGCGGATCGGCTCGGCCATCGACACCCTCGATCGCCTCATCGCCGAGGGCGGCGCCGGCACCTTCGATCTCGCCTTCATCGACGCCGACAAGACATCTTATGGCCGCTACTACGAGCAGTGCCTCGAGCTCCTGCGGCGCGGCGGCATGCTGCTCGTCGACAACATGTTGTGGAGCGGCGATGTCGCCGACCCGACGAATCGCGAGCCAAATACCGCCGCCTTGCGCGAGCTCGCGAAGACCATTCACGCCGACAAGCGCGTGATCATGACGCTCGCGACCATCGGCGACGGCGTGTCGATCGTGGTCAAACGCTGACCGTTACTGCGATCGTTTTTGATCGCGCGTGCGATCGAAACCCGATTTGAAGTTGGTTTGACGCGCTCCGGGCGGCCATGATCAGAAATGATCAGGGGGCACTGATAGATGTCCTCTATCGACTTCTGTTCGTGGAGGTTTCCATGATTCTCGACCCCGGCTTCAACCTCACGCTCCGCCCAATGAACTATCCCGCGTTCTACGAGATGTTTCTCAGCGGGATCAAAAACACCTGGACGGTCGACGAAGTCGATTTCTCCACCGATGTCGCTGACTTGCACAATCGCCTACTCCCGGCCGAGCGCCACATGGTGCATCGACTCGTCGCCTTCTTCGCGACCGGCGACAGCATCGTCTCGAACAACCTCGTGCTGAACCTCTACAAGCACATCAACTCGCCCGAAGCGCGCATGTACCTTTCGCGCCAGCTCTACGAAGAGGCGTTGCACGTTCAGTTCTATCTGACGCTGCTCGACACCTATATCCCGGACATCAAGGAGCGCGAGCGCGCCTTTTCCGCGGTCGCCAGCATCCCCTCCATCAAGCGGAAGGCCGACTTCTGCTTCAAGTGGATCGACTCCATCAACGAGCTGCATTCGCTCGACACCGACGCACAGAAGCGCCAGTTCTTGCTGAACCTGGTGTGCTTCGCGGCGTGCATCGAAGGCCTCTTCTTCTTTGCCGCGTTTGCCTACGTCTACTTCATGCGCTCCAAGGGCCTCTTGGGCGGTCTCGCCTCCGGCACCAACTGGGTGTTCCGCGACGAGAGCTGCCACATGACCTTCGCGTTCGAGGTGGTCGAGACCGTGCGCCGCGAAGCGCCGCATCTCTTCGACGCCGAGCTCAAGGCCGACATCGTCACGATGCTGCAGGAAGCCGTCGACTGCGAGACCCAGTTCGCCGAGGACCTCCTGGGCGAGGGCGTCCCGGGCCTCTCGGTTCGCGATATGCGCCAGTACCTCGAGTTCATGGCCGACCAGCGTCTCCAAAACCTGGGCCTGACCCGAGTCTTCAACGTGAAGAACCCCTTCTCGTTCATGGAGCTGCAGGACGTGCAGGAGCTGTCGAACTTCTTCGAGCGCCGGGTGTCCGCCTACCAGACCGGTATCAGCGGCGACGTGTCGTTCGGCGAGGCTTTCTAGGTCGCCGCGATAGACGCCTGGGTTGGTCCGTGGGGCTGTTTTGGGCTGTAAGGCAGCTCCGCCCTCTCAGGATCGAAAAAGCTGTTCCCGGGGCCGTTTACGCTTGCTTTTTTTGAACCGCGTCGGCATGAAAGCGCGCTCGATTCGCGAGGTCCCGTTTATGTCTAGAGTTTGTGAAGTCACTGGCAAGCGTCCGATGAGCGGCAACAAAGTGTCGCACTCGAACATCAAAACGCGTCGCCGCAGCCTCCCCAATGTCCGCCAGCAGCGTTTCTGGGTCCCGAGCCAGAACCGGTTCGTGAAGCTCAAGGTGAGCGCGCGCGGCATCAAGATCATCAACAAGATCGGCATTGAGCAAGCGCTCAAGCAGATCGCCCAGCTTCAGGGCTAAGCGAGAAACACCATGCGCGAAAAGATCCGACTCAATTCGTCCGCCGGCACCGGTCACTTCTACACGACGTACAAGAACAAGAAGACCACGCCGGACAAGATCAAGAAGAAGAAGTACGACCCGGTCGTGCGCAAGCACGTCGAGTACGTCGAAGGCAAAATCTAAAGCCTTCGCTGGCGGTCCCCGCTAGCTTCGAAAAGCCGCGCTTCGCGAAGTGGTTCGCCACTCGCAGCGCGGCTTTCGTGTTTCTAGCGAGCCAGACCCCAGCCAGTCCCGCCTCGAGCTCTCGGCTATCGGCTGCAGCGACAAGCTCAGCTCCGGAACATCACCACAGTAACCCCGTCGCCACCCTCATGCCGTTCGCCAGGGCGCGCGGTTTCGACATACGGCGAGAGCTTGAGCGTATCGCGGATAGCTTCCTTGAGGGCGCCCGTGCCGTGGCCGTGGACCACGACGCCGGTCGCGGCGCCATTCAGGTACAGCGCGTCGAGGAACGCCTCGACGTTGCGAATCGCGTCGTCGGCGCGTTGACCGCGGATATCCAGACGTGTCGACGGCTCATCCGCGCTAACCGCCCCGCCGCGCGCCGACCGCGCCTTCTCGTCACGTGTGCGGCCGCGCAGACCCTCAGCGGACTTCGCGGCCGTACCGCCGGCTTTCACGGGAACGAGGTCCTCGAGCTTGGCGCGGGTACGCAAGGGCCCGACCAACACCGTCGCCACCTTGCCCTCGATGGCGATGACCTCGCCGTCCTTCCCGAGGCTCGCAACGCGCACCTTGCCGCCGACCTTGACGGCGCCGGCAACAGCGCGGTCGCCGGCGCGAACCTCGGCGACGCTCTGCTCCCGGGCCGTTTGCGCGGCGAGCTCCTGCGCCTTCTCGCCGAGCTCGCGCTGTGCCTTCTGCGCCTCCCGCATGTCGGGCGCGGCTTGCAGCTGGGCTATGAGCTTCGCCACTTGCTCGCGGGCGGCATCGATCTCGCCGGCGAGCTCGGCGCGAGCCTCGGCCTTGGCGTGATCGCGGGCCTTCGCCGCTTGGGCTTCGAGAGTCGCGGCGTCGGCACGCACCCGCTCGGCATCGACAAGGGCCTGGCGCGCCTTGGCTCTGTCCGCTTCGGCGGACTGCGCCAAATCGTCCAGCTTGGCCAACGCCTGGCTGAGCTGCGAGCCTTCGTGCAAGCGCTTCCTTGCAACCTCGAGGATCGCGGGCGGCAAGCCAACCTGCGCCGCCACCTCGAGCGCGTTCGACATGCCGGCCGTACCGAGCTGCAACGCATAGGTCGGGCGCATGGTCGCGGGGTCGAGTCCGACCCGCGCGTTGACGAAGCGATCGTCCGTGACCGCCAGCGCCTTCACTTCCTCGAGGTGCGTGGTGACGAAGGCACGCGCTTCCTTGTCGGCGAGGTGGTCGAGCACGGCCGTGGCAATGGCGGCGCCTTCGCGTGGGTCGGTGTCGGCGGCAATCTCGTCGACCAGCACCCAGTAACCGGCACGCGCCACCTCGATCACGTCCTTCAAGCGCGTCATGTGCGCCGAGAAGCTCGACAAGCCTTGCGCCATGCTCTGAGCGTCGCCGACCACCGACAGCACCCCGCGCACGAGCGGCAGGGCCGAGGCGTCGCTCGCGGGGATCGGTAGTCCCGCGCGCAACATCAGCGCGCACAGCCCCGCGGCCGTGATGGTGACGGTCTTGCCGCCGGCGTTCGGGCCGGAGACGACCAGCGTCGTTTGCCGATCTCCGAGCACGACGCGGTTCGCGACCACGTCTTTGCCTTGCAGCAAGAGCAGTGGATGACGCAACCGCTCGAGCACCACCTCGCTCCGCGATGGCGGAACAATGCGTGGTACCGCAGCGTCGAGGTCGTTCGCCAGACGCGCCGCGGCCTGCACGAAGTCCAGGGATGCGAACGCTTGGGTGGCCGTGCGGATCGCTTCGACTTGCCCGGCGACGTCCTCCGAAAGCTCGTGCAGGACGCGCCTCTCTTCCTCGGCGGCGAGGGACTCGGCGATCGATAGCTCGTTGCCGAGGCCGATGATCTGGTCGGGCTCGACGAAGATGGTCTGACCGCTCTGCGAGGCGTTGTGGACGATGCCCGGCACACGCGAGCGGAACGAGGCATTGATGGGCAGCACGTAACGGTCGTTGCGGGTGCTGAAATAGTTGTCGCGCAGGTTCTCGGCGAACATCGGGTCGCGCAGGAGCTCGTCGATGCGCGCCTGGATCTGCTGGTGCAGGGCCCGCGCACGCTGGCGGTACATCGCCAAGGCATCGCTCGCCGTGTCGCGCACCGTACCCGAAGGCTCGAGGGCATCGTCGATGCGCGAGCCTATGGGGCCTAGGTTCGGGACGTTTTGCGCTTCACGCCCGAGGAGCGGCGCCTCCATGGCTTGCTGGCGACCGAAGGCACGGACGCGGAGCGCGGCATGAGCGACGCGTGCGACCGCGAGCAGCTCGGTGGCGGCGAGCGGCGCCCCTTTGGAGACGCGGTCCACGGCCGGCCGCACATCGTCGACGCCAGCGACCGGGATTTCGAGCTGTTTGCGAAGAATCGTCCGCGCTTCCTCGACACGGGCGAGCGAGGTCTCGACCTCGCTCTCGGTGCCCAAAAAGCCCAGGGCGCCCGCGGGCTCCCGACCGAGACTGCTTCCACAACGCGCCACCAGGGCTTCGCGAATACGCGGCCAGCCGAGCTCTTTCAGGGTGGTGTCGTTGACTTGGAAGGAGGTCATGGCCAATACGTCTACGTCCTACAACGTGGTCACGTCCGAAAGGAAACGACAATGGCCTACCCGTTCAAGCTTCCGGAGCTCGGTTACTCCTACGATGCCGTCGAGCCGCACATCGACAGCAAGACGATGGAGATTCATCACACCAAGCACCACAACACTTACATCACCAACTTGAACAAAGCGCTCGAGAGCAAGCCCGACCTCCAGAAGATGGAGATCGAGGAGCTCGTCGCGAAGTGCAACAGCCTGCCCGACGACGTCAAGACCGTTGTCCGCAATAACGGTGGCGGCCACCACAATCACTCGCTCTTCTGGCAGTGGCTCAAGCCGAACGGCGCCAAGACGCCGACCGGTAAGCTCGCCGACGCCATCACCAAGAAGTTCGGCGACCTCGAGAAGTTCAAGACCCAGTTCAACGAAGCCGCGACCAAGCGCTTCGGCTCAGGCTGGGCCTGGCTCGTCGTCGACGGCAAGGGTGAGCTCGAAGTGACCTCGACCGCCAACCAAGACTCACCGCTCATGGACGGCAAGACCCCGGTGCTCGGTCTCGACGTCTGGGAGCACGCCTACTACCTGAAGTACCGGAACAAGCGCCCGGACTACATCACCGCATTCTGGGGCGCGGTGAACTGGGATACCGCTGCGAAGCTATACGACGAAGCGAAGAAGTAACTCGGCAAGCGAAAGCCGATGATCGAACCTCGGTCATCGGCTTCGGCCCTCGGCCCTCGGCAATCGGCAATCGGCAATCGGCAATCGACCCTCGGTCGTCACCCGTCGGCTCTCGGCTACCCGGAGATCGCCTCGAGCACCTTCTCCACATGCCCCGGCACCTTCACCGGCGACCACACCTGCACGACCTTGCCCTTCTCGTCGATGAGCACGGTGGTGCGGATCGTCCCCATCACCTTCTTCCCGTACATGTTCTTCTCACCGTAGGCGTTGTACGCTTTAGCGACCGCGTTGTCGGCGTCGCTCAAGAGCTCGAACGGGAGCTTCTGGGCGACGCGAAACTTGGCGTGCGATTCGAGCGAGTCCTTCGAGACGCCCACCACGGCCACGCCCAGCTTTTTCAAGCGCGCCATGTTGTCGCGGAAATCGCAGGCTTCCTGCGTGCAACCCGGGGTCGCGTCCTTGGGATAGAAGTACAGCACCAGTTTCTTGCCGGCGTAGTCCTTGAGCGACTTCTCACCGCCTTCGGTCGACGGGAGCTTGAATGTGGGGGCTTTGTCACCTGCTTCCACTGTCTTCTCCTCGCGGCGGCTTGGCCTCCGCGTCTTCGGCCGCCTTCGGCGGCGCCGACTTGATGTACGCCTTGGGAACCTCGAAGTCCTCGTCGGCGAGCTTCTTGGGTTCGACCTTCACGGTCGTGACCGTGATGATGTGCCCGGCCTCGTTGCTCACGGCTTTCATCGGATAGCCGCCGAACCCACGCCGCACCAGTGCGTCGCCGAATCGCTGGTCATTACCGATCTCGGGCGCGATGAGCGTGAAAGCGCCCGCGACAGCCACGTCCGGGGTCAACCAGACATCGATAACCGCGCCTGAGGGCATTTCGCGCAACTGCACGTGCTCGGTCATCACACCCGACACCCGCTCGCGTCCGATGCGCTTGACGTCGATGGGCTTCGGTGACTCGGGCGGCCCCTCCGGCAGCGATGCCCCGACCGCTTCAGCGGTCAGCTCGACCCATTGCTTTTCCGCGTGCAAGAGCTGGACGACGCGGGCGGGCTGGTCGTGCCATCGCAACATGCTCACCTGCACCTCGACACCACCGCCGACGGTGTCGACGCGCGAATCGCCGTTCTTGCGCACGAGCACGTGACTCTTCACGGTCCCCACCTGCTCGATGGTCGCTTCGACGTGGAGCACGCCCTCGAACGGCGGCGGCGCCTTGGCTGGCGCCGCCACGAACAGTGACAGGAGGATGAGCATCACAGCCAGTCGCGGCGCTTGAAGTACCAATACGGGGTGACCGCGGATACCAGCATCATCACCACCGCGAGGGGATAGCCCATGGGCCACGCCAGCTCCGGCATGAACTGGAAATTCATGCCGTAGATACTGGCGATGAGCGTCGGCGGCAGGAAGACGACGGCAACGACCGAGAACAGCTTGATGATGTTGTTCTGCTCGATGTTGATGAGGCCCAAGTTCGCGTCGAGCAGGAAGCCGACCTTGGCGGACAAAGCGGCGGCGTGCTCACCGAGCGCCCGCAAGTCGCGCGACACGCTCTTTTCGCGCTCACGCACCGCTGGAGCGGACCACGACGGCTTCACGTTCAGCCAGTACGCGAGGAGGCGGGTGATGCTGACGATGCTGTCCTGCGCTTTGTGGATGAGCTCGTTCTGACGACCCAAGCGCCGCAAGACCACCTGCAGCGTGTTTTCGTTCTCGGCGTTCAAGTTCTTGCGCACGAGGTGCTTCGTCGGCCGGGGCGCGGCGTCGCCGCCAATCGAGCGCGAGCTGAAGATGTGGCGCGAGACGTCTTCTGCCTGGCGCCCCACGGCCTCGAGAACGTCGGCCATGCGCTCGACCAAGGTCTCGAGCAGGTTGATGAGGACCAGCTCGCCCGACGAGCAGAACGTCGGATGCTTGAGCAGACGGCTCTCGTAAATGCTGAAGGCGCGCGCGCTGCCATAGCGGATGGTCACGAGGAGCGCCTTGGTGAGGATGAACGTGCAGGGGATCTGCTCCGGCTCCTCGGTGTCGGCGCGCGTCAGCAACGTCGCCGTCATGAAGATGCCGTCGCTCTCCTCGTAGAAGCGGCTCGAGAACTCGATGCCTTCCATCTCTTCGCGGGTCGGCGCGTTTAAGCCCAGCGCCGCCTCGACGAGCTCTTCCTCGGTCTGGGTCGGTTCGAGCAGATCGATCCACACCGCACCCTTCGGCATGGTGCCGTCATCGTTCCAAGGGAGCTTCTTGACGGTTATGCCGTTCTCGAGCACGTAGACCGACAGCATACGGGCCTTGGTAGCAATGTAGCGCCATGGGCCGCAATCCGGAGTTTAAGTCCTTTGAAGGTATCGAGATCAGAGCTGTTGGCCAGCGAGCTCAAGGTCGCCCCCCGTCAGGTCGACGCGGTGCTCACCCTCTTCAAAGACGGCGCCACCGTGCCGTTCATCGCCCGTTACCGCAAAGAGGCGACCGGGAACCTCGATGAGGTGCAGATCCGGGCTATCCAGGAGCGCAGCGAGTACCTGACGCAGCTCGACGACCGCCGCACCGCGATCGTCGGCTCGGTGCGCGAGCAAGGAAAGCTCACCCCCGAGCTCGAAGCCAAGCTCATGGCCGCCGACACCAAGGCGGCCCTCGAAGACCTCTACGCGCCCTTCAAGCCCAAGCGACGCACCCGAGGCACCATGGCCCAAGAAAAGGGCCTCATGCCGCTTGCCGAGCGCATCCTCGCGCAGACCGAGATCGGCCACCCGGCAGCCGAGGCAGCCGCCTACGTCAGCGCGGAACGGGGTGTGAAGAGCCCCGAGGAAGCCCTCCAGGGCGCCCGCGACATCGCCGCCGAAGTGGTCGCCGACAACTCCGAGATTCGCACCCTCGTGCGCACCGCCATGGTCGAGCATGGCCTCGTGGTCAGCGAGCCGGTCCCCGAAAAGACCAAGGGTCCCACCAAGTTCGAGCAGTACTACGCCTTCCGCGAAGCCTTCAAAACCATCCCCTCGCATCGCTTCCTGGCCATCCGCCGCGGTGAGCGCGAAGGTGTGCTCAAGCTGCGCGTCGAGCTCGATAGCGCTCCACTGGTCGCGCGCATGCACGCCATCATGGGCGTCTCGACTCCGTCCCCCTTCGCCAAGGATCTCGCGCTCGCCATCCAGGACGCCTACGACCGCCTCATCGTCCCGAGCGTCGAGACCGACGTGCGCGTCGACGTGAAGATGCGCGCCGACCGCGAAGCCGTGGAGGTCTTCTCCACCAACCTGAAGAGCCTGTTGCTCTCGGCACCGCTCGGCGCCCGCAGCGTCATCGGCATCGATCCGGGCGTTCGTACCGGCTGCAAGTGCGCCGCGGTCGACATGACGGGTAAGTTCCTCGATACCGTCACCATCTACCCGACGCAGAAGGCCGAGGCCGCCGCGACGGAGCTGGCGGCCTTCGTGGCCAAGCACCAGCCCTACGCCATCGCCGTCGGCAACGGCACGCACGGGCGCGAGACCGAGACCTTCACGCGCAAGACGCTCCTCGCCGCCAAGATCGAAGGTGTCATCGTGGTCAGCGTCAACGAGTCGGGCGCGAGCGTCTACAGCGCCTCTGATGTGGCGCGTGACGAGTTCCCCAATCTCGATCTCACGATACGTGGCGCCATCTCGATCGCACGGCGCTTGCAGGATCCGCTCGCGGAGCTCGTGAAGATCGATCCGAAAGCCATCGGCGTCGGCCAGTACCAGCACGACGTTCACCAGCCGCTGCTCGCCCGCAAGCTCGACGAGGTCGTCGAGAGCTGCGTCAACCACGTCGGAGTCGAGCTCAACACCGCGAGCGCCCCGCTCCTCGCGCGTGTGGCTGGTATCGGCCCAGCTCTAGCGAAGAAGATCGTCGCGCACCGCGAGGAGCGCGGCGCGTTCAAGACTCGCGCCGGCCTCCACGACGTCGCCGGCCTCGGGCCCCGCGCTTTCGAGCAAGCCGCGGGCTTCCTGCGCGTCCGCAATAGCGATCACCCACTCGACGACTCGGCGGTGCATCCCGAGCGTTATGAGCTGGTGGCGCGCATCGCAGGCGATCTGGGTGTCGACGTCAAAGTGCTCGTCGGCAATCGCGAGCTCGCCAAGAACATCGACGTCGAGAAATACGTCGACGACAGCGTCGGCGCCCTGACGTTGAAGGACATCGTCACCGAGCTGACCAAGCCGGGCCGCGATCCCCGCGAAACCTTCACGCCGCCCAAGTTCCGCGACGACGTGTTCAGCGTCGAGGATCTGAAGCCCGGCATGACCTTCGAGGGCGTGGTCACCAACGTCACCGCCTTCGGAGCCTTCGTCGACATCGGTGTCCACCAGGACGGCTTGGTGCACGTGTCGCAGCTCTCGAACGGCTTCGTGAAGAACCCCGCCGAGGTCGTCAAAGCGGGAGACAAGCTGCAGGTGCGCGTCCTCGAGATCGATCTGCAACGCAAACGCATCTCGCTGTCCGCCAAGAGCGAGCAGGTCCGCGCCGAGCGACCACCGCGCGAAGAACGCCGGCCGGATTCACGCGGTCAGCAGCGGCAGCAAGGGCGCGGCCGCGATGAAGGCAGGCGCGGTGGTGGCGGCGGCGGCCGGCAAAGCGACCGCCGCGAGCAACCCAAGCAGCCCGAGAAGCCGAAGTTCTCGAACAACCCGTTCGCGAGCCTGAAGCTGCGCTAGCTGCTCTGCTGGTTGCTGTCGTCCGTCGCCGACAAGGCGCGGCCGCTGCGTTCGGGCGCTAGCAAGCCGGCGTCGAGCGCGTAGCGCACCAGGTCAGCGCGGTTCTTCAGGCCAACCTTCTCGGCGACGCGGGCTCGATAGGTCTCGACGGTCTTCACCGAGAGGCCCAAGCTGTCCGCGATCTGCTGGTTGGTGTAGCCGTGCGCGACGCTGGTCAGCACCTCGCGCTCGCGCTGCGACAAGCGTACGTCACGCCAAGCACCGTCGCGGTCGCCCGCTTTGGGATTGACGATCTCCTCGAGGCTGCCGGTGCTGGCAAGAGACACGTCGATGTACGACCGCCCCTGGCTCACGGTACGGATCGCCGAGAGCAGCTCGGCATCCGCGGCGCGCTTCACCACGAAGCCGGCGCCGCCGGCGGCGAGCACCGAGCGCACGTAGGCGTATTCGTCGTGCATGGTGAGCACCAGCACCCGCGTCCGTGGATAGCGCTCGCGGATCACTTCGAGAGCACGGATACCGCCCATCCCGGGCATCGACAGATCGAGCAGGACGATGTCGGGGTCGAGCTCGCCGACCCGGCGAATGGCGTCTTCGCCATCGACCGCCTCGCCTACGACCTCCATGTCGCTCTGTGTGTTGATCAACATGCGCAGGCCGCTGCGCAAGATTGCGTGGTCATCAGCCACGAGGATGCGAATGCGGGGTGTTACATCTTCGCCGGTCCGCCCGTTGGTAACGTCTACGCCGTTCATTTGAGCCTCGCGTCCGCTTCTCGCGTTAGTCCGAGTTTCTTCATCTTGCTTTGTAGGGTCGATGGCTTGAGGCCCAGCAGGGCTGCCGCGCCTCGCGCACCGTAGATTCGGCCGTTCGTCAACTTCAACACTTGGGCAATGTGCTGCCGTTGCACGTCGGCCAGGGTAGGTACATTCGTTTCATCCGCGGAAGCGGACGAGCGCACGTCGAGGATGTCGGCGTCGATCACCGGCTCCTTGGCGACGATGGCGGCGCGCTCGAGCACGGTGGCGAGCTCGCGGACATTGCCCGGCCAGCCATAGCGCGCGAGCTTCTTCAAACCGTCGTCGCTGACGCTGAGCGCCTGGCGACCGGTGCGACGCTCGATGTCGGCCAACAACGCCGCGCACAGATGAGGCAGATCGCGGCTGCGCTCGCGCAACGCTGGGACATTCAAGGTGAAGGCGACCAGCCGCTCGAAGAGCTCGGCGTCGAAGTGGCCGACACCGACCTCGGCTTCGAGCTCGAAAGCGGCAAGCGAGCTGGCGGCGACCAAACGAACGTCGGGAGCGGCGTCGAGGGCGCGCAAGAGCCGGCGTTGCAAGACCAAAGGCAGCACGTGGATGCTCGAGAGGTACAAGGTACCGCCGCGAGCGAGATCGACGCGGCCACGCGAGCCACCACTGCCGAAGAGCTCGCCTTCGCAGTCCTCTTCGCTGCTGCAATCGACGGCGACGAACGGCTCGTTTGCCCGTTTGCTCCAGCCGTGCACGGCACGCGCGAGGCGTCCCTTGCCGGTGCCGTCCTCGCCGCAGATGAGCACCGGCGTGTCCGCCATCGCGACCTGGCGGGCGCGCGTCACCAAGCGGCGCATGGGTGAGTCGTTGCTGTCGTCGTGATCGAGGAGCGCGGTGCCGACCAGCTCGCGCTCGAGCAGACGCACGTGCTCGCGGTCACGCTCGTGCAAACGCGCGAGGCTCACACCGCGCTGTGCGTTGACGATGGCGAGCGCCAAGACCTGTCCGTAGACCTCGACGAGATTGACGATGCTCGGCGCATACGCTTCGCAGCGCTCGCGGTCGAGCGTCATGACGCCATAGTTGATGTTGCCGGCGCAGAGCGGCACGACCATGCAGGAGTGGCCGGGCGCGAGATCGAGCACGCCGTCGAACGGATCGCCGTCGCCATGGGCGTGGTCGTCTTCGGAGAAGCCACGAGCGCGGCGCGTTTCGAGCGCCTCGCGGATCGTCGGAAACGCGGCAAGGTCGAGCCGATGACCGCGCACGGCTTCGCTGGCGAGCTTGCCTCGGGCACAGCGCACGACGAGGTGATTGCCCTCGAGCACGAGCACCGCCGCGAGGTCGTAAGGCGCGACGCGCTCGATCCAATCCAAGCCACGGCGCAGGAGATCGTCGAGATCACTCTCACCGCGCTCCAACGTGGTCTGCAGCTCAGGCATGGCGTGCGCAATCGACATCGACACCCAATTAAAGCCGATCCGGAGAAAAAATCAAGGTGCACACCGAAATACAGGTAGATGAGCACCGGTATATCGGTGTCGTTTTTCCGACTTTCTTCTCTTGCACCGTCCCCGTGGTGTAAGCACTATGTGCCTCCACTTTTGTTTGCTCGCCGGATCAGGCGGGCACGGAGATACGAACGATGTTGACCGTTGGTGACAAGCTCCCGAAGTTCAAGATGCTGGCGACCGTTAGCCTCGATAAGGGCAAGGAGTTCGCCGAGATGACCGAAAAGAGCCACGAAGGCAAATGGCTCGTCCTCTTCTACTGGCCCAAGGATTTCACCTTCATCTGCCCCACCGAGATCGCCGAATTCGGCCGCATGAACAAGGACTTCAAGGCGCGTGACGCGCAGGTCTTAGGCGCCTCGACCGACAGCGAGTTCGTGCACCTCGCCTGGCGCAACAACCACAAGGATCTGAAGGACCTGCCCTTCCCGATGCTCGCCGACATCAAGCGCGAGCTCGCTCAGGACCTCGGCATCCTCCACAAGTCGGAGGGCGTCGCCTTGCGCGCCACCTTCATCGTCGACCCCGAGGGCACGATCCGTTGGGTCAGCGTCAACGACCTTTCGGTTGGTCGTAACGTCAAGGAAGTCATCCGCACCCTCGACGGCTTGCAGACCGACGAGCTCTGCCCCTGCAACTGGGAGAAGGGTCAGGCGACCCTCAACCCATGAGCAACATCGAAGCACTCCGCGACGCGCTGCCCGACGCCGCGGCGGACATCCGGCTGAACCTGCAATCGGTGCTCGACTCCTCGTCGCTCAACGATGCGCAGCGCTGGATGGTCGCCGTGGCGAGCGCGCTCGCGGCGCGCAACCCCAAGTTGCGCGAGGCCGTCCTGGCCGATGCGTCCACGAAAGTGTCCACCGAGATCCTCGAGGACGCCAAGGCGGCCGCGGCGCTCATGGCCATGAACAACGTCTACTATCGTTTCCGTCATTTCATGGAGACGAAAGAGGTCTACAAGACGCTGCGCGCCGGGTTGCGCATGAACCGCATCGCCAAGCCGCTGTCGAACAAGATCGACTTCGAGCTGGCCTGTCTCGCGGTGAGCGCTATCAACGGTTGCGAAGCCTGCGTGCGCAGCCACGAAGAGGTGGTCATCAAGGGCGGTCTCACCGAAGAGAACGTCAACGACGCGGTGCGCATCGCGGCGACGATGCACGCGGCGGCTCAAGCCCTGGAGCTGTGAGAGTCGAGAGCTCGCGCCACCACGAGGGCGGCGCGGGCTCTACTCGAGCGCTTTGATGGTCTCGGCTGCCTCTTTTTGCAGGCAACCGTTCTTGAACGAGTTGATGAAACCATCACTCGCGAGCTCCTTGAGCTGCGGCAAGGCGGCCTTGGTTTCGTGCTCGCGGACCTTCTTCACCGCGGCGAGCCGCTGACTGCAGTCGGGAGCTTCCTTCAAGTCCGCTAAAGCGGTCTGCTCCTCGTCGATGCGATCACCTTCACCGGTCTGCGCCAGGACTTCGTTCGCCCGGCGACGTCCCCAATAACCCGGCTGGCGGCTGCGCTCGACCAAGGCGCTCGTCGCCACGCCGTTCGGGTAGGCCACGAGGACGTCCTGCGCCGGCTTCCCCACCGACGTCAGGGCGTCGACGAGGTTCCTCACCAAGCGGGGATCGTCGCGTAGCGAGCCGTCGGCGGCGAGCGCTCGCTCGTAAGCCTTGATGCCGCTCTGGCGATTGCCGCGGGCAAAGGCGACGTGGCCCGAGACCAAGAGCGCCTCGGGGTCGTTGGGGTCGTCGACCAGACGCTCCTGCGCCTTGGCGTCGGCCTCGGCAATGCGGCCGGCGGCGAGCAGCTGCTCGGCCTCACCCCGCACCGAGCCACAAGCGCGCGGCACCAGAACGGCGAGCAGCCCAACCAAGGCAACGGCGGCGACGACCGGCACCACTTTGCGCGGGGGCAACTTCCCGACCACGGCGCGCGCCTGAGCGGTGGCGTGGACGATGGCCTGGCCCCTGGCCGTGACGGAGCGGTGCAAGCCGCCGAACGGCAACGAGGTGTCGCCGCTCTTGAAGGGCACCACGCGATACACCGTGACCGGCTCGGGGATTCCCTTGAGCTCGTGGGTCCCGACGCGCTCGTTCGGCACCTCGGCCTTGGTCATGGCGAGGTAGACCGACTCGCTGAAATAGACCTCATCGGCGGGCGTCAGCGCCTCGATGCGCGCCGCGATGTTGACCGGCTCGCCGAAAACGTCGCCCTTCTCGACTCGTACCTCACCCTGGTTCAGGGCGACGCGGACGTGCATGGCGCCCTCGGGCGGCATCGCCTTGTTGTGCGCGTGCAAGGCGTCCTGCACGGCCATACCGCAGCGGACGGCGTCGGTCGGCGATGTGAAGACCACCAGCAAGGCGTCGCCGATCGACTTGATCCGCCGGCCACCGAAGTGGCTGACGATGGGCAGCAGGAGGTCGTCGTGGGCCTTCAGCATCGCGGCGTTCTCGGCGCGCGACTGCTGGGACGTGCGGGCCGTAAAGCCCGCGATGTCCGTGAACATGATGGTGAGGGTCTGCGACCGTGCCACGGTCGCCGATCTAGAAGATTTGCAGCTCGCCCACCAGACCTGTCGAGATGCGCCACTCGTCGTCGAGGTAAATAGGCAGGGCCTCGACCCCGATGCGCAAGGCGGCGATGTCCTTGCGTTGGTAGACGGTCACGCCGGCTCGCAGCGACATGCCGACGCCCGCCCTACCTTGGGTGTCGTGGAAATCGCCGTCGTCGGTGTCTTCGACGGAGAGGCGAACGGTCTCCAAGTTGCCGGCGAGCCCGACGCCGGCCGCGAGCATGAAGCGGTCGATGGGGAAGAACTGGATCTGCGGGCCGATGAAATACGTGGCGCGTCCGTGATAGCGGACCGCATCGCGGTCCTCGCCGTCGGCGAACACGATCTCGTTCTCGTTGTCGTCCACCGACGAGGCGACGATGCGCAGCAAGAGCGCCGTCTGATCGTTCAAGAAGTAGCCGATGCTGCCGCCGAAGGCGCCGGCCACGCGTCGGTCGCTATCGATGTATTCGGTGGTGTAATGCACGCCGGCGCCGAGCTCGAACGTGAAGCCTTCGCGCTTGATCGGGTTCCTCTGCTCGTCGCTCTCGGCTTTCCCCTCGACCATGGGGGGCGGCACCGCCCTGGCCTCGGTCTTTTCGACCACGGCTTCGTGCGCCTCGTTCATGTCGTTCGAGAGCTGCTGCTGCTCGTTTGCCGGGGCGCTGGGAGAGCCCTCGGCACGCGCCGCCTCGGCGTCGACGTCGTTCATGATCTGCGCTTCGCCCGCGAATGCCGGGAAGCTCGCGCCGGCGATCAACGCCGCCACCATCATCGATGCCTTCATGGGAACCGCTCCTGTGTTGCCTGCGACGCCGAAGCTTCGCCCTTCATTCACCCACGTGACCTACATCACGCGTGCAAGCTTTGGAAACGCCGCGTAAAATGCCCCGGTGCCGACCACCGCGCCGCGTCAGACCCGTTGTGAGAGTTGCGCTCGCGTCTTCGACACCAGCCCCTACAACACCGGCGCGGCGATTTCGTGTCACTGCGGGGCCACCATCGTGGTCCGGGACATCACGCCCCACGACAGCCTGGTCATTCGCTGCTCGTCCTGTGGCGGCTCCCGGCCAACCAAGGCCGACGCCTGCGGCTTCTGCGGCGCCTCATTCACCTTGCGTGACAAGCAGCTCACCGGCCTTTGCTCCGGCTGCGGCGCCCGCGCCAGCGCCACCGACATCTACTGCCGCGCTTGCGGCGACACCTTGGTCTCTCCCGAGCAGGCGGCCCACCCCGGCGAGAAGAGCTGCCCGGTCTGCGCGGACCATCCGGCTCTGCACCACCGAGAGCTGCAAGACGTGGCGCTGCTCGAGTGTGTCCACTGCGGCGGAGTGTGGCTCGACCGTCATGCGTTCGGCGCGCTGGCAAGTAGAGCGCGGGAGCATGCACGGCTGGAGAGCGCGCACAACCCCAAGATCCCGTCGAACGTGCGCCCGCAAGCCGGGCCGGCATACCGCCGCTGCATCGAGTGTGACGCCGTGATGCAACGCAAGAACTACGGTCGCAAAAGCGGAGTCATCGTCGACATCTGCGCCAAGCACGGCATGTGGTTCGACCTGCACGAGCTCGAGGAGGTCCTCGCCTGGCTACGCGGGGGTGGCGTCGAGGTCAAAGATCCACCACCGGCTCACCGCTCGGAGAACATCACCAAGATGGTGAGCAGCCAGACGCCCCAGCCCAGCGGCGACGGCATCTTGAGCGTCGGCGACTTGATCGTCGACATCCTGCACTCCTTCTTCTTCCGCTAGCGCGCCTCGGGCTCGACCTCCGCGGGCGTCGAAAGCCCCCAAGCCTCGAGCTTGCGGTAGAGCGTGCGCCGCTCGATGCCGAGCACCCGCGCCGTCGCCGCTTTGTTGCCATGAAGAGCCGCCAGCACCTTCTCGACGTAGCGGCGCTCCATGACGTCGAGGCTCACAAGCTCGGCATCGCTGACCGGCACGTTGTGGCCCGCCCGTGGGTGCGCGAGCCTCGGCGGCAAGTCGTCGACGCCGATCTGGTCGTAGCTCGTCATGATCACGGCGTGCTCCATACAATGCACGAGCTCACGCACGTTCCCCGGCCAGTCGTAAGCGAGCAGCCTCTCGGCGGCGGCCTTCGACAAGCCTTTCACGTCTTTGTTCTGGGCGCCGGCGAAGCGCAACACCGCGTTGGCGGCAATGGCGAGGATGTCCTCGGCCCCGCGCAAGCGCAGCGGCGGCAGCGCGATCTCGACCACGGCGATGCGGAAATAGAGGTCGTCGCGGAACTGCTTGGCCGCGATCCGCTCTTCCAAATCGCGGTTGGTGGCGCAGACGAAGCGCACGTCGATCGGAATCTCCTGTGAGGAGCCGACCGGCCGCACTTTGCGCTCCTGGAGAACACGCAGGAGCTTCGGTTGCAGCTCGATGGCCATGTCACCGATCTCGTCGAGCAGGACGGTGCCGCCCTGGGCTTCGCGGAAGAGCCCCAAGCGGGCATCGCGCGCATCGGTGAAGGCGCCGCGCACGTGACCAAAGAGCTCGCTCTCGAGCAGATGTGGAGGCATGGCGGCGCAGTTCACCGCGAGGAAAGGTCGATCCTTGCGGCCGCTATTGTCGTGGATGGCGCGCGCGACCACCTCCTTGCCGGTGCCGCTCTCACCCGAGATGAGCACTGACGCCGGCGAGTCGGCCACCCGTCCAACGGCCTCGAGGACGCGCCGCATCGCCGCGCTCTTGGCGACCAGCGAATGTTCGATACGCGCCTCGCTCGCGACGCGGCGCAAGCGCTGCACCTCCGCCTGCAGCTCGTGATGACGAACCGCGCGCTCGAGCGCGAAGGCGATGGTGTCGAGGCTCGCGGGCTTCGACAGGAAATCATAGGCCCCGGCGCGTAGGGCGGCGACCGCCGCGTCGAGCGTGCCGAACCCGGTGAGCAAGATGACGGGCAGGTCGGGCCGGCGGTCCACGATGTCGGCGCAGAGCGCGAGGCCGTCGACCTTGGGCATGCGCACGTCGCAGAGCACCGCCGCGAACTCGGTCTCCGCCATGGCGTCCAAGGCGTCCGCCGCCGTCGCTACCCAGCGAGGCTCGAAGCCCTTTGACGGCAAGCTCCGCTCCAGCGTACGTCCGAAATCCTTGTCGTCGTCGACCAACAGAATGCGCTTCATGCCGCGCTCCCGCTTTCCCACCCCGCGCGTGGTAGCGACAGGGTGAAGACGCTGCCGCTCTCGTCCACCGTGAGCTCGATGGTGCCGTTGTGCGCGGTAGCGATCTCGTATGCGATCGATAGCCCGAGGCCGGTCCCCTCGCCGACGTCTTTCGTCGTGAAGAAGGGCTCGAAGACGGCCGAGCGGAGGTCTGCCGGCACGCCAGGACCGTGATCGCGGACGGCGAGGTGGAGCTGACCAGCGTCGACGCGCCCCTCGAGACGTACCTCGGAGCCACGCGGCGAGGCATCGATGGCGTTCAGAACCAGATTCGCGAGGGCCTGAGACAGCGCCAGGCCGTCCGCCTCGCACGACATCGGCTCGTCAGGCAGCGACTGAACCAGCGAAACGCCTTTGCTCTGGGCGAGTGCTTCGAGCATGCCGGTGGTCGAGCGGGTAATCTCGCGCAAGTCGACGACTGCTTTGGCAAGATTGGGGCGTCGCGAGAAGGCGAGGAGCGTCGACACCAATTTGGTCATGCGGTCGCTGGCGAGGTGAATCGCGTCGACCGATTCGGTACCGAGCTGTGACATGCCTGCCTCGTTCCGCAGGAGGTTCGCGTTCACCACGACCACGTTCAGCGGCGTGCCGAGCTCGTGCGCCATGCCCGAAGCGAGCCGGCCAACCGTGGAGAGACGGTCGCTGTGGTGGAGCTTGCGCAGGGCTTCCT
>JBGGMJ010000052.1:0-4486 GCA_041288095.1 Myxococcota bacterium
GATCTGCACACCAGGCGCGTGCACGGCACGGTAACCGCGGCGGCGATCGACGAGCACGTGCGCATCAACCGCAAGCATCCGCTGCGCATCACCTATACCTACCGCGCAGCCGGCAAGACCCACGTCGACGATCACGCGACCACCGACCCGGATTACCAAGCTGCCTACGGCACGGTCGGAGTGGATGTTCCACTCGAGGTCGACAGCGAACGTCCCGAAAGGTCGCGCATCGAGGGCACGCGCCACTCGTTCTTCGGCTACGGCGGCGCGCTCACGCTCTTTTTCCCCGCCGTCGGCGTCGCGGTGCTGCTTGGCGCGGCCTACACCTGGATCAAGGAGTCACGAAGCGCGGCAGGTGGCGGCGGAACGGCACCGCCGGCATCGTCTCACCGAGCTCGCGAGCGGCGCGATGACCGCCGTAAATAGCGTGGGCGATGAGACCCGGCGCTTCGGCGTCGCCGATCACGCGCAACGAACCGAGCGTCGAGGCATGCGGCTGTAGATCGTTGAACAGCTGATCGTTCGGCAGGCGCGCTGTGACCACGAGCAAGCCGTCCGCCGGGCGCGACTCGATGGCGCCGGTCCATGCATCTTCGCAGACCACCGCATTGCCCTCGAAGGCGCGCACGGTTTGCTGGGTGACGATCTCGACTCCGCTAGAGCGGAGGCGCTTCATCGTCGGGCCGTACTCGAGGTTGTGCTTGAGCCAGGCGCACAGAACATCGTCCGGGGTGACGATGGTAACGGCGCAGCCTTTGGCGAGAAGCGCTTCGGCCATGACTGGAGCCATGTAGAAGCCGTCGTCCTCGAAGATGACGACGCGGCCGTTGGGGGCGCGGCCGTCCATGATGTCGTCGGGCGTGTAGACTTCGGGGCGCTCATGGCCGGCGACCGAGGTCAGCGCTCGCCCCATGCCGTCGCGGCGCCACCTCGAGCCGGTGGCCACCAGCACGTGCCGCGCTTCGAAGCCGAGCACGTCGTCGGCCGTCAATGCGGACTCGAGGTAGACTTCGACGTTGGTGAGCTTCTTGAGCTGCGTGGCGCGCCAGTCGAGAACGCGTCGCCATTCGGCAAGCCCGGGCAGCGCGGATTCACGGGCGACCCGGCCGCCGAGCTGACGCGAGGCTTCGGCGAGATGGACGTCGTAGCCGCGCTCGCCGAGCGCGCGCGCGGCTTCGAGACCGGCTGGTCCGGCGCCGACGATCAGCACCTTCTCGTTACGGGGCGCCTTGGCGATGCGCTCGGGGTGCCAGCCCTTGCGCCACTCCTCGCCCATGGTCGGGTTCTGGGTGCAGCGAATGGGCGTGACGGTGTTGTCGCCGAGGGTGCAGATGTTGCAGCCGATGCACTCGCGGATGTCATCGACGCGGCCTTGCTCGATCTTCTTCGGCAAGAACGGATCCGCGATCGACGGCCGCGCCGCGCCGATGAGATCGAGGACACCACGCTGGAGCATGCTCACCATGGTGTCCGGCGACGTGAAGCGGCCGACGCCGACCACGGGCCTGGGCGTCGCCGACTTCACCCAGCTCGTGAACGGCTCTTGCGAGCCCTCCCGCGAGAAGCGGCTCGTCGACGAGTCCCGGCTCCACGGAGCGACGTTCACGTCCCAGAGATCCGGCAGCTCGGCGATCATGCCGACGATGTCTTTCGCCTCTTCGACGGTCACGCCGTCGGGGCCCATACCCTCGTCGACGGCGAAGCGCAGAGCCACGGCGCACTTGTCGCCGACGGCTTCCTTGGTGTCCTCGAGCAGCTCGCGCAGGAGCCGCAGACGATTCTCGAGCGAGCCACCGTACATGTCGGTGCGCTGATTGCGCCGGCGCTGGAGGAAGTGCATCGGCAGCGTCAGATCGTGGCCGGCGTAGATGTAGACGATGTCGAAGCCGGCCTGCTTGGCACGTAGCGCCGCGGCTCGGTGCCACTTGCGGACCTCGCGAATGTCATTGAGTGACATAGCCCGCGCCTGCTGCGGCGATCTGCTCGCTTGAGCGGACGGCGCAAGCGCGACCTCGCGGCTGTAGAGGTTCGAGGCGGTGGCACCGTTGTGCACGAGCTGAACCGCGGCGAGGCTGCCGTACGCGTGCACCTTGTCGCACATCATCGCCAAGGCGGGGATGTCGTGATCGTCCCAGAGCCTCGCTTCGACGTACGGCGACAGATCGCTCGTCGGGTGGATTTCGCACTCTTCGGTCGAGACGACGCCCCAGCCGCCTTCGGCCTTCACCTCGCGCATCGCGGCGTGCGCCTCGGGCATTCGGTGGCCCATGCCGTTGCAGTGCGGCACCTGAAAGAACCGGTTGGGGGCGGTGACCGGCCCGATCTTCACGGGCGTGAATAAGATGTCGTAGCGGGGGTCGCGCATGGAAAGCGTGGCTATGTAGCGTTTCGGGAGCGATCTGCCTACCTTGATGGGTTCAATCGCATGATTTGGGGGGTGAAGAGATGAACGCAGCTTCCGCGGTCCTGTTGGCGCTCGTCGTCGGTGTCGCAGGCGCCTATGGCGGTTACACCTACGCCCAAAACACGGCGGCGCCGTGCGTCGTGGTCACCCCTACGGAGTACAGCTGGAGCGCCGACAAGGTGTCCGCTGAGATAGCCGAAGCGCGAGCTCTTCCCGCCGGTCTCGAACGCACCAAGCGACTCTTCGGGGTCGTACGCCATGTAACGCCCATGGAAGAGCGCGTCGTCGTCGAGCGTCTCCCCCTGCAAACGGATGACGGCGTCTCGTACATCGTGCGCGATCGCCTACTCGACCGCTGGGCGATGGAAGACCCGCAGGCCGCCATGGCGTACACGCAGCGCTTGTCCGATCCGGCGGACCGCGAGCGCGCGACGCTCGTCGTGGCCAAGGCATGGGTCCAGCTGGACGCGGCCGCCGCTCTGAACGGCGCCCCGCCCGGAGCGGTGATGGCCGCTTGGGTCGACATGGATCCCGCCGGCGCCGTGAAGCGCGAGTACACGTTGCCGCTCGTCAATGACGAGCATCCGCATGCCGCGATGAGCGCCTGGCTCGCGCGTGATCCCGATGGGGCCATCAAATGGGTGCGCGAGAACCCCACGTCACCCGAAGCTGCGGCCTACGTCGGGCTCATCGTCGCCGGTAAGCCGGCACTGGAGGCGAAGGAATGGGTCAACGCGCTGCCGCCAGGAGACGTCCGCTCCAGCGCACAAGGTCAGCTTGCGACGCTGATCGCCGCCGCCCAGCCGAACGAGGCCCTCCGCTTGGTGCGGACCATGAACCCAGGGCCGGCGCGCGCCAACGCCGCCGCGACCGTGCTGACGACGCTACGCCGCACCGAGCAAGAGGACATCGCCGACGAGTTCCTCGAGACCACCCCGCTCACCACGGAGGAACGCAAGACAATGAATCAGCGCATCTCCGCGATTGTGCGCGCCGGGCGTTAGGTCGGTTTGGCGGGCGGAACGGGTACGGGTTCGCTACCCTTCCCACGATCCACCGCCATGCCGACTAACTCGTCCGTGAAGGTTCAGTTCGCCAAGGGCATCCTCGCGCCAGTGCTCTGGCTGTTCCTAGTGCCGGGCATCGCCGTCCTCTTCATCCACTTCGCGCGTGCCAAGGTGCGCTTCGGGCCGTTCGCTGGGCAGTTCGCGCAGGCGCACGAGATCGCTCACGGGGCCCTGTGGCTCGGCGTCGCGGCGGTCACGGGCGCGGTGCTGCTCGGCTGCATCGCCTTCACGAGCCGCGAAGCGCAGCTCTGGGCTTTCACCTTCGGCTGGCGGGCGCTCACTTTCGTGACGGTCGTCGAGATCCTCTTGCAAGGCGCGCTGGCGACCTGGCTCTCGTATTGGATGACCGCCATCTACTTGCAGGTCTACTCGGTGAAGCTGGTCGCGGTCGTCGGCATCGTCGCGCTGATCGCCGCGTGGACCGCGCTTCGCGGCATGTTCCGCAAGCCCGACGATGGGCCCCCGCTCGAAGCCGAGGAAGTACACGCCGCCGATGCGCCGCGCCTGTGGACCCGCTTGCGCGATCTCGCTACACGCCTGCGCACACCGCCGCCTTCACACGTGGTCGCCGGCATCGACGACAACTTCTTCGTCACCGAGAACGGTGTGACGCTCGCTTCCGGCAAGCTCAGCGGCCGTACCCTCTACGTCAGCTTGCCGCTACTGCGCACCCTGTCGTCTTCGGAAGCGGACGCGGTCCTCGCGCACGAGCTCGCGCATTTTCAAGGCGGCGACGCCGCGGCGAGCGGCCAACTAGGTCCGCACCTCGTCCGCTTCAGCAACTACCTCGTCGAGCTCGGCAGCAACGGCGCCACCAAGCCCGCCTATTACCTGCTGCGCATGTTCGGCTCGATATTCGAGCTGGCGCTCGCCAAGGAACAGCGACGCCGCGAGCTCATGGCGGACGCGACGGCGGCCCGCATCACCTCGGCGGAGGACGTCGGCCGCGCGCTGCTGAAGACCACGGCCTACTCGAGCTTCCGAGCGACCACCGAGCAAACGCTGTTCGCCCAGG
>JBGGMJ010000053.1:0-55596 GCA_041288095.1 Myxococcota bacterium
ACTTCGACGCCGCCGTCTCGACGACGCACTTCGACGAGTTCTGGAAGGGCGACGGGCTCGGTACCCAAGACCGCCCGCTCGACGCCTTCGATGCGATCATCGCGACCGTGTCAGGGGTGAGCGCGGCACCAGCACCGAGCACCGCTCCGCCGGCGAGTGCCCCTCCGGCCACCAGCGGCAAGTCGTGGACGGAGTTCCTGACCGAAGGCTTCGACCCCGCGAAGAGCATCTGGGGCGCGCTCGGCAAGGACTCCTACTTGTACAACCGCGCCACGGAGACGATGCGCAACTTGTCGCGCGAGCAGGTCAATCAACTGATGGCGAGCTGCAAGAACGAGGCGGAGCTCAACGCTCTCCGCATGACGATGGTCGGCGGCCCGGCGGTGGGCTACGCGCATGACTGGTTGCTCGCGAACAAGTTCAACGGCGACATGAATCGCTTCAACAACTTCAGCAACTACTGGAACCACATCAACCCCGCGAGCGCGCCCAGGTTCGATGCGGTCACGGGGCGCTTCAACTACCAGGACTCGCGCTGGGACTTCGACGCCGCCGTCTCGACGACGCACTTCGACGAGTTCTGGAAGGGCGACGGGCTCGGTACGCAAGACCGCCCGCTCGCGGGTTTTGACGCCATCATCGCGGCCTCCATCTCTTGAGGTCAGGGCAGCGGTAGCGGGGTCGTCCCGCGCCAGTTCCACAGGCGCCGCAAGTAGGGCAAACGCCACACCGCCGGGGGATAGCTGCGTCGGTCCGCTTTAGCAAACAAGCGGACCAGGTCGAAGTAGTTGACCTGGTCTTCGACGACCTCGACGGGGATGGTGTCGTGACCGAGGATGTGTCGGGCCATTGCCTTGGCCAGATGACAATAGAAGAACGGCGCCGAGCCGTTGGTGTCGAGGAGGGCGGGGCCGAAGACGAACAGGTTCGGGTGGTTTCGCGCGAGTGAGAAGCCCCGGAGCCGGCGCGCGACCTCGCGCGGGGTCTTGGCCGCCGTCAGATCCGCGAGGCCCAACCAGCCGAGGTCGACGTCGAAGCCGGTACCCCACACGATCGCGTCGCAGCCGAAGCGCTCTCCTGCCTTGGTGACCACGGTGTCGCCAACGAGCTCGGCGACTTCCCCGGTATGGCGCGCCACGGTCGACAGCTCGGCGAGCAGACGTGCGCGGCCGGGGATCAAATGATGGCGCCGGAGGTCGAAGGCGTACGTCGGGCGAAGACTGGTGATGTCGTAGTGTTTGAAGCGCGCGCCGATGACCTCGTTGATGTGCTTGCTGATCTTCGTCGCCGAAACGCCCAGGAGCTGCTGCTTGCCCAGAAAGCGCAGCGCGACGACATCTTGCTTGCGACGACTCGTCGGCGTGAACCAGTTGAGCGAGCGGTAGACCCAGTGAAGCTCCGCGGCGCCGTGCTCGAGCGCTTGCACCAACACGTCCTGAGCCGAAGCACCGCCGCCGACCACCGTTACGCGCTTGCCGGCGAGGACGGACGCATCGTGCAGCGTCGAGCTGTGGTACTCCGCCATCGTGGATGAACGACGCGTGACCTCGGGGATACGCGGCCGGTTGTGAGCCCCGGTCGCGGCCACGAGGAAGCGGCCGCGAAACGGTCCTTGGGTCGACTGCACCTCCCAGTGCTCGCCTCGCCACTCGGCGCCGGTGACGCGGCAACCGGTGACGATGGCGTCCGCCAACGCGAACCGTTCGACCCAGGCCTGGATGTTGGCGCGGACACTCGCGGCGTCTTCGCCGGCGATCGGAACGTCCCCGAGGGTCCAGTCTTCCTTGAGGATTTGCAGATCTTGCCAAGCCGGGAGCGTGCGCCACAAGCCACCGACTCCGCCTTGCTGTTCGAGGACGACCGCCGATAGCCCGTGAGCGCGCGCGTAGCGCAGGGCGATGACCCCGCCGATGCCGCCGCCGACGATCACCAGGTCGTGGGTGGATGTGGTCACGGCAGGAGGCATAGCAGCGATTCGCTCGCATCGCTCCGATTTGTCGCTAAAATCCGTGGTACCCGAACAAGCTCGCTCTTACAGTCGGCGCTTCGACTGTAAGGGGGATCGCCGTTTGTCCCCGCGGATTGCATGTCCTTTGATGCGGACGTGCACCTGGTGATATCGACGACGGGTTTCGGAACCTTTTGGGAGTGAGTCGGTGACACAATCACACGCAAGAGCTCGCTGGGCCGCTGTTGGCCTGCTCGCCGCCTTCTCGGCCGGCGCCGTCGTCGTCATCGAGACGTCCGCTATCTCGGCCGCCCACGCGCAGTCGAAGAGTAAGGCGAAGGGCAAAGCCAAGAGCAAGAAGCCGCTCCAGAAGCGCGACGACATCAAGCGCGAGGACAAGCTCGAGACCAAGAAGGACTACGCCTTCGACGACAAGGCCTCGAAGACCGAGGCGGCGAAGATCAACCTCGATGACTCCAAGGGGCCGGTGCTGTCGGCCAAGGAGCTCCAAGGCGTCGGTATGCAGGCGCTCGCCGACGAAAAGCTCGACGAAGAGATCCAGCTCGCCAAGCAACTCCTGCAGTTCGAGACCAAGTGCGACGAGACCGCGCCGGTCCGCTTCCGCGTTGCCGACCTCAACTGGGAAAAATCGAAGCGCGCCTTCTACAAATCGCAGGACTTCAACACACCCGAGAAGGATCGCGGCCGCTTCGCAGCCATGGAAAAGGCGCTGCAGAACGAGACGGTCAGCAACTACCGGTGGATCGTCGACGAGTGCCAAGGTTACACCGACTACTCGAAGACGCTGTTCTACCTCGGCCGCGCCCTCATGGAGATGGAGCGCAGCGAAGACGGCGCGCCGTACCTCACGCGCATCATCAAGGACTTCCCCGAGTCGCAGTGGGTGCCCAACGCCTGGCTGATGATCGGCGAGTACTACTTCGACACCAAGAAGGACGTGCAGAAGGCGCTGCGCGCCTACAAGAAGGCCGCCGAGTTCACCACCAGTCCGGTCTACGGTTACGCAGTGTACTGGCAAGGCTGGTGCTACGTGAACACGGCGGACTGGGACCTTGCCCTCGAGCGCTTCCGTGAGGTCATCACCATCTCCGAGGACCCGAGCGCCACGCTCGACACCAAGGGCAAGATCGCCCTGCGTAAGGAAGGCATCAAGGACTACGTCCGCGCCTACGCCAACATTGGCGACCCGAAGAATGCCTACGGGACCTTCCTGAAGATCGGCGGCAAGGGCGCGGTGCAGGACATGATGGAGCGCCTGGGCAACTGGTACATCAGCCAGGGCGCCCACCGTAACGTCATCCTGGTCTACCGCGACCTCATCAAGAACTATCCGCGCTCGACCCGCATCCCGATCTTCCAGGGCCGCATCGTCGACTCCTCGTCACGCTTGGGTGACCCCAAGGCGACGGTCGTGCAGGTGAAGCTGCTCACCGAGTACTTCCATCAGGTCCGTGATCGCAAAGAGAAGGGCGACCTCTCCGACGACGAGAAGAAGACGATCGACAAGGACCTCCGCGAGGCCGAAGAGATCGCCGAGAATACTCTTCGTCGCTTGGCGATGGAGTACCACGCCGACGCCAAGAAGCTCCGTGGCGTAGCGCAAGAGCGCAACTACCAGCTCGCGCACGATCTCTACTCGCACTACCTCGACGTGTTCCCGAAGCCGACGCCCGGCGCCGACGTGAACTACGTCTTCTTCATGCGCTTCTACTACGCGGAAGTGCTCTACAAGCTCGAGAAGTTCCACGACGCGGCCAAGAACTACGACATGGTCGTGCTCATGAACCCGACGCCGACCGACGAGCGTGAGAAGAAGATCGTCCTCGCGGCGGCCGAAGAGTCGGTCCGCTCTTACGATCAGCTCGTGCAGGATCTCGATCGCACCAACCCGCCCGAGATCAGCGGCACCGAGCCGAAGGAAATTCCCCAGATCAAGCAAGACCTCATCGCGGCTTGCCAGCGCTACATCCAGTACGTCGGTAAGGAAGGCGATGAAATCGTCGCCATCCGCTACAAGATGGCGCGCATCTACTACACCTACAATCACTTCGACGACGCGGCGCCGGCGTTCCACGACATCGTGACCAACCATCCGGAGAACGAGGTCGCCTGTTACGCCGCGAACCTCGCGCTCGACATCTACAACGGTCAG
The DNA here is from genome assembly GCA_041288095.1 of Myxococcota bacterium. Lineage (GTDB taxonomy): Bacteria > Myxococcota > XYA12-FULL-58-9 > XYA12-FULL-58-9 > JALHOP01 > JALHOP01. The sequence goes on from JBGGMJ010000053.1 coordinate 4,122, forward strand.
AAAAACTTCCGCGCCCTGAAGGCGGCCGCTCAAGCGTACCGCGAATCGCCGAAGCTAGCGTGCGGCGACGCCGAGAAGGCGAAGTTCGCGCGCATCGAGGAGCAGTCGACCTTCTCGCTCATCAAGAGCGAATACGAAGAGAAGAAGAACTACGTGACCGCCGCCAAAGCGTACATGCAGTTCTACGAGAAGTTCCCGACGTCGGAGTTCGCCGACGACGCGGTCTACAACGCGTCGATCAACTACGACCTCGCGAACCGCGCCGACCAGGCGAACCAGGTGCGTCGCTTCCTCGTCGAAAAGCTCCCGGACTCACCACTCGTGCCCGAGACCCTCTACAACATCGCGCAATCCTACGAGCGCATCGTCGACTTCGACAACGCCGCGCAGTACCTCGAGCTCTTCGCGCAGCGTTATCCGACCGACAAGCGCAGCAAGGACGCGCTCTACAACGCCGGTATCTACCGCGCGACCCTGGGTGACATCGCCGGCTCGAAGAAGGACCGCGACGCCTTCATCAAGGCCTATCCGAGCGACGACGAGGTCGCGAATATCGCCTTCTCGCAATGCGAAGCCTACGAGAATCAGGCGCGCACCATCGAGGCGAAGAACCACGGCAAGCGCTCGCAAGCCGCCGACAAGCAGTGGATCGAAGCGCACGATTGCTACTTCGCGTACATCCGCAACCAGAGCTATGCGCGCAAGAGCGTCGACCACCTCTGCGTCGCTCAGTTCCGCCGCGGCGAGGTGATGCGCAAGGTGAACAACAAGTCAGGTGCCGAAGAGACCGACACCTTCGTGCTGCGCAATTGGCCCGGCTGGCAGCGCCAGGTCGACAAGAAGGAGCTCGCGGGCTGCGCCGAAGGTGTGGCGAAGCTGAAGTTCCAGGCCCTCGACGAGGACGTGAAGGCCTACAAGGCGATGAAGATCGCCCTGATGAATCCGACCAACGACGCGGCCATCAAGAAGTTCCAGGACAGCATCGCCGAGAAGGTGCGCGCCCGCGACAAGCTGGTGAAGCAGTACACCGACATCGTCACCATCGGTACGGCCGAGTGGGGCTTGGCGTCGCTCTTCCAGATCGGCGAGCTCTACAAGGACTCGGTCGACAAGCTGGTGAACGCGCCGATCCCGAACATGATCTCGGGTCAACCACTTACCGACGAGCAGAAGGGCATGTTGCGCGGCGAGCTCAAGTCGAAGGCGGCACCAACCGAAGAGCAAGCGGTCGAGGCCTATCGCGTGTGCGTGCAGAAGGCGAACGACCTCGGCGTCTACAACAAGTGGTCGGTGAAGGCGTTCGACCAGCTGCAGAAGCTGCGGCCGCTCGAGTACCAGCCGGTCACCGAGCGTTTCGCCAAGCTCGACTTGTCGGACAAGCTCGAGGTGGTGCGCAGCGGCGTCATCGTGCCCGACGGCGAGAGCTACAAGAACGTCAACATCGCGTTGCAAGGCGGAGCCGTGCCCGAAGGCGAGCAGACCAAGGCGGCCTCGGGTGGCAACACCGCGACGGCCAAGGCCGAGAAGGGCGAAGGCGGTGAGTCCGCTACGGCGGACGCCGGCGAAAACGCGCCCAAGCCGCAAAAGGCAACGCCCAAAAAAGGTAAGCGCAAGGGAGGTGGCCGATGAAAACGCTGAAGACTTTGGTGGTCACGGCGTCTTTCGTGCTCGGCGCGGCGAGCTGCGGCGGCGGCGGTAGCGAGACCAAAGAGGTCAAGGCCGGTGAGTCCGCCCCAGTGGGCGAGAAGGCCCCCGCGGGTCCGTCGAATGTCGAGCAGGCGCAGACCAAGCTCGCGGCGCTCTCCGAAAACATCGATCGCCTCGGCGAAGGCAAGTCGGTCGACGCGGCTTGGCTCGAGACGCAGCTCAACGAAGTGATTGCCCTCGATCCGAAGAATAGAGCGGCGCGCTTCAATCTCGCGGCCTTGAAGGAAGCGAAGGGCGATCAAGCGGGGGCGCGCGAGATCTATCAGAAGCTCTACAAGGAGTCGCCGGAGTTCGCGCCAGCGGCGGTCAACGTCGCTGCTGATCTCGTGAATCAGGGTGAGACCCAGAAGGCCGTCCAGATCTACCAGGCCGTGGCGCAGAAGGATTCGAAGGACACGACGTCGCGCTTGGCTTTGGGCCGCATCGCGGTGCGCGAGAAGCGCTACGACGAAGCTATCGAGCTCTGCCGCCAGGTCTTGAAGCGCGACGGTGGCGCGCTCGAGGCCTTCCGCATCCTCGCCGAGAGCTACAAGGCACAGGGCAACTTGCCCATGGCCGAGCTCATCGTGGCGCGCGGCCTCAAGGTGCACAAGGACGACGCGCAGCTGCACACGACGCTCGCACAGATCATGCTCGAGAAGAACGATCTCGCCGGCGGCGTGAATCAGCTCAAGCTCGCCGTAGCGGACGATCCGAAGTCGGTGAAGGTGCGCGGCCAGCTCGCCGACATCGCACTGCAGTACCGTGACTTCGGCAACGCGAGCCAAAACTTCGAGGCGATCGTCAAAGAGCAGCCCAGCAACAAGGGCGCGAAGATCGGGCTCGCGGTCTCGTACAAGGGTCTCGGCCGCTACGACCAGGCGGAGACGCTCTACAAAGAAGTGCTGCAGCAGAGCCCCGACGACGTCGACGCCACCTGGAACCTCGCGGTCCTCTATCACCGACACTTGAACAAGTACGACGAGGCGGTCTCGCTCTACCGTAAAGCGCACAAGGCCGCGGGCCCCGGCGACGCCGGCATGCAAGACGTCGACAGTCTCATCGCGGACGCCGAGCGTCAGAAGAACGATCAAGTGGCGATGCGCGCCCGCGAAGAAGCCGAGCGCAAGCGCAAGGAAGCGGTCGACGCGGTATGCGGCGCCGTCGCCAACAAGAAGAAGCCGGACTTCGAAGCCATCGGCGACGAGACCGATCGTGTCGGCGCGGCTTGGGCGCTCATGGTCGACGCCCAGGGCCTCGTGCAGCAGGCCGCCAACGACGGCGACATGAGCAAGATGGCGCCGGCCGAGGCCAATGTGGCGTGCGCCTTCGCGATGGTGCCGGAGACCCCGAAGTCGAATACCGAGGCCTGCGCTCCCATGCACATCATGTGGACCCAGATCCTGTACCAGCTGGGCCGCGCCGAAGACGCGATGAAGACCATCAAAGAGGCGCGCAAGTGCGACGCCGAGAATCCCGACGCGAAGCTCATCGAGCAACAGCTCGAAGAGATCGTGAAGGGTGGTGGGGCCCCGGGTAGGTAAACGGGTGCGATTCTTCGCAATTCCGAGGCTTTTCGGCTACAACCTGGGTAGCGTCAGTAGAAGGAGTCCCCCGTGCGCAAAATACTAAGCGTTATCGCGGCCTTGGCAGTGATGTCGATTGCCGGTTCAGCCTTTGCGCAAGAGGGCGGCGACGTCGTTTATCGCAAGCATACGGTCGTGGATTTCGGTGACGACACCATCGAAGGTGACCTCTCGAAGCCCGACGGCGCGTACCTCGAGTCGCAGAAGCGCTTGCGCCACCAGCGGTTGATCAAGGTGCGCGAGAACTTCCGGCCCGAGATTTTGCAGTCGGTAACCACCTTGTAGCTCTGTTTTTTGTGCTGGCGGCGGAAGCTGGTAGCGTGGGCTTACGACAGAGTTCGTTTGCGAGGAGACGATGGGAGTTTCGCTGAACGTGCAGGTGTTCCGCGGCGGCCAGCCGCTGGGCGCGCATCAATTCGATAGCGACACCAATCGCACGATCAAAATCGGCCGGCTGCCCTCGGCTCAGCTAAAGCTCGAGGACCCCAAGGTCTCGCGCATCCACGCGGTCATCGAGTTCTCCGGTCAGGACGTTTCGCTGACCGACATGGGCTCGGGACAAGGCACCGCCGTCAACGGCGCCAAGGTGCACCGCGTGAAGCTGTCGCACGGTGACCAGGTGCTCATCGGCGATACCCAGCTCGTCATCGGCTTCGGCGGAGCCGCGAATTACGCGCCCCCTGCCAACGCGGTCGGTGGAGCAGCCACCGTCAACATGACCGTGCCGGCGCAGCAGCCGGCGCCGCGCAACGGCATGCCCGCGAGCGCGCCGCCTCAAGCTTGGTCGCAGCCCTCGGGTCCCAGTCCGCAATCGCGTCCACAAGGAGCTCCGGCTCCCCAGGCGATGGCGTCCGCTTTCGGCCCCACCGGCGGTGGCGAAGCCATGCGCTTCGATCCAGGGTCCTCGGCCGTGCGTCCGATCCAGCGGATCACCCAGGAGCGCCTGCGCTCCGCGGCCATCGAATCGAAGCCTCACCCGGCCTTGCCGCCCGAGGAAGGTATGTCGGCGGAGAACCGCGTCCTCGAGATGCGCGTTTACTGGGGCACCATCCTCCTCGACATCGACCACCGCCGTAAGCCGAAGGCGATCACCATCGGCGAGACCAAGAACACCGACGTGTTCATCTCGTCCGAAGGTCTGCCCAAGGAAGAGTTCCCGCTCATCCGCACCATCGACGACGAGTACGTTTTAACGTTCACGAACTCGATGGACGGCGAGGTCGAGATCGCCGGTCAGACGCAGCCGCTGTCGGCCGTCCGTGGCACGTCGCTCGCGCAAAAAGACGGCGACTTCGAGAGCTCGTATCAGGTGCGGCTCCCGGCCGACGCGCGCGCCATCGTGCACTGGGGCGGCATCACCTTCGCCTTCCGCTTCGTACCGCCGGCGCAGGCGCTGCCCAATCCGTTCTGGAAGGACCTCGATCTCCAGTACGTCAACCTCCTGTTGATGTCGATCTTCTTCCACTTGGCTCTCATCGTGACCTTCATGGTCTACCCGCACGACACCGAGTCGCTGCGTGAAGATATCTTCGACAGGCCGGGCGTCATCGCCTTGCTCCTCGAACCGCCGAAGATGGACGAGAGCACCAAGAACAAGCTCGAGGAGATGAAGAAGAAGCAGGAGAAGGACAAAGAGAAGATCATCGAGAAGGAAAAGAAGAAGCAGCCGGAGAAAGAAAAGATCACCGAGCGTACGCCGAAGAAGATCCAAGACGTTCAGGTGAAGAACGTGCCGCGCGAGAAGTCGCAGGCCGACAAGCAGAAGGAAGTCTCCGAGAAGTTCAGCAAGCTCTTCACCGGTGGCGCGTCGGGCGCCGCGGGTAGCATTCTCGGTGGTGGTGGCGGCGGTACGCTCTCCGGCACGCTTTCGAACGTCATCGGCACCACGGGTGCCGGCACGGCGGGTGGTCTCGCGGGTCTCGGTATCCGCGGCGGCGCCATGACCGGTGGTGGTATCGGTACGAGCCGCGGTATTGCCGGCATCGGTACGGCTGGTCGCTTGGGTGGCGGTGGTTCCGCCTACGGTTCCAACGTCGGCAAAGGCCTCGGCGGTCCCAAGGATCGCGGCATGGTGTCGCTGTCGACCCCGGTGGTCATGGGCGCCTTGCCCCGCGAGGTCATCCAGAAGGTCATCAACGACAACAAGGCGCAGATTCGTTACTGCTACGAGATCGAGCTCCAGCGCGATCAGACCCTCGAGGGTAAGGTCGCGGTGAAGTGGATCATCGCGGCGACCGGCGCGGTCGAGAAGGTCGTGGTCACCGAGACGACGATCAAAAGCGCGCGTGTTGGTCAGTGCCTCGCTGAAAAAATCAAAGGGTGGCGGTTCCCACAGCCTGCGGGTGGCGGTATCGTCGAGGTCAACTATCCCTTCGTCTTCAAGTCGAGCTGATGAAAACTACGACGCTTCTCGCTCTCGCATTCGCCACGCTCTCGCCCTGGGTGGCGAGCGCGCAAACCACCACCGGGTCCGCAGGAGCGGTGCAGACGCGTGAGCCGCGTCAGCAGCAGCCGATCGCGAGCGTCGTCCGCGGCTTCTACATCGAAGCCAAGGCGACCGGCGGTTACACCCTGGCCGACCAGACGCTCGAGGCTCCGGCCGTTGGTCCCGGCACCCCGTACCCGACGCTTTCGGGCGCGAGCGAAGAGCTCGGTGGTGTCGCGGGGCTCCAGCTCAACGTCGGTTACGATCTGACCGAGCACGTCGCTGTCCAAGCGGTCGTCGGCAACATGTTCGCTTCGGGGCGTCGCGCCGACTACGTGCGTGACCTTTCGATTGCCTACGGCGGCCTTCAGGCGCGCCTCGCCTTCGACCTCACCGATCGTCTCGACCTCCTGGCGAGCGCCGGTGTCGCCTACGCCTCGGCGAGCAACCAAGTGGAAGCCGCGGAAAAGGGCGCCGCGGTGCTCGGCGGTATTGGCTTCGAGTACTACGTGCACGTCCGCCACTTCTCGGTCGGCATGGAAGTGACGGCCTTCGCGCCGCTGTCGCCGTCGCGCGTGTTCCTCGGCCTCTCGCCGATGATCAAGTACACGTTCTAGCTGGCTTTACCCGAGCGCCACGAGGTCACGGGGCGCCGCGCAACCCTGCTCGAGCCAGGGCGATACCCGTCCACGAGATGGGTGACATTCCTACGCTCACCGTCCTGAACGGATCGGACTCACGGCGACTGCCCGCGGCGCCGCTGGTGCCTGCCCCGACCGACGAAGAGATCGCGGCCTCCCCGAGGTTACCCGTAACCGTCGTCCGCTCGCCCACCACGGGTCAGGAAATCGCGCGCGTGACCGTCGTCCGGCGCTCGTCCCAGGGGCCGGTGAACGTCGCCATCTTGGGCCAGTGCTACGTCGACGATAACGACATCCGCGGCGCGGCGTTGCGGCTGTCGCGCATCGAGTTCCCGGGCAGCGTCGTCATGGTGCACTGGACGACGACGTGCCCAGTGCCACCCGCGGAGCGCGAGCTCTTCCTCGGCCTGCTGCGTTTCTGGCGCTATGACCGCTTGAGCGACGACGTCGCGGAAGCCGGAGTCGCCGAGGTCAATCGCGCACACGCCGAGGCACGCGAAGTCGGCGCCAATTTCTCGTCCGTTTTAGCGAGCATCCCTATCCCGCTCCACGACCGGCCGGTGCATGTGTTCGCGCATTCGATGGGTGCCGCCGTCTTGCGCGAGGCGCTCGAGCGCGGTCAGCTCCGCGACTACGATATCCGCCGGGCCGTTTTTCTCGGCGGCACCGCGGCGACTGTCTTGTCGCCACGGGCGCTCGGCCAAGTGCGCGGCAGCGTCGTCAATTTCTATCGCGCCGACGACTGGATCCTGGGCGCTGTGGCGCGTGTTCGCAACGAGTCCCAGATCGGCATGAACCCGATCCCCGCCCCGAACGAGCTCCAGGGACGTCGCATCTTCAACGTCTCGGTCGATGACATCGGCCACCGTCACTATTGGGCCAATGGCAACCGGGTCCTGCGCAGCATCGACGCCATGGTGCCGCCCGAGCCTGGTGGGGTGCGCTTACAGCGCGCTTCACCTAGACTGACCAGCAATGCTCAAGGTGCTCTTCGACCTAACAGGTAGCCATGGCCAAATGCTGGGCTTCGCGCTACCGACGCCCAACGACGCGCAGGCGCTCGAAGCGTTGGTCGCGGCGCTGCACGAAGAAGAGCGCAAGCCTCTGCAGCGCTTCGCCGTGCGCCGCAAGCTGACTTACGCGGGGGGGCGATACGCCATGCGCGAGCTGTTGCGTCGCCTCAGTCTCGCCGATGGTCCAATCCTCTCCGACGACCGCGGAGCCCCGGTGCTGCCGGCGTCCGTGCGCGGCTCGATCAGTCACAAGGACGAGGTGGCGTGTGCGTTGGTCACGAACGACACCAGCGCGTATTACGGTGTCGACGTCGAAGGCCTACCCGGACCCTCGGACGATCTCGCCTCGCACATCCTGACGGCGCGAGAGCTCGCCCAAGTGAGCGCCATGGCGGACGCCCAGCGTGCCTTGGAGCTATCGCTGCGCTTCTCGGCCAAGGAAGCGATCTACAAAGCACTCGACCCGTACGTGCGCCGGTACGTGGCCCACGAAGAGGTCGAAGTCACTCCGAAGCCGGATGGCAGCGCCGAGGTTTGGTCCAAGGTCTTTCCGACGGGCCTGCGGGTTGAAGTAACCTGGCGTAAATACAGCGATTTTGTTCTGACGACCTGCCGAATCGGTACTTAGCGTCGCCAAGCGCCTTTCGTGCACAGTAAACTGACCTCTTACGTCTAACTGGGGCGTAAGCCGGTCGTGAGCGCTCTCACGGTCGTACCCGGAGGTCGAATGGGGCTCAAAGCCCTATCCCGCGACGAGCGTGAGCTGCTGCCGCGTTATGCCGAAGGCGATCGCGCGGCGTTCGAGGAGCTCGTGCATCGTTTTCGCGCGCCCGTGTACGGGTACATCATCCGCTGTGGCGTGCCGCCGGCGGCGGCCGACGACCTCTTCCAGGACGTCTTCTTCAGCGTGCATCGCGCCGCGGCTTCGTATCGTCCGACACAGCCCTTGAAACCGTGGCTCTTCACCATCACCGCCAACGCGGTGCGCTCGCACTTCCGCAAGCGCTCGGTCTGGGCGCGTGTCTTCTCGCCTGCCGAGATGGCCGAGTCGCAAGCTCCGGAGCCCGGCTTGCAGGTGGCGCGCGAAGGCGCGGAGCTCGCCGATTTTCTCGACGGGCACATGCGCGATCTGCCGCTCAAGCAGCGTGAGGTCGTGGTCCTCTGCTGCGTCGAGCAGCTCTCGCTCGAGGAGACCGCCGCCGCGCTCGCCATGCCGCTCGAGAGCGTGAAGACCAACTTGAAGCGCGGACGCGCGGCGCTGCAGAAGGCCCTCGATCGCCGCGACCTGCGCGAGAAGCGGGAGGCGCAATGAAGTCCATCGACGACATCCTGCGCGACATGCCGCGGCACACGCCCTCCGCCTCGGTCGTCGCCGAGACCTTGCAGCGCGTCGCCGAAGATCCAGGGGCGGCGCCGCTGGAAGAGCGTCGCGTCTTGGCCATGGTGCGCGAGCAGCGGGTCTTCGCGCGCTGGACGCTCGCCTATGCGTTCGGCCTCACCGCGGCCTTCGTCGGCTTCGTGCTCTGGCATACCGGCCACGGCGGGCTCGGCGACAAGCCGCGTGTTCTCGACGGCAGCGCGGCGCGCGTCTTGACCAGCGCCGCCGGCGCCTCGCGTTCCGCCAACACCATCGCCAACGTCAGGCGGTACCTCGAAGCGGGTGAGCTTCCTCCCGTGCCGCTCGTGCAGACGGACGCCATCGTCGATTATTTTCAGTATACCGACGTCGATTCCGAGGGCAGCGCGCCGGTGCGTGTCGGCATGTCGAGCATGCCGGCGCCGTGGGACCCGTCGAAGAAGCTGGTGCGCTTGGGAGTCGTCGGGCGCGAGCGCAGTTGGGGTGAGCATACGCCGACGAGCCTAGCCATCGCCGTCGACGCCGCCGCGGTGAACAAGAGTGGGGTCACGCGCGACCTCGCCCGCAGCGCGCTCGGCGCTCTGGTGGCCACCTTGGGTGAGCAAGACACCATCGCCATCATGGATGTCGGCCGCAGCGGACAGATGGTGCTGACCTCGACGAACGGCGGCAAACACGAGCTCATTAACGAGGCGCTGGCTGTCTTGTTCGCTACCCAGCGCGAGCGCCGGCCGCTGTCTTCAGAGGCGGTCCAGCGCGCCTATCAGGTCGCGCGCAGCACCTCGGGCTTTGGCCGCGTCGGTCATGTCCTCTTGGTGGGCGCGGGCGGCATGCGCCTCGACACCCAGGATCTCTCCGAGCGGCTCGTGAGCTATGTCCGCAACGGCGTTCGCACGTCGATGCTCACGCTCGGTGAAACCACCGTGGACGTCCAGCTCGCCGAGCTCGTCGGCGACGACGTGCACGCCGATCTGCGCGAGCTCGCCGAGGTGCGCGAGCAGTTCCTCGATCCGATGATGCGCACGATGCTGCCGGCGGCACGCAACGTCGATGTACAGCTGCTGGCGAGCAAGGGTCGTGTGCACCCGCTTTCGGAGGCGTCGTTGCCGCAGCTCGGCGCGGGTCAGGTGATGACGGCGCTCTACGAGGTCGAAGGCGAGCCCGAGCTCACGGTGCGCATCGGCTTCCAGCGCCTCGAGACCGGCAGGGCGGAACGCGCCGAGGTCGCCGTTGCCGACATCCCCGAGAGCGCGACCGACGACGACAAGGTGGCGGCCGCCGCGGCGGCATTCGCCTTTGCCTTGCAATCGGCGCGTCCGAGTGAGGCGTACGCGTACCTCGACGGCGCCGAAACGCTCTTGGCCGGCACACGCTTGCCCGCGATTGCGGACGAGCGTGACCGGCGCATGGAGCTCTCTCGCATGGTGGGCCAGGCCCGCGAGATCATCTGCTCGCCGGGCCTCGATTCTCCGTCGTGCGCCACGCGCTGACCCAGGCCTTTTTCCGCCGCGCTGCCTTCACCACACACCCGGCTGTGCCCATCGGGCACCCGCACGCCGCCGGCTGACCCGCACCGATCCGAGGCAGGCCTCGATAATGCCGCCAACTCGGGAAAGGTGTGTCATGAGAATCGACGGTCCAAACAAGCAGCCTAAGTCCGCTTCCGGCGCCACTGGCGCTCTCGTGTGGATCGCCGGCCATGGCGTGCACGCTCCCGAAGGGCACGAGCTCACCGGCCACAACATCGGGTCTGAACGCTACGTTTACGCGGACATCACGCGCCGTCGCGCGCTGATCACCACGCAGGCCGACCTCAGCGAGCCCCCGACGGAGCAGCGCCAGATCAGCGAGCGCGAACCGACCGCCGCCGAGAGGGCGCGCTTCTCCATGTCGAACATCGCAGCCGACCGCGGCAAGGTCTTCGACGGCGCCACTTGCATTGGCAGCTTCGCCAGCGACCTGAACACGACGCGCGACGGCCGCAAGCTCACATCGATGGTCGACGGTCGCTTCGGCATCGCGGAGAGCGAGCGCCGCATCTACGTCTTCGATACCACCGACAGGACGGCGCTGAAGTTCCCGGTGGTCGGTTGTTACGACCTACGCGCGTAACCTCGGGCGGTAGCGAAACCACATCGACGCGGTGTCCGGCGTAGGCGCTTTCGACGCGGAAAGCCCTGGGCGGTCACGCGCCTGCATGCGCGGGACTGCCAAGACGGCGGGGGTTCCGACGCAACTCCTGCGCACGCCTGCCGATGAAGAGGAGACAGAGCATCAGAAATTGGTCGAGTATCGTTTGAAAGGAAGACGAAGATGAGAAACGAACAAGTCGCATCCGCTCAAAGCGCAGCCATCAAGACAGCCCTGGAGTTGCGTCCCCATCACGTCGAGAAGTTCCGCAAGCTCGAACGCGCCATCACGTTGGAGGATGCGCTGTCGGCTCTCGCGCAGGCCAACATCTTCGATTTCCCGCCGAGCCAGAGCTTTCGCCACGACATCGCGTTCGCGGCCATCCCCGCGGGCAAGGCATCTCCCGCGGCCTACGTGCAGAGCGCGCTGGGCAAGCCCTACCACGAGGCGCCGACCGGTTCGACCGCCGGTCGAGCGACCGAGACCCGCTACAGCATCACGTTCGACGACGGAACGGGCGCTGCCTGGGAGAGCTACTCCGCGAATCGCTTGGCGCTGAAGGTCGAGAGCGACTTCGAGGGCGGAGGCAAGACGACCGCCTATTACTCCGCGCGTCTCGACCAGTTGGCGCTAGTTATCAAGACAGCGAATCCGCGTTTCTCGGCGCAGTCGATCTTCGACGCGGCGTCGCGGCTACCTCTCGATCGCTCGTTCTAGTCAGCGTCGGTCAGGCGGGCTCGGCGGCCCGCGCGAGCCCTTCAGACGAGCTTGCGCGTCAATGTGTTGCGGCTGATGCCTAGTCGGCGCGCCGCTTCGCTCTGGTTACCGTCACAGTCGGCCAGCACCGCCGCGATGTGGTCGCGTTCGACCTCGGCGAGCGTGCGCTTCAGGCCGCCCGCTGGGTGTTTCTTCGCGGTCAGCTCGGCGAGCGGGAGATGTTTGGGCTCGATGCGGCCGCTGCCGGCGAGGACGACGGCGCTCTCGATACAGTTTTCGAGCTCACGGATGTTGCCGGGCCAATCGTGTTGCCGCAGCCGCTGCAGTGCCGCATTGCTGAAATTTCCGACCGACCGGTCGTGTTTTTTTGCGAAGATCCGCAAGAAGTGGTGCGCGAGCCTGGTCAAATCGTCATCCCCCCGCTCCCGCAGCGGCGGCAGGACGATCGGGAGAACGCGCACGCGATAGTACAGGTCAGCGCGAAACTGATCGGTGCGCACCATGGTCTCGAGGTCACGATGCGTGGCCGAGATCAGCCTGAAGTCGCTGGTCAGTGTTTCGCCACCGCCGACACGCTCGAACGCGTGGTCCTGCACCACTCGCAGGAGCTTTGCCTGCAACGTCAGCGGCAGGTCGCCGATCTCGTCGATGAACAGCGTGCCGCCGTGCGCCTGTTCGATCTTTCCGCGTCGGGCCTTCTCCGCGCCGGTGAACGCGCCGCGCTCGTGGCCGAAGAGCTCGCTCTCGATGAGCGAAGGCGGGAGTGTGGTGCAATCGAGCGTCACGAAGGGTTTGTCGGCGCGCTTGCCGTTCACGTGAATGGCGCGCGCCACCAAGCTCTTGCCGGTGCCGGTTTCGCCGAGCAGGAGGACGCTTGCCATCGTCGACGCGGCGGTGTCCACCAAAGCGTACAGCTGGCGCATGCCTGGGCTCGCGCCGACGATGTGGTTGTAATGGTAATCGACGAGACGTTTGGGATCGCTCGCCAGGAGCTCACCGTGCAGGCTCGTGCGCTCGATGATGGCCGCGGTGTCGCTCGCCAGCTGCGCGATGGCCGACTCGTCGTCGGCGTCGAAAACGCCCTCGACGCGGTTGAGCGCCTGCAAGACGCCAATCACCCGGCCGCCGGAGTCGATGACCGGTGCCGCGAGGATGCTGCGTGTGCGGTAGCCGGTTCGCGTATCGAAGCTGCGATCGAACCGCGGGTCGTCGTAGGGCGCGGCGATGTTCGCGAGCGTGCCGGTCTTGGCGACGTCGCCCGCGACCCCGCGGCCGATGGGGAGACGAATTTCGCGCAGCTCCGGCAGGTGAGCGGCGCGCGAGAAGATCTCCTCGCGGGCACTGTCGACGAGATAAAGGGTGCAGCGCTCGGCGGCGAGCGCCTGCTTCACCTCGTCGACGATGGCGCCGACGATGGCTTGCAGATCGACGCCCCGCTCGAGTAATCGCGCCACCGTATCCATTGCTCGATATTGTAGCACATGGTGCACCATAATTGAGCAACTCAGACTTGAGCAGTCCAGCTTTCGCGGGGGTTGCCGTGGCACCCGCGTTGCATTCCTTACCGCCATGAATAAGCAACAATCCCCCCAGGAAGCCCAAGGTTGGAGAGCAGGTAAGCCCGTCGAGGATCCCGAGAAGATGAAGCGTTGGGGCTTCGTCTCGGCGAAGCCCTCGGAGTACTTGGTGCATGTGCGCCGCGGTGAGGTGCGCAAGCGCTCGAGTGGTCAGGGCTCGACTTGCTTCAAGTGGCCGCGCGACTCCATCGCCATCGTGCCGACGTCATTGCAGCGTCTGCATTTCCGCGCTGACCAGGTGACGATGGAGCGTGTCGGCGTCGAGGTTCAGGGCCTTGCGGTCTACCGCATCGCCGAGCCGCTGCTCGCCTACCGGGTGCTGAACTTCAGCTACCCGGAGCGCGCGCAGCAGAAGCTCGAAGAGACGCTGACCGAGATGTTCATGGGCGCGGCCCGCCGTCTCATCGCGAACCTCACCGTCGACGAGTGTCTGCAAAAGCGGAAGGCCGCTCTAGCGGTCGAGCTCCTGCGTGAGATCGCGCCGGTGGTTGGCGGCAGTGGTCACCCCACCGACGGGACCGATCGCGGCTGGGGTGTGGTCATCGACACCATCGAGATTCAGGAGGTGCGCATCATGTCGCAGGGCGTCTTCGCCTCGATGCAGGCGCCGTACCGTGCCGCGATCGAGCAAAAGGCGCGCGAGGCGACCGCGGATGCCAACAAGGCCATCGCTTTGCGCGAGCACGAATACCACCGCACCGTCGAGGAGGCGCGTATCGAGAACGAGCGTGAGCTGCAGCGCAAGCAGCAGGCGCTCAAAGAGCAAGAGGCGCAGGCGGTGACCTCTTTGAAGGAGCAAGCGGCGCGTGCCGAGATCCAAATCGCCGAGCAACGCGCTCGCGCCGAGCTCGAAGCGGCGGAGCTGCGCGCGAAGGCGCTGGATGCGCAGATCGCGCTCGACAACGTGCGCGAGAAAGCGGAGCGCGAGCGGCGCGAAGCCGAGCTCGCCATCGCGGAGAGGGAGGGCAGGGTGCACGCGGAGATCATGCTGCTGAACGCGCAGGCGCAACTGGTGGCATCGGATTCGCAGGCCAGGGTGCTCACGGCGCAGAAGCTGCCGGAGCTCGCGGCGGCGATCGGTCAACGCATTGGCGAGGTGCGCATCATGCAGATGGGGGGCGACGGCAATCCGTTCGCGCAGCTCACGCAGGGGGTGACGGCGGTGCTGGAGATGGCAAAGACCGTCGGTCGGTAGTCGGCAATCGGTAATCGGCAATCGGTAATCGGTAATCGGTAATCGGTAATCGGTAATTGGCCTGCTCCGCGATAGCGTCTCCTCCATGGCTGCGCGCTTGCTCCGTTCCGACCTCGCCATGAGGCCCCGGGCCTTCGGCCCTCGCAGGGGTGCGGGCCTCATGGCGAGGCCGGAACGGAGCAAGGGCACATGCGAGTTGTGGAGACGGTCATCTATCGGAAGGCGCTCGAGTTGGTCGAAGTGGGGCATGCGGTCATCGGTCGCCTGCCAACAGGCTGCGGCTTCCTCGCAGACCAGCTTCGTCGCTCGACATCCTCGGTCGTCCTCAACTTCGCCGAGGGCTACGTAAAGCCCTCCGCGGCCGAACAACGGCGCTTCTTCACGATCGCTCTCGGTTCGGCCCAAGAGTCCCTCGCAATCTTCGATGTCGCACGAGCCCTCGGTGCAATTCGCCCTGAGGCGCACACACGCGGCACCGACCTCGCAGACCACCTCTGCCGCATGCTCTGGAAGTTCCGCCGCAGGTAGAGCGGACGCAGCATCGAAGCGGCCCTCAGAAAAACGGCAGCCAACTCGACTTGCCGTCTTCTCGGAGCCTTCGCGTATCCGCCATCACCATGCCGTCGAACGTGAACCCCAAGTAGAGCAAAGCCCCCCCGGCGACGGCACCGGGGGCTCCCCCGTAAATCATCCCCTTGCTATCGATGGCCGCCCCGACCGCCACCAAGGCAATCCCCGCCGCGAGCAACACCCCTCCATACGTCCAACAGGTGATGTTCCCCAGGCTCGGCCCCTCCCGCAGCGAATAGACCAGCGTCTCCTTGTCCTTTTTAGCGGTCAGGTTGGCGAGCATCGGCTTGAGCGGCGGACTAACGACGGCGAGCCTCGCGTGACCCAATGCGATACCGCCGAGCGTGCAGCCGCCATGTGCGTCGACGGGTTTTTCGCAGCCATGCTCGCGCCCGTCGCTGGTCACCAAGCGCACCTCGAAGGTGTGCTCTTGATCGGTCGTGTCGAACCGCAAGGTCAGCGGCGATAGGTTCTCGGCGACGACCGGCTCCGGCGGGGGCGCGCGTCCCAGCACTTCCGCGACCGCGCGTTTCACCGCGTCGCGATAGAACCGCTCGTCGGCCCGGGCGGTCACCTGGGCACGGCGCCGCACCTCCCCAGCCCGCACGTCAATCAACGTCAGCTCCATGACCAGCTCGTCGCCCAGCTTCCCGGCCGTGCCGCTCATGAGCAGCTCGACGCCCAGCGCCTGGGCGATGTCCGCGGCGCAGCTCACGTCGTCGCAGCCGGCCGCGTCTTTCATGCGCTCGAGGCCGAGCATGGCGTCGATATCGGCTGGCCGAACGACCGCGAAAGAGCCCGCGGCTTCCAGCTCCGCGATCACCAAGAGGTCCAAGATTTGGGCCGTCTCCACGGGAATGTTCTTCGCGGCCAGGGGCATGGCCGCGAGGCGGGGTTTTTCAGGGGGTGCTACGAGGCAGAGAGTTACCGCCAAGAAGGGCGACATTGGTGGATCTTTACTTGCGCCCACATCCCGCGCAACGGATGATTCCGCAAAATGACTGCAGCCGTCGACCTACAGTCGCACTTGACGCGTCTGGCCGAAGAACCGTCGGATCCGGAGGCCCTCGCGGCTATCGAGGCGGGCTTCTCCGCTGAAGGCCGCTGGGAAGAGCTCCTCCGCATCTACGAAGACAGTGCGCATCGCCTGCATGGCGCGGCCGCGGCCGAGCTTCTGCGTAAAGCCGCGACCGTCAGCCTGCGCGAGCTCATCAGCGCACCGCGCGCCGAGGCGTACTTGCAGCGCGCGATCGCCGCGCATCCGACTGACCTCGAGGCGCTGCGCGAGCTGCGCACCATCTATCTTGCGCAAGGTGACTACGAGCGTGGCACCGAGATCTACGAGCGTGAGCTCACGGAGGTCTCAGACACGAGTGAGCGCGGCAAGGGGCTGCTCGCACTCGCCCAGATCTACATCGAAAGCCTCGGCCGTATCGAAAAGGCCCTTACGGCGCTCCGCCAGGCGCAACGCATCGCCAAGGACAACCCCGAGATCTTCAAGCTCGCGGCCCACATCTACGAGGTGCAAGGGAAGGGTGAGCAAGCGCTCCAGGCCCTGGTCGACGAGCTCGCCATCAGCGGTGGCAAGACCGACGTGGTCGACCGCCTGGCGCTCTTGTGCGAGCGCTTGCTCGACCGCGCCAAGCTCCACATCGAGCTGCGGGCGGCCCTGGGCGAGGCGCTCGACGCGCGCAAGGACGACGAGGGTGCAAAGCGCGTCATCACCGAGCTCGACGACATCAAAGCCAACTGGGAAGCGCGCGCGCAGATGCACGAGCAGCGTGCCCAAGAGATTGGTCTCACCGACAAGGCCGCTGCGGCGGACGTGTGGCTATCGGTCGCCGAGCTGCAGCTGGTCTACGGCAACGAACACGATGCGGCGCTCGCGTCGATCGACAAGGCGCTCGCCGGCAAGGCCGGCCACCCACTGGCTCTGAAGCTCCTCGAGGAAGTCTACGGGTCGCAAGACCGTTATGACGACCTCGCGCTCAAGCTCGAGATGATGGCGGCGTACGCGCGCGACCCGCATCTCGGCGTCGAGCTCTACTTGAAGGCCGCGATGCACCACTCGGTGCGCCTCGACAGCCCCGAGACCAGCGCCCGCATCTACGAGCGCGTCTTGCAGCTCGACCCCGGCAACAAGGTCGCGAGCAACGCCTTGGTCGAGTACTACCGCGAGCGCAAGAACTGGGACCGCGCCGTCCACATCCTCGAGAGCTGGAGCGAGCGCGCCGCGACCACCGAAGATCGCGTCGCCGCTCATTACAACCTGGCGCGCATCTTCGAGGACGAGCTCAACGACAAGCAGAAGGCGAGGCCGCAGTACGAAGCAGTGTTGGCGCTCGACCCGGAGAACCAGGCCGCGGCCCGCGCGCTCGAGCAGGTCTACCGCGCCGCCGGTGACCACGCGGCGCTCGCCCGCGCGTTGAAAGCCAAGCTCGCCGGCTTGCAAGGCGAAGCGCGCCTACCGGTCGTCACCGAGCTCGGTGAGCTCTACGCCGGTCCCCTGTCCGCTCCCGCGGACGCACTCGAGGCCTTGGGTGAGGTCTATCAGGCCAAGCCCACCGCCGACATGCGCGAGCGTCTCGAAGAGCTCGCCGCGATGTCGACATCGTTCGCGGCCTTGGTGCAGATCCTCGAAGACGCGCTCGAGCGCATCGAGACCGACAAAGACAAGGTTGACGCCCTGCATTCGCTCGCGGCGCTCTACGAGGGGGCCCGTGACGCTCCGCTCGAGGCGCTGCGTATCCACCGCCGCATCCTCGTCCTCGACGACAAAGACGAGCGTGCTCGCCCGGCGCTCGATCGCCTGCTGCATCAGGTCGCCGAGAGCACCGACAAGATCGCCTTCTTCCGCGAGCAGGTCGAGCACGCGGTCGACGATGCCGAGCGCATTCGCATCCTGAAGAAGCTCGCCAAGGAGCTGGTCGAGAGCGCCAAGGACTACGCCCGCGCGCTCGACATCTACCGCGAGATCTTGAAGCTCGAGCCCAACGATCGCGAAGCGGCCGAGGGCGTCCTGGCGATGTACCGGCGCGACAACCGCTGGGCCGAGCTCGCCGAGGCCCTCACCTACAAGCTCGAGCACGACAGCAAGTCGCCCGACCGCGTCGGCATCCAGCTCGAGCTCGCGCGCACACTCGAACAACACTTGGCTCAGCTCGACCGTGCCGGTGACTGCTATTGCGAAGTGCTTCGCGAGGTCCCCACCAACGCCGACGCCATCGCCGGTGCCGAGCGCCTCATCGGCCGCGTCCGCCACCCGCTGCGCATGGCCGAGGCCCTCCAACCCTACTACGTGCAGAGCGGCGCCTGGCGGGAGGCCGCCGAGATGATCGAGATCCGAGCCCGCGAGTCCGACGACGAAGCCGGTCGAGCGGATCTATTGCGATCGCTCGCGATCATCTACGAGCAGCGCCTCAAGCGTGACGAAGAGGCTCTGGGAGCCCTTTTACGTGCTTTCCAGGCCGATCCAAACGATGCCGGTCTCCAGGTCGAGCTCGAACGCGTAGCTCAGAAGGCCAACGACTACGAGGGCGTGGTGCGGGTATACCGGGCCGCCGCCGAGGCCGGGACCGACGATGCGAAACGCCGCTTGCTCTTGCGTGCTGCTGCCTTGGCGGAAAAAGGTAGCGACGGAATTGGTGCGACACGGGACTACCTCCGCGTCCTAACGCTTGCCGAGGCTGACAATGCCGGTACACTCGATGGGCTCGGTAGATTGCTTGCGGCAGGCCTCCCGGCCGATGAGCTCCGCGAGTCCGTCACGCTCGTTGCCTCGGATTTGCCGCCACAACGTGCGCGTTTATTCTGGCGGACGCTCGCTCGGTTTTTCGGGATGGTGCAGGAACGTTGGGCTTCGGAACACATGCCGAAGTCGCAAGTTTCTCAGTTCGCAAAAGAGGCTTGGAAGAACGTGCTGAATATCGACAAGGACGACGCAGAAGCCCTCGAGCAGCTCGATAAGCTCATCGACTCCTCGGCGGATCCCACCGAGCTCGCGAACCACCTCCGCCAGAAGATCCAGAGGAGCGGCGACGAAGCCAGCCTCACGACCCACGGCGTCCAGCTGGCCGAGCTTCTGGCCAACCGCCTGAACGACGTCCCCACCGCCATCGCGGAGCTGCTGACCATCAGCGCCATCGCGCCGGGCAGTCGCCCCGTGTGGGCGAAGCTCGCCGAGCTGCAAGTTCGAGCCGGCCAGCCCAACGAAGCCGCTCACTCGATGCAGAGCGAGATCAACCTGCTCCCGGACGGCGAAGAGCGCCGCAACCGTCAGACCGCATACGCCGAGCTCGTCGGCAAGCAGCTGCAGGACATCGAAGGCGCCTTGCACTCGTTGCAGGGTGTGCTCGCCGCCGAGCCTGCCCACGTCAACGCCACCACCTTGCTCGAGCAACTTCATGGCGACGCCGCCGGCGTGCCTGACGTGCGCGAGCGCATCGAGCGCATGTTGCTCGCGTCTTATTCGGTGTCCGGCAAGTGGCCGGAGTCGGCCAACATCCTGCGTTACGCCATCGACAACTCGCACGACGCCACCACGCGCGTGCAGCTCACCAAGGAGCTGGCGCAGATCCGCTCGCTGCGGCTCAACGACAACGCCGGCGCCTTCGACGACCTCGAGCGCGTCTTCCACGAAACGCCCAACGACGCCGAGCTGCGCGTCGAGCTCGAGCGCCTCGCCGACGCGGGGAGTCTCTGGGAACAGCTGGTTACCGCCTACAACGGGGCCTTGACCGCTATCACGGACGTCGAGCAGCAGAAGCCGCTTCGTCGCAAGCTCGCGCAGGTCCTCGACCAGAAGCTCGGCCGCCAGGCGGAAGCCATCGAGCACTACAAGGCCGCCACGGGCGGTCAGCTCCCCGACGACTTGCCATCGCTCGAAGCGCTCGAGCGACTCTACCGCACCAACAACGCTCCGGCGGATCTCGCCGAAGTGCTCGACGCCATCTACAAGAAGACGCCGCAGGAGAACGTCGCCAAGCGCAAGGCGCTGCTCCTCGAGGTCGCGACGCTCGCCGAAGGAGTCGGCGACAAGCCGCGCGCCCTCGACACGTACAAGCAGCTCATCGAGCTCGACCCGAAGAACATCGCGGCACTGCGGCAGCTCGACACCGTGCTCGGCGACCTCAATCAGCACGCCGAGCGCGCGGATATTCTCGCGAAGCTCGTCGATCTCAATACCGCGAATCCCAACCTCCTCGACGACTACCTCAAGCTCGCCACCGTGCAAATGCAGCTCGGCAAGCCCGAGGAAGCGCTCAAGCAGTACCGCTCGGTACTCTTGAAAAAGCGCGACCATCAGGCGGCGATCAGTGGCCTCGAGGGGCTGCTCACGCAGGCGCCCAACAAGACCGAAATCGCGCAGGTGCTCGAGCCGATCTACACGGCGAAGCAGGACCACGCGAAGCTCGCGTGGGTCCTCGAACAGCGTCTCGAAGGCACGACCGATCTCACGCAGCGCAAGGGGCTGCTCCGCCGCATCGGCGACATCTACGAAAATCGCTTGCAGCAGAAGGACAAGGCCTTCGGCATGGCGCGGCGCTCGCTGGGTGAAGACCCGGCCGACATGGGCGTGCGCATGTGGATCGAGAAGCTCGCCGGTGAGACCGGTGCCTTGAGTGCTTTGGCGGACGCGTACGTCGAGGAAGCCGAAAAAGCGGACGCGGCGCTCAAGCTGCAGTTCCACCGCCGTGCCGCCGCCATCTACCACGAGAAGCTCAACGACCACGGCGCCGCCGTCAACGAGTACCAGGCGATCCTGGGGCTCGAGCCTCGCGACGAGAAGGCGCTCACCGGTCTCGAGGGGATCTTCCGCGCCACCGAGTCGTACAGCGACCTGGTCGAGCTCCTGCGCAAGCGTCTGGCGCTCACCGCCGGCATCGAGCGCAAGCGCGAGTACATGAACGAGATCGCGACGCTCCAGAGCGACAAGCTCATGGACTTCGCCGCGGCCGTCGATACCTATCGTCAGATCCTCGAGGTCACGCCCGAGGACCAGGCGGCCGTCGGCAAAGTCGAATCGCTGCTCGGTCAGCTTTCGCGGTGGGAAGAGCTCAGCTCGTTCTACGAGCAGCAGATCAAACGCCTGGCCGAGAAGCGCGGCAAGGACGTTACCGCCCGCCGGCTCGATCTCACCTTCCGCAGAGGCCGCATCGCCGAGGAGCACTTCGGTGACCGCGAGAGCGCCGCCGAGATCTTCGGCACCATTCTGCAGGAAGACCCAGCGCACGCTCAGACCATCGGCTACCTCGAGGACCGCGCGAAGGGTGGCGGCTTCGAGGCGATGTCGCTGCTCGAGCGCGTCTACAAGGCGCAGGGCAAGTGGCGCGAATACGTCGAGCTCCTCGAGAAGAAGCTCGGGCAGGTCGAGGGTTACGAGCCGCGTCGGGAGATCTTCGTCGAGTTGGCGTCGACTTATGACCGCGAGCTCAACGCGGCCGACATGGCGTTCTTGGCGCTGACCCGCGCCTACAACGAAGACCGCGCCAACATGGACGTGCTCGGGCTGCTCGAGAAGCAGGCCGAGAAGCACGGCAACTGGGACGAGCTCGTCGAAGTGGTCGGCGTCGACATCGACGCGCTACCCGACTTCACGACCCGCCAGGCCCTCTTGCGCAAGCTCGGCGACATCGTCGGCATCAAGCTGAACGACGTCGAGGGCGCGATGGTTTACCTGCAGCAGGCGCTGCAATACGACCCGGCCGACCGCGAGGCCATGGCGCAGCTCGACTCGCTGCTCGAGCGCCACCAGAAGTGGGCCGCTTTGGCGGACTTGCTGGAGCGCCGCGTCGAGCTCGCGACCGATCCGCGCATCAAGAGCCAGCTCCTCGAGCGCTTGGCCACCGTTTGGGGCGAGCGCCTTCACGACGCCGAAGCGGCGCTGCGTTGCCACAAGCAGATCCTCGAGATCGACCCCGACCACCCATTGACGCTCAAGTCGATGGAGAAGCTCTACCGCGAGCTTCAGGATTGGGACGCGCTCGCCAAGAACCTGCTGCGCCAGGTCGACGTCCTCAAAGACAAGGCCGATCAGATCCGCATTCATGCCGCCGCCGGTTCGCTCTTCGCCGAGGAGCTCGGCGACATGAACATGGCCATCGAGCACTGGCTGCAGGTGGCCGAGCTCGATCCGGCTCACGGCGAGGCCAACAAGGCGCTGGTGGTGCTGCTCACCTCCGAAGAGCGCTGGGACGAGCTCGCGACCGTCTACCGCAACCAGCTCGCGCATACCCGCGATATTTCCGCGAAAGCGGACATCAATCGCCGTCTCGGCGTCATCCTCGGCGAGAAGCTCGGGCGTAGCGAAGACGCGCTCGCTTCGTGGCTCGAGGTCCTGCAGACCGACCCGAAGAACATCGACGCGCTGCGAGCGTTGCTCGGTCTCTACACCGAGCGCGCCATGTGGGAGCAGTTCGTCGACTCGGCTCGCAAGCTCATCCCGCTGGTCTCTCCCGAAGAGGCGAAGGAAGTGCGCTTCCTCCTCGCCAAGGCGTTGGGCGAAAACCTCGGCAAGCGCGAGGAAGCCATCAAGCTGGCTCGCGAAGTGCGGGCCACGGAGCCTCACACCGCGGACTCGCTCGCCAAGCTCGCCGACATGCTCAAGAACATCGAGGCGTGGGACGAAGCCGTCATCGCTCTCGAGAAGTCGGCCGGCTTGACCGCCGAGCCCGGCCTCAAGGTTACGCGCTTCTACGAAGCGGCGCAGATTCACCGCGACCGTCTGAGCAAGCCCAACGACGCGCGCGGCGCCTACGAGGCCATCCGCGAGGTGCAGCCCGACGACGAAGAGGCCTTCACTGCTTTGGCGCACATCTACCGCGACACCAACGAGTGGCGTCGCCTCGTCTTCTTGAACGAAGACTACGTGCCGCACGCCGGCGTCGCGTCGCGTCTCACCATCCTCACCGAGATCCGCGACGTCCAGGACGAGAAGCTGGGCGAAAAAGAGCTTGGTTTCATCGCCGCCTGCCGCGTCTACAAGGAGAACCCGCAGGACCTGCAAGCGGCCGAGGTGCTCGAGCGTATCGGTCTCGAGACCGGCGGCGCCGAGGAGCTCGCTGCCGTCCTCGAGGACGAGCTCGAGAACATCCACGACACGCAGGTGAAGGTCGCCTCGTTGCGCCGCCTCGCGCGACTCTTCGCCGAAGAGCTCAAGGACGTGCACCAGGCGGAGACCTCGCTCGGCAAGATCCTCGAGCTCGAGCCGGCCGACGTCGAAGCCATCGACATGATGGCGAGCCTCGGCGCCCGCGAAGAGCGCTTCGACAAACAGATCCAAGCTTTGGAGCGCAAGCTCTCGGCGGTCGGTGAAGACACGACCCGCAAGGCGATCCTCTTCGACATCGCGCGCATCTGGGAAGATCGGATCGGCGACGTCGACGAGTCCATCGTCGCTTTGGGTCGCGTCCTCGAGATCGATGGCGCCGACGTCAACGCGCTGGACGCGCTGGCGCGCTTGTACGCAGGCGAGTCAAAATGGGGCGAGCTCGCGCACACGCTCACCCGCAAGGTGGAGCTCGCGCACGATCCGAAGCAGGGCGTTGACCTGCGTCTGCAAGTCGCGGCGCTCTGCGAAGGCGAGCTCGCGGACAACGAAGCGGCCATCGAGTGGTACCGCGGTGTGCTCGAGTTCGATCCGGGTAACGGCGTGGCGCTGGCGTCTCTCGAGCGCCAGTACACCAGCCTCGAGCGCTGGAGCGAGCTCATCCAGATCTTCGAGGTGCAGATCGCGCAAGCGACGAGCAACGACGAGAAGATCCGCATCCTCGTGAAGGAAGCGCAGATCTACGAAGAGCACTTCGCGTCGCAGAAGGACGCGGCGGCGGCCTACGAGCGCGTGCTCGCCCTCGACGCGACGCAGATGGTCGCGGTCAAGCAGCTCGAGCGTCTCTCGCGTGTCTTGGCGGAGTGGCCGCGGCTCATCGAGCTGCTGCAGCATCACATCACGCTCATCCAGGACAAGGACGAGATCACCGAGCTCTACTTGCAGGTCGGTGACATCTACTATCGCGAGCTGACGCGCGTCGACAAAGCCGAGGAGGCCTACAACACGGCGCGCTCGTTCAACGAGAACAACGCCGCGGCGCTGCACTCGCTGGGTCAGCTCTACGAACGCTCGGGTAACTGGTTCCAGGCGCTCGAGATGCTGTCGCGCGAAGCCGAGGCGTTGGGCCCGGACCCCAAGGGTCTGCCGGTCCTCATGCGCGTCGGCAAGATCAACGAAGACATGCTGATGGACCTGGCGGCCGCCAAGACCGCCTATCATCGCGCTCTCGAGATCGAGCCCAACTACGGCCCGGCGCTGCAGGCGATGAAGAACCTCGCCAAGCAGTCGGCGGATTGGGACACCTACGCCGAGCACGTCATCGCGGAGGCGGAGAGCACCGAGGACATCGAGGAAAAGACCGATCTCTTCTTCGAGGCGGCGCAGTTCTTCCAGAACATTCGCCAAGACGAGCAGTCGGCGATCCGCTTCTACAACCGCGCTCTCGAGCTCACGCCGAAGCACCTCGAGACGGCAAAGTCGTTGGGCGAGATCTACTTCCGCAACGAGGATTGGCAGCGAGCCGACGAGCTCCACCGCATCGTCGTCGAGCAGATCGACCGCGCCAAGGACTCGAAGGACTACTGCCAGAAGAACTACCGCCTGGCGTACATCAGCGAGAAGCTCGGTGACCGCGATCGCGCACTGAATTACTACCGCGTCGCCTTCGAGGCCGACGCCACATACCTGCCGGCCCTCGAAGGCCTGGGCCAGGCGCTGCTCTCGGCCGAGAGCTGGGAAGAAGGCCAAAAGGTCTTCCAGACCATCCTCATCCATCACCGCGACGCGCTCACCGAGAGCGAGGTCGTCGACGTCCAGTGGCAGCTCGGCGACATCTCCATGAAGATGAACCAGCCCGACCGCGCCTATAAGCAGTTCGAGAAGGCGCTCGAGATCGATCCGGATCACGGACCGTCTCTGCGGGCTCTCGCCGGTCTCGACGAGATGATGGAGAACTGGAACGGCACCTACGACCGCCTGTCGCGGCTCGCGGATGCCCTCACCGGCCAAGAGCGCTCCGACGTGCTCATGCGCCTGTCCACCATCGCGCGCGATCACTTGGCTGACGGCTCGCGGTCGATCGAAGCACTCGAGCGTGCCCGCCGTAGCGGAGCGGCGTCGCTCGACGTTCTCGAGCGCTTGGCACAGCAGTACATGGAGACGCGTCAGTCGCCGCAAGCCGTCGAGGTGCTCACGCAAGCGGTCGGCATGGCCGGCGAGCCGAGGAAGCTCTCCGAGCTCAACTTCTTGCTCGCCACGGTGCTCGAGCGCGACGTCAAGGACGACAGCGGCGCGGTCAAGCACTACAACAAAGCGCTCGACGCGATGCCGACGAACATCAAGGCGTTCGAGGCTATCGAGCGCATCCTCGCGGGCCAGCGCGCTTGGGACAAGCTCGAGGGCAACTACCGCGCGATGATCGGCCGCGCCAAAGACCTCACACCGCAGGTGCGCATCGTCTTGTGGCGCAGCTTGGCCGAGCTCTACCGGCGCGTCTTGAAGCAGGTCGACAACGCCATCATGGCGTACGAGGTCATCCGCAAGCTCGAGCCGGGCAAGATCACCGACACGCAGATCCTCGCGGACCTGTACGCGGAGAAGCCCGAGCAGCGTAAGAAGGCCATCGACATGATGCACGAGCTCATCACCGAGCTCGACAATCCGGTGCAGCCGGTGAAGAAGCTGCGCCAGCTTTACCACGTCGGCCAGCAGTTCGATCAGGTGTACGCTTTAGCGTCCGCGCTGGTCTGCTTGAACGAGGCCGACGACGAGGAGAAGAAGGTCTTCACCTACTTGCAGCAGGGTATCCCGGCGCTCGCCACTCAGTCGCTCAACGACGACCAGTGGCCGATGCTGTTGCACGGCGACCTGAACGGACCGGTAGGGCAGCTCGCCGCGACCATGTATCGCGCCGCGCCCGATTTCTGCACCGTCGCGGCGAAGGACCTTAACCTCAAGAAGAAGGACTTCGTCGACGTCCGCACCAACGAGCTCTACCTGGCGACGCGCATGCGCTACGTCGGCAAGCTCCTCAACATCCAGGGCGTCGACCTCTACAAGAAGTCGGGCTCGATGGAGCCCTTGACGATCGTACCGGCGCAGCCACCCGCTTTGGCGGCCGGTGAAGCCAACGACATCTTCCGCGAGACCGATCAGCGCATGCTGCTCTTCCAGGTGGGCCGAAACATGGCCTGCGCGCGACCCGAGCTGTTCATGGGCCGTGTGCACCCGGGCGACGAGCTGCGCGACGTCCTCTTCGGCCTGTGCCTCGTCTACAACCGCCAGCTCACGCACAGCGGCAACCCGCGCGAGGTGGATCGCTGGGCGCAGGTCTTCGAGCGCATGCCGCCGCAGGCACTCAAGCGGCTGCAAGAGCCGGCAAAGAACGCTTACCCACTCCTGGGCAAAGGCGACGCGCTCAAGGTCTACCAAGCAGCGGTGGAGACGACCGCGACGCGCGCGGGCCTCATCGCTTGCGGTGACCTCGCGGCGGCAATCCGCGGCATCACCAAGACCGGTGAGACCGGCGCAGGTTCGGTCAAACAGCGCATCAAGGATCTCGTGCTCTTCGCGGTGTCGCGCGAGTACTTCCAGCTGCGGCAAATGTCGGGCGGAGCGCTGGTGGTTGGGAAGGCCGGCTAGTCGTAATCGGCGAGCGGTCGTAAATTTCTGTTAACGGCCCCCCAACCCCGTTCCCCCCTGGGCCGTGCCTTGCTAGACCCACGCCCCATGAAAATGACTCTCAAGCTACTTGCCGCCCTCGGCATTTTCGTTTCCGCCGCTTGCGCTACCACCAAGAGCACTGGTGCCCACGCCGACCCCGAGACCGTCGCGAAGATCGAACGTGTGCTCGCGGAATCGCACCGCACCGACGAAGAGCGTGCCCGCGACATGTACCGTCATCCGGCGCAGACGCTCGCGTTCTTCGGGCTGCACGACAACATGACCGTGGTCGAGCTCTTCCCCGGCCGTGGCTGGTTCACCGCCGTGCTCGCGCCCGTTTTGGCGGACAAGGGTCGGCTCGTGCTGCCCATCGCCGATCCGAATGGGCCCGAGGATGGCGAGGGCGTGAAGTACGCCAAAGCGCTGACCGCGCGCATGGCAGCCGCGCCCGACAAGTTCAGCAAGGCGCAGACTCGCATCCAGCCGATGGACGCTTGGGACCTGGGCCCCGCGGGCAGCGCCGACATGGTCGTCACGTTCCGTAGCTTGCACAACCTCAAGCCGGCGGAGCTCGAGCATCTCCTCGAAGCGGTGCACACGGTCTTGAAGCCCGGCGGCGTTCTGGGTGTCGAGGATCACCGCGCCAACCCCGGCGCCGATCCGGCCAAGGGCGGCGACACCGGCTACGTCCCGGAAGAGTGGGTCATCAAGACCATCGAGGCGAAGGGGTTCACCCTCGACGCCAAGAGCGAGATCAACGCCAACCCGAAGGACACCAAGGACTATCCCGAAGGTGTTTGGACGCTGCCACCGACGCTCGCGCTCAAGGAGCAGGATCGCGACAAGTACGTCGCCATCGGCGAGAGCGACCGTATGACCCTCCGCTTCGTCCGCAAGTAGTCGCTCAGCGGCGAGCAAGCCACGCTTCGCAGCGCGGCGCGGCCCCAGGTCGCGCCGCTGCTGCGCGAGCGAGCTCCTCGAGATCTGCTTCGTCGTCGACGTCGAAGCTCTCGGGCAGCAGCCGCACCCCAAGCCCGAGCCTCCGGCAGCGCGCCAGCGTTTCCCGGGTGACGTGCTCACTGCTCCACGGCATGTGTTCGAGCAGCTCGGGGACCAGGCGGCGCATGCCGATCGCCCAGTATCCGCCATCGCGGCTCGGGCCGACGACGACGTCGTGCTCATCGTCCGCCAACGCAATTTGCAGGGCGTCGAGCGGGACGAACGGCGCATCGCTGCCCACGCAAATGACGGGTGCGCCGGCGGCGCTGAGCGTCGCGAACGCGTCGATGAGCCGCGCCGTGAGGTCGCCCGTATGCTGCGGCACGACCTCCCACCCCTCCGGAGCGAGCGCCGTCAGGGTCGTGATGCCGTCATGCTCGGACGCCGCCAGTAAGACTCTTCGCGCGTTTGTTATCGTGGACAGGCGCGCGAGCGTATCCAGAAGCAGCGCTTCATAGAGGCTCGCCGCCGCCTCGTCGCCGATGGTCGCAGCGAGGCGCGTCTTGCAGCGGCCCGGGAGCGGCGCCCGCGCGAACATGCAGAGCACCGGCAGGGTCACGTCAGGTCACGAGCTCGTCGGCGATCGTGTTCTTCAAGTGACCGACGCCGTCGATGATCACCTCGATGGTGTCGCCGGCCTTCATGAACACCGGCGGCGTGCGTTTGGCGCCGACACCCGAGGGAGTCCCGGTCGCGACGACGTCCCCGGGAAGGAGCTTCGTGAAGCTCGTGATGTAAGCGACGATCTGCGCGACCGAGAAGATCATCTGCCCGAGAGTCGCCGACTGCATGACCTGTCCGTTCAAGCGGGTCGTCAGCGACCGCGCGCCGAAGTCGGTCAGCTCGTCGGGCGTGACGAGCTCCGGGCCCAATGCCGCGGTGGAAGGGAAGTTCTTGCCCGGGACGAACTGGCTGGTGTGCCGCTGCCAGTCGCGCAGCGTCGCATCGTTGAAGCAGGTGAAGCCGGCGACGTGGCTCATCGCCGTCTCCGCCTTCACTCCCTTGGATTCGCGGCCGATGACGAATGCGAGCTCGCCCTCGAAATCGAGCG
Organism: Myxococcota bacterium; assembly: GCA_041288095.1. GTDB lineage: Bacteria > Myxococcota > XYA12-FULL-58-9 > XYA12-FULL-58-9 > JALHOP01 > JALHOP01. The sequence goes on from JBGGMJ010000053.1 coordinate 32,779, forward strand.
AGGTGGAAACTCGCGGCCGCACGATCGTGCCGTTGTGTCCGACGAGCGTGTCGGTGAAGCGCGTAAACAGAGTGGGGTAGCTCGCGACTTCGCGTCCCATCTCTTGGCGGTGCTCGTCGTAGTTCACGCCGACGCAGATCATCTTGTTCGGCTTGGGCACCACCGGCAGGAGCTGCACCTCCTCGAGTCGATAGTCCGCGTCCCAGCCGGCATCGAGCACGGGAGCGGCGTCGAGAGCCTTCGCCTCGAGGTACGTGGCGAGGTCCGGGAGGATGCGGCCGAAGCGGGCGCCGAGGTCGACGATGCCTCCATGCTGCAGGGCGCCGAAGCTGGAGCGCCCTTGGACCGTGAATGAGACGAAGCGCATGGCGGCAAAACCCTTAAGCCTTTTGACTGCGAAAACAAATACCTATGGCCACACACAGTGTCAGCCGGCCACACCCGAAATGACACGGTGCGGCTTGCACGGGTTGCTCAATCGGCGCCGTCCGGGTAATTTGCGCAGTATTCTCGTGTGGGTTACGCTTACCTCGCGAGCCTGTTTCCCAGCGTGGTGTCCCCCGCGGGGAGTCAAGCCTTTCGTATTCTCAAGCTTCGGAGCCGCCCAGTATGCGGTTTGCCTGCGACAGTTGTGGCGCCCAATACATGATCGCTGACGAAAAGGTCGGCGCTCGTGGCGTCAAAGTTAAATGCAAGAAGTGCGGCAACATGATTGTCGTCAAGCCCGCCGCCGAAGCCGCGGCGGCGCCTGCGTCGACTATGGCGGACCCAGGGCTCGGTGCTGGTGTCGCGTCGAGCGGCATGAGCTCGATGAGCGCGTCCGGTATGGGCGGCTCCTTCGGCGAAACGCAGACGAGTAGCCCAGCACCGCAAAGTGAGCTGGGCGGCGCGTTCAGCTCGATGTTCGGCGGCACCCAAGGCACGGAAGAAGCTCCCGCGGCCACGAGCAGCGACACCAACGGCTCGTACACCAACGGCAATCACGCGAACGACGGTGGCGGCGACAGCGGCGCCTTCGGCTTCCAGAGCTCCTTCGGCGGCCATCAGGGTGGTGACACCGACATGGCGCTCGGCCAACTCGAGCAACCACAAGCTCCGGTCTCGAGCGATCGTGGCGGTGAGCGCGTTTGGTACGTCGCCATCGAGGACGCTCAGGTCGGTCCGGTGAACCTCGCCGAGGTCGAAGAGCGCTGGGACAACAAAGAGATCGATGAAGACACGCTCGTGTGGAAGGCCGGTATGGCGGACTGGATTCCGCTGGTCGACGTTCCCGAGCTTGCCTACTTGATCACCGAGCGCCCGCAAGTGCAGCGCAGCATGGCGCGCAGTGGTGCCACGGCCGCGGCCGGCTCGGCGATGGGCATGCAGGCTTATGCGCCGCAAGAGATGGCGGACGAGCCGTCGTGGCGTCCGTCCGCGGCGAGCGCCTTGTCGTCGCTCGTGCAAGAAGAGCTGGTCGCCAAGAAACCCGATGCTCCGGAGCCGGCCTCGGCACCGAAGGGCATGGAGAGCCTCGGCCTCAACATTGGCGCGAACGATATCTTCGGCTCCGGTAACTCCGGGGGCGGCACGCCCATCACCATGGGTCAGCCCGCCGCGGCTACGTCGACGCCCGCCGCCGACACGTTCTCGTCGAGTGGCAGCCCGGCTTGGTCCGTCCCCAGCGCGCGCCGCAACACCGGCAGTGGCCTGGGCACGAAGATCGTCGTCGGCTTGCTCTTCCTCGCGGTCCTCGGCCTCGGCGGCTTCATGTTCCACATGATGCAGCAGCAGCGGAAAGAAACGATCATCGTCAAAGAGGTGCAGGCACCGGCTCCGGCTCCGACGCCGCCACCGGTCCCCGTCGACCCGAACGCGCCTCCGGTCGCGCCGCCGATGCCTCCGCCGGTCGCCAAGAACGACCCGCCTGCCAAGGCGAAGACGCACAACAACGACCCGGATCGCGATCGCGACAGGACGCCCGAGAAGGCCAAGACCAAGGCGCCGAAGCCAAGCGACGATCCGCTAGAGCAGATCGAGCAGGGCCAGAAGCAGCAGCAGCAACAGCAACAGGCCGCGGTCAAGGAAGCGCTCTCGAAGGAAGACATCATCGACGGCGTGAAGGCCAACGGCTCGAAGCTCGGCCCGTGCGTTACCGCGGCGCGATCGAAGGAAGAGATCCAACCGGGGCGCGTGCAGTTCGTCCTCGACTGGAACATCAACCCGAACGGCTCGGTCACCGCGGCCCGCCTCAAGGGCCCGCAAGAGGTGATGAACACCTCGCTGCCTTCGTGCTTCGCGCGTGTCATGGGCTCGTGGAAGTTCGCCGCGTCGAAGAGTGGCGCGCCGATTACCAACTTCCCGCTGCCCATCACGGTGCGCTAGTCTCGCCCGGTGTCTGACGCGCTAGTCGGGAAATCAGTTCCGCGAAAAGAGGGCCCGGACAAGGTCACCGGACGGGCCCGCTATATCGATGACATGCGCATGCCGGGCATGCTCCACGGCGTGACCGTGCGCAGTCCGGTGTCGCGTGGACGCCTGCGCGGCGTCACCTTCGGCGAGGGTATTCCCTGGAGCGAGATCATCGTGGTCTCGGCCGCCGACATCCCTGCCGAGAGCAATCACGTCGCGCTCCTCACCAACGACCAGCCTTTCCTCGCCGACAAGGAGCTACGCCACGCCGAGGAACCGGTGCTCCTGCTCGCGCACGCCGATCGCCATCTTTTGGAGCGGGCGCGCAACGCCGTGCGCTTCGACATCGAGAAGCTTCCGCCGCTCTACGATATCGATAAGTCCCTCGCCAAAGATCCAGTGATCTGGGGCGAGGACAACCTGTTCAAGGAATACAACCTCACCAAGGGCGACGTCGACACGGCATTCGCGAGGGGCGACGTGGTCGTCGTCGAGGGCGAATACTCGACCGGCGCCCAAGAGCAGCTCTACATCGAGAACAACGGCGTCATCGCGGTCGCCGACGAACAATCGGTCACCGTGTGGGGCTCGTTGCAATGCCCTTACTACGTGCACAAAGCCTTGCTGGGTTTGTTCGGCTTGCCGGCCGACAAGATCCGCGTCGTGCAGGCCGAGACCGGCGGTGGCTTCGGCGGCAAGGAAGAGTATCCGTCGCTCATCGCTGGGCACGCGGCGTTGCTCGCGCGCAAGGCCAAGAAGCCGGTGAAGATGGTCTACGACCGCGCCGAAGACATGGTCGCGACAACCAAGCGCCATCCGTCGCGTACCAAGCACCGCACCGCCGTGACCAAGGACGGCACCATCGTCGCGATGGACATCGATTTCGTGATCGACGGCGGCGCCTACAACACCTTGTCGCCGGTCGTGCTGTCGCGCGGCACCATTCACGCCGCCGGGCCCTACAAGATCGACAACGTGCGCATCCGGGCTCGTGCCGTCGCCACCAGTCACCCGCCGCACGGTGCCTTCCGTGGTTTCGGCGCGCCGCAGAGCATTTTCGGGCTCGAGCGGCACATGAACAAGATCGCGCGCGTGGTCGGGCTCTCCCCCGAAGCACTGCGCCTCAAGAATTTCATCAAGCAAGGCGATACGACGGCGACGCATCAACTCCTCAAGGAGCCGGTCGACATGCCCGGGATCTTGAAGCGCGCGCTCGCGGAAGCGGACTACGACGCCAAGCGCAAACGCTTCGCGCGCGAGAACCAAGGTAGCAGCGTCAAGCGCGGTGTCGGCTTCGCGAGCTTCATGCACGGGTCGGGCTTCACCGGCTCCGGAGAGAAGTATCTCGCCTCGGTGGTCGGCGCGTCGGGCACCGCCGACGGCAGGGTCCGAATACTCGCGGCGAGCACCGAGATTGGCCAAGGCACCAACACGGTGTTCACCCAGATCGCGGCGCAAGCCCTCGGCCTCGAGTGGGATGACGTGGAAATCGCGCAGCCAGACACCGCGGTTGTCCCCAATAGCGGACCAACCGTGGCGTCGCGCACGACCATGGTCGTCGGCAAGCTGGTCGAGCAGGCGGCGCTGGGCATCAAGCAGATCCTGGTGCAGGCCGGTGTCCTCGGAGAGAGCTACACCTCGCCGCAGTTCCGCGCCGCCGTGAAGGCGTATCTCGCGAGCGTCGGTCCGCTGCGCTCGACGGCTCAATACACTCCGCCGGACGGTATCTCCTGGGACGACCAGAGCTATCGCGGCGACGCCTACGGCACGTACGCTTGGGCGGTTTATGTGGCGACAGTCGCCGTGGATACCGTGACCTACGAGGCGCGCGTCGAGGATTTCGTCGCGCTCCAAGAGGTCGGTCGCGTCATTCACCCGGTGCTTGCCGCCGGCCAGATCGAGGGCGGTGTCGCGCAAGGCATCGGCTTCGCGGTCTTCGAGAACGTGGTGTGGCGTGAAGGTCGCATGGCGAACGGCCAGTTCACCAACTACATCGTGCCCACGAGCGTCGACGTGCCTCCCATTCGCGTGTTCTTCGACGAAGTTCCGTACCCGCACGGCCCCTCGGGCGCCAAGGGCATCGGCGAGCTGCCGATGGACGGTCCCGCTCCCGCCATCGTCAACGCCATCGAAGACGCTCTGGGGGCGCCGCATTCGGCGTTGCATCACGTGCCGCTCATGCCCGAGCAGCTCATGCACGCCGTCGACGACCTCGCCGCGGCCGGGAGGAAGAGCGCATGAAGAACGCCGTCCGCTGCAGCGTCAACGGGACGCCCTGTGCCTTCACCGCGCCGCCGATGGCGCGTCTCCTCGACGTGCTCCGCGAAGAGGTCAGCCTCACCGGCACCAAGGAAGGGTGCGGCGAAGGTGAATGTGGCGCCTGCACCGTCATCATGGACGGGCGCATCGTGAACAGTTGCTTGGTACCAGCGCTCCAAGCCGAGGGTGCGTCCATCACCACGATCGAAGGCATCGCCAAGGGCGAAGTGTTGCACGCGGTGCAGACTGCTTTCGTTACGCATGGTGGCGCCCAGTGCGGCATGTGCACGCCGGGCATGGTCATCGCCGCGGTCGATCTGCTCGAGCGCATCCCCAGCCCCGATGAAGCCCAGATCCGCGAAGGTCTCGCCGGCAACATCTGCCGCTGCACCGGCTACACCAAGATCTTCGACGCCGTCCGCGAAGCGGCTCGTTTGCTCGCGAGCGCCGCATGAGAGGCGACGCGCATGCCCATGCGCTGGTCGCTCCAGCGGACTTGAACGGCGCGCTGGCATTGCTCGCCGACAAGAGTGGTTACCGCGTCCTCGCGGGCGGCACCGACATGATGGTCGCGTTCGAGCGCGGGCTCTTGAAGGAGTCGCGACTCGTCAGCATCTGGCACCTGGCCGAGCTGCGAGGCATCCGCGTCGACGGACCCCACCTGGTCATGGGCGCACTCACGACCTACACCGACCTCATCGAGTCTCCATTGGTGGTCGAGAACGCGCCGACCCTCGCGGCCGCGGCGCGTGACACCGCCGCAGTCGCCATCCGCAATCGCGGTACGGTCGGCGGCAACATCGCCAACGCCTCGCCCGCGGCGGACCTGCCGCCAGCGCTCTTGGTGCACGACTGCGAGGTGGAGCTCCGATCGTCATCGGGCGCCCGCTGGGTCGACTACGCCGGGTTCCACACCGGTTACAAGACGACGGTGATGCGGCCTGACGAGCTGATCGCCAGGGTGCGTGTGCCGTTGTCGAGCGAGCCCCTGCGCCATTTCTATCGCAAGGTCGGCACGCGCAAGGCGCAAGCCATTTCGAAGGTGTGCATCGCCGCGACTGTCCGCCCCGGCGGTGTGGCGCGTGTCGCTTTCGGCAGTGTTGCTCCGACCGTCGTGCGCGCACGCGGCGTCGAACGCGAGCTCGAGACCGTGCTCGCCAAAGGCCCGCTCACGCCGGAGGCGGTCGCGCGCATCGTGGGCATGGGCGTCACCGAGGCGACGCCCATCGACGACATCCGCTCCACCGCCGACTACCGAGCTCGCGTCACGCGCAACGTCTTGCGCGAGTGCCTCATGAGCTTTACCGCGTGAGTGACGGCGCTTGGGACTGGGCTGGCGCCGTCCAAGCGGCGATGTCGGCTGGCCGGCCCATCGCTCTCGTCACCTTGGTGCGCTGCGAGGGCTCGACGCCACGCGCCGTCGGCGCCAAGATGCTCGTCGATGCCAATGGACTCTTCGCGGGGAGCATCGGTGGTGGGGCTCTCGAAGAGCACGCCATCGGCGAAGCCAAGGCGTGTCTCGAGAGCGGGCAGAGTAAGCTCCTGCACCTGGCGCTCGGGCCGGAGCTCGGCCAGTGCTGTGGTGGGGCCGTCGACGTCTTCTGTGAAATCGTGAGCGGCGGGCCGGAGCTCTACCTCTTCGGCGCCGGGCACGTCGCGCGTGAGGTCGTGGCGGTGCTCGAGGGCACGCCGTTTCGCTTGCACCTCGTCGACGAGCGCGAGGAGTGGCTGCGCTCCGAGGCCGTGAGCGCCCGTGTGGCGCGCCACGAGTCGTGGGAGGACGTGGCCCGCGCGACCGGATGGTCGGCGCGGACGAGCTATGTCGCGGTCATGACCCACAGCCATCAGCTCGATGAAGACATCGTGCGCGCGTTGCTGGACAAGCCGCTCCGCTATCTCGGCCTCATCGGTAGCGCCACGAAGTGGACGCGCATCAAGAAACGGTTGCACGCGCGTGGTGCGGAGCCGGCGGCCATCGAGCGGGTGCGTTGCCCCATCGGGTTGGATATCGGTGGCAAGTCTCCCCGTGAGGTCGCGATTAGTCTCGCGGCCGAGCTCATCTCCCTGGTCAACGGCAAGTGATCGCCGGGGTGTTGCTCGCGGGTGGGGAGGGGCGCCGCATGGGCCGACCCAAGGGTCTCGTGACCATCGGCGGCGAGCCAATGGTGTCGTTCCAACTGGCGCGCCTACAGGCCGCCATGGTGCGCGACGTGCGCATCGTCGTCGGCGAGAACCGCCCGGCGTATCTCGAAGCGATGCCCGAGCTCGCGCCATGCCTGGTCGACGATCCGCGGTGCTCCCATGGTCCGTTCGGCTCGCTATGCGCCGGCATCGAAGCGCTCGAGCCGTACGTCTGGGAGCAACTCTTGGTGCTACCCATCGACGTGCCGTGTTGCTCGCCGTCCATCATCGCGATGTTGCGCTCGATGTCCGCTGAGGCGGCCGTGCCTCGACATGGCGGTTACGGTGGCCATCCCGTGATTCTCTCGCGCAATTTCGCGGAGTCGCTGTTGCGGCGCGACGTCACGAGCTCGCGGCTCGACCACGTGTTGCGCGAGCTGGCGCCCGGAGCCCGGCGCGACGTCAACGTCGACGAGGCCGACGTCATCGCCGACTTGAACACGCCGGCGGACGTGGCGCGCTTCGAGGCTTCGCGACGGTCGGAACGGATCTAGAGAACGAGCCCCAAGGACAAGCGCGGCATGAAGCGCGGGGCGAGCTCGCCGACGCCCACCAGCAGGGCGAAGCTCGTCCACAAGCGGCCACGCGCGTAGGCCGCGGTCGGGCCCAAGAAGAACCACCGGCGCTCGGGTACGGGCAGAGGAACGGGACCCAGCCCGATGCCGGTCCCCATGGTGATCTGGTGCCGGTACTCGGCGCCAACCAAGAGCTGCTCGAAGAGCGGGAACGGCGTTACCGCACCGAGGCCGAGCTGGTGCTCGTGAAAGCCGTCGGTTGCCTTGAAATCGGTGTTCAGACCGATGTCGAAGGAGACGTGCTGGCGACGTGGGTCGCCGATGGTGCCGACGAACTGGATGGTCAACCACGGCACCGACCAGTACGGACCTTCGTCGGGATGGCCGAAGTTTTGCTGCCAGCCCACCCGCAATTGCGGACGGAACAGCAGCGTCTCGTCAATCGGGTCGAAGAAAGCGTAGCGGCCCTCGATGCCGAAAGCGATCAGGCGCGTTGCCGCCTTGTTGGCGTTGATCTGCCACGGCAGCGCCAACTCGAGGCGCTCGCTCACGCCAACGATCGGGCTGAACCACAACCAGCCACTGCTAGCGCCGGGGACGTCATCGACGTAGGCGCGCGACCAGAGCCACTGCTCGATCTCGACGACGCCCGGTGGGAGTTGCGTCGCGTCCGGCGTGAAGCCGAGCGTGCGGCGACCGGCTTGTGCGCTACCGCAGACGAGCGAGGCCAAGGCCAGGGTGGCCCACGTCGTGCGTTTCACTGCTCGTCCTCCAGATCGCTGCTGACGCGTTGCAGGGCTGCATACACGTCTTTGACCGTGCCTGGCCGATGCGAGCGCCGTTTGGATAGCGACATCATGATGAGCCGCTCGAGACGCTCCGGAATATCGACACGTTTCTGGGACGGCGGAACCGGCGCCGCGCTCATCTGTTGGTTGCGGATCTCCTCGAGACTGGTGCCGCGGAAAGGCGGCGCGCCGGTGAACACCTCGTAGATGAGGGTGCCGAGCGCATAAACGTCGCTGCGGACGTCGAGCGGATCGCTGCCGAACTGTTCCGGACTCATGTAGACGGGGGTGCCGGCGGTGGTCGCGGCGCCCCCGACCTGCGTGTCGACATGCCGCGAGATGCCGAAGTCCATGAGCTTCACCACACCGCTCTGCAAGACCATCACGTTCTGGGGCTTCAGGTCGCGGTGGATGATGCCGGCGTCATGCACGGCGATGAGGCCGCGGCAGATCTGTTTGACGATCTGTAGCCCCGGTCCGAATGCCAGCGGACCTTGTGCCTTGATGAGCTGCGCGAGCGTCGTGCCGGCCAGTAGCTCCATGCTGATGAACATCTGACCCTGCCACTCGCCGATGTCGTGCACACGCACGACGTTGGCGTGGCTGATCTTGCGCCCGACCCGCAGCTCGCGTTTGAAGCTCGACACCTGGTCGTCCGGGGTACCGTCGGCGCTGGGCGTGAGTAGCTTGAGCGCGACGTACTCCTCGGCCTGGCGATCGTAAGCGCGCATCACGGTGCCGCGACCTCCTTGACCGATGCGCTCGAACACCTCGTAGCGCTCGTTCACGCGGATCGGATCCAAGCCGTGTTGCTGGTCGGGCCTGGTTGCCGCGGCGAGCATGCGCTCCAGCTCCTGCTTCTGCCGGAGCTCGACGACGAGTGAAGCGAAGGCGCGCGACAGGGCGCGTACCTCTTCGGCACCACCTTCGGGCAGCTCGACATCGAGACCGCCATCGCGGATGGTCGTGGCCGCTCGCGCCAACTGCTCGACCGGCCGCGACATGCCTCGACCCATCAGCCACGCGAGCGGTAGCGCCACGGCGATGGCCATGAGGCCCGAATAGGCGATGACGCGGCGTATGGCCCGGAAAGCCGCGCCTTCGGCGTCGCGCGACCGGGTGAGGAGGAATGCGCCGAGCATGGCGCCGCTCGCCGAGCGCACCGGAACGCCCACGACGATGAGATCACCGGCCTTCGCATGGACGTCCGCTGGACCGAACACGCCGCCGCGGCGCAGGAGCTGCGCGAAGGTCGGCTCGTCCGCAAGCTCATCGAGGAGGTCCTCACCGGCGAAGTCGCGGCTCGCGAGCGTCAGCGTCGCTTTGGGCGTCGTCGAGCTCGGGTCTGCGTCGTAGACGAAAGCTACCGAAGCGCGCATCGCCGATTGCATCGCGAGGAGGCGGTCGCCATCGATTGCGAATGCCGTCGCCAAGACGCCGTCGATGTGCGCCTGATCGGTGGTGCGCACCGGCACGGCGCCGACGATGGCTGGGCGATAATCCTCGCGTATGGTGGCCGCGGCGGGATCGCCGCTGGCGAGTGGGCCGCTGACCCAACCGACGTCGCGGAAGTCATCGCCGGTTTTCCCTGCCCCATTTCCGGCGCGGGCGAGCAGCACTGCCTGCGGGCCGAAGAGGAAGATGGCGGTGGCCTCGAGGGTACGGCGCATGTCACGGGCCCAATCGGCACGGGTCTCGGTCGAGACCTCGCTCGCGTACAGCGCTTTGGTGCCGGGTTGCTCGGCGAGCGCCTTGGTCGTGGCAAGCAAGCGCGTTTCGAGCTCGCGCTTGTAGGCGACGAAGTTCTCCGGGAGGCGCTGCATGTCGGCGCGCAGCGCCTCGTCGCTGACGCTACTCGTGTGCCAGCTGGTGATGCCGACGGCGACGGCGATGACGACGCCGATGACGAACAACATCGCGAGGAAAAGTCGCGCACTCGAGGAGAGCGGCTGCTTCTTCGGGTTGTGCGCCACGGCGGGACGCGTGACGTCTTCCGTCGACGCCTGCTTCTTGACTCGCGCCTTCTTGGCGCCGCCGGCGCGCCGCGCCGATGTTGGGAGGCTCTCGCTCAATAGAGGTGCCGTCCTTCGGTGTCCGTCGGGTAGCTCTCGCCGAACTTGTTCTTGTGGCTCCCCGGTTTCCAGCTCTTGGCGTCGAGCGTGTAGACCAGCTCCATCTCGGGCTGGCGCGGTACGACGATGGTCTGACGTTTCTCCCCGGAGAGCTCGTGCCACACGGCGACGGTCTGCGGGCCCGTGGGAACGTCCGTGATGACGGCGTTACCTTGCTGGTCCGTTCTAGCGAGCGCCTTGGAGTCGACGATGACGATGTAAGCCGCCATCGACGAATGGATGTTGCAGAAGAGCTGGATGACCCCAGGGCGGTCGAAGCTCACGGAACGTGCCTCGCCGCCGCGGTACAGGCCGAGGTCGAAGGGCTTCGCGTCGGAGAGGCTGAAAGCGTTGTGATCGATACCGTCGAGGTTCGGGAAGTGGATGGTGGTGCCGATGGGCGCGGCCGTGATGCGCGGTACGAAGCGCTTGCCGTAGTGCTCGATACGCGCTTCACGCGTGGCGTTGCGCTTCACGAATACTCCCGGAACCCAGATGATGGCCTCGGCGGCCGGGACCACCCCGGCACCGGTGTCGATGTCTACATGCACGCGCAAATCAGTGGCTCGCGCCAGCGAGGCGCTGAGAAGCACGCTGCAAACGGCGAGGAGGCGACTCACGATTGTAGGGAATCATACACCAGGTCGAGGGGGATGGTTGTTTCCTTATTGCCGCGATTCCGGCACGTTACGAGGGTGAGCCGGCCCTTCGATGAGCTCGAGACCTTGCCCGAGGAAGCTTTCGACGGCGGACTTCTGCTCGTAGCTCTCGTGGGCGAGGGCATGGTGACGCGAGAGCTGCCGGCTACCGGCGAGCTCGTCATCGGGAGATCCGCTGAAGCGGATGTGCGTGTCGACCACGAGTCGTTGTCGCGCAAGCACGCGGTGCTCTCGGTGAAGGCGTCCGTGCTGGCCATTCGTGATCTCGAGAGCGCCAACGGGACCAAGGTTCGTGGGAAGCGGATCGACGCCGGGGTCGACGTGCCGTTGCGCGTGGGTGAGCTGGTCGAGCTCGGTGGCGTCGCGTTGGTCGTGCGCCCGCGAAAGAAGACAGGGACTCGGGCACCGGCAGGCGAGGTGGTGCGCGTCGACCCGGCGATGACGGCGCTCTACGATGCGGTCGAGCGGGTCGCCAAGAGCTCGGTCGCGGTGTTGATCATCGGTGAGACCGGCGCCGGCAAGGAGAGCGTCGCCGAGGCGGTGCATGCGCGGTCGCGCCGGGCCAATGGGCCGCTGGTGAAGGTCAACTGCGCCGCTTTGACGGAGTCGCTGCTCGAGAGCGAGCTGTTCGGTCATGTGCGTGGGGCGTTTACCAACGCGGTGAAGGACAAGCAGGGATTGTTCGAGGCGGCCAAGGACGGGACGTTGTTTCTCGATGAGGTCGGCGAAATGCCGATGGCGACGCAGGTGAAGCTGCTGCGAGTCCTCGAGGAGAAGGTCGTGCGGCCGGTGGGCGCGACCACTTCGATTCCGGTCGATGTGCGGATTGTGGCCGCGACGAATCGCGAGCTCGAAGCCGAGGTCGAGGCGGGGAGGGTGCGCGCGGATCTGTTCTATCGGCTGAATGGTGTGACGTTGCGGGTGCCGCCGTTGCGCGAGCGCGTCGCGGATATCGAGCCGTTGGCTGCGTATTTCCTGGAGCGCGCCTGTCTGGAGATGGGGAGGATTGATGCGCCTCGCTTCGATGCGGGAGCGATTGCCGCCTTGAGGACGCATCGGTGGCCGGGGAACGTGCGGGAGCTGCGCAACGCGGTGGAGAGGGCGGTGGCCTTGCAGGTGTCCAACGTGCTTGGGGCGGGGGACCTCGGGTTGCGGGGGCAGGATGTGGGTCGCGCGCCTGTTGCGGATGAGCGCGGGCGGATTGAGCAACTGCTCGCCGAGGTTGGCGGCAATCAGTCGCTGGCGGCGGCGCAGTTGGGGATTTCTCGCAGCACTTTGATTCGGCGGATCAAAGAGCTGGGGATTTCGCGGCCGCGAAAACGGTGAGGCTTGACCCGCGAGCCGTTCCTCTACGCGTAGTACTTCCCGACCAACGGCCGCAGATCATCAATCCGCTCTTGCGGAACCGCCGCCTTATCGGTCTGCAAGGCAGCCTTGAGCGCCGTCGCACACCCGCACGTCCCCGCAATCGACCCAACCGTGCTCAAGGCATGCTCGAGCATCTTCTTCGCCGTCGCGCCGTTCTTCTTGAGCATCGCTAGCACCGCGTCGACGGTCACGTGCCCTTCGCTCTCGTGCCAGCAGTCGTAGTCCGTCACCATCGCGACCGTCGCGTAGTGCAGCTCCGCTTCACGTGCGAGCTTCGCTTCCGGCATGGCGGTCATGCCGATCACGTCGACGCCTTGAGCGCGATACGCCAGCGACTCCGCGAGCGTCGAGAACGCCGGCCCCTCGATGCAGACCAGCGTTCCGCCATCGTGGACAGCGGCTCCGGTGGCGCGGCCGGCCGCGGCAAGGTGGTTGGCGAGACGGGGGCAGACGGGGTGGGCCATGGAGACGTGCGCCACGATGCCGTCGCCGAAGAAGGACTCGGCGCGCAGGCGGGTGCGATCGAGGTACTGGTCGACCATCACCATGTCGCCGGGGTGGAGGTCTTCGCGCATCGAGCCGACCGACGACACCGACACCAGCCACTCAGCCCCGAGCGACTTCATGGCGAAGACGTTGGCGCGATAAGGCACTTCCGTCGGGCTCAAGCGGTGGCCGCGGCCGTGGCGCGGCAAGAAGACGAGCTGGGCGCCGCCGAGCTTGCCGGTCACCAAGACGTCCGAGGGCGCGCCGAACGGCGTATCGACCTTGATCTCGCGGACCTGGGTGAGGCCGTCCAGCGCGTAGAGCCCGGTGCCGCCGATGATGCCGATGGTCGTCATGGAGCGCTCCAGCTAGAAAGTGAAAGCGAGGTTGCCGTACCAGTTGAAGGTCACGTGTCCGGAATCGCGGAAGCGCGTGCCTGCCTGATCATAGCTGATGCCGATGCTGCTCGTATCCGCGTAACATTTGTCGCCGGAGGTGTTGCCGCAGAAATACGGATTGCGCTGATCGAGCGTGCCGTCGCCGTCGGTGTCGATGCCCTCGGGCTCGTTCGTCAGCAAGTGCGGCGTCGAGTAGACGACATCCATGCCAAGCGTGACGTTGACGAACGCGGAGATGCGCACGAGCAGGGCGACCTGCGCGCCGATGTCGAAGTACTCCTGGGTGTACGTGAGCTCACGAAGCGCCGGCGTCAGGATGCTGTAGTTGCGGCCCGCCGTGTAGAAGCGGCCGAGACCGCCGACGAGCAAGCCGACTTTTCGCAGCGCGCGCGTGTTCATGTACGGGATGATCTCCGCGCCGGTGCGAGTCTCGAAGACGTGCGACGGGCCGTGGCCGAAGGGATGGTCGGGGCTCTCGCGCATTTGCTCCGGCGCCCTGGGACCAACCATTGGTAGGGCGTAGCTCAGCGTGAAATAGGGCTCGACGAACCCCTGCATGTCGCGCGAGCGCCAGTCGCCTTGGCCTTCCCAGACGTACCAGCGCTTCGACGCCGCGGTGGAGAAGAGCAAGCGATACACGCCGTCGCCCATGCCGGCCGGCTGGGCGCCGGTGGCGGGGTCCACGTCGGGACGATAGGTCTTGCTGATCCAGGGCGTGGACAGACCGAACCCAATCACCCAGCTCGGCGCCGTGTCGTCACGATCCTCGGAGAGGATGGCGTAGCGCAGCGTGAAGTCGAGCGGACCCCAGCCCTTCTGCTTGGTGCGCGTGCCCTCGCCCTCGAGGAAGAAGTACTCGCCCGTCGTGGTGTCGACCGAGCTGGTCTCCGGCGTGATGCCGTCGGCGTAGTTGTACTGGAACTTCTGGCTGATGGCGTAGGCCGTGCCGATGGTGAGCGACAAGTCCTTGTAGAGACCGATCTCGGCCTGGAGGCGCAGCCAGTAGACGTGCGATTTCCACGCTACTTCGTCGAGCGGTACGCAATTGCGCACGGAGGTCGCGACGCAGCCGGTGTCGACGGTCGGTCGGTTCACCGGCTCGCGGCTTATGATGCCGCTCGCGGTTTGGGCGTCGAACGCCAAGTTGAAGTGGACCTCGAAGGCGTTGGGGATGGTGACGCCGCCACGCTCGTAAGAGTCGAAGGCGTCGGCCACGTCGGTGGGCCTCGCGGCGCGGGCGTTGACCGCGATAGCGAGCATGCAAATGAGCGTTACCGGCAGGAAACGATTCAAGCTTTGTTCTCGGGATCGCGGAGCCCGAGCTCCTTCATCTTGTTCTGCAGACCCTTGCGGCTGATGCCCAACAGGCTCGCGGCCCTCGTCACGTTGCCGCGGGTCTCGTCGAGCGCCTTGACGATCAAATCCTTTTCGATTTCAACGGTGGCCTGGCGCACGATGTCCTTCATCGAGGCGCTGCCGTCCCCGAGCTGCTCGAGGGTCACCCGCTGCGGTGACGCTCCGGGGTCGCCTTTTTTGGGCCCCGGACTGGCTTTGCGCACATCCTCGGGAAGATCGGCAAAATCGACCGTGTCGTTCTCACTGAAGAGCAGCATGCGTTCGATGACGTTTTCGAGCTCACGGATGTTGCCGGGCCAGTGATAGGCGCCGAGGGCCTCCATGGCCCTCGGAGTGATGCCCAGGACGCTCTTGGATAGGCGTTTGTTGTACTTGTCGACGAAGAATTCGGTGAGGAGGGGGATGTCTTCCCGACGATCGCGCAGGGACGGAAGTGCCACTGGGACAACGTTCAAGCGATAGAAGAGGTCGTCGCGGAAGTTGCCGGTCTCGATCTCGCGGGCCAGGTCGCGGTTGGTGGCCGCGACCACGCGCACGTCGACACTAATGGTGCGCACGCCGCCGACGCGCTCGAACTCGCTTTCCTGCAGGGCCCGCAGCAGCTTGACCTGCATCGCCCCCGGGATTTCCGCGATCTCGTCGAGGAAGAGGGTGCCGCCGTCGGCGAGCTCGAAGCGACCCGGTTTGCTCGAGACCGCGCCGGTGAAGGCGCCTTGCTCGTAGCCGAAGAACTCGCTCTCCATGAGGTCTTTGGGGATGGCGGCGCAGTTCACCTTGATGAAGGGCTTGCCGCGGCGCTCGCTATTCTCGTGCAGGGCGCTGGCCACGAGCTCCTTACCCGTGCCGGACTCGCCGGTAAGTAAGACCGTGGAAGGCGTCGCCGCGACCTTCTCGATGATGGCGAAGATCTCCTGCATCCGGGGCGACTGGCCGATGATGCGAAAGCGCCCGGGCGTGTCGCCGGCGTCGTTCAGGCGGCCCTGGTTGGTGGCGCGTACGGCGGCGGCCTTGCGCACGGCGAGCTTCAGCTCGTCCTTGTCGAACGGTTTGGTGATGTAGTCGAAGGCCCCGTTTTTCAAGGCGATGACCGCGGTGTCGACCGAGCCGTGGGCCGTGATGACGATGACCGGCAGCCCTGGGAGCGTGCGCTTCATATGCTCGAGCAGCTCGAGGCCGCTCATGCCGGGCATGCGCATGTCCGTGATGACGATGTCGACCGGCTGTTTCTTGATGGCGGCGACCGCCTCTTCGCCACTGCCAACCGCGATGGTGGCGTGCCCGTCCCGGGTCAAGAGCGTACTCAAGACTTTCCGGAGGTTCGACTCGTCGTCGACAATCAGCACCGTTGCCACGGCGCGCACCGTATATTCGCGGGCCTAGACGGGCAACTGGCACATCGATGATCGGCGATCTGGCTATCGGCTCTCGGCTATGTAGGCAACCGGTGCTCTGATTTTGCGGGGTTTTTGCGCAGGTGGGGGGCGTGGGTGCTACACTTTTGGCGGTTCAGGCCATGCTGGTTCCATGTTTGCAGTGCAAGAGTCCTGTGTTCGTAAGCGGCTCGGCCGTCGCGGCGGGAGACGTGCGTTCGACTTGCGGTAACTGCGGCACCGCCCTCGTCGTCGAGCGCGGCGGCGTGGTGCGCCTCGCCGAGCCACCCCCAGGGCCGGCCGCGGCGCCCCAACTCATCGTGCCGCCGACCTTCGAGCCGCCGTCACACGCGACCACGATGCGAGAATTCGCTATAGCGGATGAATCGCCAGCGACGAACGATGGTCCCGACGCGGACGCGTTCTACGTGGCACGGCAGCCGCCCGTCGACGCGCGCAACTTCGACGCGTTGCTCGGCGCCGACGTGCGCGCCTACGTCGACGACCCGCGCGAAGCGCCGCGCGAGGAAGCCCCACAAGCGGCGTTCAGCGGCCCCGCCTCTTTCGGCGCCGACGAACAGCTAGCGCCGGCCCTGCCGCCACCGCTGCCGCCGCCTCGGGTGCTACCCGACTTCGCGCCGGCCGAGCCCCTGCAACAAGCGAGCGGCCCCGAGCTCACCCCGCCGGAGCAGACGTTCGTGCCCGCGGACGCGAGCCATACGCCGATCAACATGCCGTTCGATGCGCCTGCCGTCGAAAACGTCGATGAGCCGCCGCCGGCCGAGCCACCGCCGCTCATGCCGGGACCGCCAAAGCACTTCGCGGGCGAAAGCCGCTACGAGCCGCTCGCGCGCGAAAGGCCGCCGGCTCTCATGTTCCCGTCGGCGAACGTCGGTGGCATGAGCGGTCCGGCCCGCGAGGCCGAGCAAACGCGGCCGTCGCAGGTCATGCGCGCCGAGTCAGCGCCGCCGACTCCATTGGCCGAGCCGGTGCTGCTCACCGATCCGACGCCCGCGCCGGAGGTCTTGGATCTCGCCCAAGACATGCCGGAGTGGAGCGGCGAGTCCTTCGATGAGGCCGCCGCGTACGTGCCACCCTTCGCATCGCAGCTGGCCGACGACGACAATGCCGGAGCCGAGCGGCAGCGCCGCGGCACCTATCCGACGCCGGACAGCTACTTCGATGCCAGCGATCCGCTCGCGGCCGCCGAAGCGGACATCTACGCCGGGCACCAGGTCGTCTCGCCCACCGATCTCGTGGGTGACGCGTTCACGGCCATGGTTCCCCCCGTGGGGATCGAAGTTCCGCGCGACGCGTCGAGCGTCGAGCAGCCGATGCAACCGCCGGTGGTGAACGACGACGCCGCGTTGGACGCCGAGGAGCTCGCGGCGCTGCGCGGCAACAAGAAGCGAGGCCTGTGGGCAGCCGCCGCGTGTCTCGTGTTTGCCGTCGGTGGCGCGAGCTATGCGGCAAGCCGGGGGTACCTCGACCCGTTGATCGCGAAGGTCGGCGAGATGATGGCGCGGAGCGCCGCGCCCGAGGAGGTCGGTGTCCCGAGCCCCGCTCCCGACGCCCCGAAGCCCGACGCGCCGATCGCCGAGGGAGCGAACGCCGACCAGCCGAACCCGGATGCTGCGAAAGCCGACACGGCAGTCGCCGGCGCGCCGACGGCCGACACCCCGAAGCCCGATGCGCCGACTGTCGAGTCGCCGAAAGCGGCTCAGCCGCCCGCCGACGGGAAGCCCGCCGATCCGCTGCCGCTCGATACCCAGGCCAAGGCCGGGCTCGCCAGTCCGTCCGCGATGACGGACAACACGACCGCTGGAGAAGCGAAACCGGCCGGCGCGCCGTCGAAGGCGCTGCAGGCTTGTTATTCCAAGGGCAACCGCTACCTGAACGCCAAGAAGATCAGCCTCGCGATCCGTGAGCTCAACAAGTGCTTGGACATCGACCCGACGTACGGCCGCACCTACCGGTCACTCGGTGTTGCTTACATGCAACTTGGTCGCGAGCGCAGCGCCATTCTCGCGTACGAGAAATTCGTGGACTATGAGCCGCAGCACAAAGACGTCGCCAAGGTCCGCGAGATCATTGCCGACTATTACCGACGCCGTAAGAATTGAGCGGGGTCGCGGCGCTCACCCGCATGGCTTCGCCCTTGACCGTGTGTTTCCATAGTGGAACGCTCGGGGTGTTTCCCCCATGGACGACTGTGATCTGAGCGCTGCTGACCGCTCCGCGATAGAAGAAGCCGAGAAGCTCGCGCAGGGCACCCACTGGGAAATTTTGGGTCTCATGGGCGAGCCTACGGCCACCGACGTCAAACGCGCCTACTTCGCGGTCTCGAAGCGCTACCACCCCGACCGCTATTTCGGAAAACGGCTCGGCCCCTACCGCGCCCGTCTCGAGGCGCTGTTCGTGCGCGCCAAGAAGGCGCATGACGTTCTCGTCGATGACGAGCAGCGCAAGCAGTACGCCGCGAAGTACCCGGCGCCACAGCCGCCCCGTGAGCCGACTCCCGAGGAGATCGCGCGCGAAAAGCGACTCGAGGAACGCCGTAAGCAGATCGCCGGAGAGCGGAGCGCCAAGCGCAAGGAAGGTCTCAAGACCGAGCTCTTGGGGCTGAAGGTGCGTAAGCTCGCGAGCAATGCCCGCGCCGCGCTCGACTCTGGTGACCTCGAGGCGGCACGCTCAGCGGTCGAATCCCTGAGCGCGGAAAACCCCGACGACAAGGAGACGCTCTTTCTCTCGGGCCAACTCCTCGAAAAGCAGGGAAAACGCGTGCAGGCGCTCGCGCGCTATCGCGCGGCACGGGAGTTGGATGCGACCGACGCGGATGTTACAAAAGCCATTCAGCGTTTGACGGGGCGTGAGTGAACAAGATCATTGGCATCGATTTGGGCACCACGAACTCCTGCGTCGCTATCGCGGAGCGCACCGGGCCGCGCGTGCTCGCCAACCGCCAGGGCCATAACACCACGCCATCGGTGATCGCGGTCACCGAGACCGGTAAGCGCCTGGTTGGCCAGCTCGCCAAGCGCCAGGGCATCACCAATCCGAAGAACACCATCCACGGCGCCAAGCGTCTGATTGGGCGGCGCTGGGAAGTGCCTGAAGTCCAACGCATGGTGAGCCTCGTGTCGTTCGTCTGCATGGAAGGCCCGCACAACGACGTGCGCGTCCACCTCGCGGACCGCGGCTACGCCATCCCCGAAGTCTCTTCGATGGTGCTTCAGGAGATGAAGCTCATCGCCGAGCAACAGCTCGGTGAGACCATCAGTCAGGCCGTGGTTACGGTGCCGGCCTACTTCAACGACAACCAGCGCCAGGCCACCAAGGACGCGGGCGCCATCGCTGGCCTCGACGTCGTGCGCATCATCAACGAGCCGACGGCGGCCGCTTTGGCGTACGGCTACGGCAAAGGGCTCGAGCAACGTGTCGCCATCTACGACTTCGGCGGCGGCACCTTCGACGTTTCCATCTTGAACATCGGCCAGGGTGTCTTCGAGGTGTTGTCTACGGCCGGCGATACCTTCCTCGGCGGCGAGGACTTCGACGAGCGCATCATCGAGTGGCTGCGTGGCGAGTTCATGCGCGAGCACGGCATCGACCTGCGCCAGGACAAGATGGCGCTCCAGCGTCTGCGCGACGCCGCCGAGAAGGCGAAGATCGATCTCTCGGCGCAGAACGAAACCGACATCAACTTGCCGTTCATCTCGTCGCCCGCGAAGGGCCAAGCGTTGCACCTGCAGCGCCGGCTCACCCGCGACAAGTTGGTCGAGCTGACGAGCGACCTCATCGAGCGCTCGATCGCCATTTGCGAGAAGGCCTTCAAGAGCGCCGACCTGAAGCTCGCGGAAACGAAGTCGGTCATCCTCGTGGGCGGCATGACGCGCATGCCGCGCATTCAGCAACGCGTGCAAGAATACTTCGGTATGCCGCCCTCGAAGGGCGTGCATCCGGACGAGGTCGTGGCTTGCGGTGCCGCTATCCAGGCGCAACTCCTCGCCGAAGGCTCACAAGACACGCTGCTCCTCGACGTCACGCCGCACAATCTCGGCATCGTGGTCGCCGGCGGTCTCTTCGACGTGCTCATCGCCAAGGACACCACCATCCCGACGAGCTCGACCAAGGTGTTCACGACGGTGCGCGACAATCAGGCGCAAGTCCGCATCATGGTCATGCAGGGCGATTCGGCGGTGCCGCAGCAGAACGAGCTACTGGGCGAGTTCGTGCTCGACCAGCTGCCGTCGAAACCGCGCGGCGAGATCCAGATCGACGTGACCTTCACGATCAGCGCTGACGGTATCGTCAGCGTCGCGGCCAAGGACGTCGCCACCGGCCGTGCTCAGACGATTCAGGTCACGGCGTCGAGCGGTTTGACCCCGTCCGAGATCGCGGACATGACCGCGGAGAACCAGGACTACGTCACCGCGTTCGCCAAGCCCACCGAAAAAGACGCGGAGCAGGTGGATCTCGAGGGCCTGCTCAAGGACATCGAGCAGATCATGCCCAAAGTGTCGGCGGTCATCGCCGGCACCGAGTTCGGCACCGAGGCGCTCAAGAAGGCCGCGGCCGCCGTCGAGCGCGCCAAGGCGGCCCTCGCCGGCAACCAACGCGACGCCATGGCGCTCGCGAAGGGGCCGCTGCAACGCGCGCTTTCGCTGTTCAAGACGGTGACCGCGAAGCTCGGCGGGCCGTGAGCAGCGGACTGTTGCAAGAAGGGTTGGAAGCCTATGCCCGCGGGGACTACGCCGCGGCCGCACGGGCTTGGTCGCGGGGTCAGCGCGAGGCGCCGAACGACAAGACGCTGTTGCAATATCTGCAGCACTTGCGCGGGCAGCAGCCGAAGGTGGTCGAAGCGGCCGAGCAGGAGCTCGAGCCGGCGAGTGCCGCCGTCGTCGCGAAGGCGTCGGATCCCGCGCTCACGGTGGTGAGGCCGGCGGTGCCGCCGGGGAAGGATCCGTGGGGCGAGCACGCATTACTTGGGCCGCCTGCAATCGTCAGTAGCGACGCGCCGGTGCTCGCGATCGTCGCCAACACGTCGCGGGGCCAACCCAGCGCGGCGAGCTCCCTGGACAAGCTACTCGCCCGGCTACGTGACGCCGCCGAGCTCGATGACTTCTCCAGCACGCTCAAGCTCGCCGACGAGATCATCGCCATCGATCCCGCGAACGCCGAAGCGCGACGTGCCCGCGACCGCTCGCGCGCGGTGCTGACGCAGATGCACATTTCCGAGCTCGGCACTCTCGATGCCATTCCGATGGTCGCCGTCGCCGCCGACGAGATCATATGGCTGGATTTGGATCAGCGCTCGGGGTTCGTGCTGGCGCAGATTGATGGGCGCTCGAGCTACAACGATATCGTTTCGGTGACCGGGATGGACGAGCTGGAAACGCTGGCGATTCTTTCGCGGTTGGCGAAGGACAAGATTATCTCGGCGCGGTAAGCGGGAACCGATTACCGATTACCGATTACCGATCGCCGACGTCCGAGAATGAGGAGGCTCAGGAGGGCCAGCACGCTCGCATCGCCGCCGGTTGCCGCACACCCGCCACCGTCGTCGGTGTTCTCGTTGTTGCCGAGAAAACGTGCCGGGCCTTCCTTGAGCCAGCACCAACCTTCACTGCTGGCCTCGGCACAGTAGAACCCGCCGTCGCTCTTCGCGTCGCCGTTGACGTCGATGTTGCCTGGGCAGCCCGCGCCGGTCACCGTGTTGCAGCGACGGCTGCACGCCGACTTGCCGTTGAAGTTGTAGCAAACACCGCTCTGACACTCGCTCGACGAGCTGCACTCGACACCGAGCTCGCGCTTGGTGTTGACGCCGTAGGGTAGACATTCGCCCGTGCGGTCGTAGACCGCGGTGTCGCAGCAGAACGACAGCGGATCGCCGCAGTTGTCGTTGGTCGTGAAGCAGGTCTCGTTCGGGTTGCAGGCGACCGAGGCGGAGCACAGGCCGTAGCAGAGCGCGCCGCCGGCGTTGTTACCGGGGTAGATGCACTTGGCGTTGGCTTCGCAGATGGCGTTCTCGGCGGTGACGCAGGTCTCGCCGATCTTGCGGACGGTGAAGCAGCCGCCTTGCTGATGGTTCTCGTCGGGCACCTTGCGGCAGGCGCCGAGCTCGGTCACGCCGTAGCAGCAATCCTGGTTGGGATCGGGGCAGCGCTGGCCGCTGTAGGACTGATCGGTGGCGTTGCAGTAATAAACGCAAGCGCCGATCGACGGCAGGCATGACGAGCCGCGGAAGCCCACGCAAATGAGGCTCGTGCCGCACTCGTAGTAAAAACCGTCGTTGGTGCCGGTGTTGAAGTCGGGGTCGTCGTTATAGCAGACCTCGTTGAGCTTGACGCGCGCGTCATCGAGGCCGCAGCTCGCCTCGTCGTCGGGCCAGCAGACCGAGATGTCGCCGGCGTTGAGGCACGAGAAGCCGGCCGGGCAGGGGAAGGCGGCGTCGCAGATCTCGGAGCAGTAACCGGTCTCGTCCTCTTCACCCGCGACGCAAAGGCCGTTGGCGCAGTCGCCCTCTTGGGCGCAGGGAATGCACGAGTCACCGCCGGTGGTCGGGTCGACCGTCGAGCCGGTGTCGTGCAGACCGGGGCGGCAGAACTTGTTGGGCGCGTCGCCGTCGCAGATGTAGGCGGTTGGGCACTCGTCGGTGGTGTTGCAGAGATAGGTGCAGTTACCCCAACCCGCGGCTTCGGGGAACTCGGCGCCGACCACGCAGGTGAGCCCGGCCTGACAGTTCGGTCCGCCATTGAAGTCGCACGCTTCGCCGAACGCGGGCTGATCACCGGTGGCTTCGCGCGGCGCATAGAGGTTGCAAATGGCGGTGGTCTCATGGACCGAGAGCTGACGAATCTCGGTGGTCGGGGTCGAGGTCGGATACATGACGGCGTCGGTGCACTGCACGTGGTTCAAGCCGATGAAGTGGCCGAC
>JBGGMJ010000054.1:0-5879 GCA_041288095.1 Myxococcota bacterium
ACTGCGAAAACCTCGACCCCACCGACGACATCGCGCGCTTCGATCGCCTCGCCAAGAAGATCGTCCACGACTACAACAAGCCGGACATCGCGGCGCTGCAAGAAATCCAGGACAACGACGGACCCGCCGACACCGGCACCGTCAGCGGCGAGCTCACGGGCAAGATGCTCTGCGACGCGATCGAGCGCGCGGGTGGCCCCAAGTACCGCTACGTGGAGATCGCGCCCGAGAACAACAAGGACGGCGGCGAGCCCGGCGGCAACATCCGCGTCGCGTATCTGGTGCGTGAAGACCGCATCAAGCTCGACGAGAAGAAGCTGCGCCGCGTCGGCGTCGGCGACCCGGCGTTCGAGATCACGCGCAAGTCGCTGGAGCTCCACGCCACGTTCATCCCCACGGGGAAGAAGCTCGTGCTCTTCAACGACCACTTCAGCTCGAAGGGCGGCGCGGATCCGGTGTTTGGCGAGCGTCAACCGCCGCAGGATCCGACACACGCGAAGCGCATCGCGCAGCAGCGCGCCGTGCACAAACGCATGGTCGAGGTCGCCGCGGAATTTCCCGACGCGGCCATCGGTGCCATCGGTGACAAGAACTGGACGCCGGGCGAAGCGGTGAAGAACACCGAAGCCAGCGTGCGCTCGAAGATTCAGAACGTCAGCGCCGAGCTCCCCGAGGACAACGGCCGCTCGTACATCTTCATGGGCAACGCGCAGAATATCGATCAGTTGCAGGTCCACGTCGGCACCAAGGTGACGCTCGAAGTCGACGACTCGAACCCTCGCCTTCCCTACGGCCATCCAGATAGAGACTCCGACCATGGTCACCTCATCGCTCTCTTCGACATGCGCGTGGCGAAACCGCGCCGAAGGTCCCAAGCCGCTTGACGATTCGTCGCGGGCGTTTTTCCTCGGGCTCGCTATCTTCTCCTTGACCTTGGCGGCCTGCGGTGGTCGCAAGGGTGGTGAACCACCCGCCGCCGGCGACGCGGCGACTGGTCAGGGAGACAAGGTGAGCGACAAGAGCAAGGCAGCCACGCACTACGAGAGGCGCTGCGAAGAAGACCTCACATCGGCGCGCAACGCTTTCATCGCGCTCGAGCAACGCGAGAAGACCGGCAAGGCAACAGTCGCGGGCGTCCTCGAGCCGCTCAACGCCTTGATGGTGATCATCGATCGCGCGAGCAACGAAGCCGGCCTCATGCGCAACGTCCACCCAGACGCAGATGTGCGCGCCATCGCGGACAAGTGCGAGCAAGACTTCTCGAAGCTCTCGACCGATCTGTCGCTATCGCGGCCGCTGTACGACGCCTTGGCGGCCATGGACGTGAGCGCCGAAGACGCGATCACCAAACGTTACGTCGAGCACAGCCTGCGCGACTTCCGCAGGGCCGGCGTCGACAAGGACGAGCCCACCCGCGACAAAGTACGCAAGCTCAACGAAGAGCTGGTGCTCATCGGCCAGAAGTTCTCGAAGAACATCAACGAGGACGTGCGCAGCATCAAGGTCGACTCCGCCGCCGAGCTGGCCGGCCTCCCGGAAGACTACATCGCGGCGCACAAGCCGGGTGATGACGGCAAGATCACCATCACCACCGACTACCCCGACTACTTGCCGTTCATGACGTACGCTAAAAACGACAAGCGTCGCAAAGAGCTTTATGTCGTCAACCGCCAGCGCGGTTACCCCGCGAACGGTCAAGTGCTTTCCGAGCTGCTCACCAAGCGCCACGAGCTGGCCAAGCTCCTCGGCTACAAGGACTGGGCGCACTACATCACCGAAGACAAGATGATCAAAACGCCGGAAGCGGCGCAGACCTTCATCGACAAGGTGAACAAGCTCGCCGAGCCGCGCTCGAAGAAGGAGATCGATCAGCTCTTGCAGCGCCTCAAGCAGGACGATCCCAAGCTCAAGACAGTCGGCGACTGGCAGAAGACCTACGCCGAGGAGCTGGTGCGCCGCGACAGCTACAAGTTCGACTCACAAGAAGTGAGGAAGTATTTCCCCTACGACCGCGTCCGCAATGGCGTACTCGAGACGATGAGCGCCATGTTCGGCGTGCAGTTCGCGAAGGTCGCGAACGCCGACGTCTGGCATCCCAGCGTCGAAGCCTACGACATGAAGAGCGGCGACAAGCTCCTCGGCCGTTTCTTCCTCGACATGCATCCGCGCGAGAACAAGTTCAAGCACGCGGCGGCCTTCCCGATCCGCGGCGGCGTTCACGGCAAGCAGGTCCCGGAAGCGGCGCTGGTCTGCAACTTCCCGGGCGGCGACGGCACCGCGGGCCTCATGGAGCACGACGACGTCGAGACCTTCTTTCACGAGTTCGGCCACCTGATTCACCACCTCTTCGGCGGCGATCAGCGTTGGATCGGCGTCTCGGGCATCCGCACCGAATGGGACTTCGTCGAAGCGCCGTCACAGCTCCTCGAGGAGTGGGCGTGGAACCCCGAGGCGTTGAAGAAGTTCGCGATCAGCGAGGACGGCACGACGATCCCCGACGAGCTCGTCTCCCGGATGCGCGCCGCGCGTGACTTCGGCAAGGGTCTCGCGACGCGCCACCAGATGTTCTACGCGGCGCTGTCGCTCGCCTATTACAACCGTGACCCGAAGGGCCTCGACACCACCGCGACGGTGCGCGAGCTCCAGAAGAAATACAGCCCGTACGCTTACGTCGACGACACGTACTTCCAGTACAGCTTCGGCCACCTCGAGGGGTACTCGGCGATCTACTACACGTACATGTGGTCGCTCGCGATCGCGAAGGACCTGTTCAGCGTCTTCGAGAAGCAGGGCATGTTCAATCCCGGCGTGGCTACGCGCTATCGCAACATCATTCTCGAAAGTGGTGGCTCGCGCGATGCGGACGTCATCGTCCACGACTTCTTGCAGCGTGACTACAGCTTCGACTCCTTCGCGAGTTGGTTGAACCGATGAAACACGTGCTCATCAGCGCCGCCTTGCTCGTGCTCGCGGCCTGCACGAAAGAACAGGCGGCACCCCAACAACCGGTGCGCGTCCCCATCACCGCGAGCGACGAGGGCTACACGCCGTCCGAGATAGCGGTCAAGGCGGGGCAGCCGGTGACCCTGGTGTTCACGCGTACGACGACGTCCGAGTGCCTCGAGAAGGTCCTCATCCCCTCGCAGAAGGTGGACAAGGACCTGCCCGTCAATCAGCCGGTGGAGGTCACCTTCACGCCGGAGAAGCCCGGGGTGCTCGAGTTCACCTGCGGCATGGAAATGTTCAAGGGCACCATCGCGGTCAACTGACCTACGCGGGTACCGACGCGTGCCGAGCGGCGAAGCGGTGGAGCGAGGCCTGCGCCGCGTCCACCCCAGCCATCAGCAGGTGGTAGCCGGTGCCGACCGCCGCGAAAGCGGGGTTACCCGTGGCCAGCGCGGCGATCCAACCGCCTGCGTTGACCGCGAGGCCGAGGAACTTGCCGAGCTGAGCGCGCGTCGAGTGCACGCCGTCGCCGAGATACGCAAGCGAGGTGAGAACGTCGAAGCCAACCCCGATGAGCGGGATCGCTGAGTGCATGTGCAAGTCCGCGGCTTCGCGGTTGTCCATCCCCGCAACGTCGCCTCGCGTGACCAGCCACGGCCGCGTGTTGGGGCGAGGCCGGTTGGACCAGGCCGCGGATTCCGTATCGGCAACGGCCAGGGTCGCGAGGGTCGCGTCCGCTAAAACCTGCTTGATCGACATACGAAGGTCTCCCTGACGATCCCGGCGTCAACGGGATTGTCGGGAGCCTTCGCTGCCGGTTGTTCGGGCGACCGGTGCCGACATGACGGCACCGACGCTGCCTAGTGCCGCCTCAAGTGGCGGCCAGCTAGCGAAGCGAAACAGGTGCCCATGGCACTAGCGTCAGCTAGAGCCCTTGGCACTTGGTGAGCTGTGCCGCGTCCAGCGTGCTGGTGTCGCGCGGCAGAATGAAGTCGAAGTCGTGCGTGTCTTCCTGGGTGATGGTGCCGGTGATGCGCGAGCAAATCGGCGCCGGGTTGACATCGTCGTCGGCGAGGTCGGTCGCGATCGTGAAGGCGAAGATGGCGGTGCCTTCGATGTCGCCGTCGACGTCGAGCGCGCCGTTGAGCGTGCCGGCCATGCGGTTGTCGGAAGGCTGAATGGTGATCTGCAGAGGGAACTGTAGCTTGGTTTCGTCGGTCGTGTTGTCGGTGACGAACGAGATGTCCTCGACATCGATGTATGGACCATCGAGCTGCACCCAGAGGGTGAAGTTCTGGTTGCTGCCGCTGCTTTGCGCGGTCTTGCCGCCGATGGTCATGGTGCCTTGCAAGTCACCCGCGCCGGTGACCGGCGTCGTGATGTTGGCACCCGAGGTCGAGGCGTTTTTCGCCTCGTAACCCTTGGCGACGATCTTCGCCATCGTCGGTTGGAAGGCGTCGAAGATCGCGGCCACGGTTTCCTCTTCGTCGAGGTCGTCGTCGCTGCACGCAACGGTGGTGGTGGCGAAGCATGCAAGCGCGAGTAGGCGTACGGTGAAGTGCACGGGACTCTCCTTTGGCCCGGCACCTTACGCGCAAATCGACCTCAGTGGATCGGGAACTTAGAACGAGGTTCGGAAGCCCGCGCTCGTGGGGCCGAGAAGCAGCTCGGTGTCGCGCTCACGATTCCAATCGGTGAAGTAGGCGAGGATCGCCGTCGTGACGCCGAGACCAATCGTCGTGCCGATGGCGATGTTGCTGCGGTCCTTCCAGCGCTCGGCGGTCTGGCCGATGTCTACTAGCGTGTCGCCCGGCACGCCGCCGGGGCCGCCTGCATTGACGGTATCGTTCCATTGCCTTTCGGCATCGCTCTGCTTGAGCACGCAGAAGATGGCGACACCGCCGCTCGCGGCCGTGGCACCGAGCGCGGTCCAAAACATCCACGGCTTCACCGGCGGCGGCGTCCAGCGGACGACGTCGTCACGGGTGACGCCGGTCATGGCGCCGCTGATGATCGGGCGCTCGGGAAAGAGCTCGGTGACCATCGGGCCGATGGCGATGAGCATCTGCTGACCGTCACCACCCTGAATCGAGCGTGTCGACGTTTGCTCGATCTCGCCGGTGAGGATGCGCAAGCGCTTCATGGTGACGACACTGTCGCCGGCCAGACGCGCGGTGCGCGCGAACACGACGATGTCGGCGCCGACGCCCTTCGCGAGCTGGGCGAGGCACGTCGGCTTCTCGACACACGACGCGTCGGTGGGTGAGGTC
Source organism: Myxococcota bacterium (assembly GCA_041288095.1). Classification (GTDB taxonomy): domain Bacteria; phylum Myxococcota; class XYA12-FULL-58-9; order XYA12-FULL-58-9; family JALHOP01; genus JALHOP01. Next base: position 5,217 of record JBGGMJ010000054.1, read on the forward strand.
TCGGAGCCGCTGTGCCGCACGACCTCGACGCCTTGGTGCTTGGAGAGCTCGATGCGCAAATGCGCCTCGAAGAGGCCGGCCTGTCGCGGCGTGATGTCGCCGCTCGGCGTGTGGACGGCGAGCACGCGCTCGGCGGGAGCAGTGGCAAGGACGGCGAAGAGCAGGACAGCGGTTGCCATGCACTGCGTTTACACCAGGAACCCCCACCCAGCTTGTGCGCTAGCTCACATGATCTTGCAGATTCGTCAGGAGGGGCGGAGACTGCCGCCCGATGCCGCTCAATAGACTGGTTTTGCTGGCGATGTGCGCGGCGGCGGTCGCCTGTGGCTCGTCTGATCCGGCGGCAGGGCCGGACGACGAGACCCCCAATCCCAACGGTCCCGACGATGGGCCGAAGCTCGCCGGCTGCCCGGTGCTGCCGGGGAACCACGTCTTCAACAGCCGCATCGACGGGCTGCGCGTGCACCCGCGCTCGGATGCCTTCATCGCGACGATCGGCGATCGCCGCGTGCACCTCGATCTCGGCACGCAGATGGATCAGACCGCCGACGACTTCTACGGCATCCCCTACAATATCGTGAACGGTAACGCGTTGACCTGGACGCAAGTCGACTACGACGACCCCGAGACCGCTGAAGAAAGCGACTGCGGTGATGCGTCACG
>JBGGMJ010000055.1:0-38539 GCA_041288095.1 Myxococcota bacterium
CGCCGGCCGGCCTCATCCCAGGAGTAGCCGAGCTCTTCGACGCAGTAGGTACGAAGGCTCGTACATGCCTCGCTGAGATGGAGCTTTCTGCGCGCAACCTCCGCGAGATGCGCGATGACCTGGACACATTCGCCATGCTCCCGCGCGGCGCAAGCCTTCAGGGACACCAAGAGCTCATCGGGTGCTAAAGCGGACAAGTCGCTCATGACTCATCCTAACACGGGAATTTTCTGCCCCTTTGCAGCCCCGTGGTGCCCCGCAAATGCCCGCGGATGCGAAAACACTCTAACCGTCCGCGAAAACGCAACGGCGCGCACACCGACGCGCGCCAAGGCCATTCCAGAGCACGCCGGAAGCGGCTCAGCGCCAACACCGAAATACGACGTCAACACCAAAGTGAAGCCACTGTCGTTTTTTCACACGCCCGCGTACGCAAAATGCGCGTTAACGCGCATTTCTCCAGCGTCCGCTATAGCGGCGCACACCTTGCGAAGCACAACCCTCCGGCCCCACGCAGCAAGCAGACGCCAAGGCCAACGTCCGCCCCCGGGTCTCCTCCACCCCCTCGGTGCAGATCCACCGAGGCCCCAAACAGCAGACGCTAAAACGGCTCGCAAGTGATGGCACAACGGCAAAATGAACTAGAGCAACTCGCGCACCGCGCGACCCACCTCGGCCGTCGTCGCCTTGCCGCCCAAGTCGCCGGTCACCAGGCCTTGGTCGATGACCTTGTCGACGGCGCGGTCGAGGGTGTCCGCTTCGGCGGAGAGGCGGAGCGAATGGCGTAGAAGCATCGCGGCGCTCGAAATCGCGCCCAAGGGGTTCGCGACGCCTTTGCCCGCGATGTCCGGGGCGGAGCCGTGGATGGGCTCGTAGACGCCTAGCTTGCTCGAACCCAGCGAAGCGCTGGGCAACATGCCGAGGGAGCCGGCGAGCACCGACGCTTCGTCGGTGAGAATGTCGCCGAACATGTTTTCGGTGACGATGACGTCGAACTCGGCGGCGCTGGTGATGAGGCGCATGGCGCACGAGTCCACGAGGTGATGGGTAAGCGTGACGTCGGGATGGTCTTTGGCGACGTCGTTGGCGACCTGGCGCCACAAGCGCGAGCTGTCGAGCACGTTGGCCTTGTCGACGGAGGTGACCTTGCGCTTGCGCGTCGCGGCCAGGCGGAAGGCGAGCTCGACGACGCGGCGTACCTCGAAATCGTAGTACTCGAGGGTGTCGATGGCGCGCTCGCCGCGTGGGGTCTTTTCGCGGCGGCGCTCACCGAAGTAGAGGCCCCCGGTCAGCTCACGAACGACGATGAGGTCGACGTCCGCGAGGCGCTCCGGCTTGAGGGGTGAGGCGTCGACGAGCGCTGGGTGCAGGCGCACCGGGCGCACGTTGGCGAACAGCTCGAGGTCCTTGCGCAGGCGCAGCAGGCCCTGCTCCGGCCGAATCTTCGCGTTGGGGTCGTCCCACTTGGGTCCGCCGACCGCGCCGAGCAACACCGCATCGGCGTTCTTGCACGCTTGCACCGTCTCGTCGGAGAGCGCGGCCCCTTCCTTGTCGATGGCGATGCCACCGATGAGGTGGTCCGTGAAAACGAACTGGTGTCCGCCACCGCGGGCGATTTCCTCGAGGGCGCGGCGGGCTTCGCCGATGACCTCGGGACCAATGCCGTCACCCGGCAGACAAACGATGGTGGCTTTCATGGGCGGGCCTCGTAAGCTGCAATCTTGTCGCTGAAGCTCAAGATGTAGCCAAGCTCGTCGACGCCGTCGAGCAGGCAGCGGCGGGAGAAGGCATCGACGACGAAGGGCAGCTCGTCGCGACGCGGCAGCACCACCATGAGACGCTCGAGGTCGACCGTGAGCGGCGCGCCGGTCTTGGCTTGCTCGACCAACTTGGCATGCGCATCGGGGGCCAAGGTCACGGGCAAGAGACCATTCTTGAGTGCGTTGTTGGTGAAGATGTCGGCGAACGACGTGGCGATGACGGCGCGGAAGCCGAAGTCGAGGAGCGCCCAAGGAGCGTGCTCGCGCGACGAGCCGCAACCGAAGTTGTGGCCGGCGACCAAAATACGCGCGTTGCGTGTGGCGGGCTGGTTCAACACGAAACCTGGGTCGACGCGCCAGTCGTTGAAGAGCTTCTCGCCCAAGCCCACCTTGGTAGTCGTCGTGAGAAAGCGCGCCGGAATGATCTGGTCGGTGTCGATGTCGTTCACCGTGAGCAACACGGCGGGTGACGTGACTTGTTTGAATCCGGCCACGGCTAGCTCCCCATGAGTGTGCGAACGTCCGTCACGACACCGGTGACCGCCGCCGCGGCAGCAGTGAGCGGAGACGCGAGGAAGGTGCGGCTGCCGGGTCCCTGGCGGCCCTCGAAGTTACGGTTGCTGGTCGAGACCGCGTATTGTCCGGGACCTACCTGGTCGCCGTTCATGCCGATGCACATCGAACAGCCGGCGTCGCGCCACTCGGCACCGGCGTCCTTGAAGACACGATCGAGGCCCTCGGCCTCCGCGGCTTTCTTCACGGCGGCCGAGCCAGGAACCACGAGCGCCCGCACACCCTGCGCGACCTTGCGATCCGCCATCACGGACGCGGCTTGGCGTAGATCGGACAAGCGCGAGTTCGTGCACGAGCCGATGAAGACGACGTCGACCTTTTGGCCGAGGAGCCGAACGCCTGGTTTCAGGGCCATGTAAGCCAGCGCCTTCTCCAGCGCCGCGCGCTCGGCGCCCACGAGGTTCGAGGGATCGGGGATCGCCGCGGTGATCGGCATGCCCATGCCCGGATTGGTGCCGAAAGTGATCATCGGCTCGAGGGCCGAGACATCGACGGTCACGCTGCGGTCGAACCTCGCACCGTCGTCGGTCGCGAGCGCTCGCCACGACGCGACTGCTTCATCGAAGGCCGCTCCCTTGGGGGCGAATTCCTTGTCAGCCAGATACGCGAACGTCGTGTCGTCGGGCGCGATCATGCCGGCGCGCGCGCCCGCCTCGATCGACATGTTGCAGACGGTCATCCGTCCTTCCATCGACAAGGCGCGCACCGCCTCGCCGCGATACTCGATGACGTGGCCGGTCGCGCCGCCGACGCCGATCTTGGCGCACAACGCGAGGATGAGATCCTTCGCGGTCACGGCCTTCCCCGCCGTGCCCTCGAAGCGCACCTCCAGCGACTTGGCCTTCTTCTGCAACAGGCACTGTGTCGCCAGCACGTGCTCGACCTCGCTGGTGCCGATACCGAACGCCAACGCTCCGAAGGCGCCGTGGGTCGCCGTGTGCGAGTCGCCGCAGACGATGGTCATGCCCGGCTGCGTGAGACCGAGCTCGGGTCCGATGACGTGAACGATGCCTTGCCGCTCGTTGCCGAGCGCGTACAGGCGCACGCCGTGCGCTTCGCAGTTGGCGACCAGCGTGTCGAGCTGCTTTTGCGCCTGCGCATCTACGACCGCGAGGCGCGAGGTCGGCGTCGAGTGGTCCATGGTCGCAACGGTGCGATCTGGTCTGCGGACCTTCAGCCCGCGCGTCGCGAGGCCGGCGAAGGCCTGCGGCGACGTCACCTCGTGCACCAGGTGCAGATCGATGAAGAGAATCGCCGGGCAACCAGGCTCCTGGTGCACAACGTGGCGAGCCCAAACTTTGTCGAACAGCGTTTGCGTCACGAAGCGGCCTCAGCCGCCTCTTGTAGTTTGGCCGCGTCGGTCGCGGCAATGATGCGATTGAGCGCCGACAAATAAGCCTTGGCGCTCGCCACCACGATGTCGGTCTCGGCGCCGTGGCCATGATAAACGCGCCGGCCGCTGGTCGCGTGCTGCGGATTCTCCGGCGCGACTTGCGCGCTCTCGACCTTCACGCTCACTTCACCCAGGGCATCGATGCCTTCGGTGACGGCTTGCACGGTGTACTCGAGCAAGGTGCAGGACACTTGCAGCAACGAGTCGATGGCACGGAACACCGCATCGACCGGGCCGGTGCCGGTGGCGGTCATGACCAGCTCGCGGTCTTCTGGTCCTTTCAAGCGGACAGTGGCGCTCGAAGGGCCGGCGGTGCCGCACTTCACGTCCAGCGCGAGCAAAGCATAGCGCTCGACCGCCTGATAGAGCTCGTCGGCGACCAGCGCCACGAGATCCGCGTCAGTGACCGTCTTCTTGCGGTCAGCGAGCGCCTTGAAGCGCGCGAATGCCTTGTCGAGATCGGTGTCCACCAAAGCGTAGCCAAGCTCGGCCAAGCGAGCTTTGACCGCGGCGCGGCCCGAGTGCTTGCCAAGAACGAGCTTCGTGACGACGGCGCCGACCGACTCGGGGCGCATGATCTCGTACGTGGCGGCATTCTTGAGCATGCCGTCCTGATGGATGCCGGCTTCGTGCGCGAAGGCGTTGGCGCCGACGATGGCTTTGTTGGGCTGCACCGCGATGCCGGTGCACGACGTGACGAGCTTCGAGACGCGCATGATCTGAGTGGTGTCGATGCCGTGGCGCATGCCGAAGAAATCGGCGCGTGTGCCCATGGCCATGACGACCTCTTCCAACGAGGTATTACCGGCGCGCTCGCCGATGCCGTTCACCGCGACCTCGATCTGCCGTGCGCCGTTCATCACGCCCGCCAGGGCGTTCGCGGTCGCGAGCCCCAAGTCGTCGTGGCAATGGCAGGAGAAAACGATGTTGTCGCCGCCGGGCACGTCGCGCTTCAGCCGCGCGATCAAGGCCCCATATTCGGCGGGCGTCACGTAACCGACGGTGTCGGGGATGTTCAGCGTCGTGGCGCCGTTCGCGACCGCGATGCCGAGCACCTCGATCAAGAAGTCGACGTTCGAGCGGCCGGCGTCCTCCGGCGAGAACTCGATGTCCTCGCAGAACGAACGGGCCAGCGCGACCATCTCGGCGACGCGGGCTTTCACTTCGGCCGGCGTCATGCGGAGCTTATGCTCCATGTGAATCGGGCTGGTGGCCAGGAACGTGTGGATGCGCGGCTTGGCGGCCGGCTTCACCGCTTCGGCGGCACGCGTGATGTCGTTCTTCGAGGCACGCGCCAGCCCACAGATCGCCGGTGTCCGGCCTTCGACGCCTTGGCCCACGGTCTGGGCGATCTTGTGAACCGCCTCCCAATCATCGGGTGAGGCCGCGGGAAAGCCGGCTTCGATGACGTCCACTCCGAGCCGTGCGAGGGCATTCGCGATTTGGAGCTTCTCGGCGGACGTCATGGTGGCGCCGGGAGACTGCTCGCCATCGCGAAGGGTCGTATCGAAGATCCGAACGTACGGCTTCTCGCTCGACATGACCCCTTACCTCTCGCCGGGCTTGGCCACGACGGGATCCAAAAACGGCATCATGGCGCGCAGCTTCTTGCCGACGGTCTCGATGGGGTGCTCGAGGTCGGCGCCGCGCATCTTATTGAAGGAGGGACGACCGTCCTCGTTTTCCTTGATCCAGTTCTTGGCGAACTTGCCGTCTTGAATGTCCTTCAAGAGCCCAGCCATCGCTTTCTTGGTCTCGTCGGTGACCAGGCGCGGGCCGGCGATGTAATCGCCATATTCGGCGGTGTCCGAAATGGAGTGGCGCATGTACGACAAGCCGCCGCGGTACATGAGGTCGACGATGAGCTTGAGCTCGTGCAGACACTCGAAGTACGCGAGCTCGGGCTGATAGCCGGCGTTCACCAGCGTCTCGAAGCCGGCCTTCACCAGTGCCGACACGCCGCCGCACAGCACCGCCTGCTCTCCGAACAAGTCGGTCTCGGTCTCTTCCTTGAACGTCGTCGTCAAGGCGCCGGCGCGGGTACAGCCGATGGCCTTGGCGTACGCGAGCGCCATGGCTTCCGCTTTACCGGATGCGTCCTTGTGAACCGCGACGAGGCACGGCACACCGCCGCCTTCCTGGTAGGTCTCACGGACGCGGTGACCCGGTGACTTCGGTGCCACCATGCTGACGTCGACGCCTTCCGGCGGGGTGATGGCGCCATAGCGGATGTTGAACCCGTGGCTGAACATCAAGGTCTTGCCGGGCTGCATGTGCGGCGCGATGTCTTGGGCGTACACCTTCGCCTGCGTGTGATCGGGCGTGAGAATCATCACCACGTCCGCCCAAGCGGATACGGCCGGGACGGTGTCGACTGTCAGGCCGGCGGCGCGCGCGCGTTCGGCGCTCTTCGAACCCGCATGCAAGCCGATCTTCACGGCGACGCCGCTGTCCTTGAGGTTCAGCGAGTGCGCGTGACCCTGCGACCCGTAGCCGATGATCGCGACCTTCTTGTCCTTGATGAGGCCGAGGTCGGCGTCCTTGTCGTAGAAGAGCTGGGTCTTGGTCACTGGGCTACCCTCATTTCCGTGTCAGTTGGCACTTGAGCATTGATGAAGTGTGGCTGCGGGTCGAGCACCTGCGAGCCGCGCTTGATGGCGGCGACGCCGGTGCGAACGATCTCCATGGCGCCGAACGGGCCGAGCTTGTCGACGAGCGCTTCGTTGTCGCGCTGCGTGCCGACGGTCTCGACGATGAGGGCACCGGGCGTTTCGTCGACGATGCGGGCGTGGGCAGCGGCACACACCAGCTCGAGCGTGTCACGCGCGTGGGCCGGTCCGCGAAGCTTCACGAACATGAGCTCGCGCGAGATGGTCGGCGAATAGGTGACGTCTTCGACGCGAAGCACGTTGACGAGCTTGTAGAGATTCGCTTCTACGAGTCGCGCCTGAGCCGCGTCCGCTTCGACGACCACCGTGAGGCGCGAGATACCCGGCAGGCCGGCGCGCCCGACAGTGAGCGAGATGATGTTGTAGTTCCGGCGCATCAGCAGCGCCGATACGCGGCTCAAGGCACCTGGTCGGTCCTCGAGATACGCGGTGAAGGTGTGCTGCACTGACAAATTGGTCGGGTTACTCATGAATTACTACTCGTCAGCCCCGGTCTCGGCCAGCGGGCTCGTTACTGCTTGTGGTCTTCGAATCATGTCTTGGAGGTCCGCTCCAGCGGGCACCATCGGGTAGACGGCGTCTTCCTGCTCGACGCGGAAATCGATGATGACGGTGCCCGGCGCGCTGCGGGCCTTGTCGACGATGCTCTCGAGCTCGCTGCGCTTCTCGACGCGCAAGCCGGTGAGGCCGTGCGCCTCGGCGAGCTTCACGAAGTCGGGCGAGGTGATCGGAGTGGCGGCGTAGCGGCGCTTGTAGAAGAACTCCTGCCACTGGCGAACCATGCCGAGATAGCCGTTGTTGATGATGGCGATGTTCACCTTGATGCCTTCTTGGGCGCAGGTGGCGAGCTCGCAGGCGGTCATCTGAAAGCCGCCGTCTCCGGCAACGACCCAGATCTCGGCGTCGGGTTTGCCGAAGCGCGCGCCGATGGCCGCGGGCAACGCGAAGCCCATGGTACCGAGGCCCCCGGACGTGATGAGCGAGCGCGAAGTGTCGTGCTTGTAGTACTGCGCTTCCCACATCTGATGCTGACCAACGTCGGTGACGACAATGGCGCCGCCTTTGGTGATGCGATGCAGGTCGTGAATGACGTGCGCGGCGAAGAGCTTGCCATGGTCCGGTAGGTTCTTGATGTCGCGAACGGCCGAGTCGCCCTTGAGTGAGTCGATGTGGTCGACCCAGTCCGGGTGACCCTTGCCGTCGACGACCGGCAACAAGCGCTGCAATACCTCGCGCAAGTCGCCGACGAGCGCGACGTCGGCGCGTACGTTTTTGTGGACCTCGGCGGGATCGATCTCGACGTGGATCTTCTTGGCGCTGAGCGCGTAGGTGGCGAGATTCCCGGTGACGCGGTCATCGAAGCGCATGCCGAACGCGAGCAGCAGGTCGGCTTCCTGGATGGCGGTGTTGACCCAGGCTTCGCCGTGCATGCCCATCATGCCGAGGTTCAGCGGATGTTGTGACGGCAGGCACCCGAGGCCGAGCAACGTCAACGCCGCCGGGGTCTGGGTTTTCTCGAGGAACTGAACGAGCTCATGCTCGGCGCCCGATTGAATGACGCCGCGGCCGGCGAGCACCACGGGGCGCTTGGCGTTCTTGATGAGCTCGGCCGCCATGGCGTACTCGCGCTGCGGTGTCTCCAAGCGCGGGCGATAGCCGGGCAGCACGATGGGCGAGTGATCGGGAACGTAGTCGATGGTCGCCTGCTGCGCGTCCTTGGTGATGTCCACCAAGACCGGCCCGGGCCGGCCGGAGCGTGCGACGTAGAAGGCCTCGCGCAGCGTCTTGGCGATGTCTTGCGCCCGCGTCACCAAGTAATTGTGCTTGGTGATCGGCATCGTGATGCCGACGATGTCGGTTTCCTGGAAGGCGTCCTTGCCGATGAGCGGCGACGGCACCTGGCCGGTGATGAAGACGACCGGAGAGCTGTCGAGCATGGCGGTCGCGATACCGGTGACGAGGTTCGTCGCGCCGGGACCGCTGGTCGCAATGGCGACGCCGACCTTCCCCGTGGCGCGCGCGTACCCGTCCGCCATGTGGGAAGCGCCCTGCTCGTGGCGGACCAGCACGTGGCGAATCTTGTAGTCGAGCATCGCGTCGTAGACCGGGAGGATGGCGCCGCCCGGGTAGCCGAAGACGGTGTCGATGCCCTCCTGAGTAAGCACTTCCCAGACGATCTGCGCGCCGGTGCGTTTGACGGGCTCGGGACGAACCGCGGTGGCGGTGTTTTCGCCTGACGCACCTGGGTCTGTTTGCTTGGCCTCGGTTTTGTACGAGATTGCCATCGTTCCTACGTGCCCATCTCAGTGGGCCAATAACGACAAACGGCCCCCTTTGGGGGTTTATCGGCAGCAGCGTCTACTATGTCTTTTAAACGCAGCGCAGCAATTTTGGATGGACCGGCGCGATCGCCAAATCGTGCCATGTTACGGGCAGTTGGCTTTGGCGACGCGGACTTCGAAAAAACACTGATTGGCGTCGCCAGCGGTGATTCCACGATTACGCCCTGCAACGCCGGCATCGGCAGCCTCATCCCTGGAATCGAAGAGGCTATCCGCAAAGCCGGGGCCATGCCGCAGAGATTTGGCACTCCCACCATCTCCGACGGCATCTCCATGGGCACCGAAGGGATGAAGTATTCGCTGGTCTCCCGCGAGGTCATCGCCGACTGCATCGAGACCGTCTGCAACGGCCAGTCACTGGACGGCGTGCTGGCGGTCGGCGGCTGCGACAAGAACATTCCCGGCGCCCTCATCGCCATGGCGCGTCTGAACATCCCAGCGATCTTCGTCTACGCCGGCACCATCAAGCCCGGGCGCCTCCGCGGACAGGACCTCACGGTGGTCTCTGCCTTCGAAGCGGTCGGCAGGCACGCCGCGGGGCTCATCGACGACAAGGAGCTGCTCGAGGTCGAGCGTCACGCCTGTCCTGGTGTCGGCGCCTGCGGCGGCATGTTCACCGCTAACACCATGTCGAGCGCCGCCGAGGCGTTGGGCCTATCGCTGCCCCGTTCGTCGACCATGTCAGCCGCGGACCCCGAGAAGGCGGAGAGCGCGGCCGAATCGGCGCGCGTCTTGTTCGAGGCGGTGAGGGCCGGCCGCAATGCGCGGCAAATGCTCACGCGCGAGGCCTTCTTGAACGCCATCGCGGTGGTGATTGCCGTTGGTGGCTCGACCAACGCGGCGCTGCACTTGCCCGCTATCGCGCACGCCGCCGGTGTAAAGCTGACGCTCGACGACTTCACCGCGCTCGCGGCCAAGGTGCCGGTGCTCTGTGACTTGAAGCCGTCCGGCAAATACGTGGCGACGCATCTGCACGAGGCCGGCGGCACGCCACAGGTCATGAAGATGCTGCTGGTGCACGGCCTCATCGACGGCACGTGCATGACCATCAGCGGCAAGACCATCGCGGAGACATTGAAGGACGTGCCGGATGCGCCACCGAAGGGCCAGGACGTCATCCGCCAGTTCGACAACCCTGTCTACAAAAGCGGACACCTCGCGATCTTGAAGGGCACACTCGCGCCCGGAGGCAGTGTCGCCAAGCTCTCGGGTGTGAAATCGCGCAAGCTCGAAGGTCCGGCACGCGTCTTCGACCGCGAGGAAGATTCGCTGGCGGCGATTCTGGCCGGCAAGATCAAGCCGGGCGACGTCGTCGTCATCCGCTACGAAGGCCCGAAGGGTGGGCCGGGCATGCGCGAGATGCTGGCCCCGACCTCCGCCATCATCGGCGCCGGCATGGGCGACAGCGTCGCGCTCATCACCGACGGTCGCTTCTCGGGCGGCACCTACGGCCTGGTGGTCGGGCACATCGTCCCGGAGGCCGCGGCTGGCGGTCCCATCGCCCTCGTTCAAGACGGCGACATCATCCACCTGGACGGGGATTCCGGGGTCTTGGACCTCAAGGTCGCTCCCGAAGAGCTGACGCGGCGGCGGGCTGCCTGGACGGCACCAGAACCCCGCTATACCCGCGGAGTCCTGGCGAAATACGCAAAGCTCGTTAGTTCCGCGGACTTGGGTGCGGTGACCGACCTCTAGCAGCTCGATCTAATAAGGTCAGAACCGCGAAACCGAGCTTGCCAGAGCGCTGATAATCCCTCACTGGCTTCCGCGAGATTCTGACCATGGACCACGCACGGCATCCCTCCCCCGCGCGACGGGGCCTTTTGGGCGTCCTTGGGCCGTGCCTCGTCTTCATGGCGCTCGCCTGCGCCCCCGAGATGGACACCACGCGCATCGCCCGCGAGGACCCGAGCGTCGGCGCCGCGATCTACCGCGAGATGTGCCAGCGCGTGGCCGTCGGCGAGGACCCGACGCTGGTCGCCGGTCACCCGACCTGTCTGCGCAATCTCGAGCCGGCGGCCGAGGACGGCCCGCGTCTGAAAGCGCTCTTCCTCCAGCGTGATCGTTTGATCAGCGAGGCCAACGCGGCGCTCGGGGCACCGGTCGGCGCCGCCGTGCGCGACATGCTCGAGCAAATGTTGCCGCTCTACGACGACGGCACCATGCGCGAAGCCACCGACACCATGCAGACGTGGCTCGCGGGGCTCGAGCAGGACACGGAAGCCTTGGGAGCGCTCGAGCGCATCGCCAAGCGTGACGGCTACGTGCAGCCGAACCTCACGCCCGGCTTCATGCGCGTCATCATGAGCTTCGAAGGCACCGGCAAGCTCCTGGCGTCGAGCCTGGAAGCCATCACGACGACGGAAGCGGGCACGGTGACGCTCGCCAACGCGCTCTCGGTGTTGCAGCCCGAGCTCATCGACGCCTTCGACGAAGAGGACGACGCAAGCCACAGCTGGTACGTGCTGCGCGATTTCCTCGAAACCTACGACCCGGAGCTCGACAATCAGACTGCCCGCTATATCGTACAGCGCGACGAACGCGGCATGGCGATGACCGTGGGTGGCGCGCAGGTGAGCGGCACGCCGTTCCCGTTGGCGCGGGTCTCGCGCGCCGAGCATCGCGACCAGTTCGGCCGTTTGCTCGACGGCGGCGGCGACCTCGTTTACCGCTACAACAACGTCGAGGGCACGGTGCTCGCGGGCCTCACGCGCGAAGTGGCTCGCATATCCAAAACCGCGCCGGGCGCCATCGGCCAGTTGCTGCGTCCCGGTGCGTTGCTGCTCGGACCGCCTCGTGCCCGCAGCGCCACGTATTCGACCGGGCAAGTCCGCTTTGGCGGCTTTGACACGACACGGTCACCGTTGCTCGACCTCGCCTACGTGGGCGGTATCGTCGCCAAGCGCGACACGCTGCTCCCGGCGCTCACCGCCTGGCAAGAGCTCGCGCGCCGCGACGAACGCGCTTTGGCGGCGGGCACCCAAGCGCTGTCGGTTGCGTTGCAGATGCTACGCAAGCAGCCCTACGCCAACTACGCGCTCGAGGACGACACCTCGATGGCGGAAGACCTCCTCGAGGTCGTCGTCGAGATCCTGCGCGAGCCGGGCCTCATCGAGAGCCTGCTCGACGCCTTCGAGGATCCGCGCGTCGCGAACCTTTCCCCGACCATCGCGCGTTATCTCGAGTTCAAGGATCTCATCGACTACAACCCGCAGAACCTCAACGGCCCGCCAACCGGCTCCATGCAGACACCGGTCGACCGGACGCGGCCCGACCTGCGCAACAACCGCAGCATCTTCCAGCGCTTCATCCATCTGATGTTCGACGCGCGCCACGCCCGCCTCTGCAACAAGGAAGGCGCATACGTCACCATGCTCGGCGTGTCGTATCCGTTCTTCGGCGACGGCTACGCCGAGTGCGAGCTCACCCAGATCGACGACATCGCCATCTTCCACACCGAGTCGATCATCGGAAAAGCGGTGGTCACCATCAAGGACTCGACGCTCGCCGCCGTCGCGACGCACTCCCTCATCGAATACGAAAGCGGCATCGACGGCTTCGGTCTCTACCCCACCTCCGAGTCGCTCGATCGTTTCGTCTTCGCGCCCTACAACTCCTATCTCGCGGGTCTCTACGACGCCGTGCCGACCTGGGACGGCGTGCCCCTCAAGAGTCGACACAACGGCACCATCTTCTCGTGGGAGCTCGAGGGCTTTTACGGCAACCTCGCGCCGATCATTCAGGCCTTCTACGACCACGGCCGAATCGATCTGTTCGTCGATCTGTTCGGCACGCTGCACAAACACTACGGCAGCCGTGACAGCGACTTCGTGCAATCGGACGATCCAGACGCGTACCTGTACGCCCCCAACACCGGCATCGTCCGCTTCGAGCCGGTGATCGCCGAGGCCGTGGCGACGAACCCGCTCGCCGGCATCGGGCGCGCCCTCACCGCCTTGAAGGCGATCAACGTCGGCGGTGTCGACGGACGCGCGCGTGTCTTGGCCCTGTTGCGCTCGCTCATCTTGCCCGAGCTCAACGCCGGCCTCACGACGCGAGCCGGCCGCTCCTACACCGTCCGCAATGACGGGCAAACGGTCGTCAACATCACGCCGATGCTCTTGCTCGTCGACGCCCTGCGCAACGTCGACGCGGCGCTGAAGCTCGATCCCGAGCTCTCCTCGGCGATGGGCGACGGTCTGAAGGGCGTGGTCGGCGGCCTACTCGACAGCAACGGACAACGCATGGCGAGCTCGGACACGGCGCCGCTCGCGGCGCGCATCCTGGGCTTCGTCCAAGAGCGCCTCCAGGCGCACGCGACCGCCGGTGACCTGAACGCTTGGGCGGACGGCATGGACGAGCGTCTGCAGGAAGTGCTCGACCAACCCCTCGTGCAGACCATGGTGCCGTTGGGCGCTCTCTTGATGCGCGATCCCGAGGCTCGGGCCGAGGTCGACGCGCTCTTGCAGCACCTCGTGACCAACGACTCGTACACCAGCACCATCCAGGGTCTCGCCGACGCCCTGCAGCTCCTCGACGACGAGACCGACCTGCGGCCACTCGCGAGGTCGCTTGCCGTCGCCGCCGACCCCAAGAACGGCATGATCCAGCGCGGCATCGCCATGATGCAGGCGATGGGTGTCCGCGATACCGGAAGCGCCTTGCCACAGCTCCTGACTCGCCTGGTCACCCACCCCGAAGACGACCGCAACGCCGAGACGCCGATGGAAGCGCTGATGGACATCATGCTCGAGGTCAACCGCAACAAGCCGGGCAGCGGCACCCAGCGGTCGCGCTCGGACTACGCCAAGAGCATCGGGGTGGTGCGTTCGTTCCTCGCGGATCCCGACCGGGGATTAGAACGGCTCTATGAGATCATCGCAAATCGCTAGGTCTTGCGACGATGCATCCCGCCCCGCGGCGTTGTCGGCTGCGGGCGCTCCTCACGTATTACGACATACGCTGCGGTGCGTCCTCGCCTCCGCCTTGCGTGGCGGGCGCCTCGCCGCAAGACCGATAGCGCTGTCCCTTGTGATCCTTCTGTCCGCCGAAGCGTACGCAGCGGGTCTATTCATCGCGCCGCGTGGTGTGCGCCCCTTGGGTCGTGGCGGCGCCTTCGTAGCCGGCGCCGATGACGTTCACGCGCTCACTTACAATCCGGCGGGCCTCGCGTTCGCGAAGAACCAGGTGCTCTTCGACCTCTCGCTCAACTTCTACAACGTCGACTTCACGCGGCGCGTGACCGCCGACAGCGAGCCACTGCCGACGGTCAGCGGCGAAGGCCTGAAGCTACCGCTCCCGAATATCGGCTTCGTGCACGACTTCGGCCTCGGGCCGATGTTCACTTTTGGCGGCAGTCTCGGCGCCGACATACCGGGCTTGCAAAGCTGGCCGTCGCAGCTCCCGGACGGCAGCCCCGCGCCCCAGCGTTACGCCATCGAGGATTACAAGGGCACCGCCATCGTGAAGCTCGCGGCCGGCGGCGCCGTCCGCCCAATCCCGCAGCTCTCCATCGGCATGTCGCTGCAGGCGATGGTCGGTACCTTCGCCGACACCAAGACGGTCTCCGCCTGCGACGGCGTCATCTGCACCCAAGCGGAAGATCCGCTGCACGACACGCGCATCCAGCTGGTCGCCAAGCACATCTTCGCGCCGGGCATCCACTTCGGAGTCATCGGTGCGCCGACGGAGTGGCTCCGAGTCGGCGTTGCCTGGGAGAGCGGCTATCACCTCAGCAAGAAGGGCGATCTCCGGGTGCGCCTGCCCGCCGCGGGTGAATACGACGCCGCGACACTCTCGGCTGATCCCAAGGCGATCTGCGAGCTCGACATGCCATGGTCGCTGCGTTTGGGAATCGAAGGGCGCAACGACCTCGTGCGCGTCGAATTTTCCGCGGTGCACGACCACTGGTCGACCTTCGACCGCGTCACCATCAAGCCGCAGGACGTGCGGATCAACGATGTCCTCGCCATCGGCGACTACCGCTTGGCCGACATGTTCATGGAGCCACGCTTCCGCGACATCTGGTCGTTCCGCCTAGGCTCGGAATGGACGCCCGAGATCGGCGGCACCCGCGACCTGGTGCTGCGCCTGGGCGGCTTCTACGAACCCTCCGCTATTCCGGACGAGCGTCTGAGCCCGGAGTGGGTCGACTTCGACAAGCTCTTCATCACCGGCGGCGCCGGCTACAGGTTCGGCAAGGTAGCGATCGACGGCACCTTCGCCTACGGCATCCTGGAGAGCCGCAGCATTCGCAACAGCGAGGTCTTCCAGCTCAACCCCTTGCGGCCGGCCTTCGCGGGGCGAACCACGCTCGGCAACGGCGATTACAGCGGAAGTGACTTCATCATTGGCCTGTCGCTGCGCTATTTCCTCGGCGAATGAAGCGCACCCTCGTCCTCGTAGCCCTGCTCACCGGAGCTTGCGGCGGCAACAGTCGTCCCGCGGTGACCCGCCTGTCGCAAGAAGCGACCGCCACCGATCCCAAGATCGAGGCCTGCGACCTGCAGCTCTCCGACGGCAAGCTGCCATCGAGCTGCGGTACCCTGGTCGCGCCCGAGCTCCGTGGCGACGCCGAGAGCGTGACCCTGCGCATTCCGTTCCAGCGGACGAAGGCCGGGGCGGGCACGGCAATCCTCTATATCGGCGACGGGCCCGGCAGCTCGGCGTATCAGTTCATGCCCCCGAGCGCGCTCGTGCAAGGCCGCGAGCTCCTCATCGTCGGCGCTCGCGGCATCGACGGCGGCCGTTCCCTCGATTGCCCGGAGGTCGGCCAAGCGTTGCGGGAGCCGAGCGATACCTGGGGCGACGCGGTCCCGCGAGCCTTCGCCAACTGCATGAACCGCTACAAGGCGGATGGCGTGCGCCTCTTGGGCTACGGCATCCTCGAGCGCGTCGCCGATCTCGAGCAAGCGCTCGTCACCAACGGCCTCACCCGCGTCCACCTGGTCGCCGACGGCTTCGGCTCCATCACCGCGTTGACCTTCGCGCGCCTGCATCCCGAGCAGGTGGATCGCATCGTCTTGCTGGCGCCGACTCCCGCCGATCAACCGGTCGGCAGCAGCAAGGACAGCGCGCGCGTCCTCAACGCTTACGATGCGAGCGCCGAAGCGGCGGTGCGCGACACCAACCTTCCGGCGCGCTGGATGATGTACGCCATTGACCGCGATCGCGTACGCATGGCCACGGCGTTGCAGCTCGCATATCGGCGTGGCGCGCTCGCTTCGGTGGGGGCCTGGCGTGACGCCGCCCGGGGAGACTTCGCCGGGATCGGGCAGATCAGCTGGGGCGCCGATGTCGTCCTCGGCAGCAGCTTCGTGTGGGGCGAAGTCGTGCCGGCGCTCGCGAGCCTCGATCCATCGGGCGTCGATATGGTCGACGGCGACCCTGTGCTGCCCTCCGCGACGCTGGTGACGGCGCTCGGCGGCCTCGGTCTCGTGTCGCTCGCGGTGCCCGAGTTTCCGGCGCTGCCGACGGCCCCGGTCGACAAGCCCGTGCTCGTCATCCACGGCGAGCTCGATCCGCGCTACTCGCCGGAGACCACGGTCGCCGCCATGCAACGCGAGCTCGCACACCCAGTTTTCGCCCGCATCGCGGGGTATGGGTCGCCGAGCGAGCTCTGGGCGGTCGCTCCCGGTCTCCTCGCCAACACCATCACGACCTTCCTCGACGGTGGCGCGGCGCCGAGTGACCTCGCCCCACCGCTCTCACCCGAAGGCATGAGTCTTGCGACCATGGCCAAGCTCACCGTGACCGCGATGGCGGCCTTTCCGGTGGCTGGCGCCCTACTGGTGTTGCTGCTGCTCCGGCGCACCCGCCGCACCATGAAACGCGACGCAGCGCGGCAGTAAATGGGGACAGCTACCATTTTCGTCAGGGTGCGATACTCAGCCCGTTTTCGAAAATGGTAGCTGTCCCCATTTACCCCCCTCCTTGCCTAGCCGCGGCGCGTCGCGCATAGTCCCCTGAAGACGAGGTGTCGCAATGTTTGGTCTCGGAACCTCAGAGCTGCTCATCATCTTGGTCATCGTCATGCTGGTCTTCGGCGCCTCGCGTCTCCCTCAGCTCGGCCGCGGCCTCGGTGAAGGCATGCGCAGCTTCAAAGACGCCATCAAGGGCGAGGACAAGTCGGCCGCGAACCCTCCAGATCAATCGAAGAAAGAGGCATGAGCAGCGGTGACGTCCGCGTTCAGTGCCCCTACTGCTTCCAGATCATCGACCTCTCGCTCGACCCCGAAACCCGTGGCGTGACCATCCAGGACTGTGAGGTCTGCTGCAGGCCGTGGCAGCTCACCGTGAAGCGCCGCAAGCGGGACGGGCGGTTGCTCGTGCGCGTGGAGCGCGCCCAGTAATTAGCTCAGCGTGCCCGCACCGTGATCCCCGCCAGCTCTAGCACCTTGAGAGCGTTGGTCGTGTCGACGACGCCGGGTCGCAGCTTGTAGTCGAAAGCCATCTTCCCTTCGGCCAGCTGATCGCGGAAGTGCGCGTTGACCACGCGTCCCTGCGTTTCGGCCTCGAGCGTCGTGAGATCGAGATCGTGCGTGGTGATGACGCCGATGGCCCCCGTCTCGAGCAGGCGGCCGACGATTTCGCGCGAGGCGAGCTGCCGCTCACGGGTGTTGGTGCCGAGCAGGAGCTCGTCGAGCAAGAACAGGCAGGCGCCGGCGTGGTCGCGCGCGAGGTCCAGCACGAGCTTGAGACGTTGCACCTCGGCGTAGAAGAACGAAACGCCCCGCTCCAGCGAATCCTCGACGCGCATGCTGGTAGCGAGCTGCAGCACCGCGACTCGCATGCTCTGGGCGATCACCGGCGCTCCCGCCAACGCGAGGACGACATTGACGCCGATAGCGCGCAGCAACGTGCTCTTGCCGGACATGTTCGAGCCCGTAAGCAGCAGCGCGTGTCCGCTGCCGCGGATGTCGACGTCGTTCGCCACGGCCGCCTCGAGCAACGGATGCGCGAGCCCGCGTGCCGAAACCAGCGGCTCACGCGATTCGATCTCGGGAAACACCGCCGCGGGATGCTCGGCCGCGAAGCCCGCCAACGCGCATAGCGCCTCGATCTCGGCGAGCCCCGAAACCCACGCCGCTGCCTGTCCACCAAAGCGGTCGCGCCAGTCGGAGATGCGAAAGAGCATCACCAGATCCCACAGCAGCAAGACGTTCAAGACCGGCCCCAGTTGGCTGCGTCTCGCCTCGGCGAAGCCGTACCAGAAGTCGAGCTTCGCCAAGGCTCGCGACGCCGGCAGCGTGCCGCTGCCACCGCGCCGGAGCTCGAGCAAATGCGCTTCTTCGAAGGCCTCGGTCTCGAGACGCGCGAACGTTTGCCGCAAGCGGCCAAGACTGCGATCGGCGATGGCGATGCTCACGAAGAAGCGCGCGAGCGCGCCGCGCACCGCTCCCGCCACCAAGAGCTGCACCAGGAACGCCGCGATGGGCACGAGCCGCGGCACCCACCCCTCACGCGACGCGAGGTACGTGAGCAGCGTCAAGGGTACCAACACGTACGGTAGCCAACGCGCCCAGCGAATCGCCGTTAGCCCCACCGAGCCATCTCCGGCCCAGCGCACCAGCGCCGCGGGGTCGACCTTGTCGTCACCCTCCGCCGCGGCCGCGACCGCCAGCTCGCGACGGAAGGCGAGCCGGGGCGCGAGTGCTTTGACGGCGCCCTGACGGATCTGAATCGTCTTCGGGTCCGCCGGCGAGGCGAGCCAAGTCGCGAGCCGCTCTTCTCCCGAACGGGTCGGCGTTTCGTTGAGCAGCTGAAAGAGCGAGGCCTGCCCGAAGATGTCGAGGTCGCGGGCGTACGGGTGGCCCGGGGGGGCGTAGGCTTTCCCGTCGCGCGGCGCCGTCTGCCAGGTGCCGCCGACGCGGGAGAGCAGGCGGTCGTCATACGCGACCGCCGCTCGACCACGACGCTCACGATCATCGACTCCCCGGTGCACGAAAATGAGCACGACATAGGCGAGAGCTGCCGCGGCCACCCCATAGGGCGCCCACGCGCCAACCTTGCCGAGCAATGCCGCGATGCCGAGCGCCGTGGCCGCCACGAAAACCACCAGGCGCGCGTTGGCCACGAGCCAGGAGTGACGGCCGAGCAGGGTCAATCGACCTTTAATAGCGGCGCGGTGCGCGCGAGTTTCGCCTGCGATGTCCATCGACTCAGGCGTTTATCAAAACTCTGCGATCAGAGCAGTGTTGCACGATGTGGGTGGGGTCCTTATTGTGGAGGGCTTAGGGTGGGGGAATATGACTAGCATAGCTACGACCAGCTATCGCGCCGCTGGCGCGATGCCTGTAAGTAACGGCATGGCCGGCACCTCGAATAACACCGCGACCAGCACCAGCTTGGGTCGGGTGCTGCTCGTGGACGACGATCGCAGCATGTGCGAGGCCCTCGCCTCCGGTCTGTCCAAGCGCAACTTCGAAGTCGCCTGGGAGACCGATCCGAGCAAGGCCACCGGCCGGCTCGCGAACGAAGAGTTCGACGTCGTCGTCTCTGATCTACGGATGCCGCAGATCGATGGGATCGCGCTGTGTCGGCAAATCACCGAACAGCGGCCCGACCTGCCCGTCGTCGTCGTGACCGCTTTCGGCAGCTTCGACTCGGCCATCGAGGCGATCCGCGCCGGCGCCTACGACTTCGTCACCAAGCCCTTCGAGCTCGACAGCATGGCCCTGACGCTCGAGCGCGCGAGCAAGCACCGCCACCTGCGCGAAGAAGTCCGTCGCCTGCGTCGCGCCGTCGACGAGAATCGCTTCAGCGGCACGTTGGTTGGCGAGAGCGCTTCCATGAAGCGCGTCTACGACATCATGTCACGCGTCGCCGAGACCGATGCGACGGTGCTGATCACCGGCGAGTCGGGAACCGGCAAAGAGCGGGTTGCCAGCGAGCTGCACCGCTTGAGCAAGCGCAATCAAGGGCAGTTCGTAGCCATCAACTGCGCCGCCATGCCGGAAGCCCTCCTCGAGAGTGAGCTCTTCGGTCATACCAAGGGCGCCTTCACCGACGCCCGCGTGTCGCGTGACGGTCTCTTCGTTCAAGCCAACGGCGGCACCCTGCTGCTCGACGAAATCGGCGACATGCCGCTCTCGCTGCAGCCCAAGCTCTTGCGTGCTCTGCAAGAGCGCTCCGTGCGCCCGCTTGGCAGCAACACCGAAAAGCCGATCAACGTGCGCGTCATCGCGGCGACCAACAAGGATCTCGACGAGCTAGTCGAGCGCGGCACCTTCCGCGAAGACTTGCTCTATCGCTTGAAGGTCATCGAGGTGGCGATCCCGCCGCTGCGTGGCCGCGGCAACGACGTGCTCCTGCTCGCGCAGCGCTTCGTCGAGGGCTTCGCCAAGCAAATGAGCAAAGGCGTCGTCGGCATCACCACGCCGGCGGCCGAGCGGCTACTCTCCTACAGCTGGCCGGGCAACGTCCGCGAGCTGCAGAATTGCATCGAGCGCGCAGTGGTGCTCACGCAGCACGACCGCATCACCGTCGAAGATCTGCCCGACAGCGTCCGCGATCACAAAGCGACACGCGTCATTCTCGACGCCGAAGATCCGAGCGAGCTGCCAACCCTCGACAAGGTCGAGCAGCGCTACATCGAGCGCGTCATCCAAGCGGTCGGCGGCAACAAGCGCATGGCGGCCCGCATCTTGGGCATCGACCGCAAGACGCTGTATCGCCGCCTAGAGCGCTACGGCGTGGCGACGACCGACAGCGACATGGAGTAGGGAGCACCGCGGGCTTGTCACGGGGCTCGGCCTACTCACGCGATGAGCGCGCGAGCAATGGTCTCGCGTAGCTCGTCCACCTCGAAGGGCTTTCGCAGCATGGCGATGGCGCCATAACGGTGTGCCCGCGCTTCGGTCACGTTGTCGCGGTAGCCGGTCATCAGAATGACCGGCGTATCGAGCCCCGCCTCCTGCATGATCGCCAAAGCGGTCAGACCGCTGCAGCCGGGCATGTGATTGTCGGTGATGACGAGGTCGGGGACGGCGTTGCCATGTTTGGCGCTGCCGAGCGCGGCGATGAGCGCGTTTCCACTCTCGACTTCGGCGACTCGCAGTCCGAGGCGCGCCAAGGTCTTCACGAGGGCGGTGCGAAAATCAGAGTCGTCGTCGGCAACGAGCACCAGCGGTTGCACCAGCACTTCGTCGTGGTCCTTGGCCTCGTCGCGCGCGGGGCTTTCGCCGTTCACGACATCTACGCGGGCGAGCATTGTCCTACTCCTTCAATCCGTGCGGTTCGTTACAGCAGCACGCAGCAAGTCGCGGGCCAAGCGGTGATTTCCCTGGAACGGCCGCAGGTTGAGGCCCCTAGACCCACCCAACATTCCTCCATTGACCCTGTTCTTGGGTTATCTTGCCACCCACATGCTCGCTCTCGCCGCTGCCCTCGTCGTCGCTCAAGGCTCACCTTTCAAGGTCGACTGGTCGACGGATGGGCTGGTGACCGGCGCGCTGGGTCTCGTCTACGCGACGGCCGAGGAAGTGGTGAAGCCCGGCGTCGCGGGTCAGCGGGCGTGCCGTGCGGTCACCGAGGACATCTGCGACCCGGCTCAGCTCAACGCCCTTGACCGCCTCGTCCTCGACAATCAGTCGAGCAACTGGCGGCTCGCGAGCAACATCATCCAGTACGCGACGTTCGCGGTCGTGCTCGGGGCGACGGGCATCGACGCGCATAACGACGACCAGCCCTTCGATAGCTGGGGGCGAGACAGCATCGTCTTCGCCGAGACCATCCTCGTGACGCAGCTGACGACGAACATCTTGAAGTACTCGATGCGACGCGCGCGGCCGTCGCAGTATCGGGTCGAGACCGACATCACGTTCGTGGAGGAGCAGCTCTCTTTTCCGTCGGGTCACACGTCGTCGGTCGCGGCGGCCTCGACCGCATACACGTTCGCTTTCGCGGAGCGACATCCCGACAGCCCGATGCGCTACGCGGTCGGCGGTATCGGAGCGGCGCTCACCGTGCTCACCGGCTATGCCCGCGCCCAGTCCGGCCGGCACTTCTACACCGACGTCATCAGCGGCGCGGCGATCGGTCTCGCCATCGGCTACCTGGTACCTTGGATGCACCGGATGTCCCCGAATGCCACACGTGATGCATCCGCGGACGTGGCCAAGAGGTCTGGACCACCCATGGTGGGCTTTGGCATGGCTTTCTGAAGCCTTCGACGTTGGCGTGGTTCGTGCTCTCGCTTGGACGAGGGACTGAGCCATGGCATCGACGACCCAACCCGATCAACGCACCCTGCCCGAGCTTCTTGGTGAGCTAGCGGGCGAGACCAAGAGCCTCGTCAAGAAGGAGCTCGAGCTGGCGCGCGCCGAGCTTTCCGCGAAAGCGGAGGATATGAAGCTGGCGGCGCTCGCGGCCATGAGCGGCCTCGCGCTGATGTTCTCCGGCGTCCTCATCCTGCTCTTCGGGGCGGTCTACGGCCTCGCCTTGAGCATGCCTCTATGGGTCGCCGCGCTCATCGTCGGAGCGATCGCGAGCGCCGGGGGTGTGTTGTTGCTGAAGGCCGGCGTGCCGGACAACAAGCCCGGGAAATCCGAGACCGAAAAATCGATTCGCGAAAGCGCACAAGCCATCAAGGAAGAAATCACATGAGCCCCACCGACAACGATTCCCTCTTCGGCGAGCACCGTGACCCCGAAGAGATCCGCGAAGACATTCGCGAGACCACCAACGAGATCACCGAGACCATCGGCGCCATCCAGAGCAAGCTCGCGCCCGAGGCCCTGGTCGCCGAGGCCAAGGAAGAGGTCGTCGACCGAGCCATGTCGGTCGTCAACAACGCGCGCAACCATCCCGCGGCGCTCGCGGTGCTCGGGGTCGGTGCGGCGGTCGTCATCGGTCGGGCCATCGCCGGCGCGCGTGGAGGCGGGACGCTACTGACGCTGGCGTTGGGCGCCGTCATCGGGGCGGCCACCTATCGGGTGCTTTCCGGCGGCAATGCCCTCCGCGAAGAGGACGACCTCGACGGGACGTTGACGCAGGAGATCAATCCGAGCGCAGCGCTCCCAACGCGCGCAAGTCTCGAGTAGCAGCCTCCGCCCAGCCGCGGTTGGCTAGCGGGCTCGCGGGGCTCGGGTGCAAGATGCGTCCAGTGACGACATCGACGCCCTGTAAAGCCGCGTCGGCGCGTTGGTGCGCGAAGGCACCGACGCCGATGACCATGGGTGCCTTCAAGGCTTTCACGATCGCGAGAAGCGCGCGGTCACAGACGGCATAGAGTGCCGCGGCCTCGCGTGCCGGCAGCTTGTCCGGGGTGAAGTTCTTGCCGCTCTCCTCCATGAAGACGAGGGGGCAATAGTTGACGACGAAGTAGCGCGCGAAGAACGCTTCCGGGGTCTTGAAGGTGTCGCGGGCCCAGCCCCAGAGTCGGGCGCCGCTGACCTCACTCTTGGTGCAGGCGAGGCCGGTGATCGGGCGCTTCGGGTTCTCCCGCTTGGGCTTGCCGACGCTGCCGTCGAGACGGAGCCAGTCACGGACGATGTTGACCTCGCCGAAGGGCACGCCGGTTTGAGCCATGCCGAACGGGCCGGGGTTCATCCCCAAAAGCACGACCGGTCGGTCGCCGCCGCCGAACTGGGTGAGGTACTTGGCGTGGACGTCCCAGGCGTAGGTCAGCGGGTTGTAGACGTGGGTGATGGGCGCGGCGAAGCGCAGCTTCTCGACGGCGTCCCGTAGCTCGCCGGTGATGTCGACCAGGCTCATGGCGGCGATGTCTGCCATCGCGTGACGGCCATCACAAGGCATCGCGCGACCACGACAACGTCCGGACACGTACACGTGTCCGACGTGACATTGCCGTCAGAGTTGTCGGACAGCTCACGCCGCTGGGAGCCCGCCAAACCGCTATCTTTGGCGTTCTGGCGGGTGGCACGGTTGATGCTCATAGATCAGCACGCGACGCCGCAACGAAGGTTGCCGCGGAGCCGATGATCTAAAGAAGGACTTAAGTATCGCGATGGAAGCCACGATCAAATCCGTACGTAAGATCGGCATCATCATCGCCGGGCTGTCCCTTCTTGCCCTCGGTGTGGTGATGTTGGTCCTTCCGGGGCCCGGCGTCCTCTTCATCATCGCGGGGCTCACCGTCCTCGCCAAACAGTTCCGCTGGGCCGAGATCATGCTCACCCGAGTGAAGTACTGGGTCGCGAGCTTCATGACGTCTCTGCGCCGCGCCCTCGGCGACAAGCATGGCGCCCTGGTGAAGCGGGCCTGATATAGGCGGTCGCTCGGATGCCCGAGCTGCCCGACATCACGGTCTACGTCGAACGTCTGCGAGCTTACGCCGTGGGCGCGACGGTCGATCGGTTGCGGCTGCTCTCGCCGTTCGTCCTGCGCACCGTCGAGCCGCCTGTGACCGCCGCCTCGGGACGGACCGTCAAAGCCGTAAGCTCCATCGGCAAGCGCATCGTCATCGAGCTCGAAGGCGAGCTTTTCATCGTCGTTCACCTGATGATCGCGGGACGCCTGCGCTGGCGGGAGCCCGGACCCTTGGCGGCGAACAAGCTGGCCCTGGCCCAGTTCGAGCTCTCCACCGGGACCGTGCTGCTCACCGAAGCGAGCCCCAAGAAACGCGCCTCGATTCACCTCATCCAAGGTCGCGAAGGCCTCGCCGAGCATGACCGGGGCGGCATCGACGTGTTCGCCGCGGCGGACGCAGCCATCGCCGCGGCCCTGCGGCGCGACAATCATACGGTGAAGCGCGCCCTCACCGACCCGACCGTGCTCTCCGGCATCGGCAACGCCTACTCGGACGAGATCCTCCACCACGCGCGGCTCTCGCCCTTCAAGCAGACCCAAAAACTCTCCGACGACGAGATGGCGATGCTCATTGTCTCGATGCGAGCCGTCCTGCGCGAATGGACCGACAGGCTGCGCGCCGAGGTCGGCGAAGGCTTTCCCGACAAAGTGACGGCCTTTCACGACGCCATGGCCGTGCATGGCCGCTATGGCAAACCATGTCCGCGCTGTGGCGCGACCGTGCAGCGCATCCGCTACGCCGACAACGAGGCCAATTACTGCGCCAAGTGTCAGAACGCCGGGAAGCTCCTAGCCGACCGCTCGTTGTCCCAGCTCCTCAAGAAAGACTGGCCGAAGACGCTCGACGACCTCGAGACCCTGAAGAGGGACGCGCGCGCAAAAGCGGGCAATTGACGCGTTTTGGTGTCCGCTGGCGCGTTTTGCCGCCGGCTCGCACCCCCATCTTCGCCACACGGCTCAGCGGACCGCTTTCGCGTCCGGCACACCTCTTGCCATGCATGGACCGGGGGGAACCAACCAATGAAACTCAGACTCACGACTGCTTTGCTGTTGGGTCTCGGAGCCGTTGCCTGTGCATCGGTACCGGTACCGTCAGACCAACTCGCGGCCGCGCAAGCCAACATCTCGCGCGCGCAACAGATGGGCGCCGCTGAAAACACCGACGCGGCTTACCACCTGCGCCTCGCGGAGCAGCAGCTCGGCGAAGGCCAGAAGCTGATCGCCGACGACGACAACCTCGAAGCGAAATACGTGCTCAAGCGCGCCGCGGCGGACGGCGAGCTCGCCATGGCCATCGCCGGCTACGGCACTGCCTCGACCGAGGCCGACCAGGCTCGTCTGCGATTGCAGACGCTGAAAGCACGCGACAACACCAACGCGGTCGAAAGCGACCGCACGATGCAGGGGAACCAGCCATGAAGCTCATGAACGCACTCGCCGCGGCAGGCCTACTAGCCTCGCCGTTCGCTTTCGCGGCCTGCTCGGCGCACACACCCGACGCCCTCGCCCAGGCGCGTCAGGAGTATCAGCTCGCCGCGCAAGGCCCAGCCGCCAAATACGCTCCAGGTGAGCTCGCCGCCGCCAAGGAAGCCTTGGACCGCGCCGAGGTCGCCTTCGATGACGATGACGACAATCAGACGGCGTATGACTTGGCGTACATCGCCGACCGCAAGGCGCGCGTCGCCACCACCAAGGGCGGCATCGCCATGCAACAAGAGCAGCAACGTGTCGCCGACGCTCAGGCCGCGAGCATTCGCGACCAGATGTCGGACGCGCAGCGGGCACAGCTCGCGGCGGCTCGCGCCGAGAGCGACGACGCCCTCCGCCGTGCTCGCGAAGCCGAGCTCGCTTTGCAGCAAGCCGGCGCGGTGCGTGAGACCGAGCGCGGCAAGGTGATCACGCTGCAAGGCAACGTGCTGTTCAAGACCGGTCGCTCGGATCTGCTGCCCGGCGCGAAAGAGAGCCTCGATCAAGTGGCCTCGGTGCTGACCAATGCGCGGGACCGCCAGCTCACCATCGAAGGCTACACGGATTCGCGTGGCACCGATGCCGCCAACCAGCGGCTCTCGGAAGCACGCGCGTATTCTGTCCGCGACTATCTCGCGAGTCGCGGCGTGAACCCGGATCAGCTCCGCGTCCAAGGCATGGGTGAATCGGCGCCGATCGCCGACAACCGCACGGCCGATGGGCGCGCCATGAATCGTCGCGTCGAGATCGTCGTCGGCAACGAGCCGGCCACGATGGGCGCGAGTCGCACGACGCCCTAGCCTTCTCAGAGACTGAGCGTCGTACAACGCGCGTCGCCGGCTTCATTGCCGCGGCGCGCGTTTTCGTTTTTGGGCTCGCAGGAGGACTGACGCGGTGGCGCGGAATGACACGGGTGGCGGGCCAGAGTGGCGCTCCTCGCCACACTACGCGCTATTGGCCGCTCGCAAACCCGTGATTTCGCGTGAGCGGCACGTGCCTTGCTGTGAGTAACGCCGCAAATAGCAGTACTTCAACTTGGGAGCATTTCGTATGCGCACTAGGATTCTCAACAGCCTCGCCCTCTCGGGCATTCTTCTTTCGGGTGTGGCCTTCGCGACGCCCGCTCACGCGGCACCAGACGGCTGGATCACCACGAAGGCAAAGCTGCAGCTGCTCACCTCTGATGGCGTCAGCGGCACGAACATCAACGTCGACACCAACGACGGCGCCGTCGTCCTGCACGGCAAAGTCCCCACCGAGATGGAGAAGCACCGCGCCGAGGCACTGACGCGCGAGATCGACGGCGTGAAGTCGGTGAAGAATCTTTTGCAGGTCGTACCGCCGAGCCAGGAGAAGGTCGTCAAGCAGGCCGACGAGAAGATCAAGGACGCGGCCGAGAAAGCCATCAAAGCAGACAAGGCGTTCGGTGACGTGAGCGTCGTCTCGGTCAACGAGGGCGTCGTCTTGCTGCGTGGCGAGACCGATAGCCTCGATCAGCACCTACGCGCGGTACGTCAGGTAGCGCGCATCAATGGCGTGCGCCGTGTCGCCTCGGAGATCAAGACCGACGACGACCGGACTCTGGCCAGCGCGACGACCGCGGGCACCACGGTCCGTGATGGCACCTCGGTCCGTGAAGACGCGAAGAACAACGCGCGCGAGGCCGGCCGTGACATCACCGCCAAGACCAACGAGGTCACCGACAAGAGCAAGGAGAAGTGGGATTCGGCGAAGGACCATACGCGCGAGGCCGGTCACAAGACCGCGAGCACCAGCAGTGACGCGCGCATCACCTCGGCCGCGAAGCTTCGCATGATCGGCGACTCGAAGGTGCCGGCGCTCGACGTCAACGTCGACACCGACGACGGCGTGGTCACCCTGTTCGGCATCGTCCCGAACGCCGCCGCCAAGGCTGCCGCCGAAGCGGACGTGCGCAAGGTCAGCGGCGTGGTCCGCGTGAAGAATGAGCTCCAAGTGGTCGCCAACTCGGAGCGCAAAGTCATCGCCGCCAAGGACGATGACATCGAGAAGAACGTCTCGGGTGCGTTCAAGAACCTGAAGGACTTCGAGAAGGTCGACGTCGACGCCAAGAACGGCGTGGTGCGTCTGACCGGCGAAGTGGCGACACTGAGCGACAAGGTACGGGCGGCAACGATTGCTCGTTCGCAAACCGGTGTGCGTGCGGTCGAGGAGGATCTGAAGGTGGAGCGCTAAGGGGGGCCGGTAGGGCAGCTTGCGGGGCTTGTACGCAGTCCTTGCCTGCCGCCGCTACGCCACGGTGCGTGAATAGAATTGGCGGGCTCACTACGGGTGCCTGTCGGGGGTGATCGAGGAAGCCTGCTGCGCTGATGTGCGCGGCGGGCTTCCTCCTTTTTTGGCCTACGAAGGGAAGCTGGCGCTCATCCAAGCGGCGAGGTGCTCGATGAGCAAGGCGCGGTCGCGGCCGAACGAGAACAGATGGTCCGCCGCGTAGTAATACGCGTTGCTGACCGCTTTCGAAGACGCGAGGTTCGGGAACATCTCGAAGAGCTGATTCTTCCCGTTGTAGCTATGATCGACTTCACCAGTGAAAGCGAAGAAGAGCTTGGTGCCACGGGCCACCATTGCGTCGAAGTCGCCGGCGAGCTCCTCGAGCGGCGGATACCCGCGAACGAAAATCTCGTCCACCTCGCCTGTTTCACGCACACCCTTGGTTGCCGCGGCCCACTTGTAGATCCACCGCCGCCTCACGAAGCGCCGCCAGCGCGCAAGCTGTAGCCAGCGTCGCGTCACATAGCGCAGCCGGAAGCCCGCGGTGCGGTAAGCATAGCCGTCGAGGAACACCGCGCCGGCGACATTGGTGTTGCGGACGCTGAAGCGGTGCGCTGCGTCGACCCCCGAGCACAGGGCCATGGGCACGAAGCGCGTGGCGCCGGTGCGTTCGCCGAGCATGGCCGCCGCGTCGTTGAGATCGAGGACCGCCCGCTCGATATCGGAGACGGTCTCGCGGCGCGGCTCGCTGTCACCCAGGCCGGCGCTGTCGAAGCGCAACGTCGTGAAGCCGAGGCCGGCGAGCTTACGGGCAAGCTCGACCCAGACTCTGAACGGACCTACGTGATGGTTGAGCCCGACGTTCGTCAGTAGCACGACTGGAGCACCGGCTATCGCCTTGTCGGGCGCGGGCTCCGTGAGCACCCCCACCAAGCCGCCGTGGGCGCCAAAACGCATCGCCCGCTCACGGTAAGGCCAGGCGGCTGCTGTTTCCGCGGACGCCTGCGCTGCGTTCATGGCTCCTCGAGAGATCGCACGATGGTTTGCAGCGCCGCCGTGGACAGGAGCGTCGCCTCGGGCATCGATCCGCTCGCTTCGTCTCGCACCTCGGCGCGCTTGGCCGCAAGCCCCGCCGCGGTCAGTCGCTCGATGAGCTGCGCATGCTCGGGACGCTCTTCGCTGGCGACGAGGACCGTTCGCTTCGCCTTGGGTTGGCCCGCGAGCATGTCGACTGCGCGGGTGTCCCGAGCGAGCTTCTCAGGGAAGGGAAAGCCGACCAGCTCATCCGCCGCCGCGCGGGCGTGGTAGAGCAAACGCGCGAACTTGCGAGTGCCGACGGCCATCAAACCCTCGACGTACTCGTCACCCTTGACGACCGGCTCCCAGAGGACGAGATCGCGGACGACCACGCCCTCCGCGGTCGCCTGCGCGGCCAGCGTCGCGCCCAGACGCAAGCCCACGACCGACACGTGATTGACGCCGGACATGTCCTTGAGCTCGGCGGTGGCCAATCCGATATCGCGGCGCCAGTCAGCGAGGGCCGCGTCACGGCTCTCCCCCGCCGAGTCGCCGGTGCACGAGTAATCGAAGCGAAGCACGTGAAAGCCGCGCTGCGAGAGCAAAGACGCGAGCCGGCGCATCGCCCAGTGCGTGCGCATGTACTCTTGGGGGGCCGGCGAGCACATGACGACGCCGACGTCGCGGGGCGAAGCCCTTGGCGGATGATAAACGCCGTAGAGTTGTCGTTCGGATGGGCCAAAGAAAGTTGGGTTCATCCACCGTCGCCGTCAGCGACCGAAGAGCTTCCCGAGTAGGCCCTTGCGCTGCGCATTGCTCTCCGAAGGCGCCACTACCGACTCGGCAGTCATGCTGTCGAGAGCCGCGGCGACCTGTTGCAGAGAGTCGCGCAAAACCACGCGGGGACTCAAGCGCTTGCCGGTCTGTTTCTCGAGACTCGCGATAACGTTCAGGCAAAGGAGCGAGTGACCACCCAGCTCGAAGAAGTTGTCGTGCAGCCCGACACGCGGGTTCGAAAGCGCCTCGGCATAGGCAGCGGCAACCAGCTTCTCGCTCGGCGTCGATGGCGGGATGAGCGCGTGCTCTTCCACCGCCGAGGCAGCGAACGGCGGCGGCAAGCGCTTGCGGTCGACCTTGCCGTTGGGCGTAAGCGGGAAGGTATCGAGCTGCACGAAATGCTGCGGCACCATGTAGTCAGGCAGCGTCGTGCGCAGGTGCTTGCGCATCTCCGAATCGGTGACGTGGGCGCCCTTCTTGTGGATGAGGTAGCCGACCAGACGCACGTCGCCGGGAATGTCCTCGCGCACGCTCGCGACAGCGTCCGCGATAGAGGGGTGCGCGCGCAAAGCGCTCTCGATCTCCCCGAGCTCGATGCGGTAGCCGCGCACCTTCACCTGGGTGTCGTTACGGCGCATGTACGTGAGCGTGCCGCTCGCCTCCCAGCGCACCAGGTCACCCGTGCGGTAGGCGCGCTTGCCGCCGACGTCCACGAAACGCTCGGCGGTGAGGTCGGGTCGGTTCAAGTACTCGCGGGCGACGCCGTCGCCGCCGATGTAGAGCTCGCCGATGACGCCGATCGGCACCTGTTCGCGCCGGGGGTCGACGACCATGCACGTCGTGTTGGCGATGGGCGCGCCGATGCTCATGGCCTTGGCGTCGGGCGGCACGCGCCAACACGTCGACCAGATGGTGGTCTCGGTCGGACCGTACATGTTCCAGAGCTGGCCGACCTTGCCCGCAAGCTCGCGCCCGAGCTCCGGAGGCAGTGCCTCACCTCCGCAGAGCGCCTTGAAATTCCCGTCCGACCATCCTGTCTGCAATAACAGACGCCAGGTGGATGGGGTCGCCTGCATGACGGTGACGCCGTCGCGCTCGATGATCTTCTTGAGCTCGGCGCCGTCGCTGGCCTCTTCCTTGGTGGCGAGCACGATCCGCGCGCCGGTGACCAGCGGCAGGTAAAGCTCCAGCCCGGCGATGTCGAAGGAGAGCGTCGTCACCGCGAGCAGGCGATCGGCGGCGGTGAGCCCCGGCGTCCTCTGCATGGTGGCGAGGAAGTTCACCAACGCGCGATGCGGCACCGCCACGCCCTTGGGCTTGCCGG
Organism: Myxococcota bacterium; assembly: GCA_041288095.1. Lineage (GTDB taxonomy): Bacteria > Myxococcota > XYA12-FULL-58-9 > XYA12-FULL-58-9 > JALHOP01 > JALHOP01. The sequence continues at coordinate 30,843 of JBGGMJ010000055.1, forward strand.
TAGAGCCGCTGGTGTAGAGCACGTATGCCAACGACTCGGGTTTGTTGCGCGCCGGCCGCTCGAGCGGCGGTGCCGATTCGAGCTTGTCGACGAGCACTTGCTTGACCGCCGCTTTGGCGAAGGTCTCCTGCAGCGCGGTCTCGGTGATGATCACGGGCGCCTTGGAGTCGGCGACCATGAACTGGACGCGCTCCGCTGGGAACGCGGGGTCGAGCGGTACATAGGCGCCCCCGGCCTCTTGCACCGCCAGCGTGGCGACGACCATCTCCACAGAGCGGTTCAGGTGGATGCCCACGAAGGTTCCGTCGGTGACACCGTTTTGCGCCAGCACACCGGCGAGCGCTTTCACGCGCGTCACCAGATCCTTGTAGGTGATCTGCGTGGCCCCTTGGACGATGGCCACGGCATCGGGCGTCTTCTCCGCTTGAGCGAACACCATGCGATGCGCTTCGACCTTGGGGTAGTCGGCGGGCGTCGCGTTCCAACGAGCGAGGGTCTCGCGCTCGGCAGCCGGCAAGATCGGCAAGCGGCCGATTGGCATGCTGGGGTTGGCGGCGGCGCCGCTGAGCAAGGTGCGCAGCTCCTCGAGGAAGCGCAGCATGGTGTCGCGCTCGAAGAGGTTCGTCGCGTAGTCGATACCGCCGACGATGCCGTCGTCCCATTGCTTCACCCAGAACGACAGGTCGGTCGGGGTGACCTCGGCGTGCACGTGGATCTGACTGTAGGGCGCGCCGCCGAAGCTCGCGCCGCGATTGCGGACATCTTGGAAGGTGAAGAACGATTGATAGACCGGCGTTCGCGAGGGATCGCGCGGCAGGTTCAGCTCTTTCACCAGGACTTCGAACGGCATGTCCTGGTTGCTGAAGGCGTCGAGCACGACGTTGCGCGTGCGCGTCAGCACCTCGCCGAACGTGGGCTCGCCCTTCAAGTCCAAACGTAGCGCCAGCGTGTTGACGAAGAAGCCGAGGAGACCGTCGATCTCGGGGATGCCGCGCCCGCGCACCGGCGTGCCGATGATGACGTCCTCGCCCTCGCTCATGCGGTAGAGCAGCACCGCGAAGCCGGCGAGCAGCGCCATGTAGAGCGTCGCATCGTATTGGCGCGCCATCGCGGTGAGCTTTTCGATCTCGTCCTTCGACATGGTGAAGGGGTCGGTGTGGCCCTTGAAGTCGAACTGCGCCGGGCGCGGCTTGTCGGTGGCGAGCTCGAGCGATGGCAACGGCGGCGTGAGTAGCTTCTTCCAGAACTGACTCTGCCGGCCGATCTCGGGTCCGCTCATGCGCTCGCTCTGCCAGCGCGCGAAGTCGGCGTAGGTCACCGGCAGCTGCTTCCAGGTCGGCGGCTCGTTCTTGACGGCGGAGGTGTAAGCTTTGTCGAGCTCCTCCAAGAATACGTCGAAGGACCAGCCGTCCCAGATGGCGTGATGCGGCATCCAGTAGAGGACGTGCTCCTCGGCGGCGAGCTTGAAGATATGCGCGACGACGAGCGGGAGCTTCGAGATGTCGATGGGCGTGTCGGCGATGTGCTGGACTTGGGCGAGCACCTTCGGCTCGCGCTCGGCCTGCGGCAACGACGTGAGATCGGAGACGGGTACCTCGAGCGTCAAGCTCGGGGCGATGCGTTGCATGGGCGCGCCATCGACCCACTCCAACGTCGTCCGCAGTGTCGAGTGACGGTCGACCAGCATCTGCAGCGCCTTCTGCATGCCCGCGATGTCGAACTTACCCTTGATGCGAAAGGCCGACGGCAAGTTGAAGACCGCGGTGCCCGGGTCCATTTGCTCGGCGAACCACACGCGCTGTTGCATGGCGGTCAGGGGCGCCAAGTCCTGGCGCTCGCCGCGGCTGATGGCGGTGACCGGCGTCGCCGCCGCCTTGTTGGCGTCGATGCTCGCGGCGAGCTTCGCCACCGTCGGCGACTCGAAGATGCGGCGCATCGGCACCGCGACCTTGAGATCACGGGCGAGGCGCGACACCACGTGGGCGGCGAGCAGCGAGTGCCCGCCCAGATGGAAGAAGTTGTCGTCGACGCTGACCTTGGCCATGCCGAGCACTTCGCCGAAAATGCCGGCGACCTGACGCTCGAGGTCGTTGCGCGGCTCGACGTAGTTGCGTGGCGCGGCTTGCTCGCCGCTCGGGGCCGGCAAGCGCTTGCGGTCGCCCTTGTTGTTGGGCGTGAGCGGAAAAGCCTCGAGACGCACGTAGACTTGCGGCCGCATGTATTCGGGAAGGGTCTTACCGAGATGATCTCGCATCTCGTCGGCGGAGATGTCGCGCTTGGCGACCATATAACCAACGAGCCGTGGATCACCTTGTCGGTCTTCGCGGACAATAGCGACGGCGTCATGAACGTCGGCGTGCGAGCGCATGGCGCTCTCGATTTCGCCGAGCTCGATGCGGAAACCACGCAGCTTGATCTGAGTGTCGGCGCGGCCGACGAACTCGAGGTGGCCGTTGGCGTGGCGGCGCACCAAATCGCCGGTGCGGTAAGCGCGCTCGCCGTTCACCTGCAGGAAGCGCTCGGCCGTGAGATCGGCGCGACCGAGATACTCGCGAGCGACGCCGTCACCCGCGATGTAGAGCTCGCCGACGATGCCCGGCAGCACCGCCTGCTTGTCGGCATCGAGCACGTACAAGCGCGTGTTGGCGATCGGCGGGCCCAGGTTCACGCGCGTGACGTTGGGCGCGAGCTTGGCGCACGTCGACCAGATCGTGGTCTCGGTCGGGCCATACATGTTCCACAGCGCCCCGACCCGCCCGCCGACGTCGCGTGCGAGCTCGGGTGAGACCGCTTCGCCGCCGCAGAGGGCGGTGAAGTCGCGGCCCCCGGTCCAGCCGCTGGCAAGGAGCAAGCGCCAGGTCGACGGCGTCGCCTGCATGTAGGTGACGCCTTCGTCCTTGATGAGGCGCACGAGCTCGGCACCGTCGGTGGTCTGGTCCTTGGTGGCGAGCACGATGCGCGCGCCGGTAATGAGCGGCAGGAAGATCTCGAGGCCGGCGATGTCGAAGGAGAGCGTGGTCACCGCGAGCAGACGGTCGTTGGCGGAAAGGCCCGGCTCCTTCTGCATGCCGACGAGGAAGTTCACCAAGGCGCGGTGCGGTACCGCGACGCCCTTGGGCTTGCCGGTCGAGCCACTGGTGTAGAGCACGTAGGCGAGAGCCTCGGGACGGTTGCGCTTGGGGCGCTGTGCCAAAGGCGCCTTGGCCTCGACCTTGTCGACCAGGATCTGCTTCACGTCGGACTGCGCGAACGTGTGTGAAAGCGCGCTCTCGGTGATCACTACCGGCGCCTTCGAGTCCGCGATCATGAACTGCAGGCGCTCGGCCGGGAACGCCGGGTCGAGCGGCACGTAGGCGCCACCGGCTTCTTGCACCGCGAGGACCGCGACGATCATCTCGGGCGTGCGATTCAAGTGGATGCCGACGAAGGTCTCGTCCCCTACCCCGCTCTCGAGCAAGACATCGGCGAGGGCACGTGCCTTCTCGGCGAGCTCCTTGTAAGTGAGCTTGCGGTGCCCCTGGACGATAGCGACCGCATCGGGAGTCTTGTCCGCTTGGGCGAACACGAGGTGATGAGCTTCGACCTTGGGAAACTCGGCGAAGGTGTCGTCGCGCGTCAGCTTGGCGCCGATCTCGAGAGCGCCGACGGTTCGCTCGGCGTGCGCCGCCCAGTCGCGCAGGAGCAGCTCGTACGCCGACATCCAGCGGCGCATGGTCGCGTCGTCGAAGAGATCGGTGTTGTACTGGCACTCGAGCGTCACGACGCCGCGGTGCTCGGCCGCGTTGATGAAGATCTCGAAGTTTTCGTAGTGGCGCGGGTTGCTCGCGAACGAGGCCTTGAGGCCGTCGAAGGCCAGCTTGTCGCCGTCGACCGCTTGATCGACGTTGAAGAGCACGGAGACGAGCGGCAGACGCGACGGGTCGCGGGTGAGGCCGAGCTTCTTGACCAAGCTGCCGAAGGTGAGGCGCTGGTGCTCGACGGCGTCGAGCATGACGCCACGCACGCGCGACAACAGGGCCGAAGCAGGTTCCGCGCGCTGTGTCGTGAAGCGCAGCGGCAAGGCATTGACGCAATGCCCGACGAGCTCGCGCATGCCGGTCGCCGACTGTCCGGCCGACGGGATGGCTATGACAACTTCGTCTTGGTGCGTGAGGCGGTGCAGCAAGGCACCGAAGCCCGCGAGGAGCGTCGTGAAGAACGAGGTGCTGCTCTTGGCGCCGAGCTTCTTCACCGCTTCGACGAGCGGAGCGTCGAGCAGGTGGTCGATGCGCCGCGAGGCGTAGGTCTTCAGCTTGGGCCGCGGGCGGTCGAGGGGTAGCTCGAGCGGCTCCGGGGCGGAGCTGAACTGTTTGAGCCAGAAAGCCTCGTCGGCCGCGTAGTCCGCCGACTTCTCGTAGGCTGCCTGCGCGGTCGCGTAGTCGCTGTAGCGGACGGGCTTCGCGGTGTAGTCGGTCTTGCTCTTGCGCGCGCTGTAGAGCTTGCCGAGGTCGGCGAGCATGACGGCGAGCGACCAACCGTCGCAGATCACGTGGTGGGCGCTGAGCATCAGCACGTGCTGGCGCTCGGCCATCTTCACGAGCACGAAGCGGCAGAGAGGGCCCTGGCCCAAGTCGAAGGCGGTCTCGACCTCTTCGATCTTGATCTTGGCGAGAGTTGCCTCGCGCTCGCTCGCCCCCGCGCTCGCGAGGTCGACGCGACGCGGGGCGCTGATGATCGACTCGGCGACCACGAAGCTCTGACCGTCGGGCGTGAAGCTCATGCGCAACGACTCGTGACGCTGCGTGAGATCGTTCAAGGCGAGATTCATGGCCTCGACGTCGAGCGCGCCGTCGAGGGTCAAGCTCACCGACTCGTTGAAGGCGCATGAAGCGTCGCTCCCGAGTTGCGAGGCGGTCCAAAGCTCGCGCTGTGCCTCGGTCGAAGCACCGGTGCTAACGAGCTCGGCTCCGGCGAACGGATCGAAATCGACTGCTTCGAGCTTGGGTCCGCTCACGCGTTCACCTGCATGTACTTACCCGGCTCGTTGGGATTCGGGACGAACCAGGCGGGGCGGCCCTCGCGGTCCTTGCCGAGGCGCGCGCCCGGGACAGGAGGCTTGTTGGCATCGAGGGATTGCGGCTCCGACTCCGCCTTGCCCGGCAGCAGGTCGCCGGCGATGAGCTCGCGCGTGCTCTCCTTCACGATGGCGATCATGCGATCGACATCGGCATCGCCGTGCGCGAGCGTCATGAAGCAAGGAAAGCCGTCGAGGATGTGCAGCCCCTTCTCGCGCATGGAGACGAACAACAGATCGCCCCAAGGCTGATCGCTGGTCATGACGATCTTCCACAGCGACGCGAAGCGCTTCACCTTCACCGGCGCCTCCACGTCGTGGAAGAACTGGTTGAGCTCGTCTTGGAATCGTTCCGCTTTCGCGCTCACGCCCGCCTGCACGGACGGACCGTGCTGCTTCAGGTACTCACAGACCGCTTTGGCGGCGACGAGCGCGAACGGGTGACGCACGAAGGTACCAGCGAAGTAGGTCACACCGACGGGCGGCGTCGATGCGTCGCCGAACTGCCAGAAGCCGCCGTCGAGCGCGTCCAGCCAGGCGCGCTTGCCGGCGATGACGCCGATCGGCATGCCGCCGCCGATGACCTTACCGTAGGTGCCGATGTCCGCTTTGACGCCGTAGAATTCCTGAGCGCCGCCGTGGCCCATGCGCAGACCGGTGATGACCTCATCGAAGATGAGCGCGCTGCCCGACTTCTCGGTGATCTCACGCAGCGCGTGCACGAACTCGCGCGGCGCGAAGTCGGGACGGCGGCTCTGGATGGGCTCGATCATGACCGCCGCGAGCTCGTTCGCGCGCTCGCGGATGATCTTCAGCGACTCGTCGGTGCCGTAGTCGAGCACCAGCACGTTGCCCACGTACTCGGGCATGATGCCCGGCGCCGCCGGTAGCGAGCGCAGGGACTTGCTCCCGCGCACGAGCACTTCGTCGAAGATGCCGTGGTAGCTGCCGGTGAAGATGGCGACCGTCTTGCGCCCGGTGACCGTGCGCGCGATGCGCAAGGCGCCCATGACCGCCTCGGACCCGGTGTTGCACCAGCCGGCGCGGTCGGCGCCGATGAGCTCGCAGAACATCTTCGCGACTTCACCCGCGAGCACGTGCTGCGGACCCAGCTCGTAGCCCTTGTCGAGCTGCTCGCGAATAGCCTTGACGATGAAGTCGGGGCTGTTGCCGAAGAAGTTCGAGCCAAAACCATTGAGCGCGTCGATGTACTCGTTGCCGTCGATGTCCCAGAGGCGGCAGCCCTTCGAGCGCTCGACGACGATTTGATAGACGAGCTCTTTCACCGCCGGGCGGAAACCAGTGACGACGCGCGGGTCCGCGAGGTGCGGCCGATGCTCGGTGGTGTACGCCTTCGACTTGGCGGTCTTTTGAGTATAACGGCGCGTCAGGGCGTCGAGACGTGCCTGCTGTTTCGGCGTCATACCGCCGTCCGCCGTCGTGGTGATGCGCGCGATGGCGCCGAACGCTTTTTTGACGTCGTACTTCTGGGTGGCTTTGACCTCGTCGTCGTCTTTCGCGGCAACGGGTGTCGGCGCTCGGCTATCGGCAGTCGGCGCTCGGCTCTCCGCCATCGACACTCGGTTATCGACCATCGGCGCAGCCGACACCGCCTGCCCCGACAACAACGCCAACTGCTGCTGCATCACCCGCAGCTGCGCATCAATCAGCTGCCGCACCGGATCCCCACCCGCGACCGGCATCCCCATCTGCGGCGCGAATGCCAGCGACATCGCCACGGGCGCGGCAACCGGAGCCGCCGTAGCGGCAGGCTGCGGCGCCGCGGCGGCAACCCCAGCCCCGCTCGCTTCGAGGTGCGCGACGAGGGCGCCAAGCGTACCGAAGCTCTCCGTGAGCTGGCGGAACGTCACCTTGACGCCGAACTGCTGCTGCACCTTGAGCGCGAGCTGTGTGAGCAACAACGAGTCGACGCCAAGCTCGAAGAACGACGCTCCCGGATCAGCGGTGGCGAGATCCAATCCCGAGACGTCCTCGAACGCGCGCTTCAGGGCTTCGAGTGTTGCGTTGGCGTTGGGCATGGCTTCCACAATCTCCTGAGCGACTTGCACCTGGGCTGGTGCAACGTGCTGCTGCGGCGGCTCTACGTTGGGTGGCGATGCCGCGGCGGCATCGATCCAGTGTCGCTTGCGATCGAAGGGATACGTCGGCAGCGCCACGCGGCGCACCTGCTCGTCGGCGTAGACCCGCGACCAATCGATGGGCACGCCCCAGCTCCACACTTGCGCTACGGCTTGCGCGAAGGCGCTGTCCTCGTCGTCCTCGATGTGACCTTCGGCGAGGCTCGGAACGACGCGTCCCCTGCCCTTCTCGGCGGGCTGCTGGCGCGCGAGCTGGCTCAAGGTGTTACGCGGGCCGCACTCGAGGAGGAGCCGCGCGCCGTCGCCTGCGATGGTCGCCATGGCATCGACGAAACGCACCGTCTTGCGCAGATGCGTGGCCCAGTATTCGACATTGGTCGCGAGCTTCGTGTCCACCCAGCCGCCGGTGACGGTCGATGCGAACGGGATGGTCGGGGCCGACAGCTTCACGCTCGTGACCGTCTCGCGGAACGCCGGCAGCGCTCCGTCCATCATCGCGGAGTGGAAGGCATGCGAGGTGTGCAGTGCCTTGACCGCTACGCCCT
>JBGGMJ010000056.1:0-9890 GCA_041288095.1 Myxococcota bacterium
GCCGAGGTGTCGAGTGACTTCTCGAGGGCGGCATCGACGTGCGTGCCGGTGAGCTCGAGTACCCACGCCTTCTTCGAGCGATCATCGACGCGCGTCTGCACGTCACCCGAGAGGGCGAGGGTGATGCGCGAGACCTTGCCGTTCTGCTCGAATTCGACCTTGCGGAGCTGCGAGGCACCCGCGGCTTCCTTGGACGCGCTCGGCGTCTCCTTGGCGGCGATAGCGCTCTCTTCGTTGCGCGGCTTCTGCGCCTTCACCTTGCGCACCGCGATGCGTACGCCCTTGGCGTCGCTCGTGACCGCGTGCTCGACGTCGGCGCTCGCGAGGTCGATGACGGCGCGGACCATGCCGTCGTGCTCGCCCAAGCGGACACGACGAACGTTGGGGGCATCTACGCCGTAAGTCGTGCGCTTCACTTTGCGCTCGGCGCCGACCAAGTCGATGACGAGGCGTGGCGGGTCATCGACGCGCTCGACGCGTGGCTCGACGTTGCCGTCGAGCGCCAGCAGGATGCCGTCGCCGGCGCGGGTGACGCCGGTCAGGCCCACGCTCTTGACGATTTCCTTGGGGGCGGCGGCGGAGATCAGCGTCGGTTCGACATCCGCACGACGTGTCGGCGCGGGTGCCGGTGCTGGTGCGGGCGCGGGTGTCGCCGCCGCGGCGACGGTGCGCGCTTGCTCGGCCTTGGCTCGCGCCGCCTGCTGCTCGGCGGTGAGCTGTGCCTCGCGGGCGCTGAGCTGAGCCTGCATCTTCTCCAGGCGCAGGCGCTCGTTCTCGAGCTTCTGTTTCTCGCTCTCGACCTCGTGCTTGGCGCCGGCGAGCTGTTGCTGCTGCGTGGCGACCTCACGCTTGGCGCCGGCGAGCTTCTGCTTCTCGCTCTCGACCTCGTGCTTGGCGCCAGCGAGCTGCTGCTGCTGCGTTGCGACCTCGCGCTGGACACCAGCGAGCTGCTCCTTCTGTGCCTCCACTTCACGCTTGGCGCTGGCGAGGGCGGCCATGGCCTCTTGAGCCTTCTTTTCACGCGCCGCGATGACCTCGAGCTTGGCGTCGGTTTCACTGCGCGCCTTGTCGGCGTCGGCTTTCGCCTGCATGGCGAGGCGTTGAGCCGCGTCGGCTTCCTTCTTCGCGCCGGCGGCGCGAGCAGTGGCTTCGGCGGCCTCGCGCTTCTCGCTCTGCGCGCGGGCGACCTGATCCTCCAGCTCGGCGACGCGCACCTTGTGCTTGGCCTCGGCCAGGGTCGCGGCCTGCACCGCGTCCTTGCGCGCTTGCTCCGCTTGAGCGGACTTGCGATCGGCCTCGGCTTGCGAGACCGCGAGCTTGGCCTGGGCGTCGTTGAGCTGTGACAGGCGCAGCTCGGCGCGCGCCAGCGCCTCGTTCGCCTTGGCGCGGTCGCGCTCGACGGCTTCGCCGGCTTTCTTGCGGTGTTCCTCGGCGTCCGCTTTCGCGACCTGAGCTTCCTTCTGAGCTTGTTTGGCGGCGGCGGCGAGGCGGGTAGCTTCGATGAGCTCGGTCTTGGCTGTGTCGGCGGCGGCATCCGCTGCCTTACGCTCGGCGGTGGCCTTCTCGGCCAGGGCCGCGGTTTCCTTCTTCGTGGCTTCGAGGCGCTCCTTGGCGCCTAGATCCGCGGGGGCCGCCGGCGGTGGGACGGCGCGCTCGATCTGGACTCCGGGGGTCGCCGCGCGGACGATGATGCGGTTGCCGTCTGCCTTCACGTCGTAGCTGACGTCGTGATTGAAGCCGACGATGAGGCGGCCGATGCTGAAGCCGTCGGAGTTGAACTGTTGCACCGCGACCTGCGTGACCACGCCGTCGTCGATGTTCACTGGGCCGTCGAGCTTGGTGATGTCGCCGCCGGAGACGTCGATGACGACGCGCATCGGGTCGGAGAGACGGAACACCGTGAAGGTCGGCTCGCTCGCCGTCTCGATGATGACGTCCCGCGTTTCACCGCCACCGGCGACGCGCACGCCGCGCACCACGTTCTTGGGCGCATTGCTGCGGCCCGAGGCGTGGGCCGGCATCAGCGCCAACGCTCCGAGGAGCAGGAGCGCTCCGCGTATGCGTTGACCGCCGTAGCGGCTAGAGACCCAGGTGTTGGTCATCGCCTTCTCCATCATTTGTCCGCCTGCTGCTGCTCGCCGATGATCTCGGTGTCGGAGCGCGGCAATCGCACGGTGATCGGGACGCGAATGCGTTCACCGGTCGGGGCGCGAAACTCTTCGGTGACTACGATCTGCTCGGCCTCGATGCGGGTGACACGGCCGCCGTTCTTGCCGAGGCGGCCACCGACGCGCACGACGTGACCCATGCCGTCCGGGTCCTCGACCATGGCCTGAGCCTGGCTGGTGCCGGTCACCAAGCCCGTAAGCCGGTATTGATCGAGCTCGAACTTCTCGGTGCTCTCGGGCCGGCGCACGTCCTCGGCGCGGGCGATCTCGCGCAGGTCCGCGATATAGGAACGGAAGGGGTCGCGCTTGCCGACGGTCGTGTAGCTGTAGTTGGCGCTCGCCGCGTCCTTGCCGCTGTCGCTCGCGGCGGGAGCGGCGGCCGCGGCGGGATTCTTGGGCGTCACCGGCGGGATCACGACGTTGGGCTCGTCTTCACCGCAGGCGGCGAGGACAGCCAGAGCGAGCGGGGGTACGAAGCGGCTGAGCTTCATTTGGCCCCCTTGGGCTTGGCCGGATCTGCCTCGATGAAGCGGTACGCCTTGATGGTGAAGTCGCTCCGCACCACGACCTTCTGGTTGGCCGTCACGGGGGCGTCCATCTTGATGCTCATGACGTTGACGATGCGGTCGAGCTTGCCGACCGAATCGATGAACGTCGCGATCTCGTGGTAGCTGCCGCGCACGTCCATGGCGAAGTTGATCTCGGCGTAGAAGTCCTTGGGCGTCTCGCCCTTGGGCTCGAAGCGGGAGATGGCGAGTCCAGCCTGACGAGCACGGTTGTCGAGCTGGGCCAGGAGCTGCGGCACGTCGGGATCGTCGGGCAGCTGCTCGCGCGCCTGATTCAAGCTCTCTTGCAGCTCGTTCAAGCGAGCTTCGTACTTCGCGAGGTTGTCGACGTACGCCTGCTTCTCTGCTCGCTCGCCTTCGAGCTGCCGGTACTGTCCCTCGAGGTTTTCGACGCGCGTCGCTTGCTCGTCCCAGAGGAAGTACCAGAAGCCGCCGGCGACGAGCACGACCAGCATGGCGATGGCGCCGTAGCGTTCACGGGGCGCGGTGTTGGCGTAGCGTTCGACGAGCTTTTCCATCGCCTATCCCGCCGCGTAGTCGGCTTGGCAGGTGATGCGCCACGCCAGGATGGAGACGCCGTCCCGCGCCTTGGTCTCGACGAGCTCGAGCTTGACGCCGCGAAAGAACTTCGAGCGCCGCTGCAGGGCGAGCTGGAAGTCGGAGATGTTCGAATGCTCCATGGCCTCGCCTTCGAGGGTCATGGCGCCGTTCACTTCGGCGATGCGGGTGAGCCACACCTTGGGCTCATCGGTGAGGATGGTCGCGAGGTCGTCGAGCATGTGCGCCGGGCCGACCTTCTGCTTCTTGAGCTGCTCGATGACTTGCAGCTTCTGCTCGAGCGTCGCGGCCTTCTTCTTGAACTCTTCGACGCGAACGACGTCTTTTTTGAGGGCGGCGACCTCCGCTGTAGCGGTCGCGATGCGGCCCTCGAGAGTGTCGACCTCGCGGCCCTGGTACCAATACGCCGCCCAGAGGCCGAGAATGAGCACGAGGAAGCTCGCGGCCACCAAGTACAGCTCGTTCTTGGCGGTCGCCTGCTTCTTGCTGGCCTTGGTCGGTAATAGGTTGATGCGCAACATCAGCCATCACCTCCGAAGCGGAGCGCTAAGCCCACGGCGACCGCTGCGGCGGGAGCGACCGACGATAGATAGTCGCGATCCTGGCCGCCGATCTGGATGTTGCGGAATGGGTCGGCGACGATCACCTCCACGCCGAGCCGCTGTTGCAGAGCTTGCGAGAGCGCGCGCAACCGCGCTGTACCACCGGTGAGATACACCTGATGCGGCGACGGGTCGGCGCTGGTCGCCGAGTAGAAGTCGATCGAACGCTGGACTTCGCTGGTGATGGTCTCGGCGACGCGCTGGATGGCCTCTTCGACGTCCTGCGGGATGACGTCGGTGGTCTCGGTGTCGCGGCGCTTGTTCGAAGGGGCGCCGATCTTCAGGGTCTCGGCCTCCTCGAAGGAGACGCCCATGGTCTTCTGGATCTCCTCGGTGACCGCGTTACCGCCGATGGTCAGGTCGCGCGTGAAGCTCGATATGCCTTTGGAGACGATGTTGATGTTGGTCTTGGAGGCGCCGACGTTGACCAGGGCGACCGAGCCGTCCGCGGGAACGTCGTAGTTGATCTCGAACATGTTTTGCGTCGCGAAGGCGTCGACATCGCAGATGACCGGCTCGAGACCCGCTTCGACGATGACGCTCTGATACTCGTTGATGAGGTCTTTCTTGGCGGCCACGAGCACGACTTCCATCTGCCCGGGCTGCGACTGCTCGCGCACGATCTGCACGTCGATGTTCACGTCGGCGATGTCGAAGGGGATGAATTGCTCGGCCTCCCACTGGATCGACTCTTCGAGATCCTCGGCCGACTGCTGTGCCATCGGGATCTTCTTGATGATCACCGAGTGTCCGGAAACCGAGATGGCGACTTGTTTGTTGCGGATGCGGTGGGAAGCGACGAGCTCTTGCACCGCCTCGACGACCTTGGCCGAGTTCATCAAGGCGCCGTCGACGATGGCTTCGCTGGGCAGCTGGACGATGCCGAAGTTCTCCAGAACGTAGCCCTTTTTCGAGCTACGGAGCTGGCAGAGCTTCACCGCGCTCGCCCCGATATCGATGCCCACACACAGCTTTTCTCGGGCCATTGACTGCGTCGCCTCTTAGGTTTGCGGACCTCGAGCCAGGAGCACAGTTTAGAACGACCCCAAAAGGCCGCAAGAAATCGGCTGAAGTTGGAGAAGAAACGGGCGGCGACGTCCCCATCGGGGGCCTGCTCTTCGAGTTGCGGTGCCGCTCTCGAGCTTAGTCTTTGCGTGGCCCGAGTTTCTCGCTTATTCGATGGGCTAGATGGGGCGTGAAGCCGAAGAGCAGCTTCTCAGTGAAGTAGCCGGTCTTGCGGTCGAGGAGATCCTCGCCCTCTGCTACGCCTTCAAAGCCTCTCCGGGACGCCTGCGACTCTACTCGAACGCGCTGCGCAAACGCGGCGGCGAGCGCGCGCAGTTCGCGAGCTGCCTGATCTGCTTCGACCTGGCACGCCAGGGCGACGAGACCGCGCAGCTCGAGTTCCGCTTCCTCTCGGACACGATGCGGAGCCTCGCGACCGACACCGCGCTGGTGCAGTCGCTCGTCGGCAAAGACGACTACCTCGTCTTCGTGTGGGAGCTTTGCCAAGCCCAGCTCGAAGAGATGGACCCGCGCTTCGACGCGAGCACCGAGCCCCTGACCCTCGAATCGATGACCGTCGCCGAGGTCGACCTCCTCTCCGACGACGATTTCGATGACTTCGTCATCAGCGTCGATGACGCACGCATGTGGCGGCGCTTCGACGAAGCCGTCGAGATGTTCCTGGGCGGTACCGTCGGCGTGCCCGTCTACGACCCCACCTCGGGCTTCCGCTTGCACAACGGCCGCGACGTGAGCCGAGTCGAGAAGTTCCTGCAGGAGCTCGATTCGCTGCGCGAGTTCATTCCGCTATCGCGGGGCTTCCGTGCTCTGGTGTTGCTGTTTTACGGCACCCACATGCGCTCGAAGAGTGTCTTCGGGACGGTCAACATGCGCAAGCAAACGGCGCTGCGCGACGGCCTCGACGAGTTCGCCAAAAGCGGCCCCGCGGTTTGGGAAGTCATCGGTGTCCTGGGCCCACTGCACGCTCCCGAGGACGTGCTCGAGCGCTGCGTCGACATGATCACCGATTACATCAGCTGGCTCGCGGAGAAGGCCGAGCACGTCACCCAAGGGGTCGCGGGGTACGACGCGGTCGCGCGTTTGCTCGAGCGGACAGCGGCACGAGCCGGCAACCGCAGGCAAGGCAGCCGGTACTAGTTTACGCGTCGCTTGGCGCGAGGCGTTAGATCTCGTCGGCGCGGATGCCGGCCTTGTTGACCACGTGGCCGATGGCGTCGAGGAACGGGCCGATGTCCTTGCCGGTACGGTGCAGGCTCCACAACGACAGCCCGGTGGCGATGCCCGCGAAACCGGCGAGGCCCATGCCGACGAAGCTGACGAGGTTGTGGGAGTTGGGGATCGCGGCGGCGAGACCCGCGAGACCGACCGCCGCGAACCAGGGCGCGGCGCCACCAGAACCGGCGGCGGCGAGCGCCGCGGCGGCGGGTGCCTTCGGATCCGGCTTGAGGTTGTTCGAGATGGTCGTGATAGCGGACACCGGCTGCTCGCTGACGTCGCGGAACAGATTGTTGAGGCGCTCGCCCCAGCCGGCGGCGGTCCGGCTCAAGAAGCCGATGGTCGCTTCGTAGCGTGTGTTGTTGACGTCGACGACCTTCAACAAGACGCCCATTTGCCGCGTCGCGCCCAGGCCCAAGGCCTTCGAGGGATCGTTGAAGGCGAGGTTCGCCTCGGGCGGTAGGTCCTTCGAGCTGCCTTCGTCGCGCAGGCCGACGTAGAGCTGGTTGTCGTCACCGCGCACGTAGATGCGGTCGTAGCCGGTGCGCGCGAATTGCTGCTCGTAGGCGGCGATGTTGTTGTTGAGGATCTCGCGCTGCTTGTCGCCTGGTTGATCCTCGAACTTCTTGTTGTCGGGCAGGGCGACTCGGTCGAGGAGCGGCAGCTTGAAGACGCGGTGGCAGCGCACACCGTGGCCCTCGAGGCTGCCATGATTGGTCAGGCCACCGAGCCCGGCCGTCATGTAGAGACGCAGCGCTTCGACGTTGCGCTTGGTGAAGCTCGGGTCGGCGCTGGCCCTGCGAAAGGCGTCGCTCGGCTTGAACCCGGGCTCACTGGACTTCAGGATCTCGTCCCAGGCGGCGCGCAGCTCACCAATGGTGAGCACGCCGACGGTGTTCGCCGCTCCGTAGCAGTCGCTGATGAGCCGGCCACAGGTGCGGATGGCCTCGTGCTTGATGGCCTCGACCTTCATGGTCATCAGCAAAGGCACTTCGATTGCGACCGTGGCGGCGCGGGCAAGCTCGCGATCGAGCTCCTGGAGGCGCTCGAAGCCTTCTGGGCCGGTGATGAGCTCGAGGTCGATGGGGCGGAGCTTGTCGAGCGGGGTCGGCTTTCCCTGGGCACGCTCTTCGAGCCAACCAAAGGTTCGCGCGAGGGCTTCCGGGGTGAGGCGGTGCAGGGAGGGGTCGGTAACCCGACGAGGCCGTTTTGCCGTGTCGGCGGTGTTCTGAACGACCCGGGCGGCTCCGTGGAGCAGCGGATCCTCGATCGCGGTGATCGTGATGTGGGGAGCGGCGGGCGTAGCTTTGGCGATCTTGGGTGCCATGCGTCGTCAGGCAATATCGTCGCCTGAATCGACCAGGTTGCGTGCGGACGCTATTCGACCAGGGAAAGGAACCGCGCCAAGATGTCGCGTGCCACCGTGTCCACGGGTTCACCCTTGCGGCCGGCGAGGCGTTTCAAGCGCTCCATTTGGTCGTCCGAGAGCGCTACGAACAGGCCGTCTGGCTCCACCGTGATGCTGTTGGTTGGCACCTGCACCACGTCATGGTTGGTGACGCCGCCGTTGGTGCGCTCCCTGGTCGACTGCTTCCCGGAGCTGGCTGCCTTGCGCTTGCCGGAGCTGGCGGCGCGGGACCCCTTGGGTGGGGTCATCGCCGGCTCGCGGCGGGAGCGGCGCGCTTGCTCGGCCTGGATGTCCTCTTTGTAGAGCTGTTTCAGGAAGTTCGAGAGGTGGACGTTCGACGGCGTGAACTCGTGCCCGGCGAGGAAGGTGTCGATGTCGTACTGCATGTCGAAGGCCGTCTGGTAACGCTTCTTCCGGTCCTTCTCGAGCGCCCGCATGATGATGGCTTCGACTTCGGGCTGTACGTCATCGCGGAAGTAGGACGGCGGGTAGATCTTGCCGTCGATGATGTTGTTCATGATGGCGAGGTCGTTGTCGCCGCTGAAGAGCTTCAAGCCGGTGAGCGCTTCATAGAGGACGACGCCGAGCGAGAAGACGTCGGAGCGCGCGTCGACGGGCTTACCCATGACTTGCTCCGGCGACATGTACACGAGCTTGCCTTTGACCTCGCCGGCTTTGGTTTCGTGGAGCTGGGTCGCCGCCTTGGCGATGCCGAAGTCGAGGATCTTCACGTTGCCGTTCCAGGCGACGCGGATGTTTTCGGGCGACACGTCGCGATGGACGATGTGCAAGGGGTTGCCGTGCGCGTCGGTCTTGGTGTGCGCGTAGAAGAGCGCTTCGCAGACGTTGCTCGCGATCTTGAGCGCGTATTCGACCGGGAAGGGGATATCGAGGGACTTGGCGCGCGGCACGATGGAGGACATGTCGCGGCCGGCGACGTACTCCATGGCGATGAAGTAGGAGGCGTCGATGAGGCCGAGGTCGTGGATCTGGACGATGTTCGGGTGCGCGAGTTGAGCCGCGAGCTTCGCCTCGCCCAGGAACATGGTCACGAAGGCATCGGTGGCCGACAGGTGCGGCCGAATGCGCTTGATGACCACCTCCTTCTCGAAGCCTTCGACACCGGCGTGGCGCGCGAGGAACACCTCGGCCATGCCGCCGACGCCGATCTGCTCGAGGAGGGTGTAGCTGCCGAAAAACTCGCTCATTGCGGCTGAGTCTTCGCTTCGGCCTTCTTCGCCTTCTTCTTCACGGGCGTCGCCGCCAGCGGCGGATCGTCGCCGGTGCCGGCGGTGTGGGCCTGAATGGCAGGCTCACTCTTACGCGTCGTCGCGATGGCGCTGAAGTTGTCGAGGTCGGGAAACTTGGGGTCGAGCTGCTTCAAGGTCTGCCAGGTGGCGAGCGCGGCGTCGAAGTCGCCACCAATCTGTTGCGCCCAGCCGAGCTCCCAGTAGGCCATGGTGTTGCGCGCGTCCTCTTTGACCGCTTCGGCGAACAGGGCGCCGGCCTCGGGGGCGGCGACCCGGCCCTTGGTCTTCAAAACCTCGCGACCCTTCTCGACGAGCTCCTCGGAGCGCTTCTGGCCCTCTTTTTTGGCCTTGGGAAAGCTCGCGGCGGCGCTCTCGGGCGGGGTTACCTCGACCCGTGGCTCGGGCGCGGTCGGGACCGTGGGCGCTTCACCCGGTCCAGGGCCAGGGGCGTTTTGGCTTTGCGACGAGCAGGCCGTCGCGGCGACGATGATGATGGCCAAAACGCGGTTCACGAGGCCTCCCGTGGGAGTGGTACCTGGATGTAGAGCGTCGTGCCATGTCCCGCCACTGATTCGACGCTGATCGACCCATTCACCATGGAGGCGCGCTCGCGGATGCTGGCGAGCTTGAGCTCGTCGTGGGGACCTCCGTTGCGTTGCGGATCGGGGGAGTCGAAGCCGGCGCCGTCGTCCTCGACGATGGCCAGCACGTTGCCCTCGTTGCGGCGCAGGACCACGCTCACGGCGGAGGCGCGGGCGTGTTTGACGACGTTGGTGAGCGCCTCCTGCACCATGCGGTAGAGGTGCTGCTCGACCGGCTTGGGCATGCGTTCGCGGCTCGAGAAGCCGTTCATGTGCAAGTCCACGTGGAGAACCTGAGCGCGATTGAGCTCGCTGATGTGCATCTCGATGGCGGCTGGGAAGCCGAGATCATCGAGGGTGCCGGGACGCAGGCCGCGCGCTTCATCATGGCCCGGGTCGAAGGCCGCGAAGCGGGACCGCCCATCCGCGACATCGGATTTTCCGTGGTGGCGCGGGACAGTGCCTGAAGGGGCAACTTATTGACGGTCCGGGTGATTTCGATTACATTAAAATGGT
>JBGGMJ010000057.1:0-27492 GCA_041288095.1 Myxococcota bacterium
CTTTCAAGGTGCCGGCAATCGAGTCCGGGTCAATGCGCTCGAGCGGACGGCGAATCGCGACCACCGAGGCGTGAACGTCGTCGCGGAGCTGGCGGATGGTCGTCGTGCTCTCGTTCGACAAGGTGGCCAGCTGGTCGCTCGCCTTCGCCACCGAGACCAGCGCTTGCGCCAGGGGCTCCTGGTTGCGCGCCAACATCTTGTCGGTCGTGCGCAGCGTGTTGTCGAGCGACACGAGGATGCTCTCGAAGCGTTTGCGGTTCTCGAGGCTCGTCCATTGGTTGACGTTGTTGGCGATCTCGTTGACTCGCGCCGCCACCAGGGTTGCCTGGTCGACGATCTGGCCGATGAACGACGGGTCGGGCTGGATCTGCGCGTATTCGCCGAGCCGCGGTGAGCGCGGATCCCCGCCGACCAGATTCACGGTCTTGAGCCCGGTGAGGCCGCTCATGTCGAGCTGGGCCTTGACGCCCTCGAAGAGCGGCACCTCGGGATTGAGCGACAAGATGACCTCGATGATCAGCGGATCATCGGGCGCGATGCGGATGCGCTCGACGCGGCCAACGCGGAGGCCGCGATATCTCACCGTCGCGGCGCTCTCGAGGCCGGAGACATCGTCGGTGAAGCGCACCACATAGTGCGCGCGTTTCTCGAGCACGAGTGTGCCGCCCACCCAAAGCAGCGCGCCGACGACCAGGCCGATGCCTACGAAGAGGAACACCGAAAGGCGTAGCTTCTGGGCTGGTGTGAGCTTCATGGCAGATGCCCTCCGAGCGCCTGCAGTACGGTTTCGCCGCCACCGGCGGACTTTCCGGCGATGCGGTCGAAGAAGGCTCGGATGACGGGCACGTCGTACTGTCGCACGTCTGCGAGGGGACCGCTCGCGACCACGTTGCCTTTTCCGAGCATGGTGACGTCGTCGGCGATCTTGTCGATGCTCGCGAGCTCGTGGGTGACCACGACGATGGTCATGCCGAACCGGTCGCGTAGCTCGATGAGCAGGTCATCGAGCTCGACGGCGGTGACCGGGTCCAAACCCGCCGACGGCTCGTCGCAGAAGAGGATCTCCGGGTCCAAAGCCATGGCGCGCGCCAGAGCGGCGCGCTTCTTCATGCCGCCCGACAGCTCTGGCGGAAAGCGCTGCGCCGCGGGCAACAGGCTCACTTGGTCGAGCTTCATGCGAACAATGTCGTCGATGACGGACTGCGGGAGCGTCGTCTTCTCCTGCAGCGGCAGCGCCACGTTATCGTGGAGCGTCAATGAATTGAGCAACGCACCGCCCTGGAACAGCATGCCAACGCGGCCCATGACGGCTTCGTATTCCGGCTCGTCGGCTTCGGCGATGTTGACGCCGAGCAGGAAAACCTCGCCGCCCGCCGGCTCCTTCAAACCCACCACGTGCTTCAAGAGCGTGCTCTTGCCGGAGCCCGAGCCTCCGAGAATGACGTGGATGGTCCCGGAGCGCACCCGCATGTCGATCTGGTTCAAGACCACACGGTCGCCGTATTTGGCGATGAGCTTCCTGACATCGAGTGGGTACTGAGTGGTCATGAGCGTTAGAAGTAGAAGAGCAGGCTGAAGGCAGCGTCCGCAACGATAACGGTGAAGATCCCGGCGACGACGCTGGTCGTGGTGCTGCGACCCACGGCATCGGCGCCGCCCCCGGTGCGCAAGCCACAGAGCGCCCCGATGCTGACGATGACATTGGCGAAGACGACGCTCTTGAACAAACCGGTGGCGACGTCCTTCAAGAAAATGGCCTCGTGCAACCGCTGCACGAACGCGCTCGGCCCGATGTCCAAGTAGAAGACCGCCACCAACAAGCCGCCGAAGATGGCGACGACGTTGGCGTACATGGTGAGCAGCGGCTGGGTGATGGTGATCGCCATCGTCTTCGGGACGATGAGAAAGCGCGTCGGGTGCAGGCCCATGGTGTGCAACGCGTCGATCTCTTCGGTGATCACCATGGTGCCGATCTCGGCCGCGACCGCGGACCCCGAGCGGCCGGCGACCATGATGGCGGTGAGCAACGGTCCCAGCTCGCGCGTCAGCGAGACGCCCACCAGGTCGGCGATGAAGATGCTGGCGCCGAACTGCCGCAGCTGCGCCGCGCCTTGCAACGCCATGACGCCGCCGATGAGGAACGACATAAGACCGACGACGCCGAGCGCCTGCGACCCCATGAACATCATTTGCAGGCCCACGTCGCGCGCCCGTACGGTGCGCGTCAGGATGGCTTGCACCGTGAACCAGGCGATGTCGGCGCATAGCAAGACATACGCGAACCCAACCTCGCGCGCCTTGGCGAAGCCGCCGGCGAGCTGCTCGAGCATGTCCTCGACGTAGACTTTCTCGATGACCGAGGGGTCCGGGAGAGGAAAGAGCTCGAGGGTGCGCGCGACGTTGTCCGATGCCCCGATGACCGCGAGCTTGGTTCCGCTTTCGCGGGCACGACGCGCGAAAGCCGCGATGATGGCGACGCCGGCGGTGTCGATGGTGAGCACCTGGGTGAGATCGAGCGTGAGCTCGTCATTCAAGCGCAGGGCGGCCAGCTCTTCCGCGATCACCGCCGCGCGGTCGCGCGTCAGGTTTCCTTCGAGTACGTGTCGGCTCATGGAACCGCCACGCTGAAACGCAGCAAGATGTCGTGCTCGATCTGATCACGCGCCGACACGTTCCGGTTCCGCAGGAAGTCGATGACGTAGTTGATGCTGGCGAACTGCGTGAGCTTCAAGGCGATGGTTGAGCTCATGTCGACGATGAGCGCGTCGTTCCGCGAAAACGGCGTCAAGGTGTCGAGCTCCAGGTTGATGATCACGTAGTTGGTGATGCGGGCAATGGCCAGCACCGTGGCCTCGATACCGAAAGTCGTGTCGGAAGCCACGCGGCTGAAGTCGGCGGTCGTTCGGTCGTCGTCGTCGGCGTTGTCCTCGACCAAGAGGTCGCGGGTGATGGTCTGGCGCGCGCCCGGCCCGACGCGGAAGTTCATCTCGGCGAACAGCGTCTTCAAGACCCGCGTATTGACGCCGATGCCTTCGCGCAACGTCGTCAAGCCGAACGGCGGGGCGGTCTTCAGGCGCTCGTCGATCGACTGCTCGCTCAGCTGCTGTCCGGTGCTGTTGAAGACGCGGTAGATCGGCGGATCGTCCTCGTCGAAGTAGCGATAGGTGTCGAAGAGGTTGGCCTCTCCGCCAAAGCGGACATAAGGGCCGATCCACGGCAACCAACGGTAGATGTACAGGGCGTCGAGAGCGAGCCGGTCGCGTGTTTTTTGCCACGGCAAGTTGGGGAGCTTCCCCTGACCCTCTTCGACCTGCAGGCGCAAGAGCAGCGGATTCTTGGCGATCAAGAAGTTCAAGCGGCCGTCGAGGAACGCGCTCGCGGCGTAGCTCTCGCCGGCTGGTTGGTTCAAGACGTTGCTGCGCGAGGTGAGCGAGGCGTTGCCGCCGATGACCAGTGAGCCGGCCACCGCGTCGCGCGGCTTGAAGAGCTCGGACTCGCTGATCTCGCCTGCCCCTTGGAACGCGTTGGTGTTCTCGTCGAGCACGAGGATGTAGTGCGTGTGCGCGCCGGGCAGGAGGCGCACCGTCGAGAAGTCGGTGCGGGCGCGATAGTTCTCGCCGACGCGCACCACCTTGTAGAGACCGGGCTTGAGCATCCAGGTCTGCACGGGCTCGCCGGCCTGCTCGTCGGTACCGAAGCCGATGCCGATGTACGAGCGGTCTTCCATGCGAATGAGCTCGTACGAGGCGCGCAAGCTCGCGTAGGTCTGCGTGACCACGTGAATCGACAGACCCGACCACGAGACGGGAATGACCGTGGTGCTCTGCTCGCGCACGGTGACGTCGTAGGGCATCTGCTGCTGGATGGCGCCGGATCCGACCTGCACGCGGTATTCGCCGGGGGACACGACGATACGTTTGCCGGTGGTCGATTCGGCGATGAGCTCGCCACCGAAGTAGACCGTGACCGGTGGCTCATCGAGCCCGGTGGTCATCGACGGCACGAAGATGGCGCCCTTGCCGAAGGGGACGAGCGTCGGGTCGCGCTCGAGCTGAGCACGCACCGTACCAGCCGGCCATTCGCCGCCTTGACCGATGACCGCGTTGACCGCGACGTCGATGTTCTCGGGGGCTGGCTCTTCCTCCTGCGCTTTCGCGTCCATCATCGCGAACAGCGGAGGACCAAGCGCCAGAAACAGCCAGGCGCGGCGATGCACTATCGGTGCTTTTTCGTGGCGGCGGCGGTGGTCGCACCGTCCGCCATAGCGGTCTCGACCTTTGTCTTGCTCGCGGGCGTCCACGCCATGTTTAGCGCCTTGATGTGGCCGTCGTCGGCGAACGTCGGCGTGCTCACGATCTCGAGGGTCTCGAGGCGCAGATCGTTGCGGTAGTGATCGCTCGCGAAGGTGCCGTTCCAGGTGCCGTCAGCGTTCTTCTTGGAGCAGCAGACAAGCTCGATATTCTGCTTCTCTAGCTCCTTCACGAACCCCGCGACGCCGGCCTTCTTCACCGGGGTTTTGAAGTCCGGGGCGTTCATCGTGAAGTCCTCGGTCACGAGCTGCAGCACGGCTGGTCCGTTGCGCGTCTTGACCGCGTCTTGAATGGCGGCGAGCCAGCGGTCGTTGCGGTTGGCGATGGTCGAAACCAGCGTCTGCTTCGCCGTCTCGTCCATGGTGAGGGTCAACATCTTCACCTTGTCCTGGTCGATGACGGCTTCGGCCTTGAAGGGCAGGGGGTCCAAGCCCAGCGACTTCCAGTCGGTGCGCTCGATGGTGAGGGTCCAGGCGAGCTTGCCGTGCAAGCCGCTCTTGTCGCTGGTCGCCTTCATCTGGGGTTTCTTCGGGAGCACCCGGCCCAGCCACGAGACGATCTCGTCGTTGTTGAGCATGCTCTCGTTGTCGACCTTCACGAAAGGCTCGTCGGCGAAGAGCGCCATGATGGCTTCAGGCTCGTTGGCGTTGAAGGTGGCCTCGAGCTTGGCGGCGGTTTCTTCGGGCTTGGGGCCGCAAGCGCAAACGAGCAGTAAGGGGGCATACACTACGAACGAGCGTTTCATGGCCTTTGTCGTGACCCAGGCTGGGGTCGAAATCAAGCAACGTATTCGCGGTTTTGACGACCGGGCAAACCCCCGATCGTGCGTCACTTTCCATCTTGACGCGGCGCGTACGTGCCTCCGCAACTTGTGATCCGGCGAGCCGATACTCGTCTTGCTTCCCTCGGTGTCTTGCTGCGGCGCGGCTCTTGCGTTCGTGGCACAATCCAATCCAGAAAAGTTCCTGTAGTACGGAGGTATGACGTGGGCATGACCGCGTCGGTACGTAATCTCGATTTGCGTCAACGCAACGAGATGGCGCGCCTAGTCATTCGCGAGCTGGTTCGGGCCCGACGTGTGCCCGTGGGCAGCGAGCCTCCGGACCCGGTCAACTGCCTGGTCACGCGTGCGCAGGTGATGAACCGCGCCAACGTTCGTATGCTCACGCATGCGGTCGGCCTCCTCGAAGAGGCGCGTGTCACGGTTCAAGACGCGGTGGTCACGCACGAAGTGTCGCTGACCCTGGCCCTCGCGCGCGACATCCCCTCGCTCATGGATCTCGAGGACCTCGACCTCAACGCCATCATCGCGGAGCGCTTCAACGAGCTGCGGCTCGCGACGCGCACGCGACTCGCGTCCATCGTGGTCGCTTCGAAGCAGTGCGCCATCGGCTCCATCGCCAAGATGGGCCTGGTGAGCGAGCATCAGGACTTGCGTCAGGCCGCTTTCGCCTACGAGAGCGCCTATACGCTGCTGGGCCGCGCCGTGCGCATGCACCTGAGCTTCGACGTCTTGTGCAGCATGGAATCGAAGCGGCGGTGAGATGACCGCTCATCGGCGCGCATGATCAGCGCACTCGCGGCGGTGTTGTCTCTCCTCATCGGTGTCTCGCTGGGCCTGCTCGGCGGCGGTGGGTCGATTCTCACCGTGCCAATTTTCCTGCACGTGCTCGGTGTCGATCCGAAGCCCGCTATCGCGGCCTCGCTCGTCGTCGTCGGCACGACCAGCGCCGTAGCCGCGGCCGTGCATGCAATACGGGGCAGAGTTCGCTTCAAGGTCGGTGTGACCTTCGGCGCCGCCGCGATGGTCGGTGCCTATCTCGGCGGACTGCTCGGCCGGTTCGTCGCGGGTCCACACCTCATCATCGCTTTCGCGGCCATGATGGTGGTCACCGCCGTCATGATGATCCGCGGCCGCGGAGCCGCTGTGTCGGCGGAGCCGCGCCCATTGCCCCTGATCCTCGCGCAAGGCGTGGGCGTCGGTTTGATGACCGGCCTCATCGGCGCGGGTGGCGGCTTCATCATCGTTCCCGCTTTGGTCTTGCTTGGCGGCCTGGCTCCCAAGGAGGCCATGGCAACCTCGCTCATGGTGATCGCCGCGAACTGCTTCGCGGGCCTCGCGAGTCAGCTCAACCACGTCGCTATCGACTGGCGCGTCACGCTGCTGGTCACCGCCGTCGCGGTGCTCGGGAGCCTGGTCGGCGTCGGACTCGCCGAGAAGGTCAAGGAAGCGCGTCTTCGCCAGGCTTTCGGCTGGCTGGTCCTGGCCATGGGGATCTTCGAGCTGGTCAAAAGCCTACGTTTCGGGGCATGACCGGGTGCCTCCGGAGCGTTGTTGCGCTGTGGCATTTTGGTCCTTAACTTGCAGAGCTTGCACGGGTCCGTGGACCCAAGGGTGACGCCATGAACACATCGGCAAACGACGTCTATCGCCGCTCCGTGAACGCGGGTGACCGCGCCCACGCTTCCTCGGAGCTCGCGTCCTTCTTCGCGAAGACCTACGCGTGGATGGGGCTCGGCCTCGCCATGACCGGCTGCGTGGCCGTCGCCGTGGTCAATTCCGAGACCATGATGAATCTGATCTACGGCAACCGCGCCATGGTCTGGGTGTTGCTGTTCGGCCAGATCGCCTTGGTTTGGGCGTTCGCCGCAATGGCCCACCGCGTGAGCGGCACCACCGCCGCCCTCATGTTCACGGCTTACGCCGCGAGCGTCGGTCTGACGCTCTCGTCCATCTTCCTGGTCTACAGCCAGTCGTCGATCACCCAGATGTTCTTCGTGACGGCGGGGGCATTCGGCGGCTTGTCGCTCGTTGGCGCGACGACGAAGCGTGACCTCACTCCGATCGGTCGCTTCATGATGATGGGCCTCTTCGGCCTCGTCATCGCCGTCGTCGTCAGCTGGTTCTGGCAGAACAGCGCCTTCCAGTTCGTCATGTCGTGCGCTGGCGTGCTCATTTTCTCCGGGCTCACCGCTTACGATACCCAGAAGCTCAAGAACATCTATTCGGAGCGCGGCGAGGCCGGTAATCTGGCGCTGCGTGGGGCGCTGACGCTCTACCTCGACTTCATCAACTTGTTCTTGTTCCTGCTGCGACTCTTTGGAAGTCGCCGCGACTAGCGGGCGGAGACGATGCTGGGGAGCACCGTCGACATCCAGAGCTTGCGTGAGCGCTACCTCCAGGCGGTGCTCGCCGGAGCGCGTTCATGAGCGCGGCGAGCAGTACGGCGCCGCTGGTGACGGTGCTCAACGTCAACGACAACGTCACCTCGCGTTACACGACCACCCGCATGCTGCTGCAGGCGGGTTTCCAAGTCATCGAGTGTCCGGACGGTGAGAGCGCGCTGACGCACAGCTTGCGTGAGCCCGACGTCGTCGTGCTCGACATTCGCTTGCCGGACATCGACGGCTTCGAGGTTTGCCGGCGCATCAAGGCGAGCCCGGCGACCGCGGGCGTGAAGGTATTGCTCACCTCCGCGACCTTCACCACCCCCGAGAGCAAGATTCACGGCCTCGAGGTCGGAGCGGACGGTTACCTCGCACAACCGTTCGAGGCCACCGAGATGATCGCGACCATCCACTCGCTCTCGAAGCTCAAGCGAGCCGAGACCGAGCTGCGTCGCCGGGCGGAGAGCCTCGCGGAGGCGGACCTGCGCAAGAACGAGTTTCTTGCCATGCTGGCTCACGAGCTGCGCAACCCGCTTGCGGCCATCACCGCGTCGTATCCCATTCTCGAGCGCCGAGCCCCGATGGACGAGCCCGAGCGCCGAGCCCGTGACGTCATCTTGCGTCAGACGCAACACCTCACGCGGATGGTGGACGACTTGCTCGACGTGGCCCGCGTCACCCATGGCAAGATCGAGCTCCGGCGCGAGCTCATCTGCTTGAACGAGCTCCTTCAGCGTGTCGCCAACACCGCGCGCGAGACGCGCATGTCGGGTCGCAACCAAAACATCGCGGTGACGTTGCCCGACGTGAACATTTACACCGATGGCGACGTAACGCGGCTCGAGCAGGTGCTGAACAACTTGCTCGACAACGCCAGCAAGTACGCGGAGGCGGGCACCATCCAGATGGAGCTGCTCGCCCCGGACTCGTCGGGCTTCGCGCGCATTCGTGTCCGCGATCGCGGCGTTGGTATCGCGCCGGAGCAGTTGTCATCGATCTTCAATCTTTTCGCGCAGTCTGGACAGACCATCGCCCGCACCAAAGGTGGCTTGGGCATTGGATTGACCTTGGTGCGCACATTGGTGAATTTGCACGGCGGCACCGTGGTGGCGCGTAGCGAAGGACGAGGCATGGGCAGCGAGTTCGAAGTGTCGCTTCCGGCGGTCACGGGTCAGGCGCTCGAGCGCGGCAAGTCCGCGACGAAGATTTCCGATGAGGGCCCGAGCGCGAACACGCCACCGCGGCGCATTCTCCTGGTCGAGGACAACTCCGACGCGCAGATGGCGCTCAAGGACTTGCTCGAGATTTGGGGACACGATGTGATTACCGCCTCGGACGGCCTCAGCGGGGTGGAGCGGGCTCTTGCGGCGATGCCCGAGGTCGCGCTCGTCGACATCGGCTTGCCGCTGATCGACGGCTACGAAGTCGCGCGCCGTATCCGCGCCGCCAAGGACGGGCAGTCGATCCACCTGGTGGCGCTCACGGGATATGGCTCTTCCGAGCAGCGCGCCAAGGCTCTGGAGGCGGGTTTCGACGTGCACTTGGTGAAACCCGTCGAGCCGCTTCGCCTCGAGCGCCTCCTCATGCAGCTACCGGCGCGCCAGTCGCCGAGTTTGCGCGTCGTCCGTTGATACGGTACGCGCCGACGCCATGACCCGCTTACAGGGCAAAGTCGTTTGGGTGACCGGCGCCTCCTCGGGCATAGGCGAGGCGCTCGTGCACGCCCTCGCGGGCGAAGGCTGTCAGGTCGCGCTTTCGGCCCGCCGCGACGGGGAGCTTGCGCGCGTCGCCCGCGATGTCGGTGAAGCGGTCTCGACGCTGGTGGCGCCGATGGACGTCACCGACGACACGAGTCGCAAGACGGCGCACGCCAAGGTGATGAAGCATTTCGGCCGCGTCGACGTCCTCATCAACAACGCCGGCGTGTCCCAACGCGGGCGTGCGGTCGATACGTCCGTGGAGGTGCTGCGGCGCCTCATGGAGGTCGACTTCTTCGGGCCGGTCGAGCTGACGCGGCTCGTCTTGCCGGAGATGCTCGAACGTAAGAGCGGCCACGTCGTCGTGGTCACGAGCCTCCTCGGCGTGTTCGGTACGCCATGGCGGTCGGGCTACGCCGCCGCCAAGCATGCCATGCACGGCTGGAGTGAATCCTTGCGCGCCGAAGTTGCCGATCAGGGCGTGAACGTCACCGTCGCTTGCCCAGGGTTCGTGCGGACGGGTATCTCTGCCCACGCGCTCACTCCCGACGGTTCGCCGTTGGGCAAGAGTGACCGGGATCCGCAGTCAGGAATTACTCCCGAGGCCTGCGCCCGCGGCATCCTGAAGGCCATAAGGCGCAACGCCGTCGAAGTCTACGTGGCCAGAGCGCCCGAAAAGCTCGCTGGCTTCGTGAAGCGCGCTTCTCCCGCGACGTTCGCACGGCTCATTCGTCGCGTGCGCGTCACCTGACCTTATTAGTGAGAAAAATTTTGATGATGCTCAAGTCCTTCGTCGTTGCCGCCTTGCTCCTCCTCCCGCTCGCCTCGGCGCGCGCCGAGCAGGAGCCCGCCAAGACCACTCCGCCCGCGGCTCAACCGGCTGGCGACGTGCCGGCGGCTCCGACGCCGCCCCCGGCCCCGACCATCGAGGGCAAGTATCGCTTCGTCGGCGGTGACAAGGAGACCAAGGCGGTCGAAGAAGCGATCGAAAAGGTCGTGCAGGAGATGCTCTTCATCAAGCGCCCAATCGCGCGCGGCCGTCTCAAGGACCGCAACAAGGTCGCGAGCTCGTGGACCTTCACCACCGCCGGCGGGCAGATCAAGTCGGCGGCCGAGGGCATCATGACCTGGTCGAGCCCCGAGAACGGCTCGCCCGCCGATGTGAAGACCTCGACCGGCGATGACGCGAAGCTCAGCCAGAAGATCGCCGGCAACAAGCTCACCCAGGTGTTCACCACCAAGGAAGGCAAGCGCGAGTCGATCTTCACGCTCGGCGCCGATGGCCAGACCCTGACGATGGACATCGTCCTGGTCAGCGAGCAGCTGCCGATCCCGCTGAAGTACTCGCTCACCTACAAGAAATAAGGTGAGCTACGGCGCCACGACCTTCGGGATGAGCATCCACTCGACGGCCGCGGCGCTCGCGAGGAATCCGAACGTGCCTGTCACATAGGTGACCGCGCCGTAGCCGGTTTCGCAATCGAGGCCGTCAGGCGCGCACGCCATGCCTTCTGGCAGCACCGGCACCTCGTCGCTGTAAACGCAGCGGATGCTCCAGGTGCCCTTGCGAGGGAAGTCGTGCTTCTGTCGCAGCTTCTTGCGCAACATGGCGAGCATCTTGTCGCCGTGCGCCTTGGTGATGTCGGTGACCTTGATTTGCGTCGGGTCGCGACGGCCGCCGGCACCGCCCAGCACGATGAGGCGTTGCCGCTTGCGCCGGCAGGCTTTGATCATGATCAGCTTGTTGGTGAAGTTGTCGATGCAGTCGACGACCACGTCGTAGGGCGTCCCCAGGATCTGCTCGGCGGTGGACTCGGTGAAGAAGTCCTCGATGACGTTCACCTGGATGGCCGGATTGATGGCGCGTACGCGCTCGGCGAGGACCGCGGCCTTGCCTTTGCCGATGGTGTGCGAGAGGGCGTGAAGCTGGCGGTTGATGTTGCTGGCGCAGATCTCGTCGAGATCGACGAGCGTGAGGGTGCCGACCCCGGTGCGGGCCAGTGCCTCGACCACCCAAGAGCCCACGCCTCCGAGGCCGATGACGCAAATGTGCCCGCGGGCGATACGCGAGGCGGCGTCGGGGCCGTAGAGGCGCTCGATACCGCCAAAGCGGACGGAGCTCTCGGAGGGTTCCATCGAGCCGCCGATATACAGAGGTCGTACGTCGCTTGTCGACAGGCAGGCCGCGATCTGGAAGAAGGGAGGCCTCCATGCGGACCGTTCTCGCCATCTGCTTGATCTCGCTCGCGCTTGCCGCGCATCCCTCGCTTGCGGCCCCGGCCCCCGGCACCGATGTCATGCCGCTCACCGTGACCGAGAAATCCCTCGGCAACGGCCTGAAGGTCATCGTGGTGCCGACCGGCTTCCCCGGGCTCGTCTCCATCCAGATCCCGGTGCAGACCGGCTCGCGCAACGAGGTCGAGGCGGGCAAGACCGGCTTCGCGCACCTCTTCGAGCACATGATGTTCCGCGGCACTCCGGCGAATCCTCCCGAGAAATATCAGGCGGTGATGAACCGGGTCGGCGCCCGCCAGAACGCGTACACGAGCGACGACTACACCAACTATTTTCTGACCTTCGCCAAGGAAGACCTGGAAGAGGTGCTGGCGCTCGAGGCCGACCGGTTCGCGAACCTGTCGTTCACCGAGAACACCTTCGTCACCGAGACCAGGGCAGTGCTCGGCGAATACGACAAGAACAGCGCCGACCCCGCAAACAAGCTCTACGAGCGGCTGCGCGACACGGCGTTCGCGGCGCATCCCTACAAGCACACGACCATGGGCTTCCTCGCCGACATCCAAGCGATGCCGTCGCAGTACGCCTACGCCAAGACCTTCTTCGCGCGTTGGTACCGGCCGGAGCTCACGACCCTGGTGATTGCCGGTGACGTCGAGGTGGAAAAGGCGCTCGCTTTAGCGGATAAGTATTTCGGCGCCTGGAAGGTGAAGCCGGCCGAGGGGCGAGTCGACATCCCCGTCGAGGTGCAAGCCAAGGGCCCGGCGTACACGCATCTCGATTGGCCGACTGCCACGGCGCCGTTGGTCTGGGTTGCCTTCCATGGTCCGGCGTATTCGCCTACCAATCAACGCCACGCCGCCATGCGCTTGGCGCTCGATCTCTACGCCGGCCCGACGAGCGAGCTCTACAAGCGCTTGGTTGAGCGTGAGCAGAAGATCGACACGCTCTATACGGAGATTCCAGAGAGCGTCGACGCGGGGCTCATCCTCATCGCGGCGCGTTTGAAAAAAGTGGGCGACGCCGTGGAAGTGCGTGACGCCATCTTGAAGGCGGTCGGCGAGGCGCGCAGCGCGCTGGTGCCGGCGCAACGCTTGAGCGCGGCCAAATCCGCGGCGCGCTATCACTTCGCCAAGGCGCTCGACAGCACGACTTCGATCGCCGCTCGCGTGGCCGAGAGCGCCCGCTTCGAGCGTCGCTTCGGCACCACCAACCAGTACTACCGCACCATGGCCGGCATCACCGCGGAGCAGCTCCGCGACGCGGCGCGTGCTGTCTTCACCGACGAGAATCTGGTGCTCGCGACGCTGTCGCACGAGCCCATCAGCCCCGATTGCGGCCGGCCGGCGAAGCTCAAGAACTTCGACTCCTCGCGCGACAAGCAAACGAGCGTCGAGCTCTTGGTGCGACCGTCGAGCTTGCCGACCATCGACATGAAGGTCACCTTCGGCGTCGGCTCGGCGCACGACCCCAAGGGCAAGGAAGGACTCGCGACCCTGGCCGCGGCGATGGTCTCCGAAGCGGGCTCACAGCTCGCCCGCACCGACGAGGTCGCGGCGGCGCTCTATCCCTTGGCGGCGACCTTCGAGGCGCAGGTCGACAAGGAGCTGACGACCCTTACAGGCATCGCGCACGTCGATGTCTGGTCTTCTTTCGCGGACGTGGTCTTCCCACTCTTGACCGCGCCGGGCATGCGCAACGAGGACTTCACGCGCTTGCGCGACGCGCAGCTCGCGGCGCTCACCGAAGATCTGCGCCTTTCGAACGACGAGGAGCTCGGCAAGGAGCGCCTGCAGGCGAACACTTGGAAGGGCACTTCGTACGCCCACCCGACGCTCGGCACGCTTGCCGGCGTGAAGGCGATTACCCTCGACGACGTGCGTGACTTCGTCGCCAAGAACTACACGCGCGCGAACCTCGTGATCGGCCTCACCGGCAAGGCGACGGAGCAGATCATCGAGCGGGTGCGCTCCGAGCTCGCGGTGCTGCCGGCGGGCGAGCACGCGGCGGCGCCGTCCGTCAAAGCGGCACCGGCCAAGGGCTTGAGCGTGGAGATCATCGCCAAGGATACGCGCGCTACCGCCATCTCGCTCGGCCATCCCATCGAAGTCACGCGCTCCCATCCCGATTTCATCGCCTTGTATCTCGCGCGCACCTGGCTGGGTGAGCACCGCTCGCCGATGTCGCACCTGTACCAACGCATTCGCGAGGCGCGCGGCTTGAACTACGGCGACTACGCTTACATCGAGGCCTTTCCGAACGGCATGTTCCAGTTGCTGCCATCAGCGAACCGTCCGCGCCATCAGCAGCTCTTCGAGATCTGGATCCGACCCGTGCAGCCGAAGAACGCCCAGATGGCGCTGCGCATCGCTCTGTACGAGCTAGAGCGCCTGGTGAACGAGGGCATGACCCAGGAACAGCTCGATGCGACGCGCGCCTACCTCATGAAAAACGCGCTGGTGATGACGGCGCGACAAGATCAGGCACTGGGCTACGCCCTGGACGCGCGCTGGCATGGAACTCCGGACTTCGTGCAGTTCATGCGCGATGGGCTCGCGGCCTTGACCCTCGAGAAGGTCAACGGGGCATTGAAGAAGCACATCAAGCCGAAGGATCTGCGGATCGTCGTGGTCACCAAGGACGCGAATGGCTTGCGCAGTGCGCTGCTCAAGGATGCGCCGACGACGATTGCCTATGACGCAGCGAAGCCGGACGAGTTGGTCGCCGAGGATGCGAAGATTGGCGCGATGAAGCTGGGCCTGTCCGCTTCGGCGGTTACGGTGACGCCGGTGGATCAGGTTTTTGCTCGGTAGCTGTCGGCAATCGGCAATCGGCAATCGGTGATCGGTGATCGGTGATCGGTGATCGGCCTTCGGCATCTTCGCCGATCGCCCCTCCTGCGCCTTCCGCTCCTCAGGTTTTGTGGCAAGCACAAAACCCTCCGGTACCGGCTCCGGAGGGGCTCTGCGCTCGCAGCTAGCGAAAGCGGGCGAGCATTGCGCAGAGGTGATCGCATTGGTCGCGTAGTGCTGCGGCGGTGGTGGGGTCAATCAACCCGATGGTGACGGCGACGTCTGCTATGGCGGTGACCTCGTAGGCGGAACCGCGAGCGGTCGAGAAGAACCGCTGACGGTCACGCGCGCCACGCTTGCCGCAACCCTCGGCGAAGTTGAGCGTGATGCTAGCGGCTGCCCGCCGCAGTTGGTCAGCGAGATACGCCGGCAACGCCCGCCCAAGCACCTGACTCGAGCGAACGACGTCGAGCGCCACCGAGTAGATGCGTGTGTCCAAAAACCTCATGCTTCGCCTACCTCCGTCGTGGCCTCGGTGTGAGGCCCGCAACAGCGAGGGCGTCAGCCCGGGGCCTCACACCGAGGTCACGGCGGAGGTCGCAGCACGAGGCTCACCGGACCGCTCCAGCGGTCCCGCCGAAGGCGCACGCGCGAATCGGCCATCTGCCATCGGAAATCGGCCCTCGGCAATCAGCCCACCACTCCCCACCGCCGCCAATAAGTTGCCGAGTTCAATCCCCCGCCTTATGCGTTGACCCGTGGTCCAATCCGGCCGTCGTATCGTTCTCGCGTCGCGTTCGCCGCGGCGGAAGCAGCTCCTTGCCGGCGCTGGCTACGACGTCACCATCAATGCCGTCGACGCCGACGAGAGTTGGCCGCCCGGTCGCTTCGCGGCGGCCCTGCACACCATCTGTCACCGCAAGATCGAGCACGCGAAACCTTACGAGCTGCCGACCGTCGCCGCGGACACCGTGGTCGTCCTCGGCTCGAAACGTTTCGGCAAACCCGCCGACGCCGCCGAAGCGCGCGCCTTTCTCACGACCCTCTCGGGCCGCGAGCATTGGGTCATGACCGGTTTCTGCGTGCGCCTGCGCGACGTCGAAATTTCTTCGGTGGTGACGACGCGCGTGCAGTTTCGTGACCTCACGCGACTCGAGATCGACCAGTACGTCGCCACTGGCGATCCGTTCGATAAGGCCGGCGGCTACGGCATCCAGGGCGAGGGTGGGGCGCTGGTCGAGACCATCGTCGGTTCCTACACCAACGTCGTCGGCCTACCGGTCACCGAGGTGCGCGGCGCCATCGAGCACCTGGTGATGGGAGGCCGCAAGTGAGCCTCGCGCATCGTCTCGCGGACGTCCGCGCGCGGGTCGCCGATGCGGCGCGTGCCGCCGGGCGCTCGCCCGAGTCGGTGACTCTGGTCGCGGTCAGCAAGTTCCATCCAGTTGATGCCATCGTCGAGGCGCATGGCCTCGGGGTGCGCGACTTCGGCGAAAACATCGTGCAAGAGCTAGTCGAGAAGGCGTCCGCTGTAGCGGATCTTGGCCTCGACGTCCGCTGGCACTTCATCGGCCGTCTGCAGCGCAACAAGATCAATTTGCTGCTGCGCCATCCTATCCACCGCATGCACACCATCGATCGCGCGGAGCTTGCCGATGCCGTGGCCCAGCGCGCGCCCGAAGCCGGCCTCGATGTGCTGGTGCAGGTGAACATTGGCCGCGAGCCCCAGAAGGGCGGAGCGCTCCCAGAGGAGACCGAAGCGCTCGCGCGCCACGTCCTGGGCGTCGCGCGCCTGCGCTTGCGCGGGCTCATGGCCATCCCACCGGACGGCGTCGACGCCGTGCCGTACTTCGCCGAGATGACGGCGCTGGCCGAGAAGGTGCGCGCCATAGCGCCGCAAGCCACCGAGCTTTCGCTCGGCATGACCCACGATTTCACTACCGCAATCGCAGCCGGGTCGACGCACGTCCGCGTCGGCACGGCCATCTTTGGATCACGGAGACCTGAAACATGAAGCTCACGCCAATCGACGTGCAACAGCAGCAGTTCAAGAAAGCTTGGAACGGTTTCGACCGAGGCGAGGTGCACAGTTTCCTCGACATCGTCGCCGCCCAGATGAGCGAGCTGTCGCGAGAGAACAACGAGCTGCGCGCCGAGATGAAGCGGGCCAAGGCCGAGATCGAGGATCACCGCACCCGCGAGGAAACCTTGCGCGAGGCCATGCTCACCGCCCAGCGCGCCATCGACGAGATCCGTGACCACGCGAAGAAGGAAGCGCAGCTCACCGTCAGCGAGGCCGAGCTGCGGGCCGAGCGCATCCTCCACAATGCCCACGCCCGCGTCACCAAGCTCGCCGACGAGGTCCATGATCTGCAGCGACAGCGCTTGCGCGCCATCGAGGAGCTGCGCGGCATCGTCAGCACGCACTTGAAGCTGCTCGAGCTCGCCGAGGAGCAGTCGCGGGACGAGAAGGCCGAGGCCGGAGCCAGCGTGACCGTGCTCGAACGCTTGCGGGCGCCCGCGCCGCCGCCGCTCGGTGAGTCCGCCAAAGCGAGCGAGTCCCGCGCTTGACGACGGCGCCGCCGTGGCTCCACCAGCACGGCGACGACGTGCTCATCGACGTCGCCGTGGTGCCGAAGGCTTCGCGGACGCGCATCCTCAACGTCTACGACGACCGCCTGAAGATTCAGCTCGCGGCACCGCCCGTCGACGGCAAGGCCAACGATGCGCTCGTGCGCTTTCTCGCCGAGACTCTCGACATGCCCCGCGCCCAGATCGAGATCGTCGGCGGCGCGGCGAACAAGCGCAAGACCGTCCGCGTGAAGAACGCCGCGATGGTGCGCGTCATGCTCAAGCTCGCGCCCTGAGCCGCGCCTGAAATTTGCGAAAGCGGACCGGTCGGGTGAAATACCTGGCTATGCGCATCGCCCAACTCCTCCCGATTCTGGCAGCGACCTTCATCTCCATCCCGGTAGCCGCTCAAGAGAGTGTGCCCGCTCCAGCGGAAATCGCGGGGACCGCGCCGACCGGCTCACGCAAGCAGTACCCGGCGCTCGGCGGCCACTTGGGCTTCGCGGTGCCCATCGCGACCATCTCGAAGAACACGACCGTGATGGGGGACGACTTCTTCTCGCTCGGCCTTACTCCGGGCCTGACGGTTCACCTCGACGACAAGTGGGCGATCGACTTCGAGTTCATCGCCTTCAACGAGATCAAGAACACACCGTCGGCCACCACCTTCGTCGTCGACCCGGGTGTCATTCGCAAGTTCGACGGCTTCGTCGCCGGTCTGCGCGTCGCATCGCGTGTCGGCGGTCCGACCAACGTCGGTATCGTGCCGATCGTGGTGCTGCCCATCCGCATCTCCGAGACCCTGGTCTACTTCTTCGAGGCCGATTTGCCCGTGTTCTTCACCGACAACGGGTCCGGCGCGCAGGCCAGCGCCACCTTCCTGTTCCAGTCAGGCTTCGGCTTCTGAACGCGTAGCCAATCGTTCGTGCGCCGGGGAGATTCCGAGTAGTCTTCCTGGCCATGCCCCCATCCGCTCGCGTCGTACTCCTCGCCGCGTTCGCCGTCTCATGCTCCGTCGACCTAGCGACGCCCGCCGACGTCCTCATCACCTGCGACAGTAACGAGCAGTGTCCAGCGACATATCGCTGCTCGTCCCAGCTCGGGCGCTGCGTGCCGGGTGGCCAGGAGGACGTTCCGCCGCGCATCGTGAACCTCACCGCGGTGGTCGAGCGTGACGTCGGCGCGACGCCCGGCACCCCGGTCGAGGCCGCGGCGGTGGGCTCGACGGTGCGCGTGCGCTTCCAGGTGGACGAAGAAGTGCTCGAGGCGCCCATCGTGCGGCTCACCTGGCCCGACACCGATGACGGGTTTTCGCGGCAAGCAGCCGCCAGCCCAACGTCGACCGGCTACGAGATGGTGACCACTATCGCGGCCACGGATCCCATTGGCGCGGTTTCGGTTTCGGTCATCGCCATCGACCTCGCGAGCAACGTCGGCAATGCCGAGCTGCCGCGCCACTTCCTGGTCGACACCAGCTCCTTCTTGCTCAGCTCGGTGAGCCTGCGACCGCGCTCGCCGGTACCGACCGAGCTCACGGCGATAGGCGTCGATGTGACCGTGGCCCGCAACGAGCTGCCCGGCATCGCCGAGATCGAAGCGCAGCTCATCTTCAGCAAGCCGCCAAGGCAAACCCCCGAGGTGACGCTCGAAGGACCGGGAGGCAGCATCGTCGGTACCGTCTCGGCGCTCGCGACGACATCGTTTTCGGTGACCTTCGAGATCGACGACGATCTCGCGACAGCCGCGAGCGGCGACGTCTTCGAGCTCTTCATAACGGCCCACGACGCCGCCGGCCTGCCTTGGGAGCTCGAGCCGACCAACAACCTGCCCACCGTCGTCATCGACACGGAGCCGCCGGTCATGCCCGCGAGCCTGCGCTTCTTGCGCGCGCCGTGGGGAGCCGGCAGCGCCTTGCCCGAACGGAGCTTCGCGGTCGAGAGCACGACGGCCGGCGCCGTCGTCGGCTCGGCGAGCAGCGGCAGCCCCGACCGTTTGTTCGTGCACGACGCCGAAGGAGTGGGCAGAGCGCGCCTGGGTTTCGCCTCGCTCTCGGCCTCGGGTGTCCTACCCGGCGACCGTCTCGCGCTTGCCACCGTGGATCGGCTCGAGGTTTTCGCGACTCTCATCGATGACGCCGGCAATGAAGGTCCGACCCTGCGCGTCGCCGACGGGCGCTGGGTTGCCACGTTCAAGGACCGGACGACCGGCAACGACTTTCTCAATCCCAACCGCCTGACGCGCGTCTCGGAGCCGAGCAGCGCGCTCGCCGACGGCCTCGCCACCGAAGCCGCGACAGCGGACATCTCCAGGGTGTTTCTCGCCGATGGGCAGCGCTTTACGCACAGCGTCCGCTCCGGCGTCTGGCGCTTCCGGCGGCTTGGCTCACCGCCGTCGCAAGCGGCGGGTGGCGGCGTGTACGTCCCGTCGTCCGACAAGGTGCTGCTGGTCGGCGGCTCGAGCGACGACTCCATCTTTCCAAACATGTGGGATTGGGATGGCCGCGACTGGCGCGAGCTCGATCTCATCGGCACGCTGTGGCCGGGCGAAAACTTCGGCCCGGCGCTGACGCACGACTCGGCCCGCGACCGGACCATCTACCACGGCGGCACCGCCACGGCGGTTCCGCTGACGCGGACGTGGGAGTACGACGGGACCACTTGGTTCGATGTAACCCCGACCACGCCGGGTCCGCCGTCGGTCTTCGCGCCGATGGTCTACGATGCGGGCGCCGGGGTCAGCGTGCTGTATGGCGCGCTCGAGGAGCCCGTCGCCGGTGTCTGTCCCGCGGGGGGCTTGCCGCAAGCCCTCGTCGACTTGTGCGTGTCGACGACGACCTGGCTGTGGGACGGCTCGTCATGGGAAGCCGTGCCGTGCCCGGGTGGCGTTTGCCCGCCACCGCGCGCCTTTACCTCGATGGCCTATGACCCCGAGAGTCGGCGCGTCGTCCTCTTTGGCGGATCGACCAGCTTCGGGGGCGGCGCGAACCTCGGCGATTTGTGGGAGTGGGACACGCTGACGCGCACCTGGGACGACGTCACGCCGGTGAGCGGTCTGACTGCGTCGGCCCGTCGCTCGGCCATCATGTCCTACGTGGGCGGCTTCGGCGGCGTCGTCATCTGGGGCGGCTGCGAAACAGGGGAGTTTTTCGACTGCGCGCGCGATGCCGACATGTCCGACAACATGGAGGACATCTTGGTGTGGAAGGGATCCGCGGCGACACCATCCTTCGGTGAGGTGGACGCCGGCATTCCTTCCGGGCTTTCGACGCCTTTGGTCAGCCGCGGCGTTGGCCAAGCGGCGTACCTACCAGCACGCGACCGCATGCTCGTCTTCGGCGGCGTTCGCCAGCTCAATGTGGCTCCGGTCGTGGACTGCTCGCCGCTGTTCGACGGCGCCTGTGACGGCGAAGACCCGGACACCAAGACCGCCCAAGGTGGCGGCGAGCGCTGCACCTGCGCCTTCGACAGCGGTTGGATGTTGCGCCCAACCAGCGCGACCACTGGCGCCTGGACCCAAGTTGCCGCCGAGAGCGCGGTTCATTCACCGACGACCGCGTTTTCGATGACGTACTCCGCCGAGCATCGGCGCGCCTTCATCTTCGGGGGTCGCCTCGACAACGACGGTGACTGCGACGGCGCGGCCGATAACGATTCCAACAACAACTGCCACAGCCTCTGGAGCTGGAACGGCATCTCCGTGCGCCCCGAGCCCGTGGTGGGCACCACCAACATCGTCGACACCCTGAGCTGCGGCGCTTCCGACGATCCGACGCCGTGCGGCGAGACCGAGCAAGCTTCCACGTACCTGCCGCTCGCCCGCCGCATCGCCTTCTTCGACCGGCCGGGTGCCTTCGGTCCCGGTGGCTTCAATCGCGGACTATGGCTTTACGACCCTAGTGCAGCTTCGTTCGCGCCGCCGGCGGCCGAAGCGACCGAAGCGCAAGCACCGCCCGAGACCGAAGGGTACGGCATCGCGACCTCGGTGACGGGTCCCGGTGCCGGCACCAATGAGGACGTGTTCCTCTTTGGTGGCTACGTCGGTTTCCCGTCATGCGCGACTCTGAACACCCGCTATGGCGTTGGCCCGGGCACGCAGCCTTACGGCACGCCCGCCGGGGGTGGTGGTTGTGTGTCTCGGGCCTTGTGGCGCTGGAGTGCGGGCAGCTGGCAGTTGTTCTTGCCCCCGACTGGTGTCACCGCCTGGCCGAGCCCCCGCTCCAAGATGAGCATGGTGGAGATTGGCGGTGGCCGACTCTTGCTCTACGGCGGCTGCACCGAGCTCAACAACAGCGACTGCTCGACCGTGGCGGCTTCACCTGTGAGCGGCGACACCTGGGTGCTGACGCCGGGGCCGTCGCCGACCTGGACCTGTGTGTCCGGCTCGAGCCCGGGTTGTCCGGCGCCGACCACCGGTGATCCCGGCCCACTCACCGGCTCGCGCCTCGCGTGGGACGGCGAATCGCAGCGCGTTTTCATGTATGGCGGCTCGGCGCAGGGCGAAGGCCCCGGCCCGAACACCGTCTATAGCTGGCGCGAGCAACAACCGCCGGTGCTGCCGGTCCAAGGCTCGTGGAGCGAGATCGTCGTCGACGGCGTCAGACCCCTCACGCGCAAGCGCCACGGCATGGTGTTCGACCCGGATCGCAACGTCCTCATCGTCGCGGGCGAAGGCAGGCCGGGGGAGATCTGGGAGCTCGGCTTCGACCGGCAAAACCGGCCCGTCATGGTGTTCGACTTCGCTCTGCGCGCCGCCGGCCTGTCCGAGGTCGCCGGTGTCGCGAGCGCGAGCGAGGTCGTCGAGCGGGTGCGCTTCGTCGCCGACGTCACCGCGAACAGCTTCGACCAGACCGGCGTCCCCGTGGATGGGATCTTCGTCCAGATGTGGAACAGCCCGCTCGCGCGCTGGTTCGACGTCGGGCAGCCCTTCGAACCCGGCGGCAACTTCGCCGGCAGTTGCGCCTTCGACACAGACGCTGTCCGCTCTGGCAGACAGGTGGTTTGTACCCTCGACGAGGAGGAAGCCCGCGCCATGGTGTTCGCCGGCGACGACCATGTCTACGTGCGCATGGCGCCGTCGGGTGGCGTCGGGCTCGACGGCCAGGAATCCGTGCTCTCACTCGATGCCGTGCGGCTCGAGGTCGAATACGCGCTGCCCTGACGGCTACTGCTTGAGCGCCGCGACGCCTTCGCGCTGCACGGCTTTCGATAGCCGACCGAGCCCGTCGTAGGCCGCGTATTTGTAGGCCTCGGAGAGCGTCGGGTAGTTGAAGACGTTCTGAATGAAGTAGTCGAGCGTGCCGCCGAGGTTCATCGCGCACTGGCCGATGTGGATGATCTCGCTCGCGCGGTCGCCGATGATGTGGACGCCCAGGAGCTTCAAGGTCGCGGTGTCGAAGACGAGCTTCAACATGCCAGACTCTTCGCCCATGATCTGACCGCGTGCGTTGTTCGCGAACATGGCGCGCCCGACCGCGTAGGAGAGCTTCTTCTCCTTGCACTCCTCCTCGGTGAGTCCGACGCTCGAGACCTCGGGAATGGTGTAGATGCCGAGCGGCCATTGATGCGCGAGGCGCTCTTTGTAGTGCAGCTCGAAGGCGTGGCACATGGCGACGCGCGCCTGCTCCATCGAGGTGCTGGCGAGCGCTGGGAAGCCGATGACGTCGCCGGCGGCGTAGATGTTGGGAACGCTGGTTTGGAAGTGCTCGGTGACCGATAGAGCGCCGCGCTTGTCGACCGCGATGCCGACCTTGTCGAGACCCAGGCCGGCGGTGTTGCCGTTGCGGCCGGCGGCGAAGAGCAGCGAGGTGACGCAGAAGTCCTCGCCGGTTTCGATCTCCACGGCGAGCTGGTTATCGTCGATGCGCTTGACCGCTTTGACGGACTCTCGCATCAATAGTTGCACGCCGAGCTCCATCATCTGCTGGCGCAGCACCTCCGCGATTTCGCGGTCGAGAAAGGGCAAGATGGTGTCGCGGTTGTCGAGCAGTACGACGCGCACGCCCATGGCCGCGAAGATGGTGGCGTACTCGCAGCCGATGACGCCACCACCGATGATGCACAACGACTTCGGCATGGCTTGGATGTCGAGGATGGTGTCGCTGTCGAAGACCTGTGGGTCGGTCCAGGGCAGGTAGTCGGGGCGGAAGGGCGTGCTGCCCGTCGCGATCAACACCTTGTCGGCGCCGATGTCCTGCGACTCGTTGCCGCGCGTCACCCGTAGAGTGTGCGCGTCGATGAAGCTCGCGCGCCCCGAGATGACGTCGATGCGGTGCCGGTCGCAATTGCGGATGATGCGCTCGACCTCGCGGCGAACGACGGCGTGGCGGCGATACATGAAGTCCTGCACCGAAACGTCACGCTTGATGAGGTAGTTCACGCCGTAGAGGCCGCGCGATTTTACCCCCGACAGGTAGAGCGACGACTCGCGCAGCGTCTTCGAGGGCAGGGTGCCGGTGTGGACGCACACACCGCCGGGCTGTACCCGTGACTCGATGACGGCGACGCGCTTGCCGAAGTAGGCGGCTTGCGCCGCGCCCTTTTCGCCGGCTGGGCCCGAGCCGATGACGACCAGATCATATTGGGGCATCCCCGCATGGTACCCCTGTGCTTCAGCGCATCCCAGGACATGTCAGCCCGGCAGTCACCTGTTCGGGGACTCACGCCGATACACCCGGCCATGAGAAGAATAGCCGACCGTAGCGCTAGCCAGCAGTTGTGGAACGAAGCCGCCCGCGGCCGCGAGACCAGTCTCAGCCCTTCGCCTGCCGACAGGTTCACGGCCAAGGCCTTTGGCAAGGCGTGGTTCGTCTCGGCGGAGATGGAGCGCCCGCGCGGTGGCCGCCGTGTCGGTGGCAAAGTCGCCCGTCGTCCGGAACGACTCGAAATCACGGTGCGTGCCGGCGGAAGCGCCGCGGCTCGGGTCATGCTCGCCGAGCTCGGTATCAGCGGCGCTACGATCAACGAGATGCGCCGCATCCCCGGCGGCCACGGCTACAGCGACGGCAAGCGCCGCTAGGCGATCTCGAGCTCGCCCTGGCCGCGTGCGCGCGCCTTGGCGAGCATGTCGTCCGCGATAGCGACCAAGTCGGGAGCGCTCGTCGGCAATGAGGTCGCCGGCCGTTCGGCGGTTGGGAAGCCGATGCCGCCGATGGACGCCGACATCTGCACGCCGTGGTAAGCCTTGGTGGCGATGGCGGCGCGGACGCGCTCGGCGACGTCGCGCAGGCGCAGGTTGATGGCGGTCCCTTCCTCGGGCGGCAGTAGCACGGCGAACTTGTCGGAGCCGTAGCGCGCAACCAAGCCGTCGGCGCGAGCCACGTCCTGGATGGTCATGGCGATGTCGATGAGCGCGCGGTCGCCGGCTTCGGCACCCGCGGCGATATTGACGCGCTTGAAGGCGTCGACGTCGAGCAAGAGCACGCCCGCCTGCATCGAAGCGCTGACCTCGCGCATGACCTTGCTGAGCTGCTGGATGAAATAGCTGTTGTTCGGCAGGCCGGTGAGTGGGTCGTTGGTGGCCCGCTCGAACAGACGCGCGTTCTCGATGGCCGCGGCAGCGTGATCGGCGAGCATCTCGAAGGTCCGGCGGTTGGTGTTCGTGAACACCTTGTCGAGTGAGGTGCGACCGTCGGCGTAGATGACGCCGAGCGACTCGTTGTCGGTGGCGAGCGGTACGCAGACCATCATCTTCAAGCGCAGCTCGTCGATGGAGCGGCGCGACGCCAGGTCTTCCTGGGTCGCGGTATCGGTGGCGAAGACCGGCTTCTTCTCGCGGAAAACCCGGTTCGCCATCGAGGAGATCTTGGTCTCGGACTCGCTGATGTCCTTGCCAGCGGCGGTGCGGCCGACGCGCTGCACCAGCTTGCCGAGGTCGCGGTCCTGCAAGAGCAAGAAGCCGCGGTCGGCTTCACATGCTTCGATGAAGGCGTCGGTGACGAGAGAGAGCAAGCGGTCGAGGTCGCGCGTCGCGAGCATGCTGCGGCTCACCTTGAGGAGCCAAATCAGCCGTTCGTCGAATGATTCCTGAGCCATCGGGGGCGGGTATACAGCGACGCCGGGGCCTTAGCTAGCGGGCTCGACGTAAAGCGTCGCCAGAGCGCGCTCGAAGACGTCGACGTGATCGGCGTAAGCGGCGGCGGGCGCGGTGAAGCTGACGTCGATGACGTAGGGGGCGAGGTCGAGCAGCACCCCTAGCCGATGGCGCGGCTCCGCGAAAACCGTGAAGCTCACGGCGTAGCACAGGCCCAGCATGTCGCCCGCGACGCAGGGTGCGTAGGTCGGTGGCATGCTGTCGCCGATCGCGGGGTGCTCGTAGGCCGCTCGCAGGATCTCCGCGAAGCGCGTCTTGTCGCTCGGACGTAGCGCTTGGATGGACAACGTCGTGTAGTAGGCGGGGGTACCCTCATCGCCACCGGCCACGACCCCAGTGGTGGCTCGGGTCGTGTGCCAGTTGGGTGGCACCGCGACGCTGACACCGGCCTCTTCGTGCACCAACCAGCCCTCTTGGAGCCAGCGCATCGGCGGGGCCGTGGGAGCGCAGCCGAGGAGAACGGCCGTGCAGGTGGCGAGCAACATCCGCACGACCGCTGCCTACATCACGGCCGGACATGATACAAAGTATCGAATGGCGGATGACGATCGACGGGTCGAAGCGCGACTGGGCCTCATCGGCCGAGGCTCAGCGACGACGCCCGAGCGGATCGCCGATCTCGAGGCCCGGGCCCGTGAGTCGGAGAGGCTCAACAAGGCAAAGCCGACCAAGTCGTTCGCGGCGATGGTGAATACGCAGGCGACGCCCGAGCCGGAGAAGAAGAAGCCCGCTCGCCAGAAGAAGGAGCGCGAGCTCAAGAGCACGCCACGTCCGGGCCTTGCGCACCCCAGCCAGCGTCAGACCTTCGGTCGTGAGGACGCGAAGGACGATACGGTCGTTCTGAAGGGCTAAGGCTCGCTCTAGCGGGCGAGCGCGATGGCGTTTGCTTCGTTGACCCGGGCTTTGACCAGCGCCAGCTGGCGCGCAATCGCGGCGTCGATGACCTCGTCGCCGGCGCGGTCGTAGCTCTTCTTGGCTTGTGCTTTCGCGGAGCTGCCCTCGTCAGCGACGATGACGACAGCGGCGGCGGCGACCGACATGGTGAGGCATCCAGCGAAGAGCGCGGCTAAGATGTTTTTCATCGATTCGTCCCTACGGAAGCCATCCACGCACGGCTGGTGTGTGGAGGTAGGTTCGATGGTAAGAAGGCGCCGCAAGCCCGTCAAAAAAGCCGCCCCTCATTGATGTCCGACGCGCAGGTCTTCGGGAAGTATCGGTTGGTGCGCCGCCTCGCGTTTGGCGGGATGGCCGAGATCTTCCTGGCGAGGCTCGTGGGCGACCAGGGCTTCGAGAAGACCTTGGTGCTCAAGCGCATCCTGCCGCAGTTCTCGAGTGACCCAGACTTCACGCGTATGTTCGTCGACGAGGCCGTTTTAGCGGCCAGGCTGACGCATCCGAACGTCGCGCAGATCTACGACTTCGGTGAGGTCGACGGCATCTACTTCATCACCATGGAGCTGGTCGACGGTGCCGATCTCCGTCGTGTCATCAAAGGCGCGTTCGAGCGCGGCCGTGGTTTGTTGGCGGTCGAGGTCGCGGCGATTGGCGAAGGCATGGCACGCGGGCTCGCCTACGTGCACGCGCTCGAGACGGACGATGGCAAGTCGCTCGGGATCGTTCACCGCGACATCAGCCCGCACAATGTCATGCTGACGCGCGGCGGTGATGTGAAGATCATGGACTTCGGCATCGCCAAGGCGGCGGCGCGCGCGACCCACACCGCGACCGGGACCATCAAAGGCAAGCTCGCGTACATGGCGCCCGAGCAAGCGCTGGCCGAGGAGCTCGACAAGCGCGCTGACCAATA
This sequence comes from Myxococcota bacterium, assembly GCA_041288095.1. Classification (GTDB taxonomy): domain Bacteria; phylum Myxococcota; class XYA12-FULL-58-9; order XYA12-FULL-58-9; family JALHOP01; genus JALHOP01. Next base: position 26,669 of record JBGGMJ010000057.1, read on the forward strand.
CGCGGTCGGGCTCACGCTCTGGGAGTGCTTGGTCGGGCGGCGGGTCTTCGATGGCGACAGCGAGCCCGAGCTGCTCAGCAAGGTCGCGGCGGGGCGCGTGCGCGACGTGCGCGCCGAAAAAGCCGACGTACCCGAGCCCCTCGCGCGGATCATCATGCGCATGCTGGCGCTGAAACGCGAGGACCGTTACCCCGACATGCGGGACGTCGAGCAGGACCTGGTGGCGTTTCGCTACGGCCTGGGAGCCGCGGGCGCGGTGCGCTTGTCCGGGATAGTGGACGAGGTGGCGCCGCGCGAGACGCCGAAGCCGACGGCCTCACCCGCGCGCATGACCGCTGTGTTGCCCTCATCGGAGCCGTCGCAACCCGGCACCCAAGAGCTGTCGATGGAGAGCGGCTGGTCGGCCGCCGGAGAGACCGAAGCTACGCGGGCCGCGACGCCCGAGATGGTGGCGCCGGCCGCGCCGACGGTGCTGCTGCCGAAGCGCGCACGGGTGGGGGCGTGGACAGTGGCGGTGCTGGTCACGCTGCTCGTCGCCGCGGGGGGCGCGACAATCGCGGCGCGCATGGTCGCGGCGCGGCGAGCGCAGGTGACGATTGCGAGTGAGCCTGCGGGCGCTTCGCTGTCGTTGGTGGTGGATGGGGAGACGTTGGCGACGGGGCTCGTGACGCCGGCGACTTTGAATGATCGGCGGATAGGGGAGGAGCTCGCATATCGGTTGGAGCTCGCGGGGTACGTGCCGCTCGCGGGGACAGTCGACATCGAGCGGGCGGAGGAGACGATCAAGCAGACACTCAAGCCGGTTGCCGAGCAGCCGAGCACCG
>JBGGMJ010000058.1:0-49041 GCA_041288095.1 Myxococcota bacterium
CGCGATGGTCGCCGGCCATACGCCGATGGTCCCGGTCAGCGGAATGAGGAAGGCAAGGAGCGCCAGCGAGGGGATGGTCTGCACCACCCCCACGACGACGAGCACCGGCTGTGCGAGAGCCCTGACGCGCGCCGCGGCCACACCCAGGGGGACGCCGATTGCGATTGCCGCCACGAGCGAGCCCAGCACCAGTGCCACATGCTGCATGAGCAAGCGCGCAAAGTCAGGCGCGAAGAGCGCGCTCCAGAGGTTGCGTCCTTCGCCCGCCGGCGCCTGGCCGAGGAACTCCGCCGCCACCGTGGCGAAGTCACGCTTGTCGATCTCGGCGCGCGCATTGAGGCGCACCATCGTGGCCGCATCGATCTTGCCTTCCAGCTTAGTGAGCCCGGCCCAGGCCTGCGGATGCGTGCGCGGCGCTTCGGCACGGTTCAGGAAGAGCGCGTCGTAGCGCGGAAAGTAGGCGCGCTCGTCCTCCAGCACCCGGATGCCCTGGCGCTCGATCTTCGCGTCGGTCGAGTAGAGGTCCATGGCGTCGATCGTGCCGGCGGCGAGGGCGTCGTACGCGAGCCCGTGGTCGAGGGAAGTGGGCTTCAAGGCCTGCAGGCCATAGGCAGCAGCAAGCCCCGGCCAGCCATCCTGACGGCCGAGGAATTCGTGCGAGAAGCCCAGGCGCAGGTCAGGGTGGCGCGACAGGTCGGAAACGCGTTTCACTCCCCGCGCGTCCGCAACCTCCTTGCGGACACCGATGGCATACGTGTTCTGGAATCCCAGCGGTACGCTGGCCGCGAGCCCCAGGGGCGCGAGTTGCGCGTTGAGTCCCGCCAGGTCCAGCTCGCGGTCGGCCTTGAGGATCTCCTTCGCAATCGTGCCGCTGTATTCGGGATAGACGTCGATCTCTCCGCCCAGGAGCGCCTTCCAGGCAATCGCGGTGCCGCCGAGCTCACGCTGGTGGGCGGCGACGACGCCATGCGCCTCGAGGGTCTGCCGGGCAATCTCGCCGATGATGACCGACTCGGTGAACGCTTTGGAGCCGACGCGCACCGGCGTCGCGCCGACCACGAGCGCCAGGGCGAGGCCAATCATGACACCACTCCGACGAGCACTTCGACGCGGCGCCGCTCCGCTTGAACCATGCCGGCGACCCGCTCGGTCGCGGGCTTGTTGACGATGTCCGCGAGCGTTCCTCGCTGCTGCACGGCGCCGCGATGCATGACCATGATCTCGTTGGCGAGCGCCCCTGCCTCCGCGAAGTCGTGCGTCACCAGCAACACGGTGCAGCGCACCACGTCGAAAATCGAGCGCAGCTCGTCTTGCAAGGTGACGCGCGTCGTCGGGTCGAGCGCGCCGAGCGGCTCGTCGAGGAGGAGCAGGCCCGGCGACAAGAAGAGCGCGCGCATGAGGCCGACACGCTGTTGCTGACCACCCGAGAGCTGTGCGGGATAGCGGTCGAGCATCTCGGGTCGCAGACGCATGAGCTCGGCAAGCTCGCGGGTGCGAGCGGCGATGCGCTGCGCGTCCCAGCCGAGATGCCGGGCGAGCAGCATGACGTTTTCGCGGGCCGTCAGATGCGGAAACAAGCCGCCGTCCTGGATGACGTAGCCCATGCGCTGGCGTAGCCGGCGCGCGCTCGCGGGCGACAAGAGCTCGCCCTCGATGTGCACGCTACCGCTGTCGGGCCAAACGATGCCGTTCACCAGGCGCAAGAGCGTCGACTTCCCCGAGCCGCTGGTGCCGACGATGGCGAGCGAGGCGCCGCGCTCGAGCGTGAGCGAGATCTTCTCCAGCGCGACGGCGTCATCGTAGCGCTTCTCGACGTTGGCGAGCTGCAGCACCGTCAGACCTCGAGACGGACGGAGCCAAGCTCGCCGGCTTCCTGCGTTTCGCCACGCTCGGCGTGCTTGAGCAGGCGCAAGATGTGCGCGCCCAAGAGGTCGACGTCGGTCGACACGAAGCGCTCGCCACCAAAGGCTTTGACGTTGCGTGTCTGCTCGGCGAGCACCTCGGCGTCCTGCTGCACGACACGCTTGGCGAGTGGCTCGAGGATGCGGCCAACGAGCTTGCCGCCGATCGGCAGTCTGTAGCTCACGATAGCGAACATGGTGGTAACGAAGTCCGAGACGGGCGTCAGGAGGTTCGTGATCAGCACGTGGCTGCTGTCACCCAAGGCATACTCCACCTGAGCGATCGAAGGCAGCATGAAGCGATCGACATGGCGCACGGTGCCGCCCTGCGGCGCCAGGAGCTTGCCGATGAGACCGGAAGGTCGTGGCTCGCCGACGTAGTCAGCTTCGACGGACGCGGCGTCGCGTCTGAGGTTCGCGGTAATGACGTTGCGCTTGCCGGCGCCGCGAAACAGACCGCGATGCAGGAAGGCGGTGTGCGGCACATCGAGGATGTTTTCAGCCGTCGCATGCAAGGTCGACTCGAAGGTCGCGTTGTAGCGCACCGTGCCGTAGCGGCTGTCGGCGAGATGGGGAACGACGTACGGCTCGACGCCCGCGGGGTCGCTCTCCGGATCACCCCAGGCCCAGACCAAGCCCTGCCGCTCGACCGTCGGGTAGCGCGCGACGCGGCGCGCCTTGGATGAGCCCTTGTCGTCGACGAGCGCAGGCACGTTACGGCAGACCCCTTCACGATCGAAGCGCCAGCCGTGATACGGGCACTCGATCTCGCCATGGACGACGCGACCGGCCGAGATCGGCACGTTGCGGTGGGCGCAGCGGTCGACGAGCGCCACCGGCTCGCCACCGGCTCCGCGGAAGACCGCCAGCGGCATGTCGAATAGCGCCCGCTTCAGCGGACGGGCACGCAGCTCCGACGACTCGCAGAGCACGTACCAGGCGCGACGCACGTGAACCACGGAGTAGCGCCCGGTTGTGCTCACGAAACGAGGTTATCCCGCGGCCCGAGTCGGCTGCGGCTGAGGTTGCGGCTGCGGCTGCTTGTCCGTGGTCTCGATGACCTTTTGGCCGTGAGCCAGCGCCGGCTTGCCCTCGCCTTCCAATGCCTCGGCGATAACCGCTGCCTGCTCGGCGGCGTGACGCTTCGACGAACCGGTCGCCGGTGACGAGCCGGATGGGCGGCCGACATAGCGCAGGGTCTGCCCCTGATAGAGCAGCGCCAAGAGGCGCTCGTCGACGAAATCCCACGCGCCCATGTTGCGCGGCTCTTCCTGCACCCACAGCACTTCCGTGGCGTTGGAGTAGGTCTCGAGTTGGGCCCGCAGCTGCTCCGCCGGGAACGGGTAGTATTGTTCGAGCCGCACGATGGCCACGTTCTCGAGCTTCTTCTCGCGGCGCGCGGCATCGAGGTCGTAGTAGATCTTGCCGCTGCAGAGGACAACACGGCTGACAGCCTTCGCGTCTCTGACCGACGAGTCGCTGATCACTGGCATGTAACTGCCCGAGAGCAGCTCCTCTTTGGCGGACACCGCCTCTGGATGCCGCAGGAGCGACTTCGGCGTGAAGACCACGCAGGGCTTGCGCTGCTCGCTGCGCACCTGACGGCGCAAGAGGTGGAAGTACTGTGCCGGGGTCGTCGGATAACAGACGCGCCAGTTACCGGCGGCCGCGAGCTGCAGGAAGCGCTCGATGCGCGCGCTCGAGTGTTCGGGGCCTTGGCCCTCGTACCCGTGCGGTAGCAGCATCACCACCGACGACTTCTGGTTCCACTTCTGCTCGCCGCTCGAGATGAACTGGTCGATGATGACTTGCGCGCCGTTCACGAAGTCGCCGAACTGCGCCTCCCACATGACCAGCGCCTTCGGGTAGTTCACCGAATAGCCGTAGTCGAAGCCGAGCACGCCAAACTCCGAGAGCAACGAATCGTAGCAAGAGAAGTTCGCCTGCCCTTGCTGCAGGTTGTTCAGCGGGATGTAGGGCGTGCCGGTGCGGTGATCGTAGAGGATGCAGTGGCGCTGGCTGAAGGTGCCGCGGCCCGTGTCCTCACCGCTCAAGCGGACGGGGTTACCCTCGATCACGAGGGACCCGAAGGCCAAGGCCTCGCCCAGAGCCCAATCGATCTTGCCGCTGTCATAGCGCTCGCGACGCTTGGCCAGCTGCTTGACGAGCTTCGGATGCGGCTCGAACCCCTCCACGGGCCGTTCGAGGCCATCGAGCACCAGCTCGAGGTTCTCGGCGGACGCCGCGGTGCGCTCCACGTCGGCTTCGACACCGACGCCGCGCTCGTCCTCGCGATCACGCGCGACCGACTGCGGCTTGGGCTGCTGCGCCTGCTTCACGGCATCGTGAATGCCCTGGAGCTGGACCCGGAAATCGTCGAGCGCCTTCTCGGCCGACTGAGCGTCGAGATCGCCGCGACGCAAGAGCTGCTCGGTGTAGATCTTGCGGACCGAGCGGTGATTTTCGATGCGCTGGTAGACGAGCGGCTGGGTGTACGATGGGTCATCACCCTCGTTGTGGCCCCAGCGACGGTAGCAAACGAGGTCGATGACCACGTCGCGTTTGAACTGGTGACGGAAGGCGAACGCCAGGCGCATGACGCGCACAGCGTCTTCCGGGTTGTCGCCGTTGACGTGGAAGATGGGCGCGTGCACCGCTTTGGCGACATCCGTCGAGTAGAGCGAAGAGCGCGCGTCTTTGGCGCCGGTGGTGAAGCCGATCTGATTGTTGACGACGACATGGACGGTGCCACCGGTGCGGTAACCGTTGAGCTGTGACATGCCGAGGGTCTCGACCACCACGCCTTGGCCCGCGAAGGCGGCGTCACCGTGGATGAGGATCGGGATGGTCTTCTCGCGCTTCACGTCGCCGTCGATGTCCTGCATCGCGCGCACCATGCCCTCGACGACCGGATTGACGGCCTCGAGATGCGACGGATTGCTTGCGAGCGCGACGCTGACGGTTTCACCGGTCTCGGTGACGTGTTTGCCCAAGGAGCCCAGGTGGTACTTCACGTCGCCCGAGCCGTGGGCGATGCCGGGATCCATCTCGCCTTCGAACTCGCGGAAGACGCTTTCGTGCTTCTTGCCGACCGTATTGACGAGCACGTTCAAGCGGCCGCGGTGGGCCATGCCGATCACCGCCGCGGTGACGCCGACACGACCGGCGTCCTCGAGGAGGAAGTCGAGCATGGGGATGAGCGTCTCGCCACCTTCGAGCGAGAAACGCTTCTGGCCGACGTAGGTGGTGTGCAGGAAACGCTCGAACGCTTCCGCGGCGTTGAGCTTCTTGAGGATGCGCTGCTGCTCTTCCGGAGTGAACGGCGAGGCGTTGCGCGACGACTCCATGCGCGCCTGCAGCCAGTCGCGCTGCTCGACATAGGGGATGTGCATGTACTCGACGCCGATGTGGCGGCAGTAGGTCTCGCGCAGCGTCTCCATGATGTCGCGGAGCGGCATCGGTGCCGTGGAGCCCGCGAGCTCGCCGGCCATGAACTGGCGGTCGAGGTCCCAGACGGTGAGCCCGTACTTCGACATCTCGAGCTCGGGATGGAGCTGCGGTGCCTCGATGGAGAGCGGATCGAGGTGCGCGTAGAGATGTCCGCGAACGCGGTGCGCGCGGATGAGCTGGAGCACGTGCGCCTGCTTGCGAATGGCGTCCATGTCGCGGCCACCAAAGACCTCGACGTTCTGGTCGCCGGCCCAGGCGAGCGGCTCGTACGGGACGTCGAGCTCGTCGAAGATCTTCACGTAGAAGCGGTCGTCACCGAGCAAGAGCTTTTCGACGTCGCGGCAGAAGCCACCCGACTCCGCTCCCTGGATGACGCGGTGGTCGTAGGTGCTCGTGATGGTCATGGTGCGCGAGAGGCCGAGCTCGCTGATCACCTGGTTCGACATGCCGGCGTATTCGGCGGGGAAGCCGATGTTGCCGATGCCGAAGATGGCGGACTGGCCCTCCATGAGGCGGGGCACCGAGAGCTGGGTGCCGATCATACCGGGGTTGGTGATGCTGACGGTCGTGCCCTGAAACTCGTCGACGGCGAGCTTGTTGTTGCGGGCACGCGCCACGATGTCGTCGTAGGCGGCGACGAACTCCAAGAAGTTGAGCCGGCCGGCGTCCTTGATGTTGGGCACGAGCAGGACGCGCTCGCCCTTGCGCTCGAGATCGATGGCGAGACCCAAGTTGACGACCTTACGGTGCACGCGGTGCGGCTTGCCGTCACGCTCGACGTAGCCGTCGTTCATCCCCGGATGCTTCTCCATTGCCCGCAATAGCGCATACGCGACCATGTGCGTGAACGAGACCTTGGCGCCGCTGGTCGCCGACTGGTGCGCGTTGACGAGCTTGCGGTTCTCCTCGAGGAGCTTCACTGGGATCGAGCGCACGCTGGTGGCGGTCGGGACGTGCAGACTCGCCACCATGTTTTCGGCGATCTTGGCCGCGATGCCTTTGAGCGGCTCGGCGTCGGGATGTTCTGTCTGCGCCGGCGCGACCTGCGGCTGCGCTTTGGTCGCTATAGCGGGCACATGGCCGGTCGGGACGACGCTCGCGGCGGCGCCGGAGGAAACGATGGGGCCGGTGGCTGGAGCGATGACGGTCGGGGCAGCAGGCTGGGCGTGCACACCAGCGCCGGGCGCGCGCGGCGTCGGATTGCCGCCGGCCGGTTTGTAATCGGCGAAGAACTCCTGCCAGGACTCGCCGACCGATTGCGGGTCTTCGAGGTACCGCGCGTAGAGCTCATCGACGAAACCAGAATTTGCACCAAAGCTGCTCATAAACCTTCTCGTAGAATGGTGAAGTCGAACCGAGCGACCATAACGGCTCGGCGCAGCATAGGCAAAGGCGCAGCGCTCCCCTTCGAGGATTTCGAGTCCGCGCGACAAGGCGTTGATTTCGCGTTCGTTTTGGGTTGGTCAGGTGTGATGCAACTGACGCAGGGCTTCGTAGGTTGCCACCCCTACCGCCGTCGACAAGTTGAGCGAGCGCATCTCGGTATTGAAGCGCGGAATGGTGACGCGCGTCGCTGTGAGCTCGTCGTGCAGCCAGTCCGGCGCACCGCTGGTCTCGCGCCCGAACACCAGGCCGTCTTCGTCTTGGAAGCGGACGTCCCAGTGCGTCTGTTCGGCCTTGGTGGTGAAGAGCCAGAGGCGCTTGGGCCCCTGTCTGCTATCGCGGAAGGCCCGCCAGTCTTCGTGATGATGGACGTCGAGCGAGCGCCAATAGTCCATGCCGGCGCGCTTCAAGTGTTTGTCGGTGACCTCGAAGCCGAGCGGATGCACGAGGTGCAAGCGCGCGCGCGTCACCGCGCACATGCGTCCGACGTTCCCGGTGTTCTGCGGGATCTCGGGCTGGAAGAGGACGACGTGCAGCAAATTACGAGTACGCTGGCGGTCGCATCTGGTAGCCGGCGCGACGCGGCGACGGGCTCCACGCCTCCGCCAACGACGCGGCGATCGAACGCTGGTTGGACAAGGACTCCCAACCGAGGAACTTACCGAACCAGCCCGCGAGGCCGCGGCCGGTGAGGTAGTCGAGGGCAGCGTCACCAGCAATGATCGCGGTGATGCCGATGCCTGCGAACCCAAGGCCAAACATGCCCAGGCCGAGAAACGCCCCCGCGAGCCCTTGAAAGAAGTTCGCAATGCCGTGCGGTTCGTACGCCGGTACTGGCGGCGCTTGGACGTAACGTGGCTGAGCTGGGGCAACCTGAGGCATACAAAACTCCCAGAATCGAAACGTTGGTTACCATGGTTATCGGCGCGCACACCGTCGCGTTGCGGAAATGTTCGTTTCCACGGCGAAGTTGCCCCTGACGCGTCGACGTTAGGAGACCGGAACCGGTTCCGGCTCACCATCGCGGCGCGGCGGCGGCTCGAGCGGTGCGACTTCGACCGGCGCACGCTGTTGCGGCTGAGGACCGCGCCGCACGTTCACACCCTGGGGGCGATCGGGCTCGGTGGGGCGCGCGCTGAAGGCGCTCGCGATCCAACCACCAATCGATTTGCCGGTGAGCATCTTCACCGGGCTGAAGCCGGCCATATCGGCGAGGAAGTCGACGCCAGTAAGAATGCCGCCCGCGATCAGGAACGGGATCATGAAGCCCAGGAACGGCACGCACATGGCGAGCCCGGCGCCGACGAACAGGCTGGCGGTCAAAACGCTACCCGCGACCAACCCCGTCGTATGCTGTTGGCGCTCGATGGCCGCGGCATCGGCCGGCGGCGGTTGACGCACGCTGCCCGGAGGGACGCCTTCGGGCGGCACAGGCTGGGCACCGGGTTGCACTGCGGGGCGGGCGCTTACAGGAGGGATGGCGCTCATGGTGGCTCCAGACGTCGGATACAACGTTACCTGATCGTTATCGGCAACGTCTCCCCAGCGTCCGGCTAACCGCGCCTGCCATCATGTCATTTCGGGTCGTTCACGTTGGTGTTGGTCCGGTTTCGGACCCGATCGACCTCGATGCCGTTGATGGGCGAGTTGTCGTTGGCGCCGGGCGACGCGTTGGTATTGGTGCGATCGCGGATGCGCTCGGCCGTGTTGTCCGACTGCCGGCCGCGGCTCGGGACGTTGGTGTTGGTGCTCGAGCAGGCGGCGCCGAGCACGGCTACAAGGGCAAGTGCGTAGATCTTCATCATTTTATTTATCCCTCCTCGGGTTTACGCCCCTTAAGCAAAGCTCGAACCGTCGCCGCGTCAACGCTTGACGTCGGGGCATGGCCAGTGGTGTACCGCGCCCCTCTCGCGCTGGAGCAACCCCCATGGCCATCAACATCGGCATCGTCGGCCTTCCGAACGTCGGTAAGTCCACCCTCTTCAACGCCCTCTCGGCCGCGGGCGCGGAGGCCGCGAACTTCCCGTTCTGCACCATCGAGCCCAACGTCGGCGTCGTGCCGGTGCCCGACGAGCGCCTCTCGAAGCTCTCGGTGCTCTACAAGTCCGAGAAGCTCGTGCCCACGAGCCTCGAGTTCGTCGACATCGCCGGCCTGGTGAAGGGCGCCTCGAAGGGCGAAGGCCTCGGCAATCAGTTCCTCTCACACATCCGCCAAGTGGACGCTATAGCGCACGTGGTGCGCTGCTTCGACGACAGCAACATCGTGCACGTCGACGGCTCCATCGACCCCATCCGCGACGTCCAGACGATCAACACCGAGCTCGCTTTAGCGGACCTCGCCACGGTCGAAAAGCGCATCGAGCGCACCAACAAGCTGGTGAAGTCCGGCGGCAAGCAGGGCGATGAAGCGCGCGCGGAGATGGCGCGACTCGAAGCCTTGCAGAAGCACTTGAACACCGGCGCCGCGGCGCGTGGTCTCGCCATCGACGATGACGGCAAGAAGCTCATCCGCGAGCTCTTCCTGCTCACCGGTAAGCCGATCATTTACGTGGCGAACCTAGCCGAGGGTACGGTCACCAAGCCCGAGACCGTCCCCTACTTCCAGAAGCTCACCGAGCTGGCCAAAGCGGAAGGCGCGCCGGTCATCCCGATCAGCGCCGCCATCGAAGCCGAGGTCTCGCAGCTTCCCGACGCTGATCGCGCCGACTACCTGGCGTCGATGGGTCTCACCGAGCCGGGCCTGCACAAGATCATCCGCGAGGGTTACCGCGTGCTCGGCCTCATCACCTATCTCACCGCCGGTCCACAGGAGACCCGGGCCTGGACGATTCGCGAGGGCACCAAGGCGCCCGGCGCCGCCGGTGTCATCCACACCGACTTCGAGCGCGGCTTCATCAAGGCCGAGGTCATGCGCTGGGAAGACCTGGTCGAGCTCAAGACCGAAGCCGCCGTGAAGAGCGCCGGCAAGATGCGCGTCGAGGGTAAGGAATACGTGGTGCGCGACGGTGACGTCATGCACTTCCGCTTCAACGTGTGATCGCCGTGCTCGTCGAGCACGAAACACCTGGCGCCAGGCGTCGATAACTTCGACCGCCCGATTTCCACCGGGCAAATCCCACCAAGGCCGCCATGCAATCCACACGCCGCTCATCGGGGTCCACCCCCGATCTACGCACCCTTTTGACCACCGCCGCGCGTCTCGAGCTCCCTGCCGCGGAGCCCTCGCGACGGGCGCGCCCTCTGGACGGCGTCGACGTCCCCGGGAAGAAGCGCGGCAAGAAGGCCAAGCACCAGCAGCGCCTGAGCGCCGGCTTCGCGGGAGCGGCGGCCGCCCTCGACCTCAAGGTGCTCCTCGCGCAGCTCGGTGCGCAGATCGCGTTCGAGGCGACCTACCCCAAGACGGAGCGCGGCGACGTCGTCGACGACTACCACGGCGTCAAGGTTCCCGACCCCTACCGCTGGCTCGAGGTCGCGGGCGCCAAGCGCAACGCCTGGGTGGACGAACAGAACGCCTTTACCCGCTCGCACATCGACAAGCTGCCGGCGCGCAAGCTGGTCGCCGATTGGCTCGAGCGCAGCTTCGCCGTCGGCGAGAAGTCGCGCGAGCGCAAGGTGAAGGACTTCACCTTCTTCACGGAGCGCAAAGGCGGCGAGCACCAGGCCTCGCTCTTCGTGAAGGACAAGCAAGGCAAGGTCACCTGCCTCGTGAATCCAGCCGCGCTCGACCCCAGCGCCACGATGCACGTGAGCTCCTGGTCGGTGAGCCCGGACGGCACCAAGGTCGCGTACGCTTTGAACGACAACGGCTCGGACTGGGCCACCTGGCACCTCGTCGACGCGGCGAGCGGCGAAAAGCTCCCCGACGTCATCGAATGGACCAAGACGAACAGCATCGAGTGGCTCCCTGACAGCTCCGGCTTCCTCTATGGCGGACTGCCGGCGCCGGAACCGGGCAAGGAGCTCCAGGAAGTCGTCCACGACTACACCGCGCGCTTGCACAAGGTCGGCACGCCGCAGAGCGCCGACACCATCCTGATGGCGACGCCCGAGGCGCCCGACACGCTGCACGAGCCGTCGCTCTCCGACGACGAGAAGTGGCTCATCGTCAGCAGCGGCGACATGCGCACCGGCAAGTCGCGTATCGCGGTCCGCCCCATCGATGACATGAACGCGCCGTTCCGCACCGTGCTCGAATCGAGCGACGCGGAATACCAGGTGCTCGGCGGCAGCGGCAGCGTCGTCTATCTGCTCACCGACGCGGAGGCGCCGAACGCCCGCCTGGTGGCCATCGACCTCGCCGAGGACAAGCCCGTGGTCCGCGAGCTCTTGCCGCAGGACCCGCAGATGACCCTCGACGGCGCGACAGTCGTCGGCGAGCGCATTTACGCCCGCTACCTGAACAACGGCACCGCGGCGCTCCGCGTGTTCCACAAGGGTTCGCTCGAGCGGACCATCGACCTGCCCGATCGCGGCACCGTGTCGGCGTTCTGGGGCGACCCCGAAGGCAAGAAGGTGCAGTTCACCTTCCAGAACCACTACACGCCCGAAATCGAGTACGCGGTCGACACCGAGACCGGCAAGCGCCGCATCACCCGGCCGTCACCCATCGGCGTCGATCCCGCCGACTACGTGACCACCGAGAGCTTCTTCAAGAGCACCGACGGCACCATGGTGCCGGTGTTCATCACGCAACGCCGCGACACGCCGCGCGACGGCAACGCGCCGACGCTGCAATACGCCTACGGGGGCTTCCGCAATAGCGTGACGCCGACGTACTCGCGCCGCTTCCATGCTTGGCTCGAGATGGGTGGCATCGTCGCGGTGCCGCAGCTGCGTGGTGGCCGCGAGTTCGGCGAAAACTGGCACAAGGGAGGCTCACTCGGCCGCAAGCAAAACGTCTTCGAGGATTTCAAGGCCTGCGCCCGCCACCTCGTCGAGCAGCGCTACACGCGTCACGACCGCCTCACCCTCGCGGGCGCCTCGAACGGCGGTCTGCTCGTCGCCGCCACAGTCGTTCAAGATCCGTCGATTGCGGCGGCTGGCCTCGTCGGCGTCGGCGTTCACGACATGCTGCGCTACCACCTTTGGACTTGGGGTCCCGGCTGGATCCCGGAGTACGGGGTCTCCAGCAACCCGCAACAGTTCCCATTCCTGCACGCGTTCTCCCCGCTGCATAACGTGCGCAAAGGGGTGCGCTTTCCCGGTTTGCTCGTCGAGACCGGTAACCACGACGACCGCGTCGAGCCGAGCCACAGCTACAAGCTGCTAGCGGCGCTCCAAGCCGCGCAGGCGGGCCGCGCGCCGACGCTGCTCCGTGTCGACAAGGACACCGGTCACGGCTCCGGCAAGCCGGTCGGTAAGGTCATCGACCAGACCGCCGACGAAATCGCGTTTGCTCTCAATGAGATGAACGCGAGCGCCTACGCGGCGAACCTCACGCGGGGGAAGCTTTCGCGCGTCGCGTGACAAGCCGGCACCGGGGGCAAGCGCGCACCGCCATCGAGGCCTTGACGATACTGCTGGCTCTTTCCGGAAGAGGGGCCAGTGGCGATGCGCCTAGCTTTGATTCGTCCGACCGACCGGCCTGCCGAGGCATCCACCGTCACCCACGAGACGGGCTTCGCGAAGCGCGCCCGCCCCGACACCTATGTCGGCACCGGCCGAGTGACCGTGCGGCTCAGTCGCGCCGAGGCCAACGAGCTCACGGCCCGCCGGTGCCTTTCGCGGGCCCGCGCCGAGCTCTATCGGGTCGCCGGCGGCAGCTACGCGAGCGACCGTGTCGATGCCTCGAGCCTCACCATGGAGCAGCGTCTCGCCTACTTCGGCTCGCGGCCCTTCAAGCAGTGGGTCGCGGCGGAGCGCGCCTGTGGCCGGCAGGTCTTCTGGCTCAAGGACTTGGACAAGACCCAGGCGGCCGGCGACATCTTCACGTTCTTCTTCAAGTGGCGCGCCGATAACGGGATGTTCAGCGAGAGACAGAACGACGCCCTCAAGAAGTTCTTGTTCGAGACCAAAGCCAAACACCCGTCCGCCATCACGGAGGCGGAGATGGCACGCGTCGCCGGTAATTCAGCCACGGACAACGCGCGGCTCGTCGTCGAGCTGTGGAAGCGCAAGGAAGCGGGCGGCGAAGGCATCAGCTTGCTCGACTTCTGGGCGGGCGCATACTGGCCGTCGCAGATCGGCCTCACGCGCGCCGAGAAGCTCGAGCAAGTTCGCCAGTTCGCGCCGACCTACGCAGCGAAGATCTTCCCCGGCGTCCGTGAGGACAACCTCGCTCTCACCCGGGCCGGCGTGAACGTCGTCATCGTCTCGAACGGCGACCAAGAGCTCGCCCAGAGCGTCACGCCACTCCTCGGCATCGAGGAACGTAACGCCGTCGGCTCACACCTCATCTACGACGAGCACGGCGTGTCGACGGGCGTGAACCACGCCTACGAAATCTTCGACAAGGATTGGGGCGCGCGGCCGCAAGCGGGCAAGCCACTGAGCTTCCACTATTGGCTGAACGCCAACAAGGAACGCTGGGATTGGCGCGGTCTCGAAGAGGACCGCATCGTGCTCGCGGGCCGCGACGGCGACTCCGCGTCGTCGGACGGCGGCATGATGATCCTGATGAACAAGCCCGCCGCTATCGGCAACTTCATGATCGACACCCCGGGCGAGCCACAGCGCCTCGAGCGCTTCGAAGCCCTGGCGCGCAAGTACGGCTGGACCAAAGGTCAGTTCGTGAGGCTGGTGCCGCGCGCCCCGGCCTCGGGCGCAATGCCTGATTAGCCCTCGAGCGCGTGACCGCTCCAGCGGACAACGACATCGTCGTCCGCCACCCGTGACCAAGTAAACCCAGCGAGGAGCTCGGCTGGAGTCGTGGCGCTCGGCTCTCGCGTGAGGCCCGCGAGGCGCGCGAGCAACCCGCAGAACGTCGGCCCGTCGTAGTGCCGCGCCAGCTCGCGCCAACCAACGGAGCCATGGAGCTTCGCGAGCTTGTCACCTTGCGGCTCGAGCAAGAGGAAGTGGTGGCGATAAGTCGGCGTCGGCAGCCCGAGCAGCCGCTGCAGCATCACCTGCGTCGCGGTGCTTGGCGCGATGTCGCGGCCACGCACTACCCGCGTCACCGCTTGGGCCGCGTCGTCGACGACGACCGCGAGTTGGTAGGCAACGACTCCGTCTTTGCGGAAGACCACCGGGTCGCCCATGTCGGTCGCCGGTGTCTGCGACAAATCGAGCCCGCTCTCGTCAACGAGGTGCAACGCCTCATCGGGCAGACGCGCCCGCAGGTTCTCCTTGCTGGCGCGCCAACCACCCGCCGGGAGCGGCCTGCCCCGACAGGTGTTGTCGTAGGCGAAGCCGCCGTCCGGGGCCTTGCGCCCCTGCGTTTTGATGCGGCTGCGCGAGCAGGAGCAGGGATAGAGGACGCCCTCCCGCGCCAGGGCGTCCAACGCGGCCGTGTGGCGGGCGTTGTCGCGGCTCTGCACGTGCACGGCGTCGAAGCGCAGCCCGAGCCAGTCGAGCGCCTCCAGAATCGCCTCGGTGTAAGCGGACTGCACGCGTGTCGTGTCGAGATCTTCGAGCCGCAGCAGCACCCCGTCGCGGCGTGACTTGGCGTCCAGCCATGCGAGCAGCCCCGCGAGCAGGGTCCCAGGATGCGCATCGCCGGTGGGCGATGGTGCGAAGCGGCCGACGCCCATGCTCAGGCGGCGGCGGATCGCCGTCGCGGTGCCTCGCGTGCCGGCGCCTTCTTGCGACGCGTCCGCGTTTGCAGACCCACGATGGCGAGGTCCACGAGCGCGCGCATCGCATCACGCCCGGTGAGCTTCGAGCCGGCGACGTCGTGCCAATGCTCGAGCGGCACCTCGATGAACGCCTCGGGCCCGAGCGCCGGGGCACCTGGACCGCCATGGTAGAGCCGCGCGATGAGCTCGACGTCGAAGGTCCACTTGGCGACGAATGGCTCCGCGAGCGCGGCCTCGAGCTCGGGTCCAGCCCGGAAGAGCTTCGCGCCACACTGAGTGTCGTAGAGCGGCACGTCGATGGCGAGCGACGCCAAGCTGGCGAACGTCCGCCCAAGCAGACGCCTGGCGGAGGTTCGCGCGATGTTCGCCCCGAGCCGACGTACGCGCGCGCCCATCACCGCCTGCGCCTCGCTGGTCGCAAGCACGGCGTGCAGGCGCATCATCTCCTCGACGGGCGCCGCGAGATCCGCGTCGAGGAAGCCGATCATTTGCGCGCCTTCGGCGACGGCCCTGCGCATGCCGTCGCGCACGGCGGCGCCCCGCCCTCCGTTCTCGCCACGGTGCAGGACGCTGATACTGTCGGGTGCCTTCGCCTTCGCCGCCTCGAGAATCGCGGCCGTCGCGTCGGTCGAGCCGTCATCGACGCAGATCAGACGCATGGCCGGATGACGGGCAAGACGCAGCAGCTCGGAGGGCCGCAAGCGGTCAGCCTCGTTGAAGCACGGCAAGACGACGACACATGACTTCACGCTCCCTGCATCGCACGGTCTTGCGGGCAGGTCACGAGTTGCCGTACGTGCGGCTCTCTAGGAGAAACCTCGTGCACAAGCTCGTCCTGCTGCGCCACGGCCAGAGCCAATGGAACGTCGAGAACCGCTTCACCGGCTGGACCGACGTCCCGCTCTCCGACGAAGGCCGCGCCGAGGCCGCCGAGGGGGCCCGCGTGCTCAAGGAAGGCGGCTACACCTTCGATGTCGCCTTCACGTCGGTGCTCAAGCGCGCCATCCACACCTGCAACATCGTCCTCGATGCCCTCGACCTCTCGTGGATCCCTGTCCACAAGAGCTGGCGCCTCAACGAGCGCCACTACGGCGACCTGCAGGGATTGAACAAGGTGGAGCTCGCTCAGAAGGCCGGCCCCGAGCAGGTGAAGATCTGGCGCCGCAGCTTCGACGTGCCGCCACCGCCGCTGCCCGAAGGTGACGCGCGCTACGCCGGCAACGACCCGCGCTATGCCCGCGTCGACGCCGCCCTGCTGCCGCGCACCGAGTCGCTCAAGCTCACCATCGATCGCTTCTTGCCGTTCTGGAGCGACGCCATCGTCCCCGAGCTCCACAAGAACCAGCGCGTGCTCATCGCCGCGCACGGCAACAGCTTGCGCGCCTTGGTGAAGCACCTCGACCACGTGAGCGACGACGCCATCACCGAGCTCAACATCCCGACGGGCATCCCCCTGGTCTACGAGCTCGACGCCAAGCTCAAGCCCATCAAACACTACTATCTCGGCGACCCCGAAAAGGCGGCAGCGGCAGCGGCGGCGGTCGCAAAACAGGGTTCGAAATAGCTGACCCGCGCCCAGTAGCCAGGTGTGCGCGTGTGGGTGTAGATACTGGGCCGTGACCCGCACCTACGCCATCGCCGCATGCCTCGTGGGGTTCGCCTGCGCCGCGCAGCCCAAGGCACCGTCACCCGCCGAGCTATCGAGCGCCGACGCGCGTCATTTGTGCGGTGAGTACCTGGCCCGCGGTGCCTGCGACGATGCCGTCACTGCATGTGTCGCCGCGCGCGCCGACGGTGAGTGCAAGGAATGCGACGAGAGCCTGCGCGCCGCCATCCAATGCACCGACAGCAGAGCGATCGCCGGCGAAGACAACGGCATCGACCCCGAGTCGCGCTATCGCCTGGCGCAGTTCTTCGAGAAGCGCGAGCTCATCAACGATGCCTACGACGCGTATGCGGAGGCTGTCCGCTTCAGCAACGGCTCATACAAGCCGGCGCTGTTCGGCGTCGCGCGCCTCGCCGACCGCCTGGGCCGCACCGACGATGTCGCCGACGCTTGCCAGCACTTCATCGACGGCGGACCAGACGACGAATACGACGACGCGCGCACCTGGTGCGTGAGCCACGTCCGCACGGCCGGTCGCTGAGCGTCGCTGGTTAGCGACGGTTGCTGTTCAGGAGAGCTTCGAGCGCGGCGCCGATGATGCTGCCGGGAGGGAAGCCGCCACGCAGCGTCTGCTCGGGGTCGCTGATGGTGATCTGCTCGATGCCGTTCGTCGCCATGTACGCGCCGAGCGCGGCCATGCTGGTCGAGAACTGCGTTGGGTCGACTGGGACACCGATGGATCCGATGACGACGGCTTGTTCGCGCTTCGCCATGCAGGCGCGCACGTAAAGGTCGGCGATCTGCAGGTCCTCTTTGTCGAGGGAGACAACCAACGGCTTCTGGCCGAAGCGGGCGATGTATTCGCCCGTCTTGCCCATGAGAGCGTCGAAAGCCTGAGCCTTCTGCGTAGCGGCGAGGTTCGCGTATTCGGTGGTCTTCATGGATCGCTCCCAGGTTGATTGAGCAGTCCTTTTCGTCACCTCCGCGCCGCAGGGTGCTTACGGCCTTGGCACTTCAGAGAGTCGGGCCACGCATCCGCTCTGGTGACAACGGATCGCCGCAACCGGCGACAATGAGTGACCGCCGGGAGTGTCTACGTGAGCTCGATCGAAACCAACGGACCGCGCCCAGCGACCCGAGGCCATAGTCTCGTCCCGTTGATCCCGCGCGGCGGCAGCGCCTCTGCTCACGTCATGCACCGCGGCGATGCTTCCAGCGGGACAGACGCCTTCGATGCCCTTTCGACCGACGTGCGCATGGCGCTCACGCGCATGGAAAATCAGCGCAAGCACGCCGAAAACAACGATGTCGTGAAGGTGTTCACGGTCCCAACGCGCGTGTTCTTCGGACTCATCAGGGCCGAGCAGCAGATAAGGTCGACTGACGTCGCCTCGCACCTCGCGCGCGGCGTGCCGGTCACCGTGCAATCCAGCGTCATGGAGTGGGCACAGGACTTAGTCAGCAAGCGTTACCTGATGCTGCCGCGCTTGCTGCCGGGCAAGCTTCGTCTCGACAGCGTCGCCGAGCTGACCGAGTGGGTCCGCCAGGGGGCTCGCGTCCCCAAGGCTCGCTAAACAGGCCCCAGCGAGCCCCCGGGGCCCCTTGTCACGCGATCACCGCGTTTGCACACAACCGTCCGCTCGCGGCGACGATACTCCCGGAGCGATCATCACACCCGACTACGCGTTTTTCAAAGCGAGCAGACATGGTTTCCCTCCGTCCTGACCGCCCCTCCGAGCCCAGCATCCGCACCTACGCTCCGCGGAGCGGCCCCAGTATCTGGGACGAGAACCCCCTCGGCATGCTCATGGCGCTTGGCATCGTCGCGAGCATCCCCGTGGGCATCGGCGTCTCGATGTACCAGGCCTCTCAGGCGCGCTCCCACGCGCAAGCCGTCTATCGCCAAACCGCCCTCGACCAGAGCCAAGTGGACAACGTGCGGCGGCTCGACCGCGGCACGTTCATCATCAAGGCCGCGGATGGCCGCGAGCTTCGCGCCCAGATCCGCTATACCGACGCCGACGCGGAGATGCGGCAGGTGCTGCGGCGCAATCATCGGCCGTTGCCGACCAGCGCCACCGATATCAGACTCGATACCAGCAACCGCGTCGTCCGCTATAACGACGGAAACACGCAGCGCACCGATCCCTTACCGCCCGACTTCACCGAGACTCCGCGCACGGTCCGCGAGCAGGTCGGGGAAACGGCGGGTCGCACGGCCGTCCAAGTCGGTCGCGGGGCCGCTCGCGGCGCCCTCGAGGCCATCCTCGGTCGCGACAAGCCGTGAACGAGGCGTGCCGCATGGAGGACGACATCGAGGCGGTCATCGTCTTGATGTCGCGCGCCCAGAACCCCGGCCACGACTTCGGTCCTGGGGTCGCGGTCATGATCGACGACCTGCTTCGCCGCGCCGGCGTGCCGGCGAACGCCGATGCCGTCGCGGTCGGACGCAAGGTCGCGACTTACATGAGACGCTATCCGAACTGGCGTGAACGCCTGCAAGCGCGCGTCGACGAAGCGATGACCGCGTTTCGCGCCGCTCCCCAGGAGAGCCTCGACCGCGGGCGCGCCTTCCTCAACGGCCGCTGAGCCGTTCCGCCGCCGCGTACACGTTCATCCGGCCGTCGCGCACGAACCCGGCAAGCAAGATGCCGGACCGCTCGGCGAGCTCGACCGCCAGTGACGTCGGCGCGGAGACCGCGACCACCGCGGGCACGCGAGCAGCCACCGCCTTCTGAACAATCTCGAAGGCGACGCGGCCGGAGACGACGAGGAAGGTCTCCTCGAGCGAGCGGCCTTCGAGGAGCGCCCAGCCCATGAGCTTGTCGACCGCGTTGTGACGGCCGACATCTTCACGCACGGCCAGCACGGCGCCGTCGCGGCTCATCAGCGCCGCGCCATGCACACCTCCACACAGCTCGAAGAGATGCTGATGGCACCGCAGGACATCGGGCGCGTTGACGAGCACCTGTGGATCAAAGCTCACATCGGACGTCAGAGGCGCCGCGCACCGCATCGCCGCTTCGATGCTCGCCTTGCCGCACACACCGCAGCTCGAGGTCGCGTAAACGTTGCGCTGCAACGACGCGAAATCGATCGCCTTTCCATCCGCGAGCAGAACGCGCACGACGTCGTCCGCATCGCGCTCCGAGCAGTGATGCACAGAAGCAATCTCAGCCGCCGATCGCACCACACCTTCGCCGCGCAAGAAACCGACCGCGAGCTCTTCATCGTGGCCGGGCGTGCGCATGACCACCGCGATGGTGCGCCCTTGCACCTGGATGGCGAGTGGCTCTTCGAGCGCGACCCGGTCGCGGCGACTCCCCTCGCCGACCCGCAGCACGTCGATGGTGGCAACTTGGCTCACGGCAAACCTCTTAGAGCGTGGCAAGGTCCTTGCCAAGCGGCCCGCCATGCGTAGACTTCGGGGCTCCCGTGACCAGCATCCTCACGCCGACGCCTGCGAATCTAGCGGCAGCCGCCGAGGCCCTCCTGCGCTCGCGCGTCGTCGCCATTCCCACCGAGACCGTCTACGGCCTGGCGGGCGTCGCGTTCGATGAGGTCGCGCTCGCCACCATCTTCACCGTCAAGGAGCGGCCGACCTTCGATCCGCTCATCGTCCACGTGCCGACACCCCCGGGAGACGCCGATATCCATCTCGCCGAGCTCGGCTTGCTCGACCCGCGCCTGCTCACCCCAAAGGCACGCGAGCGCCTCAACACCCTCGCGAAGGCTTACTGGCCGGGCCCCCTCACGCTCGTCGTACCTCGGGGGCCACGGGTGCCCGACCTTGTCACCAGCGGGCTCGACACGGTCGCCATCCGCTGCCCCGGCCATCCCGTCGCACAAGACTTGCTCGCGACGGTGAAGCGCCCGCTCGCCGCGCCGAGCGCGAATCGCTTCGGACGCATCAGTCCGACCACGGCGGCGCATGTCCTCGAGGAGCTGGGCGGCCGCATCGAGCTCATTCTCGACGGCGGGCCCGCGCACGTCGGTATCGAGAGCGTGGTCGTGGCGGTCAATGATCCGCCACAGATCCTGCGCCCCGGCAGCATCACCAAGGAGCACCTCGAGACCACCCTCTCGGAGTCGCTCACGGTCGCCATGCCGAACGCGAGCCTCAAGCCGCAACCATCACCCGGCATGCTCGAGCGTCACTATGCGCCCGGCAAGCGTTTCGTTCGGCTGCCCACACCCGTGTCCTCTTTAGCGGACGCAGCGGCCGCGAAGCTCAAGAAGCTGGTCGAGGGCGTCGAGGGCCCCATCGCCCTGATCTGCGTGCTGGGCGACGCCCGCGCCGCGGCGACGCGTCTGCGCGAGCTCACCGGGCGCGACGTCCTCGCCCACAGCCTTTCCCCGGGGGGCGACCCCAACGAAGCCGCGCGCAATCTCTTCCGCACCTTGCGCCTCCTCGACAGCACCGGCGCCGCGCTTCTCGTCGCCGAGCCATTGCCGACCGCGAGCGGCGTCCTGCTCGCCATCGTCGATCGGCTGAGCCGCGCCACGACGCCGTTGCTCTGACGCGGCCGCTGTTACGAAAACGTTGCAGAGCGGGTCTTTCTTTGCACGCCGTTCTGAGGGAGGTCTTTCCCATGCTGAAGACCCTGCTTTGCTCACCGGCTCTCGTCTGTCTCATCGCCTGCGGCAGCGGCCAAAGCGCCGAACCCGTGCAGGCCGGCACCACGGCCGACATGCTCACCCAGAAAGACGTCATCGAGACGGCCGAGAGCGCCGGTGCCTTCTCGACGCTGGTGTCGGCCATCAAGGCCGCCGATCTCACGAGCACCCTCAAGGGCCCGGGCCCATTCACCGTGTTCGCGCCGACCGACGAGGCCTTCGCGAAGCTGCCACCGGATCAGCTCCAGGCCCTGATGCAGGACAAAGACAAGCTGCGAGCGATCCTCGCCTACCACGTGGTCGCCGGGCGCGTCAGCGCGCGCGACGTCGCCGGGATGAGCAGCGCCACGACCATGGCGGGCCCCGCGCTCAGCATCGACAGCTCCTCCGGGGTGAAGGTGAACAACGCCACGGTCGTGCAGCCCGATGTCATGGCGTCGAACGGCGTCATCCACGTGATCGACACCGTGCTCGTACCAGGAACTTGAAAACCAGGCCCTAAACCTACTGACGACGCGTAACCAGTGTGATAGCGGGCGCCCGAACATGAAAATTTCGCAGCCGGATCTTCGTCCGTGGACCGTCGCCGATAGCGCAGAGCTTTACCAAGTCCGCCCATGGGGCCAGGGCTACTTCAGCATCAGTGACGAGGGTAATCTGCAGCTGCAGAGCGCCGATCATCCGAACCTGCGCGTCGCGCTCATCGACCTCATCAAGGACATCGAGCAGCGCGGCTACAGCGCGCCGGTGCTGCTCCGCTTCAGCGACATCCTCGATCACCGCGTCAAGCAGATCTTCGGATCCTTCGCCACGGCCATCAAGGAGTATGGATACAAGGGCCGCTATCGCGGTGTGTACCCCATCAAGGTCAACCAGCAGCGCCACGTCGTCGAGGAGCTCATCCGTTACGGCTCGCCGCTCGGGTTGGGTCTCGAAGCCGGCAGCAAGCCAGAGTTGCTGGTCGTGCTCTCGCTGCTCGACAACGCCGAGTCGTTGATCATCTGCAACGGCTACAAGGACGTCGAGTACATCGAGACCGCGTTGCTCGCGCAGAAGCTCAATCGCAACCCGATTATCGTCGTCGACCGCTTCGAAGAGATCGAGATGATCATCAGCGTCTCGAAGCGCCTCGGCATCCGCCCGCACATCGGGGTGCGCGCGCGCCTGGCCACCAAGGGTGCCGGCAAATGGGTCGAGTCGACCGGCGACCGCAGCAAATTCGGCTTGTCGGCCACGGAGCTCATGCAGGCCGTCAGTCGCCTGCGTGAAGTCGAGATGCTCGATTGCCTCGAGCTCCTGCACTTTCACATCGGCTCGCAGATCACCGCCATCCGCGCCCACAAGGACGCGTTGCAGGAAGCGACTCGCATCTTCGTCGAGCTCTCGGCGCTCGGCGCCAGCATGAAGTACATCGACGTCGGTGGCGGTCTCGGCGTCGACTACGACGGCTCGCAGACCAACTTCCACTCGTCGACCAATTACTCGCTCCAGGAGTACGCGAACGACGTGGTCGCGCAGATCCAGACGGCGTGCGACGAGCGCAACATCAGGCACCCCGACATCGTCAGCGAATCCGGCCGCGCCCTCGTGGCGCACCACGCGGTCCTCGTGTTCAACGTCTTGGGCGTCAACGAGGTCGTTCCCTCGACCGAGCTGCCGGCGATCACCGACGACGACCACGAGAGCGTGCGCGATCTCGCGGACATCTGGCGCAACATCACGCGCAAGAACTTCGTCGAGCAGTACCACGACGCGGTCGACCACAAAGAACAGGCCGTCAGCCTGTTCACGCTGGGCTATCTGGACCTCGCCGGCCGCGCCAAGGCCGAACGCTACTTCTGGGCGTGCTGCGACAAGATTCTGAAGATCGTGCAGGAAGCCGCCTCACACGTGCCCGACGAGGTCGCGGGCCTCCAGAAGGCCATGGCGGACACCTTCTACTGCAATTTCTCCGTGTTCCAGTCGGCTCCCGACCACTGGGCGGTGAAGCAGCTCTTCCCGACCATGCCGATCCACCGCCTGCGCGAGAAGCCGACACGGCGCGCCGTTTTAGCGGACATCACCTGCGACAGCGACGGCAAGGTCGATCAGTTCATCGACCTGCACGACGTCAAAGAGGTGCTCGAGCTGCACCCGCCGAACGGGCAGCCGTATTACATCGGCATGTTCCTGGTGGGCGCCTATCAAGAGATCTTGGGCGACTTGCACAACCTGTTCGGCGACACGACGGCGATTCACGTCACCCTCGACGAGCAGCACGGCTACCGTATCGTCGAGATCGTCGAAGGCGACACCGTCACCGAGGTCTTGGGCTACGTGCAGTACGAGAAGCCCGAGCTCATGCGGCGCTTGCGCGACCTCACCGAGCAAGCGCTGCGCACCGGCAAGCTCGAGCTCGCGGAGTCCGCCCTCTTCCGCAAGCGCTTCGAAGACGGCCTCGCCGGCTACACGTACCTCGAAGAAGGCTAGCGGCCACGCCCATCAGTGTTGCGGCGGGGCGGAACTGATGTCCGCCAGGGCCGATGACGGATCGCGCTCCATCGCGAGGTCGCCGAGCGTGACCACCCCCACCGGCTGAGTGCCCTGAACGATGACGATGCGGCGAACGCTGCGCTCGCGCATGACCTGCACCGCGTCGTCGATCAGGGTGTCGGCGTCCATCATGCACAGCTCATGCGTGCAGATGTCGCCAAGGTGGGTCGTCGCCGCGTCGCGGTCGTCCGCGACCGCGCGCATGACGATGTCGCGGTCGGTGACGATGCCGAAGCTCCCGTCCTCCTGGACGAGCACGGCACCGATGTCGTTGTCGCGCATGCACTGCGCCGCCACGCGCACCGTATCAGTCGAACGCAAGATGATTGGGTCACGCGTCATCACTTGTCGCAACAGAGTAACCATGGCTCCCTCCCAAAGACGGCTAAGCTAAGGCCGCCAGGAGAGATGTCACCACCCCCGCCCGTCCATTCGTCCGAGGATCATCGACGTCCGGCGGGTGACGAAGCGATCGGTCTCGTTGTTCGCGCGATGCTTTAGCGGACTGGCGATCACCGCCGCCAAGGCAGCCGCCTCTTCGCGCGTCAGCTCCGCCGCCGACTTGGCGAAAGCGTTTTGCGCGGCCAGCTCGCAGCCGTAGACGCCGGGGCCCCATTCGATGAGGTTCAGGTAGAGCTCGAGGATGCGCGTCTTGCTCAAGGACTCCTCGAGGCGGTGCGCGATCACCATCTCGCGGAGCTTGCGTAGAGGAGAACGGCTCGGGTTCAGGTAGAGGTTCTTGGCCAGCTGCTGCGTGATGGTGCTGGCGCCACGCAGCGCCTCACCCTCTTCGATGTCGTGTTGCACCGAGACCTTGAGCTCCTCCCAATCCACGCCTTCGTGCTGGAAAAAGCCGCCGTCCTCGGTGGTGATCACCGCGTGCACGAGGTGCTCGCTGATATCGCGGAGCGCGATCCACGACGAGCGCACCGCGTACTTCTTCCCTTGGGTAGCCGCCTGCTCCTTGCGCAGCTCCATCAGCGCGGTGGTCTTGGGGCGCGTCTTCGCTAGCTCCTTGAGCGCGGCGACCGAGGGCAGACGTAGATAGTCCACCGCCGCGAAGGCGAGCATGCCGGCTACGAGGAGAAGGACGACCGTGCGAACGCGCTTGCGCTTCTTCACTTCGCTCGAGGTAATCGCACACAGAAGGCGGCGCCGGTAGGCTCCGCGGCCTCGACCCAGATGCGGCCCCCGTGCACCTCCACAGCGAGGCGGCAATACGCGAGACCCAAGCCACGACCGGCGCGACGCCCGCGTGTGGCTTCGCGCTCCAGGCGCACATACTTCTCGAAGACCTGCTCGCGCATCTCCTCGGGAATGCCGATGCCGTGATCGATGACACGGAACTCCACCGTGTCGTCTTCACCGAGCTTGGCCCTCAGCTCGACGGCAGCGTTCTGCGGCGAATACTTGAACGCGTTGTCGAGGAGATTCTCGACCAGGCGACGCAACAAGTCAGGGTCGGCGTTCACCTTGGCGTCTTGCGTATCGAACGAGGTCTCGAGCTTGAGGTTCTTCTCGCTCAGGCGGTAGGTCATCTCGACGCCGATGTTTTTCACCAGCTCGGCCAGATCGATCGGTTGTGCGTTCGGCACGAGAGCGCCGTCTTCGCTGCGGCTGATGTCGAGGAGGTTCTGCACCATGCGCTGCATGGCGCGGGAAGCTTCGAGAATGTCGTAGCTCGCGTCGCGCAGCTCGGGCGAAAGCGAGGCTTGGCCGATGAGATATTCGGTGTTGGCGAGGACACTGGCGAGCGGGTTCTGCAAGTCATGCACGATGTAGGTGATCGTCTCTTCCTTCTGGCGCTGAGCAACGAAGAGCGCTTCTCGCTGCGAACGGATGAGGTCGTAACCGTTGCGCAAACCCTCCTTGAGCCGCTTCATCCACACCAGCGAGCGCACGCGCATCAAGAGCTCGGTGCGATTGATCGGCTTGGTGAGGAAGTCGTCGGCGCCCGCCTGCATGGCGTCCTGATGAGCGCCCATCTCGGAGAGCGCCGTGAGGAAGACGATGGCGGCCTCGGCTCCATGGCGTACCGCGCGCATCCGCCTGCAGGCCTCGAACCCGTCCATCTTGGGCATGACGACGTCGAGCAGCACCACGTCGGGCATGTTCCGGACAAACATCTCGACGGCTTGCTCGCCGTCCTCGGCGAGCGTTACCGCATAGCCGGCAGCGGCGAGATGGGCCTCGACCAGCATGCGATTCTGCAGATTGTCATCGACGACCAGAATCTGGCCAATTCGATCACGCTGCTCTGCCAACATTCTTGGTTTTCCGACCCACGCATTTCACAGCGGATTCGCTGGACTTGATCTGTACCATGGCGTCCGCTGCAAAGTGGAAAAATTTGGAAATCAGTTCTTCCTGTGTCGCGCCTGTCGTCGGGGCAAACCCTGCATACTGCCTATAGGCACAGAATGGATCCGCTGGAGGCTTTCGTCACGCGAAACGTCATCGCGGACCGCCGAGCCATCCGCGAGCTCCGCGAGCCAACGCAGCTTTTTGCGGCCGGAGCGCGTGTAGTCGGCATGGAGCTTGGTGGCAGCGTAGCGTGGGATAACCGCCCTCTCCTCGGTGAGGAATGCGAACACCAAGGAAAACCACCGCTCGAGACTGACGGCGTGCGTGCGCCCGAGCTCGGTGTGTGCCCGATCGGCCAGCCGCATCACCGACGCGAACGGCGACCCATCGCCCCACAGCAACGGCCGGCTCTCCAGGAAATGTCCGCTATTGCCGATGGCGTCCCAGACCTTGGCGAAGCGTTTCAGGCGCTGCATGGTCGCGAACGTGATGACGTCGGTCGAGAGCACCTCGTAGGGCGCTTCGTCCGCGTACACCATGCGATGGCTCTCGGTGTGCCGCGCGATCGGCGCGCCGCGCAGGCGCTTCAAGATGCCGACCTGGATCTCTTGCGGATCGAGACTCAAGAGGCGGTCGAACCCGGCCGCGAAGCTCTCAAGCGTTTCGCCCGGTAGCCCCGCGATCAAGTCGGCATGCAGGTGCACGCCCGTGCTCTCGCGCAGATAGCGGAAATTGGCTTCGAGCTTGGCGACATCCTGCCGCCGTCCGATACGAGCCGCGACCTCGTCGTTGAAGGTCTGGACACCGACCTCGAGCTGCACCGCGCCCGGTGGGAACTGAGCGAGCAAGGCGCGCAGGCTGTCGGGCAAGCGGTCCGGCACCATCTCGAAGTGGACGAACGAGCCGGGGCGGTAGCGCTCGAGGAAAAACCGCAGGATGGCGCTGCTCACCGCCGGCTTCAGGTTGAAGGTCCGATCGATGAACTTGAAATGATCGACACCGCGAGCCATGAGCTTCTCGAGCTCGGGGAACAACCGCTCGAGTGGAACATTGCGGACCCGCTCATCGAGGGACGACAAGCAAAACTCGCACGTGAACGGACAACCGCGCGACGCCTCGACGTAAATCACGCGGTGCGCCACGTCGTCGTCATCGTAGTAGGCGTAGGGAAGCTGCAACGTCGCGAGGTCGGGCAAGCCGCCTGCGTGTGTTTTAGCGGACGGCGGCTCGCCCGCGAGAATCGAGCCGCAGAGCTTGGCAAACGCCTCTTCGCCCTCACCCGTCACGACGTAGTCGGCGGTCGCGACGATGGGCTGGAGGTCGAGCTCATGGCTCACCTCCGGGCCGCCGATCACCACCTTCACCTCGGGAGCAATCTTCTTGAGCACGGTCACGAGCTCGCGCGAAGCCGGCGCGTTCCACACATAGACGCCGATGCCGATGATCTTGGGCGCGTGTGCGAGCAGCTTCTCCGCCACTTCGACGGCACGGTCGCCGCAGATCGCTTCATCGATGACCGCGCGCTCCCGCAGCTCGCCCAACGACGCAAAGAGACAACGCAGCCCCATCGAGGCGTGCGCGTACTTGGCGTTGAAAGTCGTCAGGACGATGTCGGTCATACGGTCCGACCGACTACCCCACCGGCAGAGCCTCGTCTATTGGCTGCTAAAAATGAGCATCCAGAGCGCTGCGATCGCCCGACTTGATCGACTTGGCCGAGGCCATGACGTGCGGGAGCACCGCGTGCGCGAAGAAGCGCGCCGTGTGCACCTTGTTGTCGTAGAAGCGGGCATCGCTGCCCTCGGCGGTATCGGCGACCCAACGCTCCGCGGCATTCGCCGGCTTCAAGGGCCCGAGCTTCGCGTGCGCGATGATGGCCTGCTGCAAGAGCAAGCGCCCCGACTCGACGTGTCCAAACATCTCGAGGAACGGCGTCGCGCCGAGGAGTGCCAAGCTCGGGTCCTGCGCGTATTGCGCCGCGAACCCCATCGCGGTCTCGAGGAGCGCGTTCTTCGCTTTCTCGAGCGCCTGGATCTCGCCGGCGACCGCCGGATGCTCACGGTGCGTGTCGATGAAGGCGTTGATGTCCTGCATCCACGTGAGGAGCAGCGCTCCTTCGCGCTGGCGCATCTTGCGACCCAGGAGATCGAGCGCCTGAATGCCGTTCGTGCCCTCGTACAGCGATGCGATCTTGATGTCGCGCATGCACTGCTCGACGCCGTACTCCTTGATGTAGCCGTAGCCGCCATGGACCTGGATGGCGAGCTCCGTGATCTTGAAGCCGATGTCGGTGGCGTACGCTTTAGCGACAGGCGTCATGAGGTCGAGCAAGTCGCGGTGCTTCTGTTTCTCGTACGGGTCAGGCGCGGTCTCCGCATCTTCCGCGTGCATGGCGGTCTGCGCGAGGAGCGCACGGATGCCTTCGCCGTAGGCCTTCGCGAGCATCAGGTTACGGCGGACATCGGGGTGCTCGGTGATCAGCACCGGCTTGGCGTTCGCCGACTTGTCGGTGACCTTGGGCCCCTGCACGCGCTCCTTCGCGTACGCTAAAGCGAGCTGGTAGGCGTAGTTGCCGATGGCGACACCCTGGATGCCGCAGGCAAGACGCGCCTCGTTCATCATCTGGAACATGTAGACGATGCCCTGCGCGCGCTCTCCAATGAGGATGCCTTCGCAGGCGTTGTTGTCACCGAAGGACAGCGAGCAGGTGGCCGAGCCGTTGATGCCCATCTTGTGCTCGATGCCGGCGACGGTGACATCGTTTCTTTGGCCAAGCTTGCCGGTCGCGTCGAAGCGGAATTTCGGCACGGCGAAGAGGCTGATGCCCTTGGTGCCCTGGGGGTCGCCTTCCACGCGCGCGAGCACGAGGTGGATGATGTTCTTCGAGAGCTGGTGGTCGCCGGCGCTGATGAAGATCTTGTTGCCCTTGATGGAGTAGCGGTCGCCGGAGATCGGCGTCGCTTTGGTCTTCAAATCGCCGACCGCGGTACCCGCGTGCGGCTCGGTGAGGCACATGGTGCCGGTCCACTCTCCCGAGTAGAGCTTGGGCACGATGAGCTGCTTGAGCTCGGGCTTGGCGAAGGCCTCGAGCAAGTGGCCCGCCGCGACGGTGAGGCCGGAGTAAAAGGTGATGGAGCTCGCCGATCCGATGAACATCTCGGTGAGCAGCGCCGCGATCGGCACCGGCAGACCCATGCCACCGAGCTCCTGCGGCCGGTTGAGAGCAATCCAGCCGCCCTCCGCGACCTGCTTGAAGACGTCTTCGTAGACCTTCGGGACCTTCACCTCGCCGTTGGTGAGGGTGCAGCCTTCCCGATCCGCAATCGCGTTGGTCGGCCCGAGCACCTCCCGCGCCATGGTCTCCGCCGCGTCGAGGACGCCATCGAGCTCGGCCTTCCCCATGTCCTTGTAGGGATCACGGGTGAGCACCTTCTCGAGGCCGAACTGCTCCCAGAGAACGAAATCGATGTCGCGACGGTCAATGCGGTAATTCGCCATGACGCAGAGTGTAATCGCACATCTAGGCGCTGACAAGATAGAGACGGGCCGCGCTCGAGAAAGTTCCTGGTCGATTCTCGGGGTTACCTGTGGTCGGCGCCGACGACCTCTGCAACCGACGTAACCCCTTGTTTTTCCATGATCCGAGAAAGTTCCTGGGCGATTCTCCGGGCGAGGCCGATGCCGCCGTAGACGAGCCCGGTGTAGAGCTGGACCAGCGAGGCGCCGGCGCGGAGCTTGGCGTAGGCCTGCTCGCCGGTGGAGACGCCACCGACGCCGATGAGGGGCAAGCGGCCTTCCGTGAGCTCGTAGACCCGTTTCAAGACCGCCGTGGAGCGCGTGAACAAGGGCTCGCCCGATAGGCCGCCCTGCTCTTCGCGGGTCCTGCTCTTCAAACCGTCGCGGGACAGCGTCGTGTTGCCGCAGATGAGGCCGTCGATGCGGTGCTCGAGCACGACCTCGCAGATGTCCCGGAGCTCATCGTCCACGAGGTCGGGCGCGATCTTCACGAGCAAGGGCTTGGTGTCGGCAGCCAGGCGCGTCGCCGCGACCAGCGAGGTCAGCGCCTCGCGGCTCTGCAAGGCCCGCAACCCGGGCGTATTGGGGGACGAGATGTTGATGACCAGGTAGTCGGCGAGGTCGCGGCCGCGCTCGATGCCGGCGACGTAGTCCGCGATAGCGTCTGGTTGATCCTTGTTCTTGCCGAGGTTCAAGCCAACGATGCCGGGCATGCGGCTCGGCGAGGCGAGACGCTCCTCGAGACGCCGCGCCACGCGCTCGATACCGTGGTTGTTGAAGCCCAAGCGATTGATGACACCTCGGTCCTCGAGGGCGCGGAACATGCGGGGCTTGGGATTGCCGGATTGCGCCTTGGGCGTGACGCTACCGACCTCGACGAAGCCGAAGCCCTGTTGCAGCACCGGGTCGATGACCTCGGCGTTCTTGTCGAAGCCGGCCGCGAGCCCGATGGGGTTCACGAAGGTGAGGCCCCATACCTGGGTTACGAGCCGCTCATCGCCGAAGGGCTCGGGGATCGGCACCAGATGGTTCTTGAGGGCCGTGATGGCGAGGCCGTGCGCCCGCTCGGAGTCGAGCTGGCGCAAGAGCGGCCACACCAAGCGATAGTAGTCGAGCACGGCGGTGGGTACGTCGCACGACACCGCGCCCGCGACAAGACCGAGGAGCCTAGGGCCTAACGTCGTTGCGGGCCTTGCGCGCGCACGCCCTGGGGGCGGCGGCGGCGGCCCTCGTTCCATTCGGGCAAGGTGATGCGGCCGTCACGCGGCTTGGTGTCGAAGTGGCCGATAAAACCATCGGCGACCATGTCCTGGAACATGTTGATGTCGCGGGTATCGAGCACCATGTGCTTGATGTCGGCGAGCTCGAGATAGGGCCGCACGTCGACGCCACGCGCCCGCGAGACATTGGCCCGCAACGCGGCGAAGTCGTTGTCCGAATTGCCGCTGTAGCGGCGCACCGTGGCGTTCATGGCGTTCTCGATGCAGGCTCGGTTGAAGTTGCAGGCCATGAAAGGTCTCCCCGGGAATGCGTGAGCCGCTTTTTCGGTCGTGCCGCCATGTCGGTTTCCTCCCGACCTGTGCCAAGCTGGCTCGCCAATGAGTGAGAGCAAAGCCCGCACCGTCTTTCGCGTCGTCAGCGGCAACTTCCTCGAGATGTACGACTTCATGGTCTACGTCTATTTCGCGACGTACATCGCGGCGGCGTACTTTCCGGCGGATAGCGAGGTCGCGTCGATCTTGGCCGCGCTGGCCGTCTTCGGCGCCGGCTTTCTCATGCGCCCGCTCGGTGCCATCGTCCTCGGTGCTTACATCGACCGGCACGGCCGCAGGAAAGGCCTCCTCATCACACTCTCGCTCATGGCCGCGGGCACCCTGCTCGTCGCCGCGGTGCCGAGCTACGCCAGCATCGGACCAGCCGCGCCCTTGCTGGTCCTGTGTGGAAGACTGCTGCAAGGCTTCTCGGCCGGCGTCGAGCTCGGCGGCGTCTCGGTGTATCTGGCGGAGATTGCCACGCCCGGCCGTGAAGGCTTCTTCACGAGCTGGCAATCGGCGAGTCAGCAGATGGCCGTGGTCTTCGCCGCGCTGCTCGGCTTCACCTTGTCGGCGACCCTGCCCGCATCCGTCATGGCGGACTGGGGCTGGCGCATCCCGTTTTTCATCGGCTGCGCCATCATCCCCTTCGTCTTCCTCATTCGCGACAGCTTGCTCGAAACACCGGTGTTCGCCGCCCGCAAGCATCACCCGACGCTCCAGGAGATCGCCCGCTCGATGCTCGGCAACTGGCGGCTCATCCTCGGCGGCATGTGTCTCGTCACCATGAGCACGGTAACGTTCTATTTGATCACCGGTTACACTCCGACGTTCGGTCGCACCGTGTTGCAACTGTCCGAGCGCGAGGTGCTCACGGTCACCATCTGCGTCGGCCTCTCGAATTTCTGCTGGCTACCGACCATGGGCGCGCTCTCGGACCGAGTCGGCCGCAAGCCCCTCCTCCTCACCTTCACCGGCCTCGCCATCCTCACCGCTTATCCAGCAATGCTTTACCTCGCGAGCGAGCCGAGCTTCGGCCGCCTCCTCGCGGTCGAGCTGTGGCTGTCGTTCATCTACGCGAGCTACAACGGCACCACGGTAGTGACCTTGACCGAGGTGATGCCGCCCGAGGTCCGCACCGTCGGCTTCTCGCTCGCTTACAGCCTCGCGACCACGCTCGGCGGCTTCACACCGATGATCGCGACGAACCTCGTACACACGACGGGCAACAAGGCCGCTCCTGGGCTGTGCGCGGTGGTCGCCGGAGTCGCCGGCCTCATCGGGACCCTGACCCTGCTACGCAAGCCGAAACAAGCGCCGGCCTGAGAGCAGACCCAAGACGGCCACGAGGCTCCACAGCTCGAGATGGCCGCCGGCGGCGCAATTGTTGTCGTCGATCTCGCCCGACGGTGGCGGGTTCTCGCAGTCGCTGTCGCAGGCGCAGCTCGAGGTGCAGTCGTCATTGGTATCGCAGTCACACCCGAGCACGACGTCGGTGATACACACGCCGGAGCCGCTCGACGTCGGCGCGCAAGTAAAGCCATCGGGGCAAGAATCCGAGCGCGACGAGTCACAGCGCGAAGCGCAATACGCGGTCTGATCATCGGCGAGCGCCAAGCAGATTGTCTGGCCCTTGCAGTTGTCGACGCAGCAGCGCTCACCGAGGTCGCCGTCACCGCACGGGACATCTTCGATCTTCGTGCATTGGCTGCTGACGCATCGCGAGCGGTCGACGATGACCTCGTTGTCCGACGAGTTGGAGATGAACTCGGGGCATTGGTCGTTGTCGGTACACGCATGGTCGGTGGCGCCCGTCGACGGATAGAGGAAACAGGCGCCGGCGCGGTCGTTCGCCTCGAGGGTGCGTGTCCGCAGTTGCGGATCAACGGTCGGCGTCATGGTCGGCGGCTCCGACAGCGCCGCTCCGTTCAGGACGTGGCCGAGGCCGATCAGGTGACCGAGCTCGTGGACGACTACGCTCTCGACATCGACCGCCTGGCCATTGGTCGAGCCGCCGGGCACGTCGGCGAGGTTGGCGTAGACCGCCCAGTTGTCGTCGACGCCGTTGAAGATGATGTCCGCCTCGATGACGGTGCCGTCTTGATAGAAAACAGGCGAGGTCACACCGAGCACCTGGGCGCTGTACGGATAGCGCGCCGCCGTCTCGATCCACACTACCCGATTGATACCGTCGATCGCATCGACACCGTCCGAAACCACGTTGGTGGTGTCGGTGGTGGTACCGCTGACCGCGAGAGTCAAGCCGTTGCAGGTGATGGAGTTCCAGGAGTCGATGGCGCTGTCGATGGCGTCACGCACGTCGGTGGGCGTGTCGGCGGAGCGCAAGCGCGTCGGGCCATTGGCGTCGAGCTGCAACGGGATGGTGTTGTTGTTGTCGTACCACTTGATGATGTGATGCGAGTTGCTCCGCGATAGCGAGAACGCGAAAGCGGCCGGCGCCGCCAGCAGCACCGCGACGGCGATCAGGCGATTCATCGCGGCACCTCCGCCGAGAGCGTGCGGAGTCTGGTCATGAGCTCTACCAGAGGCGCGTCGATGAGCTCGAGACGGGCGTCACGTCCGTTCACGTCGACCATGCGCGCGTCCCCCGCGTCGAGACGGCGCGCGCGGGCTTCACCGCTCCGGCGGTCGACGTTGAAGATGCCCTGACCAAGCCCGGTGATCGTGTCGCCCGCTTCGGTGTGCTTCACTAGGAGCACGACCTCTTGGCCCGGCGCGAAGATCGGCATGCCGGGGATCGCCATGGTGTACGGGCCGAGCTTGCCGCCCGGCAGCACCAACTCGTAGGTGGTTTGGCCGGCGTCGAAGCCCTTCACCGACTCGGCGACCTCGAGACCGATGCGCGTCTGGAACTTGCGCGTCTCTTCGCCAGCGCGCTCGTCGACGAAAGCGACGTGGGCGCGGACGACCATGTGCGACTCGTGCACCAGCTCGTCGAGGCCGGCGATGCGCACCGTGGTCGCGAGCAAGGAGCCCGGGACTGCGACCAGGGCGACGGCGAAAGCGAGCGCACGCCATCCGAAAAAATTGGCTGACATGGGGTGATACTCCTTCATGAGTCTGCGCTCGGGTAATACGGCCGGCGGCCGGTGGGAGGGCGCTTGGGTGCGTCACCGGTGTCGGCGGCGCCGAGGTTCGGTCGCTCGGCGGGCCTGGCGATGCGCAGCACGGTCTGCACGGTCGCCGTCGTGTTCTCGTAGACCACGCCGAAGCCGCCGTCGATCGTATGCATTTCGCCGCGCGCCAGCTTCTCGCCATTCGCGATGAGACCAGAGCCGAGCATGAAGTCGTGCATCACCGCTTTAGCGGGCGCGACTCCAGCGACCTTGCCGCCGGGAGGCACGACGAAGCGGTAGATGCCGCAGCCTTCGCCTTCGAAGATCACCTGCAGGTCGTCGCGCATGACCACCGGCCCGGGGATCTCGCGCTCGATGGTGAGCTTGGGAATGCCGTGACCCCCGAGCGCGAAAGGCTTCTCGAGGGTGAGCTTGACGCGCTCGACCTGCGCGCGCGGCGTGTCGGCCGTGGGCGCTCCTAGACAGTGCGTCGCCAGAGCCTCGAGCGCCGACTCGAGCAGCTCGAAGTGCGCGTGCTCGAGGATGAACAAGAGATCGCCGGTGAGACGCGCGTAGTCGATGGAGCTGGTAAGGCGCGGCGTGCCGGCGGGCTTCGGCGTGAGATAGGCGGCGACGTTCAAGCGCAACCGCTGCGGCTTCGTCCGCTCAGGCGGATAGATGCCGATGATGGTATCGATCTCGATGTCCTCGACCGCGACGATGTCGAGCGCCTGCGTCATAGGGCGGCGCTCCAGCCGCCGTCGACCGCGACGATTTGACCCGTCATGTAGGCGGCATCGCGCGCCAGGAAGACCACGAGCTTGGCGACATCCTCGGGTTGACCGCTCCGCTGCAGCGGAATGCGGTCCAAGGCGCCCGACTTCGTGGCTTCCGTCCATTGCGCCGGCGTTGCGACCAGCCCGGGAGACACCCCGTTTACGCGGATCTTGGGCGCGAGCTCGGTTGCCAGCGCCTTGGTCAGCGCCGCGAGCCCCGCCTTCGTCACCGTGTAGTGCGCATACCGCGGAACTACACGCTCGGCGGCGATATCCACGATATTGATGACGCTTGGACTGGCTGCGTGCTTCAAAGGTTCGAGCAGCCCCTGGGTGAGGAAAAACGGCGCTGTCAGGTTGATCTGCTGCATTCGCGTGTAGGCGGCAAGATCGATGTCGGCAAAGGGCTTTTCGACGTAGATTGAGGCGCTGTTCACGAGCAGGTCGATGACCTTGTAACGATCGCGCAGCTCCTTCACGAGGCGCTCGACCTGCAACGGATCGCCCAAATCGGCCTTGTGCACCGAGGCCTGCCTACCCTTCCGGGTGAGCTCGGCGGCAA
The DNA here is from genome assembly GCA_041288095.1 of Myxococcota bacterium. GTDB lineage: Bacteria > Myxococcota > XYA12-FULL-58-9 > XYA12-FULL-58-9 > JALHOP01 > JALHOP01. The sequence continues at coordinate 34,990 of JBGGMJ010000058.1, forward strand.
GCTCGGTGGCGGCGACGATGTTGTCGTTGGCGTGGAGCGCGAGATCGTAACCGGCATCGGCGAGCGCCACGGCGATGGCGCGGCCAACGCGAACTCCGGAACCCGTAACGACGGCCAGCATGTTTCTCAGTATGCCAAAAGCTTGGCGAGCGCGGCCGTAATCCGTTTCTTGGGCAAGAACTGCTTCTCGAGGGCCTGATTGAAAGGCACCGGCGTGTCGAGCGAGGCGACGCGCATGACGGGCGCATCGAGGTGCAGGAAGAGCTCCTCGCCGATGCTGGCCGCGATCTCACCGCCGAAGCCGCCGATGAGCGTGTCCTCGTGGACCACGAGGCAACGGTTCGTCTTGCGCACCGACGCGAAGACGGCCTCGCGGTCCCATGGCAAGAGCGTCATCAGATCGATCAGCTCGACCTCCGCCGCCGCGGCCAACTCGGCGCACCAGTGCACGGCGGCGCCGTAGGTAACGATGGTCGCGCGCTTGCCCTCGCTGACCACCCGCGCTTTGCCGATGGGCAGGGTGTAATAGGCGTCCGGCACCTCACCCTCGACGCTGCGGTAGAGCACCTTGTGCTCGAAGAACATCACCGGGTTGGGGTCGCGCACCGCCGCGGCGATGAGACCTTTGGCGTCATGCGGCGTCGACGGATACACGACCTTCAAGCCCGGCACGTGGGTGAACCAGGCCTCGTTCGACTGCGAGTGGAATGGGCCGGCGCCCGTGCCCGCGCCCGTCGGCATGCGCACGGTGACGTTCACGGGCTGGTTCCAGCGGTAGTGCGTCTTCGCTAGGTTGTTGACGATCTGATTGAAGCCGCAGCTCACGAAGTCGGCGAACTGCATCTCGACCACGGAGGGCCGGCCGGCGATGGCGAGGCCGAGCCCCGCGCCCAGGATGGCGGACTCGCACAGCGGCGTGTTGCGCACACGGTCCTTGCCGAACTTCTCGACGAAGCCCTGCGTCACCTTGAAGACGCCGCCGTAATCCGCGACGTCCTGGCCCATGATCACCAGCTTGTCGTCGCGCTCCATCGCCTGGCGTAGACCATCCGAGAGGGCGTCCACGAAACGCTTCGCGCTAGTGCCTTGTTCGACGATGCGCGGCTCGTCCGCCTCAGCGGACACTGCGTACACGTCACCGATCTCTTCCTCGAGATCGGCCTTGATGTCGGGCTGGGCGAAGACCTCGTCCCATGCGTCTTCGATGGTCTTCTTGAGAGCGGCACGGCGCTTGTCCGTTTCAGCGTGCGTCAGCACCCCTTCGCTCTCGAGGAACCTCTCGTAACCGGCGACGGGATCTTTGCTCTGCCAGGTGTCGAACAGGATCTGCGGCACGTATTTGGTGCCCGAGGCTTCTTCGTGTCCGCGCATGCGGAACGTCATGCACTCGAGCAGCACCGGCTTCCTGTCGCGACGCATGCGCTCGGCGATGCGGCGCACTGCCGTGTAGACATCGAGCACGTTGTTGCCGTCGACCTGCACACCTTCGATGCCGTAGCCGATGGCCTTGTCGATGAACTGCTTGCAGACGAACTGATCACGCGACGGCGTCGACAAGCCGTAGCCATTGTTCTCGATCACGAAGATGACCGGGAGATTCCAGACCGCGGCGACGTTGATTGCCTCGTGGAAGTCGCCTTCGGAGGCGCCGCCGTCACCAGAGAAGACCGCCGCGACGTAATCGTCCTTGTCGAGATTCGAGGCGAGCGCGAGACCATCGGCGACGCCGAGCATGGCACCCAGGTGGGAGATCATGCCGATGACACGGTCGTCCGGACTGCCGAAGTGGAACGAGCGGTCGCGACCCTTGGTGTAGCCCGACTTCTTGCCGTGCCACTGCGCGAACAGCTTCACGAGGGGCATCTGGCGACCGGTGAACACGCCAAGGTTGCGGTGGAGCGGCAAGATGTAGTCGCTGTCGCGCAGCGCCTGCGTGAGCCCGACGGAGATGCCCTCCTGGCCGATGCCGGAAAACCACTTGCTGACCTTGCCCTGGCGCAGGAGAAGCAGCGACTTCTCCTCGATCATGCGCGGCAACAAGATGGCGTCGTAGAGCTCGAGCAGCTGCGCGTCGGTGAGGCCCTTGCGGTCGAAGCGCAACGGGGTCAGGGCCGGTGCCTGTTCGGCGGGGGTCTCGGCTTCATCCATGGGTTTCACAGAGGCCATGCTGGGTACGCCAAGTAGCCTTACCCGGGGGAACCCGCAAGCTGTGCCAGCTTCGAGAGATCCGCGTTGCCACCGCACACCACGACGCCGACTTTCTCACCTGCCGACGGGCGATAGCGACCGGCCGTGAGGGCCGCCAGCGCCGCCGCGCCACCGGGCTCGACGACCAAGCGCATGCTCGACCAAAGGAGGGCCTGGGCCATGGCGATATCGGAGTCCTCGACCAGCACGACCCGGTCCAAAAACTGCTGTGCCAGCGGGAACATGAGCTCGCCGACGCGACGGGCGCCCAGGGAGTCGGCGGCGATGCCCGAAACCTCGACGTCCACCGGTTGGCCTGCCTCCATGGCCTTGGCGAGGGTCGGCGCCCTGCTCGGCTCGACGGCGATGATGCGGACACTCTGCTCGTACCAGGAGAGGCACCCCGCCAGCAGACCGCCGCCCCCCACGGAGACCAGAAGTGTGTCGAGATCGGCCGCTTGGATCTCGAGCTCCATGGCGACCGTGCCCTGGCCGGCGATGACCTCCGGCTGGTCGTAGGCGTGGATGTAGCGCGCCTTGGTCTCCTTGGCGCGGATGAGGCTCGCCTCGTGCGCTTCGGCGTACGAATTGCCGATCACGGTCACGGCCGCGGCATACTCACGCAGGCGCGCGAGCTTCACCGGCGAGGTGATGGTCGGGACGAAGATCTCCGAACGCACCCCTAGCTTGTGCGCCGCATAGGCGACAGCGGCCCCATGATTGCCTCCGCTCGCGGTGATGACGCCGCGGCCGCTGACCGGCTTCGCCAGCAGGCTGTTGAAGGCGCCACGCGCTTTGAATGAACCGGAGCGTTGCATGCTCTCGAGCTTGAGAACGATGCGCGCATCGCCTCGCTCCAGCTCGGTGATCGGCGTTCGGCGCACGTAGCGGTCGATGCGCTGCATGGCGCGTTGAATCTCGTCGCGGTTCACAAAGTCTCTCCGAGCAGCACAGGCTCGTTGTGCAAGGTCACGCCGGTCTGGGCAAGTACGCCATCGCGGATGGAGCGCGCGAGGGCAAGGAGCTCGTCGGTGGTGCCGCCGCCGTAGTGCACGAGAGCCAGCGCGTGTTTCTTCGAGATGCCGACGCGCGGACCACCGTGGCCTTTGGTGAAGCCCGAGCGCTCGATGAGCCAGGCCGCGGGGACCTTCCAGCGGTCGCCGTGGGCGTAACGTGGCGGCTGGGTCGCGAGGCGCTGCTCGAGGTCGGCGAGCGCGTCGCCCCCAAGGATGGGGTTCATGAAGAACGAACCGGCGCTGCACGATTCGGGGTCGGTGGGGTCGATCACCATGCCTTTGGCGCGACGCAACCCGACCACGGTGGACCGCACCTCCGCAAGTGGCGCTTCCTCGCCACTTCCGAGGGCTTTGGTGAGCTCGGGATAGCGCAGCCCGGACGCCGTGCGGGACCGTCTCAGGGCGAATGTCACCCCAATCACCACCCAGCGCGCGTCGTGCTTGATGGCGCTGTCGCGGTACGCAAAAGCGCACTCCTTCGGGCTCAGGGTCACGTTGTGTCCGACGCGACGGTCGTAAGCCTCGACGGCGACGATGGTATCGGAGACTTCTTGGCCATAGGCCCCGACGTTCTGGATGGGCGTCGCGCCAGCGGTGCCGGGAATGCCCGACAAACATTCGAGCCCAGCGAGTCCTTCGTCGACGCACAGGCCGACGAGCGCATCCCACGGCTCGCCCGCCGCCACCGTGACCTCGTCGCCGCTGATGGTCACACCCCGATTGGCGACCTGCAGCACCCGCCCGGGAAAGCCACGGTCGCTCGCGACCAGATTGCTACCACCCCCGACGATGACGAACGGCACGCCATCCGCCTCGGCCAACGCGACCGCCCGGCCAATCTCGGCGGTCGACTCGAGGCGCCACCATTCTCGCGCCGGACCACCCAGCTTGAGGGTCGTGTGGTTGGCGAAGGGCTCGTCGAAGATGCGCAACATCGGCGCGCCATCGTCTAGAAACGATAGTTCAGGGTCAAGCCAAGCGTCGGCAGCTTGACGTACGTCGTGTACTTTTCGTCGAGGTAGCTATCGAGGGCCGCGGCGAGGACGCGGAACTCGGTAGGCTCACGTCGCTCGATCACCGGCGCCTCGATGCTGGTCGATGACGCCACGGCCTGCATGTAGCCGAGCGACGCGCGCAGGGCCCAGTGCTCGGCGAGCTCCCAAGAGTACGCGAGCGTGACATGGAAGCCGTGAATCGTGGAGGACAAGTCGACCTGCTCGTTGCCGGTGATGCTCGAAGACGACCTTCGAACCGCGTCCTTGATGATGTCGATGCCGGTGATGTCTTCGCTGAGGACGAGCAGCGTGTAGCCGGCGAGGATCTCGAGCTCCAGATCGGACGACGGGCGGAAGCCGATGCTCGGGCGAAAGACGAACGCGCCGGTGATTGCCGATTCGATGATCTGCGCGGTCTCGTCGTTGTAGGCGTCGAACGATTGCGCGACGGCATTGATGAAGCTCGCGTACGGAGACGGCATCCAGCCCGCTTCAGCGGACAAGAGAATGCGATGAGGCAGCTCCACCAGCACCTGTCCGCCCATGTAGAGGGGTGCGACACTCCCCAAGCCGATGTCGACACGCGTGTCCGCGCGGCCAGGGCTAGGAACGAGCAGGCACGCCGTTGCGAGAATGGCGATCGCCGGTCTTTTCGGGCTCGCCTTCGGGGATCTCGCGTTTGACGACATCGACGCGCACTGCGTGCTCATCCGGCTCGATTTCTTCGCCGCGATAGCGGGCGAACACCTGTGTGAACTCCGCGCCGAAGAACATGATCTGCGCCGAGTAGTAAACCCACACGATGGTTACGACGAGCGCGCCGGCGGCGCCATACGTCGAGCCGAAGCTCGCGTTCCCCAGGTAGAGGCCGATGAGGAGCTTACCGATGCTGAAGAGTAGCGATGTGATACCGGCGCCGACCCAGGTGTGCCGCCAGCGCACGTTGGCATCGGGCAGCACTTTGTAAATCATCGCGAAGAGCAGCGTCGTTACGATGAACGAAACACCGAAATTGAGTGGCTGCCATAGCAGACTGACGCCGGGAATCACGCCCTTCAACGCGCCGGTGAGACCCGAGATGGCGGCGGACAACACCAACGACACCAGCAACAGGAAGCCCAAGACGAGAATCATCGCGAACGACAGAACGCGCTTGCGCAGGTAGTTCCAGATGGTCGTCTTGGTCTTTTGGGCCTCCTTCGGCTGCACGCCCCAGATGGTGTTGAGGGCGTACTGCAGCTCGGCGAATGCGCCGGTCGCGCCGAAGAGCAACACCGCGAGGTTGATGGCGGACGCGATGATGCCGGTCTTCTCGTGCTTGCCGGCGTTGTCGATGGCCGCTTCGACCACCTTGGCGGCGTCGGCGCCGATGAGGCCGGCGATCTGTCCGAAGAGCTCGCCGCGCGCGGCCTCTTCTCCGAAAACGAAGCCCGCGACGGCGAGCACGACGAGGAGCAGCGGCGCCAGCGAGACGAGCGTGTAAAAAGCCACCGACGCGGCGAGGCTCGACGCATTGTCGTCGGACCACTCCTTGGCGGTGTCGCGCACCAGCGTAATCGCAGTCTTCAGTACCACCTTGCGAAGCTGGTCAACGTCTTTCGCTTCGTCAAGGCGCCGCGCCGCCCGCGAGCGCGGGGATCATCGCTCGCAGGTGCGCCGCGAACAGCTCGGCCGGGCGCGAGAGGGTCCGGCCTTTGCGGGTCACCAGGAAGAGCGGAGAGCCGATGCGCTTCGAGACCTTGGCGACGACGGCCTCGCCTCGTGTCACCTCGCGTTGCACGATGAACTTCGGCACGACGGTGTAGCCCAAACCGGCGAGCGCGAGACGCTTCTGTGTCTCCTGGTTGTTGGTCTCGATGACGACGTTCGGTTGGACACCGAGCGATGCGAGCATGCGCATCGCCGGGTAGCGCTTCACATAGTCCGTGGTGCGCGAGCCGACGTATGGGACGCGCTGCAGATCGCGACGGGTGAGCTCCGCGCGGCCGCCGGCCACGACCACGAACTCGACGAAGCACAACGCTTGCGTCGCGAGCCGCGCATCGCGGGGCTGGGTGTAGAAGACACCGAGCTCGTCGTCGCCTTCGAGAATCTCCTTGGCGATGCTGTCCGAGGTACCGCTGAACACGGCGACGGTTACCTTCGGATGCCGCGCGAGAAACGGCTCGAGCAAGCTCGGCATCAGGTAGTTGCAAACGTTGTCCGATGCTCCGAGCTTGAGGTGGCCGACACATTCCGTACGCTCCGCTATTACGGAGCGTCGCAATTTCTCGATCTCACCGAAGACGACTTCGCAGCTGACGAGAAAGCGACGTCCGGCGGGGGTGAGCTGGACGCCTCCCCTGCCGGTGCGATCGAGAAGCGTGACGCCTTCGTCCTCCTCGAGGAGCCTCACGGTCTTGCTGACCGAGGGCTGACTCACGCGCAACGCGCGCGCGGCCTTGGTGATGCTGCCGGCTCGGGCGACGGCGTGGAAATAGCGCAAGCGGTCGAGCTGCATGAGCCCATTCTATATGAGCATAAATAACATGGGAATTATGTATTTTACGTATGCTTCGCGAAAGCGCACGGTGCCGGTCCCTTCCTTCAGGATCTCCCACCATGATTCAGTCCGCTACCGGCCGCCTTACGGCGCGCTTCTCCCACAATCTCGTCCTCGACACCGCCATCGTCGGCCTCCGCGAAGGGTCGGTCACTGGTCGACCTTATCGTCTTCCCGAGCCGGCCTCGGCTGTGCCCCGGACTTCGCGTGTCACGCCCGTGCGCGGCGACAGCGGCGAGGTCGTATCCCTCCCCGGGCGCGCCTGGATTGCCGCCTCGAAGTTCCTCGCGCGGTCGCAGTCAGCCACCTTGAACGCCATCAAGGACGAGATTCGCCTCGCGGCCGAAGTGGCCAAGCGCACAGGCACGCCGCCGCCCGTGGTCATCTACGACTTGGACGGGACGCTCTTCGACAACCGCTTTCGAACGCTAAAGATCCTGCAAGAGTGGCTCGCCGACACGTCGGACCTGCCGGCCAACATCCGCGAGGCCTTCGAGGGCCTGCGCGCGCCCAGCATCGCCTATGATCTCGCGGGAACCTTCGAGCGCCTGGGCTTGGCGGCGGACGCCGCGGGGGTCCGCGATGCGCTCGCCAGCGCCAGCCGCTACTGGAAGGAGCGCTTCTTCACCAACGGGTACATGCAGTACGACCGACCGCACCTCGGGGCATTGGCTTACGCGAAAGCCTTGCACGAAGCCGGTGCGACTACCGTCTACCTAACCGGCCGCGACGAGCCCAACATGGGCGCCGGCACCCGCGACGCCCTGCGCGCCGCCGGCTTTCCCATGGACGAGCGCAGCCACGTCATCCTCAAGGACCGCTTCGAGACCCCCGACGCCGAGTTCAAGGCCAAGGCTCTCCCGGTCATCGCCCGCCGCGGCCCCGTTCTCGCGACCTTCGACAACGAGCCCGCGAACGTCGTGGTCTTCCACGACGGTTTCGCCCGCGCCACGCACGTTTTCGTCGACACCGACTACAGCACCAAGCCGACTCCCGTCACCGACGGGCTGTCCTGGGTCGCCGACTTTCGCGCCTAGTCTGCTTCGTCAGTCGGGCGCCCCCACCTCGAAAGCACCGAGGTCGGGCGCGCCGCCGACGAAAGGCGCGCCGTTGGCGGCGCCGGCGTCGATCGCGTCGCTGCCGGCACGCAGGCGTAAACCGATGGGGACCCGCGTCCCATCGCCGGCGCGCGGAGCGGTCCCATCACGGCGCAGGCGCGTCGCATCCGTGTCGACGAAGTCGTCCACGGTGACCGCGACGCCACCAAGACTCCAACTGTTGTCGTCGTCGACGACCGCGCCGGTGAGTTGCACCCCAGCCGCCTGCGTAAACCCTGCGTCAGTGTCGAAGACGAGTGAGTTGACGATGTGATGGGGCATGCCGTCGTCGAGACTAACCTGGATGAAATTGCCGTCCTTGGCATTGGCGAAGAGCGTCGCGTGCTCGATGTGGAGCCCCGGGCCGCGGTTGCCGTTGTCATCGATGCCGAAGCCTTTGTTTCCCCATGCGACGACGCGCACCAGCGCCAGGTCCGCGGCGTCCTGGCCGAGCTTGAACCCGAAGCCGTCACCCTGGAACGCGCCGGTGAGCTGCGCGGCCCACTCCGTCCGGTTGAAGCCGTTGTCGAACGACCAACACTCCTCGATGAGCACGCGGTGCGGCGCATGCCAGAAGTCATAGCCGTCGTCGGAGTTGCTCCAGGCCCGCGTGCGTCGGAAGACGTTGCCCGGGCCCAGGGTATCGAACTTCGCCGCGAACCCGTCGGCGTCCTCGCCGTTGCCTTGCGGGTCGAAGTTGTCGTGTGAGTCGCAATCGACGACCAGGTTGTCCGCTGGAGCGTACCCATCCTTGCCGGTGATCTCGAGCCCGGAAGCCTTGTTGCCGGCGAGGTCGAGCCGCGCCAGAACGTTGTGCGAGCCGTACACCCGCACGCCGTAGTAGGCGGCGTTGCGGATAGCGAGGCCCTCGATCCGCCACCAGTCTCCGGTAACCAAGAGACCAACGGCGTTACCGGTCGCCGCCAGCGAATCGTCGACCCGTGGTTGCGGTGGAGCGGCATGTCGTGTGTTGTCCGCGAAATCGAGCGTCACCGATTCGCCCGGCTGCGCCATGAGCGTGAGCCTCGCGCTGTCACCGTCGCCGCTCGCTTGCAGGCGCACCGCGGAGGTCGGGCGATACACACCGCCGCGCATCACCACGGTACCGGCCGGAGGGACGCGAGCGAGGGCCGCGGCGAGGGAGGCGAGTGGCGCATCCATGGCGCCACTCGCCCCGTCATCGCCGTCAGGCGCCACATACAAAGTTTTCGCCACCGCGCCGGTACCACCCGGCGACGGTGGGTCTTCGTCGGTAGCGCCCGTCGTATCGGCGTCACCAGTGAGCGACCCCGCTTCGTCGTCGCCGGGGGCCTCGCTGTACGGATCCCCGCCGACGCCGCCGCAGCCAAACAACGACGCCAGCATGAGACCGCATAGGTAGTCACCGCGAGACATGTGCCGCTCCTCGTTTCATCTGTAGGCGAGCTGAAAATCTTCGGGGTCGATGGCGACGAGACCGTCGGCGGGAAACTTCGCGTCGCCGTCAGCGGTGCGGCGATAGCTGACCGTCGTGCACGAGCGGGTGACCGTCGGCAGGCCATCCGGAGCATCGACCGCGGTTTGCAGCACGTACAAGCACACCACGTTGTCGCCAGCCGCGCTGTCCTGCGTCGCCAGCGTCTCGACCAAGCGCACGTTGTTGACCCGGAAGTCGAAGCAGCTCGTGCCCTGGTCCGGGGCGTCGGTCGGCGTGAGCGCGCTGTAGACATACGCCCAGTCTTGGGTCGCATCCGGAAAGATCGGATTCGTCCCAACGCGGATCTCCTGGGCGTCAACCACGCCGTCGCGGTCGGTGTCTTGTGTCAGCGTGCGAACATCAAGCGCATTGGTGCCGAGCCGCAGCTCGATGTCATCCGGGAAACCGTCAGCGTCGGAATCCGCCGCCGTCGCGTCGAAGGCGAGCGCCGCCTCGGCGCAGTCTGGAATGGCGTCGCCATCGCGGTCGATGAGATCCGATGCGTCGCATTGCGAATGGCACAAGTCGCGATTCGGCAGGAGCGCTTGGTCGACGCGATCGTTGCAGCCGTCGACGTCCGCATCGGCACTCGTCGGGTTGGGATCGTCCGCGTCGCGTATGCCATCGCGGTCACTGTCGGGATGCAGCTCGTCGTCCCAGACGACCCTGCTGGTGTTGACGATGTAGAACTCGCGGGATTCGAAGCGTCGTAGGATCTCCACGAAGCCGATGTCGAAGTCGAGCGTGTCGGCGACGAGATCGCGGAAGGTGCCGTCGCCGATTCCCGCCATCGGCTGCAGGAATTGGGTCGGGTCGCCGTATTGGCACTCGGTTTGATACTGCATGTAGTTCAAGCGCGTCGTGCTGAGGCGCAAGGAGAACGGGTGAAAGACGTCGGCGAGATTCATCAAGGCCGCGGTGCCCGCGAGAACGGTCGTGAGCGGCACGCAGGGGTTGGGGTCGCCGTCCGAGAGGAACTGTACGTCATAGCGTGTACGGGCGAGCTCGGAGGCGGACAGCAAGCGCATGTCTTCGTCGAGAAAGTCACGCGCCATCTCGAGCACCTTCACGTAGTCGGTGCCGCCGGTCTCGTCGCGCAGCGGCGGAATGGCGCTGGCGATGAGAGTCGCGGTGTCGCGCGTGAACGTCGGTGTCAGGCGCTCGGGCTCGGCCGCGAAGCGAATGATGCCGAAATGCACGCTGGCGTTGTCCGCATAGCGCTCTATGACCCGTTGGACGGCGTCGGCACGGCGGTCCTGTGGGTCGCTCGTTCGGTTGCTCCCCGAGTGATCGATGACGAACAGAATCTTGTACGGAAACGTGATGGCGGTCGGCGCCACGGTGCACGCCTCGCCCGCCAGCTCGACGACGTTGTCGATCACCTCGCCGGGAGGCATCTCACAGGGCGCGACGCACAACTCGGCATCGGTACAACCCGCGAGCAACGCGCAGCACGAAAGGATCAGCAGCCTTGCCATGCAACTCGAGACTGCACGCCGCGTACCACAGCCGCCCCCACGTCCCATCAACCACCAAGACACCACCAGGACGCCGCAAGCCCGCCGGGCGTCCAGGAGTATGGACGCCCGCTCCGCGCGCCTGGACCCACCATCGACCAGGAACCTTCTTGCGAGCACTCGCGCAAATGGACCCTCGTTGTTGTCTGTCGGGTGCTCGAGGCGCGGTGCGTGAGGCACAGGGGGGCCGTTGTTGGGTTTTCGGCCGGCAATGCGCAACCTGGAGCAGGTTCTAGGCAGATCTCGAGCGTTCTTCTACGCTCCGGCCGGTAACCCGTCGGGTGGTGTCGTCCATCTGCCTGGCGCGAACGAACCGATGGGAAAAACCGGGGCACGACACCTAGCGTCCTCTATAGCGGCACGGCGGAACCGCAGTTGGAAGCTCCAATAGGCTTCCAGATAGCACTGCGTAGCTGGGGCATTCGGCGACGCCCAACATACGATTCGCCGGCGGCGCTGGATCCAAGGAACCTCCGGCAATGCGGTTCGATGGTCCAGCGGCACTCGGCGAATCCGCCGCGCGCCCATCGGCGAGCGTCCTGCCCTCGTGGCGTTGCCCTCAGCAACGATCTCCTCGACGAGTCGCCGAATTTCGCTACGCCGCGCTTCCGTGCCCAAGTGCTGCCACGCGGGGATCGGGGCCAGCTCGACCGAATAGTCGGTCAGGTGATCACGCCTGGAAATCACCTTGGGATGCCGCCGGCGCGACTGACTATCGACGGCGCGGGAATATGTCGTGGCGTTCAACCAGGTGCCCCGGAGTGGCTCACCGTAGAGGAGAGAACGTGCACAATGCACGCCGGGCCACTCTTCTGGGCGACCGACGAGTCCCTCTTTGACACCTTGGCTGAGGATGTACTTGAGGCACGCCACCTGACTCTCAGGTGTCGGAAGAGCAGTGGCCCGATACTCGTGCCACATCGTTCCGCTCCAGCCGACGGAAGAGTTCCGCGCCCACCGGCGCGAGATCTCTCGCTTGATGAATCCGATGAAGGCGGGAACCTCCTCAGGGGGGCCTTGGAGCATGAAGTGAGCATGGTTGGAGAGAAACGCCATAGCGTACAGTCGCACCTTGGCGTATCGCCGCAGGGCTCGCCCGACGACACCCAGGATGATGGCGTTGAGCTCGGTACACGGTCGCAGCAGGTGTCGGCCTTGGAAGACACGCGAAATCACATGAATGGGAACATCACTCGTGATGAACCGCGCGTGATGCGTCCCCGCATGCACCGGCACATGGCCGTCGAGCAAAGGAGCACCGGGCGCAAACACCATCCTCGCCCTCGGTGCACCCAGCATGCCGGCCCGAGGCTTCATCTGGGCGGCGAACTGCGGCCCTTCCCGCTGTCACGGTCGCTGCTGTCGCAACTTGCGACGCGAAAAGCGGACGGAGAATGTTCCTGGTCGATTGGTGAGGGTTAGGGCCAGCACGAGCGCAATCACAATACCGCTGGCGCTCCTCGAGGAGGTGCAGCCGCCGTCGCCGGTGACCGGCGGCTTGCCGGCTTGCTCGGGGGTGCCGGTGCCGGTGAGCGCAAGGGTTAGGGTTGGATTGGTGGGGTCGTCGGAGGTGATGGTTAGGGTGTCGGCGTACTGCGTGAATGCGGGCGGGATGAACACGATGCCGATCGTGCAGCTCGCGTTGCCGGTGAGGACGAAGCTGGTCGCGCCGCAGGGCGCGTCGCCGTAGTGGACGTCGATCGTGAACGGAGCGCCGGAGGCGAGCGAGACGCTCGTGACCGTCAGCAGGCCGGCTCCCTCGTTGGTAACCATCACCTCGCCCGAGGCGGTGCCGTTCGCTTCGATATCGCCGAAGGCCCGGCTCGCGGGGTCGATCGCGATCCGACCCTGGGCCTCCAGCGCGCCGAGGTCCACCGCGGAGCCCACGATGCGCCGCGCGCCCGCGAAGTCGGTCGCCGGTAGACTCGGAGCCGCGTCGTCGCCGGCGTCGAGCGCCGGACTGCCGACACGCAGGCTGAAGTCACCACTCGCCGCGTTCGCGAACAGTGGATCGCCCTGCACCGCGTTGGTCAGTGTGACCAGCGCCGCGCTCGCAAGGTCGCAGTTGAGCGTCACGCTGTCGTTGGTGAAACAACCATCGGAAGCGAGGTTGTGCGAGACGGTGAACGTCGGTGTCGTGCCCGCGTTGGCGCGAACGACGAAGTCGTTGCCGGTTCCGGGAGGCGCTACGTTATCGAAGAAGATGTTGTTCACGAGATCGGTGTGCGCCGCCGAGCTGCCGCCCGGTACGCCGTGATAGACGAACACGCCGCCGACCGCCTCGACGGAGGAATTGCCCACGAACGTGTTGTTGATGATGTCGACATCGACTGGTGAATTCGCGTCACTGAGCAGCGCCAAGGCGCCCGCCGGGTACAAGAAATCGGCCGTCGTGCTCTGATTGTCCGCGATGACGTTGTTGGCGATGAGCACTGGGCCCGAAGCAAAGAAGATATTGAGGTTGACGCCGCCGACCTGCAGACCGGCGTTTGCGGTCACGAGATTGTCGAGCACGGTGATGGCGGAGCCGCCGCTCACATTCAACAAGTTGACCCCACCGGCCCACCCCGCGCCGCCAACGTTCCCCTGCACGTGGTTACCCTGGAACACGATGGCGCCGTTGAAGTTCGACCAAATATCGATCCCATTCGCCTTGGCGTTCGCGGCCCCCGTGTTCCCAGAGACGACGCAGTCCTTGACGATGATGGTGCCGCTGTTGCCCGTCAGGTGCGCCCCGCCCGCGCGCTTGCCGTCGAGGTTGTCCTTGAGCTCGACGCGCTCGATGGTGATCGTGCCGGCATCGTGGCCGGCAAAGAGCCCGGCGCTGAAGCTGTCCGCGTCCGAAGGCACCGTGCCGTTCTGGATGGTCAAATCCCGAACCACGATGTCAGCATCGCCGCTCACGCTGAGCGCGAGGACGGAGCGCGTCGACGCTCCATCGAGGATGGTCACCCCCATGCCGGCTCCGACAATCGACAAAGAGTTGCCGTCGATGCTCCCGCCGTTGAACGGGTAGCCCGGTGGGTCGTTGCTCATGATCGAATAGGTACCGGCACCGAGATTGATGATGTCGCTCTCGTCGTTGTGCGACGCGACCGCGAGTGCCTCGGTCAAGCTACACAGCGTCTTCGGCTCGGCGACGTCATTGGCGCACGCGGCCTCACCGCCGCCACCCGAGGTCGGTGTCACTTGGATGGTCGCGGCGAAAGTCGTTTTGGCGGAGACGACGAGAACGACAGCGA
>JBGGMJ010000059.1:0-3375 GCA_041288095.1 Myxococcota bacterium
ACTGAAGGGGATCGGCTCGTTCTTCCAGTCGCCAATCAGCGGATTGTCGCAGGCCGTGATGCTCACGCAGCATAGGGCAAAGACAAGGCTCGATCGAAGGCTGCGCATCCGCGAGCGATTGTAGCACAGGGCCGCCCAATCCAAGATGGCCGCAGAAGCTCGCGGCGATGCGCCGCGAGTCGCCGGCTTCACTCACGGAGTTCTAGCCCGTTGCGCGCCACACCGGCATAGCGCACAACTGTGCCGAGGGCCGGCGGCGGCCATCTTTCACATTGGCCGACCCGTAATCTCGAATGCACATCCAGACACACCTCATGATGTCGTGGGCACTCGGATCAACGCTGCCCGAACGACGCGACCGCAGGCTTGTCGCATGGTCGGGAGTGTCGCCTGATGTCGACGGTGTCAGCTTGCTTTGGGGCGTCGACGCCTATGACCGATGGCATCACGTGCTCACGCACGGTGTCGTTGCTGCCGCGTTCGCGGCCGCTCTCGCTGGAGCTTTCGCACGAGATCGCGGTCGTGTCGCAGTGCTCGCGTTCGCTGCGTTTCATCTCCACCTAGCGTGCGACTTGGTCGGGAGCGGAGTGGGATGGACACTGACCTATTTCTACCCGCTCTCGCGACACGAATTCGGCATCGATTGGGGCTGGGAGCTCTCATCATGGCAGAACCTCGCCATTACGCTCGCGCTTCTTGGCTTCTCGCTGCGTACCGCCGTCCTGCACGAACGTAGTTTCGTTGAAACATGGATGCCTGCCTTCGCTGACGCAGCATTCTGCGCACTCGTGAGGCGAACGTGGCGTAGGATAGCGACCCGTCTCGCAAACCGATCATGACGCGACCAACGAGCGTCGGTGTCGCCTCGCGTCGAAGCGCCGCGAGGTCGCCGGCGTCACTCGCGGAGTTCTAACGCGTAGCGCGCAACACCGGCATAGCGTACAACTCGGCACCAGGCCGGCGACGGCCATCTTTCACATTGGGCGGCACCTAATCACCGCGGCCGAGTGAGCCTCCCCCGTCGCCTGCGGAGCCCCTTGCCATCTCGGAGGTCCGCCATCACTCCGAGCGCGAGCCGACGCGGCGACCGATTCTCGCCGGTCTACCCGATCAACGTGGACTCGAGCACGACGTCGGGAACGAGCGATTGGTACTCGAGGTGCGCTTGGTGCGCAGTGGTGCGCCAGCGCTTGCCCTCCTCTGCGTCCATGTACTCGCGATACCCGGGTGCTCCCGGAAACCCTATGTTGTCGGCCACGACGACCGCCCCGGGGCGAAGCCACCCGTTCTGCAAGATGCTCATGAGGTCGGGGAGGTAGGCTTCCTTCGCATGATCGATGAATGCCGCGTCGAGCGATCCGGCGACGAATCCGAGGTCGTTCGCCAGGTGCGCGAAGGTCTTCCCGCCATCCCCGAGAAAGCCGTGCACGAAGGTCACCCGATCTGTGGCCCCGGCGTGCTCGATGATGCGCCTGGCTACGGCGGCATTCGCGGCGTTGAACTCCACTGAGTATAGATGACCGCCTGCCGGGAGCTTTCGCGCGATCCGCAGCGCGCTATACCCGACGTAAGCGCCGAGCTCGAGCACGCGCTTCGGCTTGACTCGTTCGATGACACCGTCGAGCAACGCACCCTTCTTGTCTCCGACGTTCATCAGGAACTTGTGGCGGTACGCGTACTCGTCGATCGCCGCAATTACCGCGTTGATATCCCCCTTCGGCGCGTTGCTTACGACGAAGCGCGCCACCGCCTCCTCACGACCGTCGCCCACTTGCCACTCGGTGAGCATGTGCTTCATACCGATCAGGACCCTGAGAAACGACCAACGAAGAAATAGTACCGGGCGCCCCAGCAACTCGTGCAGCGTGATGATGCCTCCAACGACGAGCGCCGCCCATGCGAGGCCGGGCGGGAACGTCATGCCCCCGGGAAGCTGTGCACCGCCAAAGAGAACGTAGGCCGCAATTGCGGTGACCGCCATGGCGATTAGGATGGGCAAGTTTGTCATGGGCTCTAGCGTTGTTGGGGGCCGCGGACACGCGGTCAATACACCTGTCGGATCACCGTCGCTCTGAACGGCGCGCCCATCAGTTCGGTCAACGGCGCGAACACGCCGGTTGCCATCGCCTTGTCGATGTGTGCCTTCCGTTTCTCCACCGACTCCCACTCGGCGATCTCGACGAGCACGTCGGGATTGTCGATCGCCTCGTAGCGCACACTCCCAAGATAACCAGGGAGGCCGGCCCCGTGTTTCTCGATCAGATCTTGCAGGACACGCAGCAGCTCCGCCCGCTTCCCGGGCTTCGCCTGAAACTCAACGATGACTGTGATGGACACGGACGCCTCGTCTTCTTGGGTGAGCGAGTCTTCACAACGGGGAGTCAGCAGAGATCACCACTATCACCTCCGGGGCAAGCGACTCGAGTGCCCGTGCTGCGCGCCTCCCGACAAAACGACATGCGGTGTTCCTGGGTGCCACGGCGAGCATGCGAGTAGCCGCGCCCAATCGAAGATGTCCGCAGGGGTCGCGTCGAAGCGCTGCTAGTCGCCGGCCCCACTCGCGCAGTTCTTGCTCGTTGCGAAATACACCGACATAGCGCACACCATCTGCACCGGGCCGGCGCCGGCCATCTTTCACATTGGGCGCCTCTACAACTCTGCCAGGTCTTCGTCGCGAAGGAGTCGGTGCCGTTCGAAGACCGTCAGCACGTCGATGCGGTCACGGCGGATGATGGAAACGATGCGGTAGTTGCCATGCACAAGCTCGCGGACGTCTTCGCGCCCGAGCTCAGGAACAACCCTAACCGCGTCGAGGTAATGAGCTCAGGGACTCGCCGCGTGCGAATACTGCTTCAACAAGCCGCTCCGCCGCAGTCGCGTTGTCCTTAGCGATGTACTCGTCGATCGCCCCAAGTTGCTCAACGGCCCAGTCGGTCCATTGAACCTTCACTTCTTCTTCGCCGCCCGCGCTCGTGCCTTGCGTGCTGCTGACAACTTCTGCCGCGCCTGCGCGGTGCTCATGACGCGGCCTGCATCGGAATCTGCCATGCCGCGCGCAACAGATTCTACGAAGCGCTGCTGTTCAGATATGCGGTCGTATTCTGACGGAGACAACAACACTCCGGCTGGCTTGCCGTTCTGGGTGATGACAACTGGTTGGCCGGTATCCGCCGCGTGCTTCAACCACGTGGCTGCACGCGCCTTGAACGTCGCGATCGGAACGATGTCTTCTGCGATACGCACCGGCTTCATGCTGGGTCTCCTGACCGAATACGGTCTGAATATAGACCGTAAGAGGTCGCGTCGACAAGGTGTGCCGGCGCAAGAAGCCGCTGTGGCCCGCCACCGTCGTCGGCAAGCCGCGCCAGGAGGACT
>JBGGMJ010000060.1:0-40855 GCA_041288095.1 Myxococcota bacterium
CACCATCGAGAAAGGCGGTCGGGACGAAGAGCTCGCCATCGTCACCGTCGAGTAGCATCTTGCGAGACGTGTCGACCAAAGCAGTCGTCCAGATCCGGGGTGCCCGCGAGCACAACCTCAAGGACGTGGACGTCGACATCCCCCGCGACGCCCTGGTCGTATTCACGGGTGTCTCGGGGTCGGGCAAGTCGTCACTCGCCTTCGGCACCCTCTACGCAGAAGCGCAGCGGCGCTACCTCGAGTCGGTCTCGCCATACGCGCGGCGTCTGTTCCAGCAGATGCCGGTGCCCGAGGTCGACGCGATCGATGGGCTGCCTCCCGCCGTCGCCTTGCAACAGCAGCGCGGGGGGACGACGGCGCGCTCGTCTGTCGGCAGTGTCACCACCCTCTCGAACCTGCTGCGCATGCTCTACTCGCGCGCCGGCGACTATCCGAAGGGCGCTCCGCGGCTCGAGGCCGAGGCCTTCTCGCCGAACACACCGAGCGGCGCTTGTCCCCGCTGCCACGGACTGGGTCGCCTCTACGACGCCACCGAAGCCTCGATGGTCCCCGACCCCGCGCTCACGATTCGCGAGCGCGCCATCGCCGCCTGGCCGCCGGCTTGGCACGGGCAGAACCTGCGCGACATCGTCACGACGCTCGGCTACGACATCGATACGCCATGGCGAAAGCTCCCCAAGCAGGACCGCGATTGGCTGCTGTTCACCGACGAACAACCGACCGCGCCGGTCTACGCGGGTTACGAGCCCCACGAGGTGCGCCGGGCGCTGAAGCGCAAAGAGGAGCCCAGCTACATGGGCACCTTCACGGGCGCTCGGAAGTACGTGCTGCAGACCTTCGCCACCACCCAGAGCGCCCTCATGAAGAAGCGCGTCGCGCGTTACATCGTCGGCGCCGACTGCACGACGTGCGACGGCAAGCGCTTGGGTCGCGCCGCCCTCGCGGTTCGGTTCGCGGGCCGGGACATCATGCAGACCTCGCGGCTCACCCTCGAGGAGCTGCACGCGCTCTTCTCGCGCCAAGTGAAGACGGCCGCCGACGACGACTCGCGGCTCGTCGTGCAGCGCATCGCCGAAGACATGGTCGCGCGGCTCGCGAGCTTGCTGGACCTGGGGCTCGGGTATCTGACGCTCGACCGCAGCACGCCAACGCTCTCTCCCGGTGAGCTCCAACGCCTGCGCATCGCCACCCAAGCACGCGCCAATCTCTTCGGTGTCGTGTACGTGCTCGATGAGCCGACCGCCGGCTTGCATCCGTCTGACACGCAGGCCTTGCTGCGTGCGCTGGCCGCTTTGAAGAACGCCGGCAACTCGCTGTTCGTCGTCGAGCACTCCGTGGACGTCATCGAGCGAGCCGATTGGGTGGTCGACGTCGGGCCGGCCGCTGGCGAACATGGAGGCCGCATCCTCTATAGCGGCCCGCTGCGAGGGTTGCGGGAGGTCGCCGCGTCGCAGACGGCCAAGTTCGTTTTTCGCAAGCGCTCCGCCGTCACTCGGGCGCGTCGCGAGCCTATCGCCTGGCTCGGGCTCGAAGGTGTCACGCGCAACAATTTGCAGGATCTCGCCGCCGCCTTCCCGCTCCATGCCATGACCGCGGTCACCGGGGTCTCGGGATCCGGGAAGTCGAGTCTCGTCTCGCAAGCGCTCGTCGACATCGTCAGGGACCACCTCGGAATGACGGGCGAGGACGAGGAGCAAGCAGACGACGTCCCGGCCCTCGAAACGGCACCCATGGCGCCGACCCTCGGGCGCATCGGCAGCGGCGCCTCGGAGGTGCGCCGCCTGGTCATCGTCGACCAGAAGCCTATCGGACGCACGCCGCGCTCGAGCCTCGCGACCTACACCGGCCTGTTCGATCATGTGCGCAAGCTCTTCGCGAAGACGAAGCTTGCGAAGGCGCGGCGCTACGACGCCGGCCGCTTCTCTTTCAACGTCGGCAAAGGGCGCTGCGCCACCTGCTCCGGCGAGGGCTTCGTCATGGTCGAGCTGTTGTTCTTGCCGAGCGTCTACGCCCCATGCCCCACCTGCCACGGCGCTCGCTACAACGAGGCGACACTCGAGGTCACGCACGCCGGCAAGAACATCGCCGACGTCCTGCGCATGACCGTCGACGAGGCCTTCGCTTTTTTCGACGACGAGCCCACCATCCGCCACGCGCTCGGTGTCGTCCGCGATGTCGGACTCGGCTACATCCGGCTCGGGCAGCCGGCAACCGAGCTTTCGGGCGGCGAGGCTCAGCGCGTGAAGCTCGCCACCGAGCTCCAGCGCGAAGGGCGCGGCGGCACGTTGTTCGTGCTCGACGAGCCCACCACGGGCCTACATCCCAGCGACGTCGAGAAGCTGCTCCGCGAGCTCGAGCGTTTGGTCACCGCCGGTAACACGGTGGTGCTCGTCGAGCACGACATGCAAGTGATCGCGGCATGCGATTGGGTCATCGACATGGGGCCGGGCGCCGGCTCGAAGGGCGGCACGGTCGTGACGGCGGGGACACCGGAGGCCGTCGCCAAGTCGCGTCACGGTAGGACGGCGGAATACCTCGCGGCTTTCCTGGGCGAGGCCTCCTGATGGCAGGCGACGACGACAACACGCCAAAGCGACGCTGGACCAAGCCCTTTCGGATCCTGGCTCAGATCATTCTCGCCCCGGTCGTCCTCTTCGAGGAGTGGGGCTGGGAGCCATTGCAGCGGGTGGTCGGCTGGCTCGTCCGCCATAGCCCATTCAAGGCGCTCGAGCGCGTCATCGCCTCCCTGCCACCTTACGGAGCTCTCTTCACCTACGCGACGCCGGCGATTGGCCTGCTGCCGGTGAAGCTCGCCGCCCTGAAGCTCATCGCCATGGGACACCCCATGGTTGGGATCGGCGTCATCGCCGGCGCCAAAGTCGTCGGCACTGCTATCGTCGCGCGTCTCTTCCATCTGACCAAGCCACAGCTCCTGCGGATCCCCTGGTTCAACCGTCTCTATGCCTGGTGGGTTCCGTGGAAGACCGCTATCGTGGACGCGGTCAAGGCGTTTCCGGTGGTTCGAGCGATCCGGTCTCTCTCGTCCGAGCTCCGCCAGTCCGTCGCCGGTTGGTTCCGCCGGCGCTAGCGCGGCCGCTGTGTGGTCTCGCCCTCGCCCTGACGGTCTTGGTGCGCCGCTTGGTCCGCAAGCGCACACCTAGCGTCTCACTCGGCCGGTAGGTCCAACGACGCCATGACCTTCGCGGGCTCTCGATAGGTGCGCTGGATCTGGTCGCCATCGCGGACCTTGCGCAAGCCGTCGAGCAGGATCTTCTCGCTGCCGTCGAGCCCCTCCGCGACCACGAACAGGTGCGGCAGCTCGACGGAGACCGCGATCTCTCGCGCATGCACGATGCCGCCGTCGTCGACGGTGTAGACGAACTTCTTGTCGAGGATGTCGAAGGTCGCGCTCTGCGGAATGATGAGCACGTCGTGGAGCGGCAACGTCATCAAGATCTTGCCGGTCTCGCCGTGCCGCAACAGGCCCTTGGGGTTGGTGAAGGTCGCGCGAAACGCCAGGTTGCCGGTCTCGTTGTTGAAGTCCGCCTCGATGGTCTCGATTTTCCCGGGCTCTTCGAACACCTTGCCGTTCGCCATGACGAGCTTTACCGGCGCTGGCTTGTTCGCGGCCACGTGTGATTGGTAGTCGAGATATTCGGCTTCGGTGACGTTGAAGTAGACCCACATCTGACTGTTGTCGGACAGCGTGGTGAGCAGCTCGCCCTCGTCGAGCAGACTGCCTTGACGGACCAGCAAGCGATTCATGACGCCGTCGAACGGCGCCTTGATCTCGGTGAAGGCGAGATGCGTCCGCGCAAGCGACACCTCGGCCTTCGCCTTCTCCCACTTGGCTCTGGCCATCGCGAGCTCGTTTGGCGAGACCACGTTCTTGTCCTGCAGCAACTTTGTGTTGCCGTATTCGACTTCGGCGAACTGCGCTTCCGCATCCGCTTTCTGCAGCTCCGCTCGATAGAGCATCGGCATGATCTGGAACATGCGCTGACCCTTGTGGACCAGCTGCCCCTCGTCGACGAAGGTCTGCTGCAAGAAGCCACGCGCCATGGCACGGACTTCGATGTGCTGGATCGCGCGGATCTGGCACACGTACTCTCGCGTCGTCTCCGTATCGGTCCGCATGGGGCTGGTAACCGGATAAGAGGGGCGCTCGTGGACCGCTTCGTGATCCGCGTGGCAAGCGGCGAGCACCGCCATAACGGTCATTGCTACTATTGATTTCATTCGCTTGCGGCCGGCGCCGTGCGCCACCCGCCTCCTAGTGCTTGGTAAACGTTGACGACGGCGCTCAGCTGGCGCTTCTTGGTCTCGATGAGCTCCATCTCGGACTCGAGCGCGTCGCGCCTGGTCGTCAACACTTCCAGGTAGTCCGCGCGCGCGGACGTGAAGAGTACGTTCGAGATGTCGATCGATTCGACGAGCTTCTCGACCTGTTGCGTTCGGAGCTGCACGCTGTTGCCGAGATTGCCGATCATGGCCAGCTGGTTCGCGGTTTCCGCGTAAGCCGCGAGCACTGTCTTCTCGTACTTGAGCACCGCCTGCATTTGCTTGGCGTTGGCCGAGTAATACGCCGCCTTGATGGCGCGCCGATTGAGGAGGGGCGCCAGAATGTTCGCCGAGACACCGTAAGCGAGCGACGCCGGCGTGTTGACCAGCCGGCCGACGCTGAAGGCGTTGTAGCCAATGGCGGCGTCGATGCTCAGCGACGGGTAGAACAAGGCGCGTGCCACTTTGACGTCGAGCTGCGCGGCACGCAGCTCGAGCTCGGCCTGGCGCACGTCGGGACGGTTCTCGAGCAGCTCCGTCGGCACACCGACACTCACGACACGCGGGGCGAGCTCGGTGAACGCGGCCGAGCTACGCCGCACGGGTTGTGGGAAGCGGCCGACCAGAAAGTTCATCCGGTTCTCGGCCTCGGTGATCTGCTGTTGAAGCTCGAACTGGCGGCTCTGATTCTTGAGGACCTCGGCCTCGAAGCGTTTGACCGCGAGCTCCGTGACGCGCGCCGCTTGTTTCTCGAGGCGCACCACTTCGAGCGCACTGGTCTGCAGCGCGATGTTCTCCTTGAGCACGTCGAGCTGGTTATCGAGGGCCATCAGCTCGTAGTAGAGCGTGCCAATCTCGGCGACGAGGCTGGTCACCGCGAAGTTCCGCCCCTCGATGCTCGCAAGGTAACGGAAGGCCGCCGCCTTGGTGGCGTTACGCAGGCGCTTCCAGATGTCGATCTCCCACGAGGCGCGAAACCCGAAGAAGTAGTTGGGCAACACCGCGGGCACCCGCCGTCCGGGCACGATGTCCGTGCTGTCGTCGCCCGCGCCCTGGCTGGTGTAGCGCCCCACCTTCTCGACGCCGGCGTCCGCCTCGAGGCCGAGTCGCGGCATGTACTCTCCACTGCGCGCCAGCACCTCGTTGTTGGCGATGGTGATCTCCTGGAGGGCGATATTGAGCTCTTGGTTGTTCTTGAGAGCCAGGTCCACGAGCTCGATGAGCGCCGGGTCGTCGAAGAATTCCCGCCACGGTGCGCTCGCCGAGTTGCCGCCGTCGGAGGTTTGGCCGAAGCTGTCGGGCACGGCCTTGTTGGGTTGACGTGGCTCCTGCTGCTCGAGAGCCGGCACGCAAGCGCAGACGAGCAACAGCACGACCGCTTTGACGGAGTAGAGGTTACGCATGACGGTGCGCAATCTCCTCGCTCACCGATTCTTCCGCTTGGTCGCGGATGAGCGAGCATCCTTCGGCGAGTGAGCCGCAGATGAAGTACAGGCCGGGCACGACCATCACGCCGAAGAGCGTGCCCAGCAGCATGCCGCCAAGCGCCGACGCCCCGATGGTGCGATTACCGATGGCACCGGGCCCCGTCGCCACGACCAGCGGGATCAAACCCGCCACGAACGCGAACGAGGTCATGAGGATGGGCCGGAAGCGCGCCCTCGCGCCCGCGATAGCGGCCTCGAGCACCGACTTGCCCTTGGCGTGCTCCTGCACGGCGAGCTCGACGATGAGCACCGCGTTTTTGCCGAGCAAGCCGACCAGCATGATGAGGCTCACCTGGGCGTAGATGTCGTTGGCGAGCCCCAGGACCTTGAGCAACGCGAAGGAGCCGAAAACGCCGGCGGGGAGCGAGAGCACCACCGCAAGCGGCAAAATGAAGCTCTCGTACTGCGCCGCAAGCAGCAGGTACACGAAGGTGAGCACGACGGCGAAGATGACGATAGCCTCGCTGCCGCGCGCCGCTTCGTCGAAGGAGAGGCCTTCCCAGGCGATGTCGTAGCCACGCGGCAAGGTTTGATCGGCGACTTCGCGCACCACCCGCAACGCATCGCCGGTGGTGTGGCCCTTCGCTGGTCCACCGCGAATCGCCGACGAGGTGTAGAGATTGTAACGCGTGATTTCGTTGGGACCCTGCGTCTTCCGCATGGTCATGAACGCCGAGTACGGCACCATCTCGTCGCGGTCGTTCTTGACGTACAGGTCGAGGACGTCGGTCGGCATGCGGCGGAACTCGGGCGCCGCCTGGGTGTAGACCTTGTAGAAGCGGCCGAAGCGAATGAAGCCCTGCTCGTAGGTGCTACCGATGAGGATGCCGAGGTTGTCCATGGCGCGGGCGATCGACACGCCCTTCTGCATGGCGAGCTCGTTGTCGATGACCAGCTCGTATTGCGGATAGTTGGCCGCGAACATGGTGAACAGACCGCTGAGCTCGGGCCGCTTGCCGAGCGCCTCCATGAAGGCTTTGTTCACTTCGTCGAACGCTTGGTAGTCGGTGGTGCCGGTCTGATCGAGCAGGCGCAGCGAAAAACCGCTGGCGGCGCCGTAACCCGGCACCGCGGGTGGCTCGAAGAACTCGACGATGGCCCCGATGTCCTTGGCCTTCACCTCGAGCTCCTCGATGACCTCTTGAACGGACGCGTGGCGCTCGTGCCAGCCCTTCAAATTGATGAGCACGGTGCCGGCGTTGGAGCCTCGGCCCTCCGTGAGTACCTCGTAGCCAGCGAGCGACGACACCGACTCGACGCCGTCGATCTCCTTGGCGATGCTCTGCAGGCGGCGAGCGACGTCGTTGGTGACTTCGAGCGTGGCGCCAGGAGGCGTCTGAATGATCCCGTAGATCATCCCTTGATCTTCGTTGGGGATGAAGCCCGCCGGCAGCACCGCGCTGATCAGGTAGATGCCGCCGGTGAAAATGGCGAACATCGCCACCGTCACGACACGCCGCTCGACGATGCGCCGCAGCAGCCAGACGTAACCCGTTGTCGCCTTCTCGAAGCCGGCGTTGAACCTATCGATGAACCAACCGACCGGCGTCTTGCGCTTGGGCCTCTCGGGCCCGTGTGCGTGCGGCTTCAAGATCATCGCGCACAGCACCGGCGTGAGGGTAAGCGCCACCACGCCCGACAAGACGATCGATGCCGCCATGGTGATCGAGAACTGACGATAGAAGATGCCGACCGGGCCGGTCATGAAGGCCACCGGCACGAAGACCGCCGCCATGACCAGTGTGATGGCGATGATGGCGCCGCTTATCTCACCGAGGACCTTCTTGGTCGCCTGAAACGGCGAGCTGTGCTCCTCGGCCATCTTGGCGTGCACCGCCTCGACGACGACGATGGCGTCATCGACGACGATGCCGATGGCCAACACCAGCGCGAACAAGGTGATGAGGTTGATGGTCAGGTCGAAGACCTGCATGAAAACGAAGGCGCCGACGAGCGACACTGGCACCGCGATGGTGGGGATCAGCGTCGAGCGCCAGTCGCCGAGAAAAATGAACACGACGAGCGCCACCAGGACGAACGCCTCGAGCAGCGTGTGCGTGACCTGGTGAATCGACGCGTCGAGGAACTTCGAGACGTCGTAGCTAATCTGGTACTTCATGCCAGGTGGAAAGGACGCCTTCTCGATGCGCTCGAGGGTGCTCTTGACGCGCTCGATGACCTCCCTGGCGTTGCTGCCGTAGTTCTGTTTCAACACGAGCGCCGCTGATGGGTGACCGTCGAGGTTCGAGTAGATGTCGTAGAACTCACTGCTGAGCTCGACATCGGCGATGTCGCGCAGGAGGATCTTCTCGCCGGCGGGGTTCGCCCGCACGATGATCTTCTCGTACTGCTCCGGTGTGTTATAGCGGCCCTGATAGACCAGGGTATATTCGAGCGACTGGCTTTTCTTGCCCGAGGCTCCGCCGGTACGCCCCGGCCGCGCGAAGACGCTCTGCTCGTCGATGGCCCGCATGATCTCTTCGCTCGAGACGTTGTAGGCGCGCATGCGATCGGGCTTGAGCCATATGCGCATGGCGTACTGGCGATTGCCGAGGATGTCGGCCTGACCGATACCCTTGATGCGCTGCATCTCGGGGATGATGTTGACCATCGCGAAGTTGAAGAGAAACTTCTGATCGGCATGGGGATCGGTCGAGTAGAGGTTGACGTACATCAGCATGCTCGGCTGGACGCGCTGCACGATGACGCCTTCGCGCTGCACGAGCTCAGGCAACTGGTTGAGCACCTGGTCGACGCGGTTCTTGACGTTGACGACAGCGCGGTCGGGATCAGTGCCGAGATCGAAGATCACCTGAATGGTGGCTTCGCCGGCGCTGGTCGCGTCCGAGGTCAAATACTTCATACCCTGAACGCCGTTGATCGACAGCTCGAGCGGAATCAGCGTCGATTCGATGAGCGCCGACGCCGAGGAGCCCGGATACGAGATGCTGACGATGACGCGCGGGGGTGAGATCTCCGGGAACTGCGATACCGGTCGAGTCTTGGCCGCGAGCAATCCGAGAAACACGAGGACCAGCGACGTGCATATCGCCAGCACGGGCCTGCTGATGAACTTCTGAAACATACACCGCTACCTGAGGTCAGGGGGCTAACGAGGCTGGAAGGAAGACGAACCTCAGGAGAGCGGCGGGCCGCGTGCCGGGTGCACGAGCCACTGCGAACGAACGGATTCGAGCCCACGCTGATGGGCGATGCCGGCCCGTGCCGGCGCGCGGAAGGTCAGGTCAGCGACGTCGACACACACGTCGTCCGGAGCATCGTCTTCGATATCGGCGCTCAGCTCTTGATGGGCGTCCGCTACAGCGGGCAGAGCGTCGACGGATGCGTGGCCGGCCGCGGGCGGCGCAGGGCTGCCGTAGGCGACGGCCCCTGTGTCAAAATGACTCGCCCCCTGGAGGAGCGCGAAGCTCGCGAGCCACATGCCAAGCATGACGGCCGAGACGACGAGATTGCGCGAGCTGCTCACTCCATGACTCCAAACGGCCATCTTGTATTGGCTCAGATGGACGGATCCCGCAAGGGGTCCGGAAGACTCGCCCGCTATGGCGTGCGGCAGAAGTCGCGGAGCTCGTCGGTCACGGGTGGCATTTCGCGCGCGAGTAGCCCGGCTTTGAAGAGCTCCCAGCGGCTCTGAAGCGTCGGGTAGCCGCTGAGCTGGACCGTGACGTGGGGATTGTCATCGGTGAGCAACAGGAGAGACTGGGTGCTGTCTTGCCCCACGAAGCAACACACCGCGTACGCGGCCAAGAAGCCGCGCTCGAGCAGCACGTCATGCGAAGCTTCCGGCCACAACATGCGTGCGCCATAGCGGGCGGCCCAGTAGTCGGCGCGTGCTTCGTTCTTGCTCTCCAGCAGGCGATGGCCGCGCTCGTGCGCAAGGATCAGCGCCAAGGCATCCGGCGTCATCCCCGGCGTGCGCACCACGCCGCCCGGGACGACGACCTCGGTCGCGTGCTTCGCGTCGACCTCGATGCGGGTGCTGTCGGCTGCCCAATCCAGAACGAAGGGAAAACCGAGCTGGCGGCTGGCGTGACTGCACACCGCCAGGGCCTCCTCCATGGTCATCGGCGGCCGCGCCAACCGCGCGCTGAACGGCAGCGTCCGCAGAAGCGTATTGGTCGGCGTCTCCGGCGGTGTCGAGCTCGGCTCGGGCGCGGTACGCACCGTAACGCCGCCAATCAAGGTGGTGCCGGTCCGCCCTGGCGGACGAACGAGGGTATCCAGGAGGTTCTCGGGAATGCCCTCCTGGCGAGCTTCGGCCAAGGCTGCGTCGCGGGGCATACCGCGTTTGACCGCGTACTCGAGCCGCGCGAGCACTTCCAGCTGGTCCCACTGACTGGCGGACATCGCTCGCATGCCATTTGGGTATCGAGCGCTACCGCGCGGAGTTGCGGAGGAACGCGGGGAAACCAGCTTTCCCTTACCCTTGGTTTCCCCGGCGGCTCAGATCTTCTGCATCCAGCGCCGCACGGCTTGCGTGAGCACGATGAGCAGCGTCGTGTCGAAGAGCTCGAGGTCGCGCATGTTGGCGGGCTGCGAGAGCTCGGTGACGTCCCAGCCGCCGAGCTTGCCGGTGGTCTTCGTCGTGTCGCCTTCACGCACCTGCTCGAGCTTGACGCGGCCTTCCGACTCGCGGCTCGTCGAGCCTTCGATGATGCGCGTGTCGCCGCTATCGCGGATGGTGATGGCGACGCTACCGATGGCCGATTGCTCGTAAGCCCCGAGCTTGCCGGTGACGGTCGTGAGACCCGCGGAGCGCTCGATGGTAAGATTCACATCGCGGTTGCAGAGCAGCCCCTTGACCGTCGTCTTGGCGAACGACTCTTGCTCGACGC
Organism: Myxococcota bacterium; assembly: GCA_041288095.1. Classification (GTDB taxonomy): domain Bacteria; phylum Myxococcota; class XYA12-FULL-58-9; order XYA12-FULL-58-9; family JALHOP01; genus JALHOP01. Next base: position 10,625 of record JBGGMJ010000060.1, read on the forward strand.
GTAGAGAGACCTGCTTGAATCCGGGCTCGAAGCCGATGGTCCCAACGATGTCCGTGGCGCGACCGGCGCGCGTCATCGTAAGCGCAGTGCGGCCGTTGTCCCATTTGCTGACACCGCCGGTGAGCGTCGCCAGCGTCGCGTTCTTGCGCTCGAGCGTGAGGCTCACTGCTTGACCAGGGTCGCGCGCGGTCGCACCCGAGACCATGGCGGAACCGCTTGGCCTGCCGCCCCCACGATTGACGACGACACTGAGGCGCTTTGGCGATTCGACTGTCATGCTGCACTCCGGGACGGATTGGTGCCGTGCAGTTATCGATGCGCCCCCGGATGTGTTGCACTTTTTCGAACGAAGCCGCGCGCCGGGAGCATGCCCGGCGCGCGGCCGTTCTGCGTGCCCGCGCTACTTCTGGTAGTCGGGACGCTCGCGACGCTTCTGCTCGTCGCGATCCATCTGCTCGCGGCCCTGCGTCCGCGAATCACTGCCGCTCTGGTCGCGGCCCGGGCTCTGCTGCCCCTGCTTGTCACGCTGGTTGTCCTGCTTCGGATTTGGCTTCTGTGGATTCTGTGGATTCTGTTGCATAGCCATGACTTCCCCCTGGCAGACAACCTGGGGGTGCCCGCGATGACGGTCAATTACCCAAATAGGGTCATGATCCTGAGCACTTCCACACTGGCCCCGTTCCGCAACACTCGCGAATGACGCGTAGTCACGGCGGTTTCGAAACAACAGTCGGCGCCGCGCGACCGAAATATCGCCATCCCCAAAAAGCGGTCCGCATCGCCCCGTGCATCCACGCATGGAAGGCGAACGTCTGGCCGCGCCCCTTTCTCCGGCGAGCTGTATGGTTTCCTACCCGCGAGACGTCCTCAATCAGCGTGCCACCGATCTCTACGTGCGCATCGACCGCGATGGCAGCGGCGGCATCAGCGCCAACGAGGCTGTCCGCACGGCCAAGAGCCTGCGTCGCGACGCCATCCTCCGCGAGAGCACCCGCGACGTTTTCGGGTTGGTCCCGCGCTCGGGCAGCGAGCTGTTGCGCTTCGTCGAAGCCCCACCCAAGCAGGTCGCTCAGACACGCATCTTCGGCCTCGACCCCAAGCAGCTGGTAGCAGAAGCCCCTATCGCCGCGGGCCGCGAGCTCGTGCTCGGCCGCGATGCCAAGGGCCGACAGATCGCTATCTCGGCCGACGGCAACATCACCGTGGACGGCGTTCGCCCGGAAGGTCTCGAAGCGACGGCGCGCGCCATGGACGTCGCCGGCGAGCTGGGCGCGGCGCTCGCCCACAAGCCCATTCCCAAGGCACTCCAGCAACGCCTGTGCGTCGAGCTCTCGAGCGCGCTCGTTAACGCCACTAGCGGCGCGCCGACCCGGGACAAAGACGCGCTCTTCTCGGGGGCGATGGCCCTCCTCATCGCCCTCGGCCGTGGGTGCGATAGCGGACTCAAAGCGCAGGTCATCGACCGCGTGCTCTGGGGGCTATCGCGCCAGCCCCATGGCGCCATGCGCGAGTTCTACGTCGGCATCGCCGCCGACCGTTTCGAAGCGCACTTCGACGCTCCTCAGCGCTTCGCCATCCAAGAGCTCATCGAAGTCACGGTTCGCTCGCGCTTTCCAGTCGACGCGTGGACCGACAACCGCACCAAGCCTTTGCGTGTCAGCGAGATCGTCCACGCCGAGTTCTGGCGCCGCGTCATCGGCTACTACCGCAACCGTGGCTTCAAGCTGATCTCCAAAAACGACAAGGACACGCGTCGCGTCTACGAGCGCGTCATCAAGGACCCCACCGGCAGCAAGGCGCCTCTCAAGGTGCACGTCGAGGTCGCGGTCGGCGAGGACAACCTTTACGCCAAGATCAACGACCCGAAGCTGCATGTGCTCGTCTACGACGGACACTGGCAGCTCGGCGGCAACGGCACCCAGTCGATCTCGACCAGCCCGAAAGCGCGTCCGGGCATTCCGAAGCTCATCGTGCAGGACGGCTGCCGCACCATTCAGAACTATGACGAGTTCGTCGATCGCCACCGCGATGCCATGGTGATTGGCTCGGTTAAGCCGATCTTGGCGGACGCAAAGCCCATCCTCGATGTGATCTTCGACGGTATCGTCCGCGGTGAGTCTCTCGCATGGGTGCGCTCGCGCATCGGCAAGGACTCGTACTTCTCACGCACCGAGTTCCGGAAGCTCCGCCAGCACGCCGACCTGGATAACGACAACCGCGCCGACAGCGACGAAGGCGGTCATCTCGACACGCACTTCGACGTCTATCACCGGCGCGTCGGCAGCAAATTCCTGAACGCCATCGAGAGCGCCAACACCGCGCTCTACTATCACCACGACCACGAGGTCGATGTCGGCAACGGGCGCTCCCATCTGGGCCCTGCGTTCGCCGACCATCTCGTCGCCTCGGGCGTCATCGAGGACCCGAAGCCCGGCGAGGTCGTGCGCGTCACCCCGGAGAAGAAGAGCGGCGCCGACGGCAAGTCGGAGACGCACTGGCACGTCCAGTTCAACCCGGCCTACACCAACCGTCGCGACGAGGAGTACGCGGGCATCGTGACCGCCCACGCGGTGATGGAGATCATCCGCCAGAAGGAAGGCAAGCTCTCCGAGTTCGACCGCATGCGCGCCATCGTCATGGGCGCCGCTGCGATTCAGTTCCTCGGCGTCTACGCCAAGCGCGGCAACAAGGGCATGGTCGGGTACCTCGCGCACTTCGGCCTGCCGCCGATCCCACCGAAGGTCGTCATCGACTTTCTCGAGAACGAAGAAGGCTACGGCGGCAACAAGCAGGCGCGGGCGTTCATCGAGCTAGTGCGCGAGTACCGCGCCCCGGTCTAGAATCCAAGCCCAATGAGCTACGTCGACGAGGTTCTGCTCCGCGATGAGAAGGTCACCCATCGGGCCCGCCTGCATTGGTCGGTCTTTCTCTCCCTTTCGGGGCTCCTCACCCTGTTCATCGCGCCCTGGATCCGGCGCGCCACGTCGGAGTTCGCTGTAACGGACCGCCGCGTCATCATGAAGACTGGGGTCCTCACGCGAAAGACCCTCGAGCTCAACCTCGTCAAGATCGAGTCCATCGGCGTGGAGCAGTCGCTGCTCGGCCGCATGTTCAACAGCGGCACCATCACCATCATCGGCAGCGGCGGGACGCGCGAAGCCTTCCCCTCGATCGGCTCGCCGCTCGCATTCCGCCGCGCCGTGCAAGAAGCCATCGAAGACTACACGGCGCGCCACGGCGTGCCGGGGGTGCTCATCAAGCCTTCGGAGCGCAGCGGCTAGCGGAGCGCCAGCGCGTCTACCAGCGTGTGCAGTGCCGGGGCCGCGAACCCCGAGGTCTTTCGCGGCGCGAAGGCTCCCAAGACCAGTGCGCCGACGATGAACGCCAGCACTGCTCCGGCGTCCTTCTCGGAGAGCTTGCCACGCGAGCGCCGCTGGATGACCTCGAGCTCGGAGTCGACGAGCTTGCGGACGCGCGCGAACAACATTGGGTCGCGCACGGCTTCGGCGAGCACACCGACCCAGCAGCGCGCCGCGATGGTGTCGGGACTGCCGTCGAGACGCAGGGCCGAGTCGATATAGGCGTTCAAGGGCTCCGCGTCGGTGCTGGCGCGCACACGCTGCGCGAACCGCTCGGTGAGCATGAGGACCAACCCGTCGAGCAGCTCGGCCTTGTCGGCGAAGTAGTGATGCACGAGCCCTGGAGCGACACCCGCCTCGTCGGCGACGGCCGCGATGGTTGCCCCGGCGTAGCCGTGCTCGGCGAGCACCCGCGCGAAGCCCTCGATGATCTCGCCGCGTCGCAGCGTCCTCAAGCTCGGTCGCCCCATAGATTGGTTGTATACCCAACTTATGGGGCGCACCATCCTCTTCATGATGAACCTCATCGACAAGCAAGGCATTCACGCGGGCGAGAAGACGATTCCCTGGAGCGACGTGCGCGAGGTCGCGATTCGCACGACGTCGGAGGGACCGTTCGTGGACGACCTGTTCTGGGTATTCGGTTTGCGCGACGGAATGGTGGAGCTACCGAGCGCGCTGGTGAATGGCGAGGCCGTCGGGGCGATGCAAGAAGCGCTGCCGAATCTCGACAACATGAAGGTGATCTTCGCGATGGGCTCGACCAGCGAGTGCATCTTCCGGGTTTGGCAGGCCGACCAAGCAGCCTGGAACGAGTCGACCTATGCAGCGCGGTTCGCGGCGCTGACCGAACGCCTCGGCGGACAAGCATCGCCGGCAGTGTTCGCGCGTCTCGTGACGTCGTGGTCGGCGCCGGAGCGGCGCTACCACAACCTCGAGCACCTGACGGACTGCCTCCGCGAGCTCGACGCCGCCGGCGTGCCCCGCCCGACCGCCGACATCGCCGAGCTGGCGCTCTGGTACCACGACGCCGTCTACGTGCCGACCGCGCACGACAACGAAGAGCGCAGCGCCCAGCTGCTCGTAGAGGACGCGCGAACGTTGGGCCTCGCCGGCAAGGTCGATGAAGCGGTGGCCTGCATCCGCGCGACCGCGCACATGAGCGGCATCGTGCCTCAAGGTTCCGCGGCGGAGCTGGTCGTCGACATCGACCTCGCGATTCTCGGCCGCGAACCCCTGCGGTTCATGGACTATGAGTACGCCATCGCGGAGGAATACGCGGCGATGTCGTGGACCCGTTACGCGATCGGCAGGAGCCGATTCCTCGCCGACCTCCTGCAGCGACCGGACATCTTCCGCACCACCCATTTCCATGAGCGCTACGAAGAGCGCGCGCGTCGAAACGTCGAGAGCCTGCTCGCGAGCCGGCGCTACCGGACGCGGAGCCTACTCGGCTGGCTCATGCGGTTGTTCAGCGCACCCAAGCGTCGACGACCGCCTCCGCCTGCGCGCGCGTCTTGCCCATGAGCTCCATGACGGCGAGCGCCGCATACTCGCGGTCGAGCGGGCCCACGAGGGCGGCGCCCCGCCACCGCAGGTGCTCGAGCGCGACACTCGCGCCTCTGACGCTGGCACTCGGCGACGCAGCCTCGATCGCTAGAACCAGCGACGACGCGGTCACGCTGCCGATGCTCGGCGCGGCCGAAACCTCGCCGACGAGACGCTCCGCGACGCTGGCGGCGACGGTGGGCGCCGCCTCGGCACGAAGCACGCGAGTCTCCGTCGGCAGCGCCTTGAAGGCGATGAGCATCATGCCCATCGCGACACCCACTCCCGCGTAGAACGAGACCCACGAAAAAACCACGCGTCGTTCCTCGTATGCGTGGCGCTGTGTGGCGGTGTCGACGATGAATTGCACGGCTGACTCCTGGGGGCGTGAACCAACCTGCTCTCGTGGAATGCAAGAAGGATGCGCCGACCGGGGCACGGAATATCCAGGCCTTGCGGGCTGGGGCGCGTGTGGGTGCGACCAGTTGTGGCGACGGAAGGCCGAGTCTGGTCACCCGGGGAGCCGCGCGGGCGCCTAGATACGGTCTGGGTGCACCCGGCGAGTGCTGCTCGCATGGTCGCGGTCGACGAAGTCGATCAGCAACTGCACCACGTCTTCTTGCGCGCGCCGCGCCTCGCGATGTGCTTCTTCGCGGGCGTGTTGGTCCGGACGAGTGCCACCGAGCAGACGCGTGAGGCCGAGCATGATCTCGTCCTGCGCCACCATGTTGCGACGCTGCACGCCGAACTGCCCATCGTCGGTCCGCCCCTCGGCGAGGACCTTCTCGGCCGCGTCGATTCCCGTCTGCGTGGCGACAGCGCGGTCCCGCAACGCGTCCGCTTGACCCAGCATGTCTTGCGCCGAGGCGAGGGTCCGTCGCAGCGGACTGTCGGCGGGCAGCTCGCTCTGAGCCTCGCTCACCGCCTGTTGCGTCGCGGCGTTCGTTGCCCTGCCGAGCGCGGCCGTGCTGGCCGCGTCGCCCGATGCCGCGCGTGTCGCCGCGTCGGCGATGAGCGCGTCGGCGATTGCCTGACCGCCTTGTGAGCTGGCCTGCGAGAGGGTCTCCGCCGGAAGCGCGTCCGCCGCGGCTTCGGGATGTTGCTCCAGGTACTTGGTGAGCACGTTGCCACCGTCGCCGGATGCCTCCATGTCGAGTGCCAGGTCTCGCAGCGCCTCCGGATCCGACACTTTGATGCGAGCTGCTTCGAGCATGGTGCGCGCGCGACTATCAGCGTCCTTGGCTCGCTGGCGGGCGTCCGCCGCGGCGGAATGGTCGCCGCGCTTCATCGCCTCTTTTTCTTCTTTGCTTGCTTTCGCGGACTCACGCACCGCGCGTCCCGCCGCATCGTAGACCCTGCTCCAGCTCTCGGCCGCGCGCTGCTGCGTCATACGGCCGCCGCCGTTGGCGCGCTCCATGTCGTCCAGGGCATTCGCGACCCGTTCACTGGGGCGCCCTTGGAAAGCCTCGCGGATTTTCCTCGCGGCGCGTTGCTCGAGCTGCCCCGCGCGGCCGAGCAAGGTCTGATCGATCTGCGCCTTGGCCACCGCCATCGCCGCCTCACGGAGGAGGTGCTTGGCTTGGTTGATGAACCGCTCCATGTCCTGGTTGGTGCTCAGGTTCGTGACTTCGAGCTTGAGGAACGCCGAGGTCATGGAGTCGGGGTCGTTCGTCGATTCGAAGTCCAGAGCGTGCAAGTTGTCGATAAACGAGCGCACGCCGGCGTTGGCGTCGGGGCCGGCGCTCCCGAGGCGGCTCACCGGCGTGGCGAGTGGCAAAGACAGCAGGTCGCTGGCGGGACGGCTGACGCGGGCCTGGGGCGCGCTGACGTCGACGGTCGCATGGAGCACGCGCCGGCCGTCCGCTGCGGCGGTCGCCTCGGGATTGGTGCCGGTGCCAACCTGGGTCGCGCCGCCGCTATTGGGAGTCGCACGCTCGAGGCGCACCGTTTCCGGGATGCGGACATCGCTCATGAGACCCTCCGCGGGGGCAGCCAGCTCGGCTAAAGACCCTTAACTACGTACATACACCGTTTGCAGCCGGTATGGCTGGGGTAAGAAGTAAAGACACTCATGACCCCGCTCGATTTCAAGACACTGCGAAACGTCGCCATTGCCGAAGGTCATGACGCCGAGACCCTCGAGTTCATCGACAACCTGTGGGCGATGGCGCCGGCGAAGACGTGCGAAGGCATGCTCGCGGTCGCGCTCGGCTATGACATGGAATCGTTCACGCTGCTCGCCCGCCTACTGAAGTCGGCCTTGCCGCGGCGGTCATTTTCGGCCGCCCCCGACATCGTCAACCTCGATGATTGGTCCATCCTGTTCGTGCCCGGCGATCTCCACTTGGACGGCAATCTGCCGATCGAGAACACGATGGTGATCGTTCTCGGCGGTCTCACGGTCACCGGCGTCATCGGCAGCTACCGCGACTTCGAAGTCACGCGCTTCGTGGTGCTCGGCGACCTCAATGCCGCGGGGCTCGAAGGCGACAAGGACATCTTCGTCGAGGGGACGGTTTCGGCGGACATCATCTGGTTCGACGGCAAGGAAGGGCTGCTCGTCGCCAAGGCCATCGATGCGCGCATCCTCTATAGCGGATCCGAACGCGCCATCGAGGTCGAGGCCGTGCGCGCCGAGCATACGTTTTCGCCACGCAAGCCGGTGAACGTGGCCGCGCTCGAGAGCGTCCTCGCCCCCGAGGCGTTCGTCCCGGAGACGGGTTATGTCTTCGAAGGACATCCAGGCTACGGCTGCGTCAATCGTGCCTTACGTCTTCTGCAGCTCGGCCGTGCCGGGCTCTTGCATCATTGAGGTTGCCCGTGACTCGCGTCACCATCGCCATTGCTCTCCTATCCGTCGTCGCGGCCGTCGTCGCTTGGCGCATGGAGCATCGCCTGTATTTGGACCCGCGCTGGCAGGTACCGACCGTGACCGTGCTCGATGCCGGCGCCGAGCCGCGCGCAGCCCTTCGCTACCAGCACACCACCCCGCCGCGCCCATTCACCTCGGTCACCCAAGAAGCCCTGATCACCTTCCGCGGAGTGCTCCAGGGAGAGGAGTCGCAGACTCCACCCATCCTGCTGCATTGGGAACCAGCGGCCAGCGAGCGCTCGTGGGGCGTCAGCACCACCCACTGGCGACTCGCCGCGGCCGAGGGCGCCCAAGAGCTGGTCGGCGCGGTCTGGATCGTGCGTGTCGGCAAGAACGGGCAGCTGCGGATCGAACCGCCGGGTGACATGGCGCCCTCGGCCGCGAAGCTCGCCGAGCGTTTGCGGCGCGTCTTGGCCTGGACGCTCGCGGTGCCGCTACCGGACGAGTCTGTCGGCAAGGGAGCCCGCTGGACCGCGACCTGGCGCGCTCCGGTCGGCGTCGGCACGGATGTCGAGCACGTGGCCACCTACGCGTTGAACGACAGCAATCGCGCCGGTGTCGACCTCGACGTGACTTGTCGTTTGAGCGGACAGCCGCAGCGCCCCGCCGAGCACGTCGTCGTCGACGAGATCGAGGGCGACTATGCGGGCCGCATCGTCTTGCTGCTCGAGGAGGCAACACCGGTGCAGACCGAGCTCGCTTTCCGGTCCGGCATGGCAACCGTCGAGGCAGCGTCCGACAGCGGCCCCCCTACCGATGAAGAGCGCCGTCGTGGCAACAAGATCGTCTGGCGCGGCCGTCTGCTATTGCAGGCAGACGCGATTGGACCATTGCACTGGTGACGTCATGGCACGCTGATGTTGACGTGACCGTCGGTCGGGTCGTCCTCGCCGTTGTAGTACCACTGGCACCACGGTTTGAAGTCGTCGCAGAGATCATCCGGATGACTGTCGTGATCCTCGATCTCCGCCTGCGTGATGTAACAACGGCAGCTCTGGTTGTTGCCGTAGTACAGCTTCTCGCCGCAGCGGAACATGCATGACGGCGTCGTGTTGGTCGGCTGCGACACGACCGTGTCGGCATCGCTCGGCCACATGTCGCAGCTCCCGGCATCGATCGTGGATCCCGGGGTCGTGCACTCCGTCGAGCCCGTGCGCTTACACGCCGCGACGCTCTTCTCCCAGGCCTCGATGAAGTCCTCGGCGCCGCGGAAGAGGTAACGCATCTGATAACGCATATCCATGAAGCTCGTGGGATCGGTGCGCATGGCGTTGACCATGTTCTGGAGCATGTCGGGCGTAAGGCCGATGTTGGCGTGACCGACGTAGTTGAAGTCGAAGCCGCGATACACCGGCGGCACATTGAAGACGTCACCTTCCTCGTCGCGGTAGATGACGTCGCTGGCGAGCGCCGTAGCGTCGTTCTTGTCGAAGTACAGGCGCTTCATGTCGGGCTGTGGCGGCGTCGCGGTGTTGGACGGCGTCTTCGAGCGCGCGGCTATATCGTCGTCGGCGACGCCAAGGACGTCCTTCTTGTAGTACACTCCGTTTTGGCGGAAGTTCTCGGCCATCATGTTCGAGGCGAGCATGGGGTCGCCGGCGAGGCTGAAGGCGAGGTCCTCGGCGCCGTAGCAGGACATGCCGAAATGCCGCGGGCCCATCTGGCTCGCGAAACCGTTGAAGTCGGTGCCGAGCGCGGCGCCGATGGCCGCCCAGTGCGGTGGACGCGGGGTCACATAGGCCGTGAAGCCCGTACCGCTCGGCATGACGTAGGACATCGTTGCCCCCGACTGCTCGCCGGCGGTGATGTACGCGAGGTACTTCAGCGCGAAGTCGGTGGGACTTCCGGGGCACGTCGTCAGCGTGCTCAAGTCCCAAATAGCGGACTGCTTGGGGATAGCTGGTGACTTGTGACGCTCGTAGCCCGTCGACAAGCCAACGATGCCGCCGAGGCGCATGATCTGTTGCACCTCGTTTTGGCGGAGCTGCCGCTCGTTGGTCCCCCAAGCGGTCGCCCAGCGTAGGTCGGAGTGCGTCGCGATGATCGGATACGCGCGCGCCTGACAGACGGAGAGATCGGGATTGGTGCAGCCGCTCTGGAAGAGCCACGGCTGCAGATCATCACGCGCCGTTTGACTCATGTGCTCGACGTCGATGAGCATGCCGCGACTCATCGCAATGAGGGCGTAGTCGACGCCGCGGCTGGTTAGGCCATTGGCATTGATGTGGCCGGGCGAGAACATCATCGACTCGTAGTTCTGCAGCGGGTCGGTCGTCGGCACGCCCTCTTCGAAGGACACGGTGAAGCCTTGGTTGTTGGTCACCGCTCCAGCGGGCGCCGCCCACCAGGAAACGCGCTTGGTCAGGTTGTCGTCGCCGATGAAATCGGGAGCCAACGCCATGAACATGTTGAAGCTTATGTCCAACGCCCCAGTGACCATCTGGAAGTAATGCGTCGGCGCGGCGCACTCGAAGAGGTCCGCGCAGAGGTCGCCGTTCTGCTTGAACATGGTGTTGGGCAACGTGCAGGCGATTTGACCAGCGGAGAGGTGACCCAGCACATCGGCGGCGCGCGTCTCCCACGCGTCTTCGTCTTTGTAGATGCCGCCCGCGTATTCGTCGATTCCGTAGAGCCAGCGATTCCAGGCTCCTTGCTTGAAGCCCGGAGCGGTGATGGTCGCGAAGTTGTCGAGCGTGGCGCAGTTCCCGGAGGCCACGAAACGTGTATCGATACCGAAGGCGTCGTTCTGCAGCGTAAGCACGCCGTCGAAAACGGCGGCACCGCCGAGCTCGTTGTCGAACTGATGGATGGGCGTGATCTTGCGGATGCCCGCCCAACGCAAGAAGTCGAGCTCGTTGGTGTAAGAGCCCGGCGCTGGTCCCGCGGCACGCAACTGGCCGGAGGTCGCGAGCTCCGCACCCAACACGATGGCGAGCTTACCGTCGGCGATGTAGCGACGCGCCTCGTCAGGCGTGTATGCGATGCGCGCGAAGTCCGCTATCTCGGACGCAGACGCGAGCTTCTTGATGGCGCAGACTTGGCGCTCGACGGCGTATTGCTCATCACTCGCGTGACCGACGTGGCCCCACATGGTGTACGCAAGATTGAGCGGATCGGGCTCGCTGTTCTCGATGTCCCAGAAGTTGTGCATCAGCGTATCGAGCGCGAGGCTGTGCTGAACGTCGGACACGAGGATACGCAAGCCCCCTTGCCAGGCGCGCTTGAGCCACTTCCAGTACATCTGCTGGTGAATCTTGGAGAGGAACGGCCGCTCGGGCACGACGAACTTGTGCAGGTCCCAGTTGTAGCCGTACTGCCCGTGCGTCGCCTGATTGAGCATCTCTTCGTAGCCGAACATCGGGATGTGCGACGACCCGTCTTTGCTCGCAAAGACGTGCATCAGATACTGCGACGCGCTCACCGAGTTGTAGTTCTCGTCGTTGAAGATGTTCTCGTCGTCGGTCTCGCCGCGGTTCTGATGTTTGCCACGGTCACAGGCGGCGAGCGCCAGCCGGTCGCGATCGATATCCGTGCTCGCCGTGCACACGAGCGTGTTGCATGAAGCGACGATGCCGTGCGCCGGGCACACGAGTGTCTGCTCGGCGTTGACCCAGTCCGACGGGCACAGCTCGAATGGGCCCATGGATTTACGCTGGAATGGCAGGCCCGCCATCGCGCCCATCCGCGTCTGCAGCGCGGCGAGTGACTGACGGTTGGGCAAGGACGTCACCGCCGGCAACGGCTCGGCGCCGGAGCCCATGTGCGACATCCAGTGCGTGTGAATGTCCGCGATACCGTACACCGCCGCGGGCCGATCGGATTCGATCGTCGGCACGAGCGCCGAGGACGCGTAGGCACCGAACGGTGCTTCCTGAAAACGCGCCGCGATATCGGACAGGCTGCCAACGACGACCGAGTCGACGTTGAGATGGCCCTTGTCCGACATGTCGCGCATGCGAACGCGACCACCCGTCTTGCACCAGTTGGCGCGCGGGTTGATTCCGCCGCCCGTCGCGGCCGACGAGCCCCACAGGTCGATGATGACGAGCTGCATGCGCTCGTCACCGAGGAATACGCCGCCGTTTTGCGCGCCCTTGTTGGGCGCCACCAAGGCGGGTTTCAGGGTCTCGCTCGCCGCTGTCGGATTCGCGGTGAGTCGCGCGGAGATGCTCTCGAAGGTGCGACGCCCTCCCCTGTAGATCGAAACCCCGGTCAACGTTTGCGGGGTGTCCCTGCAGCTCGCACGCCCTTCGACACTGACGAACACGAGCTCCTGGTTGGATGCCGCCGACTTCGCGGGCCGGCCGCCAATCGTGAAAGCAACGTAGCGCGTCGTGCTGCCCGTGAGGTCGAGGTCATTGCTCTGGAACTCAGCGGTGAGCCAGTCGAGCTCCGCGTCCGGGGTGCCAACGCCTGCGACCGGATTGAAGTTCCATGGATTGTCCTTGGTGGGACGAACGTCGGCGGTGCCGAAGTAGAACTCGCCGATGACGCCGATGGGATACGCGGAGTTCCAGTAGTCGCCGCCGAGCTCACTGCCGATCTCGTGGGGTCCATCATTGTCGATGTTGAAGCCGCCGGGGATAGGCTCTTTGTGCGCAAGGTGGCGCTTGATGGAGACGTTCTCGCCGTAGACGGGGATCCAGCCGTTGACGTTGGGGCCGGCGGCGGCGGCCGGGAGCGAGGGCTGGCCGGCCATCAACAGCCACTTGCCCGAGGCTTGCAGGTAGTCCGGCGTGCGCGCTGTGTTCTCGAAGGTATCTTCGAAGATTGGTGCCGCGAGCACAGGCGAGCTGGCGGATACCGCTAGAGCGGACAGAACGACCATTAGACGCTGCATAAGCTCCCCCGACGGCGCGAGCGCCGACGTCTACCGGAACGACGGGGGGTGCGGCCAGGCGATTGATTGCTCGAATTGCAACGGCGGTGACCCGCCGTCACGGAACATAGAGCCTGGGCTCGTCGTTCATGGTGTTGCCGAGCAACATGTACGTCCCGGTCCAGACGACCGAGTCCTCACGCGTCGTCGCCGGTCCGTCGGTGGTGCTCATCGCGGTCCAGCTCGAGCCGCTCACGTCATACACGCCACCCGAAACCAAGCCGCTGCTCGAGCTCGGCGTTGCGAGTCCGCTCCAAACGAGCAGCTTCGTGCCCGTCCACGCCGCGAGTGGTCGCGAGCGCGCGGCGGGGGCGTTGGTCGTCGTGAGCGCTGTCCAGCTACCGCCGGGAGTGTAAACGGCCCCGGTGTTCGTGGTCGCGCTGGCGCTGGTCTCGCCGCCCCAGACGAGCATCTGGGTGCCGGTCCAAACCGCCGCGGCGCGGCTGCGGGCGCTGATCTGCGCCGCCGAAGCGATGGGCGTCCAGGTGTCGGTGCCGGGGACGTAACGCGCGCCATCGTCGAGATAGCCCGCGGCGCCCCGTCCGCCCCAGACGATCATCTCACTGCCGGTCCACACCGCGACATGGCCAAAACGCGCGGCCGGGGCGTTGGTGGCGCTCATCGACGTCCAGATGTCGGTCGCCGGGTCGTAGCGCGCGCCGTCGCCGATCGGCGTGCCGTTATTCGCCCCGCCGAAGATCAGCACATAGGTCCCGTCCCAGACCGCCGTGTGCTCGCGACGCCCGCTCGGTGCATCGAGCGTACTGGTCGCCTGCCAGGTGCCGGCGCCGGCGGGATCATAGCGGCCCCCCGTACCGAGATACGTCGTGCCCGAGCTGCCGCCGAAGACCACCATACGCGAGCCGGTCCAGGTGGCGCTGTGGCCGTTGCGGGCCGAGGGCGCGCCGGATGCGCTGCTCTGCGTCCATTCGCGCGCCGCCGGCGTCGTCGTCACCACGCGACTCGTGCTGCTCGTGCTGAAGACCGGGTCGATGCCGCCGTACGCTATGGCGGTCGAGCCCGTCCACACGAGGCTCGCGGCGCGATATGGCCCGGTCGTGCCGCTGCGCGTCTCGCTGAGGGCTCCGTTCGATGCGACATAGCGGATGCCGCCATTACCGGCGCCGCTGCTGCCGCCGCCTACCGCAATCATCTCGACTCCCGTCCAGACCGCGGTGTGCTCCATCGAGGTTCCGGGAAGACCGGTGTTGATGACGCCCCAGGTGCTCGTCTTCGGGTCGAACCATTCGCCGCGGGAGTCGACGGAGCAACCGCCGACGCCCTGGTCCCAGCATCCGCCCCAGACGATGACTCGACTCCCGGTCCAGATCATCGTCGCGGCGGTACGCGTCCTGGGTGGCGTCGGCAGCGCCGTCCAGGTGTTCACCGCCGGATCGTAAATGCCCGCTTTCGTGATCATCGTGGTGCCCGTCCAGGCGGCGCTCTCGCGATAGGTCGTGCCGACGGAGCTCGTGCTGGACGCGATCGGCGTCCAGGCATTCGTCACAGGGTCGTACATCGCACCGGTATTGAGAGGGACGTTGCTCGGATTGACGCCGCTCCAGACGATCATACGGTCGCCGGTCCAGGCGCAGACCGGCGAGGTGCGCGCGCTCGGCGCGTTCGTGGTGCTGGTCGCTTGCCAGGTGCTCGTCGCCGGGTTGAAGCGGCTGCCCGTGTTGGTCGCCGTGCTCACCGTCGAGGTGACGCCGCCCCAGACGATCATCTCGCTGCCGGTCCACACGGTGCAGGCCTCGAGCCGGGAGGTCGGGCCACCCGCGAGCGCGCTCCAGGTGTCGTTCGTCGGGTCATAGCGGCCGGCACCGGCCGCCCCGCCCCAAATGAGCATCTCGGAGCCGGTCCACACGGCGACGTGCGCTTGGCGGGCGGATGGCGCGCCGACCATGCTGATCGATCGATACGAGTCGGTCTCCGGGTCATAGCGTGCGCCCGTGCCGATGACGGCGGCGCCGTCGTGACCACCCCAGACCAGCATCTCGTTGCCCGTCCACACCGCCGTGTGGCGCTTGCGCTTCTGCAACATGGTCGTCGGCAACCAATCGTCTCCGTCCGCTACGTAATAGCGGACGACGTTACTGGTAACGCCGAACACCGTGACCTGCACCGCGTGGTTGCCGGCGCCGAGCCCGCCGGGCAGCGTGAGCTGCACCGTGGTATCGGACCAGTTGACCGGGGTCACGGGAAGGCCGCCAATCGTGGCGTTGCCACTCACGGTGAAGCCTACTCCCGTGAGCGTGATGCTGCCGGAGGCGGGCCCATGCTCCGGCGAAATGGTCTCAATCCAGGGCTGCACCACGAAATCCACCGGCGTGCTCGCGCTGCCGTCGCCGCGCGTCAGCACCAGCGGCCGCGTGCCCGGCGCGACCGCGGGGATGCGCACTACGACGTACGTCTTGGACCGACTCTCGATGGTCGCCGAGTTGCCGCCAATGGTCACGGTGGCGTCGGTGCCGAGATAGCGGCCATGGATCTGCAGGGGACGCCCGACGGCTCCGACTGCTGGGAGCAGGCTTTCGACCTCGGGGGGTGGCGGCGCCAGGACCTCGATGGCGATGACGGCGCCTTGCGAGTCGACCTGGCCATCGTTCGCCACGACCGTGAACGCGTCGAGGCCGCGATAGCCGGTGTCGGGCACGTAACGGAAGCCACCCGTGTCGGCCGCGAGCTCGACGGCGCCGTGCGCCGGCTGCGACGTCACGGCGAAGGTCAGGTCGTCCCCATCGACGTCGGTCGCGGTGACGAAGCCCTGGAGCGGCTCATCCTCGATGGTCTGGAGACTCGCGCCCTGGGCCACCGGTGCATCGTTCACCGGAGTGACCGTGAGCGAGACGTTCACCACCGCGGAGGTCAGCGCTCCGTCGCTCGCGTGATAGGTGAACGAGAGCGGACCATTGAAGTCCTGCGCCGGGGTAAAAGTAACGGCGCCGCTGCTCGCCACCGACAGTGTCCCGGATGCCGGCTGTGTGTCCACGATGGCGGACAAGACATCGCCATCGACATCGACGTCGTTGCCGAGCAGGCCGGCGGCGGCGTCCAGAGTGAGCGTCGCGTCCTCCGCGACGTCGTACGCATCGTTCACGGCGCTCGGGGCGTCAGGGGTCGGAGCGACCGTGAAGGTAACGACCGCTTGTGAACCGTAGGTCCCGTCGCTCGCCGCGTAGGTCACCTGGTCGGTACCGAAATAGTTCGCGGCGGGCGTGTACGTGAAGGAGCCGTCGCCGGCGAGCGACAGCGTTCCATGCTGGGGAGGGGTGACCACGCTGGCCGAGAGCGCCGTGCCGTCAGGATCAGTGTCGTTCGTGAGCACACCTTGTGCGCTCGCGGCCACCAGCACGGTGTCTTCGCTCACGTCGTAACTGTCCGCTGCGGCGGTCGGGGCCCCCGCCGCCGCGGTGATCGTGATCTCGACCGTCGCCGGCTCGGACTCGATGGCGAGGTCGGTCGCGCGGTAGTTGAACCCGTCCGACCCGACGAACCCCAGCGAAGGGGTGTAGACGAAGCCGCCGTCCGCGAGCATCGACAGGGTCCCGTGGGTCGCCTGTGGCGGCGGCATCACGACATAGAGCGTGCGGCCCTGCCCGCTCTCGTCATTCGCGAGCACACCTGGGGTCCCTACGGTCAGCGCTTGGTCCTGCTGCCCGGTGTACGTGTCGGCGCGCGCGGTCACGTTGTCGCTGTCTCCGCGACCTTTGACGCTGCCGCCGCAAGCGGCGAGGAAGACAAAGAGAAGTGCCCAGAAACCACGCTGGGCGGCCACGGCGGGGACTGTTCGCATTGCCGGGGAGTGTACCCGGATCCCGCCCGCAAGGCTTACAGGTGACGCCTCTTCATGCCGACACCGCCGCGGTGTCGGTCCCGTATACGGCAGCGAACCGCAACCAATACGGCTCCCCTGTCGACAACGATCCCGCCAATGAATCACCAAGCAGTCATCCTGGGCGCAACCGGCCTGGTCGGCTCCCACATCGTCGACGCCTTACTCGCCGACCCCATGTGGACGCGCGTCATCTGCCTCGGCCGTCGTCGCACCGGCCGGACGCATCACAAGCTGGTCGAGCACGTGGTCGACCTCTGGGACCCGCCGACTTGGACACGCCTCGTGCAAGGCGACGTTGCCTTCAGCGCCCTCGGGACGACCCGTCGCGCCGCGGGCGCCAAGCAGGCGCAATGGGAGGTCGATCACGACTATCAGCTCGCTTTCGCCACCGCCGCCCGCATGAACCGTGTGCCGACCTTCGTCCTCATCTCCGCGGCGGGAGCCAATGCCCACAGCCGCCTGTTCTACCCGCGCATGAAGGGCCAGCTCGAGCGCGAGATCGCCGCGCTGGTGTTCCCGCGGGCGCGCGTCCTCCGCCCTAGCCTCCTCGACGGCGAACGCGCGGAGCGTCGCTTCACCGAAAGCGCCGCGCTCGGAGTGCTCCGTCCGCTGCGGCGGATTTTGCCGGCGATGGCGCGGCCCGTCGAAGCCTCCGTGGTCGCCGCCGCGGCGATTGCCTCGGCCCACAACGAGTTCAGCGGCCTGCGCCTGCTCGAAGCACTCGATATCTTCGCCCTCGGCGCCGCGCACGTCGACTTCGCCGGTCCCGCCGCGCTTGCGCCACCGCGTTCCGTGAGTTACCCGACGCCGGATGTTCCATCGTAGGCTTGCACTCGTAGCTCTACTTGCGACTCTCGTCCCGGCTTGCAAGGACGACCCGAAGGACGAGGTCGAGATCGTTCCCTTCCGCTCGACCCGCATCCTCGGCGAGGCCGATCTTGCGCTCCTCGAGCCCGACGCCGGCGACGGTGTCTTGCGCTTCACGTCCATGCCCGCCGGCCTCGCGAACGTTCAGCGCGGCCAGGTCATCGTCGCGAGCAAGTCGCCGACGACGCCCACTGGCCTGCTCCGCATCGTCAAGTCCGCCGCCGCGGATGGCGACGGCCTGCGCCTCGAGACCGTTCACGCCCCCATCCAGCTCGCCTTCCAGAAGATCCACATCAAGACCACGACCAAGTCGACGGGAGAGCTGGGCACCACGGCTTGGCCCAACAGCACGACCCAGCCACTCAGCGCCCAAGACTTCGACCGCCACGTCGGCGCCACGCAGAACGTGAACATGGTCGTCTTCGACGGCGATGGTGACACCGAGACCGAAAACGACCAGGTCGTGCTCGAAGGCGACCTCGGCGGCGCCATCGATTTCTCGTTTCGCCTCGACTTCGATTGGGGGGCACTCGAGGACCTGCCCGATCTCGTCGAGCAGTGCATCGGCAACCTCCTCGAAGGCGACTTCAGCTGCTCGCTCACCGACCTGCTTCCGGAGGCGAAGGCAATCTTCGACGCGAAGCCGAGCCTCGCCGCGAACCTCGATCTCCACGGCGCCGCCATCCTGAGCTTCGAGAAAGAGTTCGTCCTCTACAAGAGCAACATCGGCGAGCTCGTCTATCCACCGGTGGTGATCACACCGCACGTCGAGATCGTCGCCAAGGTCGAAGGCGCGGCGTCGGCCGCGTTTCGCACGTCCGCCAACACCGCAATCTCGTTCGATACGTCGGTCACGCTTTCGTCGAAGCAGCCTGGGACACCGCAGTTCAAGCCGCCGGAGCTCGACGAGGTCGCCCTGAACGCCGAGCCTCCGGAAATCACGCTGCGTGCGAGCGCCAAGGCCGGCCTCGGTGCCGAGCTCAGCACGCTCATCTACGGTATCAGTGGGCCCTATCTGACAGCGCGCGCTTTTGCCGCGGTGGACGCCGATGCCTTTCGCGAGCCCTGCGTCACTCTCTCGGCCGGCGTCGAGGGGAGCTTGGGCGTGAAGATCACGACGCCCGCGTTTCTCTTCATCGACCCGTTCGAGATCATCAGCTGGGAAACCGAGCTCGGACCGGTCGAGAAAGTCCTCGACGTTCCCGTTCCGCTGTGTGAGCCCGCGCCGAATGCTTCGACGCTGCCACCCGGCAGTGGACCCGACGCCGAGCGTCTCGCGAATCCGACGTTCACGGCTTGGTCCCGCACCTACGCCGCGCCGATGAGCACGCTGGCGACGATCGGTGGCGGAACCTCGTTCTGGCTCGACCAGCAGCGCTCCATCGACGGCCGCATGGTCATCGCCGCGCGTGGCGCCGAGGCGCTCATCAAGATTGACGAAGACGGCGCGCTGGTGTGGAACCGGGCGCTGTCCGTTGACGCGGACGAGGGTTTCGGCGTGCTTCATCCCGTTCGCGTGCTCTCGACGCCGGATGCCGGCCTCCTGGTCCTCGCCGAGCCCAGAGTGCCGCCGCTGAGCATCGTCAAGCTCACACAAGCCGGCCGCGTGGAGTTCCGCCGCGAGCTCATCCTCCCCGATCCCACTTGCTTCGAGACGCCGGTCGGCCTCGCCAGCGATGGCGGCAGCGGCTCGTACGTGGTGCTCGCGTGCGGATCGTTGCGGGTCTTCATCGTCCACCTGAACGCCGCGGGCGAGGTGCTCGATGCCTCGAGCTTCACCGACGCAACCGCGACGCAGCTGAACCCGGCCCTCGTCACCAATGCTCGAGGTGACCTCTTCATCTCCGGCCGCATCTCGCAGCCGATGGACTCGATGTTCGCGCTGCGCCGCGACGGCCAAGGCAACGTGTTGTTCGCGAACCGCTACGAGGCTTGCCCGGCCGGCCCAGACGTCTATCCCGTAAGCGCCGTCATCGAAGACAACGGGGACGTGACGGTCGCCGGGCGTGGCGGTGCCGAGCACAACGGTTTCCTCGCGCGCTTGAAAACGGACGGTGACGTCGGTTTCGCGGCGTTCCCGGGCTTCGGCTTCGGCGCGGGCTCCGTGTTCGCTCTGGACGCTATCGCGGAGCTCCCGACGACAGGCTACATCGTGAGCGGCTACGCCGTCCGCTTCACGGCGGACCCGCCCGCCGACGCGGTCGGTCTTGCTCTCCTCCAGCTCGATGCAGTCGGACAGCCACTCTGGAGTCGGCGCTATCTCCTCGCCGGGGCGGGCGGAGAGCCTGGGCGGGTAGGTCAGACCGACTTGCGGCTGACGGATGATGGTGGAGTTCTCGTCACCGCGGCCACGCAACTCGATCCGCTGGTTGCGACTGCGAGCCTCTGGGCGATGAAGGTCCCCGCGAAGGACGGCCTCATCGACCTTGGCATAGCGGGCACGAGCTTCGCCGACGATGTGGTGGCGCTCCCGTGCTCGCTCACGTCGCTACCGTGGAACGTGACCCTGCAGAGCGAGTCAGGCGTCACGACGCGGGTCGTGCCGACCGACACAGTTCCGTTCGCCATGACGGTTCAAACGCAAGGCCCGTAGCAATGCACCAGCCCGACCAAGACATCCCGAGGCTCGTTGGCATGGTGCACCTATTGCCCCTGCCCGGCGCGCCGCGGGCCCGCGAGATGACCGAGGTGGTCGCTCGAGCACGCGCCGACTTCGCGGCGCTGCGCTCGGCGGGCTTTCGCGCGGCGATGGTCGAGAACTTCGGTGATTCACCGTTCTACCCGGACCGGGTGCCGGCGGAGACCATCGCGGCCATGAGCGCCGTCATCACGGTGCTGCGCGCCGACGCGCCCGACATGCAGCTCGGCGTCAACGTCCTGCGCAATGACGGAGAGAGCGCAATCGCCATCGCCGCGGCCTGCGGCGCGAGCTTCATCCGCGTCAACGTCCTCACCGGCGCAATGGTCACCGACCAGGGCGTCATCACCGCGCGGGCGCACGCGGTCATGCGTCTACGAGCTCGGCTCTGCCCAAGCGTGCGCGTTTTGGCGGACATCCTCGTCAAGCACGCGGAGCCCCTCGCGGCGGTGCGTGACCTGCAACAGCTCGTCCATGACACCGTTGCTCGTGCCGGCGCCGATGCGCTCGTGGTTAGTGGCGAAGGCACGTCTCGGCCGGTCGACGGGGATCGCTTGAAGGACGTCGCCGCCGCGAGCCCGGTCCCAGTCTACATCGGCTCCGGCTTCTCGGCGCAGAACGCCGCGGCGCAGCTCGCCGTCGCCCACGGGGCCATCGTGGGCTCGTCGATCAAGACGACCAGCGACCCCAGCTCTCCAGTCGATCCCGAGAAGGCACGTGCCCTCATCGCCGCCGTCCAGCGCATGTGCTAGTGAGCCCGCATGCAAAAGCGTGCTCTCTTTCTCCTGCTCCTTGCCGCCGGCTGCGGCCATTCCAAGGATGGCGCGGCGCCTGCTTCCGCGACGGCGACCGATACCCCGTCCGCCACGGGTGATGCGACCGCCGCGACTCCCGCTGCCCAGGTAAACGAGACCAGCAAGCGCTTCAACCTCGTGGTCGAAGAGTGGACGACCGCCGTCCTGCGCGAATCTCCCGAGACCGCGACCAGCCTTGCCGCGACGGAAGAGCGCGCTGGCGGCCGCTATAGCGATCGCGTCTCCGACCTGTCCCGCGCCGGCATGGACCGTGTCGTGGCGCTCGCGCGCAGCCTGCTGCAGGCGTTCGAAGGCATCAACCGCGACCAGCTCACCCCCGCCGAGCGCGTCACCTACGACGTCCTCAAGACCTCGGCATCGGCGGACGTCGCCAACAGCGCCTTCGGCTACGGCTACTACGGCATGGGCATCATCGTCCCGTACGCGGTGACCCAGCTGAGCGGCGCCTGGGCACAAATGCCCGACTTCCTCGACAGCCAGCATCCGATCCGCAACGCGCAAGACATCGAAGACTACCTCGCGCGCCTCAAGGGCCTCGGCCAGATGCTAGACCAGGAGACCACGCGCCTGGGCGACGACGCTCGCGCCGGTGTCGTACCGCCGACGTTCGTCATCGACGGCACCGTCGCTCAGCTCAAACGCGTCGCGGCCAAGAAGCCGGCAGAACAGACCCTGGTGCAGTCGCTCAAGCGCCGTGCCGGCCAAGTCGAGGGCGCCGATGTGTCCGCTTTGACGGCTCGCGCCGAGGCCATCGTCGCGAGTGATGTATTGCCCGCATACAAGCGCCAGATCGATGCGCTCGGAAAGCTGCGCAAGCTCTCCAAGTCGAACGCGGGTGTCGGTGGTCTTCCCAAGGGTTCTGAGCTGTATGCGCAGGCGCTGCAATCCTGGAACACGACGACGCTCACGCCGGATGAAATCCACCAGATCGGCCTCGACATCGTGGCCAAAAACACCGCCGAAATGGACAGCCTCCTCGCTTCGCTCGGCAAGAAGAAGGGCAGCGTCGCACAACGCATCCGCGCGCTCGGCCAAGAGAAAGCGCAGCTGTACCCGAACACCGACGCAGGCAAGACGCAGCTCATCGCCGACCTCAACGCACACGTCGAGAAGGTGAACGCCCTCTTGCCGGGCTACTTCAACACGCTCCCGAAGGCCGCGCTGCAGATCAAACGCGTCCCCACCGAGATCGAGCAAGGCTCACCCGGTGGTTACTACCAGTCACCGGCGCTCGACGGGTCGCGGCCCGGCGCTTACTACATCAACCTTCGCGACACGAAGGGCTGGCCGAAGTTCGATCTACCGACGCTCACGCATCACGAGGGCACGCCAGGTCACCACTTCCAGATCGCGCTTGCCCAGGAGACCAGCACCCTGCCCTTCGCGCGCTCCGCCCTGCTCGGCTTCTCCGGCTACATGGAAGGGTGGGCGCTCTACGCCGAGGGCGTCGCCGACGAGATTGGCCTCTACAAGGACGATCCGCACGGCCGGCTCGGCTACCTCAAGGCCGCGACCTTCCGCGCCACGCGCTTGGTCGTCGACACCGGCCTCCACGCGAAGAAGTGGACGCGCGAACAAGCCGTCAAATACATGGTGGACACCGTGGGCAGCGACCGCGCCAGTATCGTCACCGAGGTTGACCGCTATTGCGTATGGCCCGGCCAGGCAACCGCCTACATGCTCGGCCGCGAGGTCATCAAGAAGCTACGCGGCAAGGCCCAAGCCGAGCTCGGCGACCGCTTCGACCTCAAGAAGTTTCACGATGTGGTGCTGAGCAACGGCGCCGTGCCGCTGTCGGTCCTCGAGCGGGTCGTCGACGATTGGATCGCGGTCACGCGCGGGTAAGCTTCGGGCGATGAAAGCGGACGACGGCGCCATCGAGCGCTACATCGAAGAACGACGCCAGCTCGTCGACGCGTTCGTCGCGCGGCACTTCACCCTCGCCGGAACCGTCGCGCGCTTTCGCCGCACCTTCGTCAAGGACATAGCCCGCTACCCCATCAACTTCCTGCTCTCCCTGCCGTCGCTGTTCGTGAAGCAAGTCGCGGATTGGTTGGAGATGGCGGGCTGGGACCACGGCGCCCGTCTGCTCGAGCGGATTCCGCTGCCACTCAAGACGGTGGCGCAGGCCGAGGTCGAGCGCGCGGTCGTGGAGGAGCTCCTCGAGCTGCCGCCGGGAGACGCGCGCCTGCCGCTGCTGCACGATCCCTTCAAGAGCTTCCGGGGGTCTCGCCTAGCGATCCTCGACGCGGCAAGTAGCGGCCTGACTTTGCTCCTCGCCTTCATCGTCTTCGGCGACAGCGGTCTGTCCCCGTATGCCATGGGCGACAAGCTCGCGCGTGCTCAGGCCAAGCGCGACGCTGCCTCGGGGTTCATCCTCGGGAGTGGCGTCGGGTCGGCGTTCTACAGCGTGTTTCCGCCGCATCCGACACCGCTCCAGGTGTTCGGCGCCACGGCCGTCGTGCTCCTGACCTTGGGCATGCTCGGCACGCTGACGCACTTGTTCAGTGATCCGCTACAGCAGAGAGCGGGCATTCAGCGACGCCAGCTGCTGAAGCTCATCAACGCGTTCGGGGACAAGATGATCTTGCACGCGCGCAAGGGTGGCGCCGTCCCCATCGTGCCGACCACCGCCGCGGCACCGGCCCCATCGCCACCGACCTCGACCTCAACCTCGACGGAACCGCCTCGCGCGCGCCTGCGCGAACGGGCCGCCAAGCTGATTGCGCCGCTGATCGCGCGCTATCACGGCATCGAAGACCGCTATGGCAGAGCCCGGGCCTTGCAGGTGATCATCGTGCCGCTCGTCGTCGGGGTCATTCTGACTGTCGTCGTCGCGGACCGACTTCGCTTCGACCCGTATCGCGAGATCCGCGAGCTCATCGGCGACCGCGCGTATCCGACCGCGATTGCCCGTCTCGACATCCTCGCGCGCCAAGGCGTCTACCAAAAACAGGCCGACTATTGGTATTGGCGCGGCCGCGCCCTCATCGGTGACCATTCCTACGAAGCCGGAGCCGATGCTTATCGCTCCGCCATTCAGCGCAACCCCAGCTACCGCGACGACGACACCGTGATCGACGACCTCGTGACCGCCGTCGCCAAAGGCAGCAACGCGAAGGCTAAGAGCCTGTTGCTCACCGAGCACGGCCCACGCGCGGTGGACAAGCTCGTCGACCGCACCGTCGTCCGCGAGAAGGTCGACCGATGGGCGCTCGTCGAGATCGCGGAACGCCTCGGTGCCAGTGAGCGCCTCGACTACGAAGACATCGCGCTCATTGACTTGGAGCAGACCACTACCTGCGCGGAAAAAAAGCGAACAGTGCAGAAGATCGGCGAGCATCGGGTCACCGACGTGATCGACGAGCTCCGGGAGCTGCAAGACAACCCGCAGTGGAAGTGCTTGGAGCCCGGGCTCAAGAACGTGATCGACGGGCTCGCGACCCGCTAGCTCAACGACTGATCGGGCGCCGCGCCGGCAGGTCTTCGAGCGCGCTCACGCGAACGTGCGTGATCCCCCGCGCCCGCAGCAGCTCCCGCACGAATGCGATGCGCTCGCGCGGCACCATCATCGCCGTGATCTGCGCGAACGGTACGCCACCGACCACGCCGACCTCGCCGATGTCGGTGCCGTCCGCCCGGTGCACCTTATCGGCGGGGGGCCGCATACCGTAGACGATGGGGAAGCCCTCCGCGACCAGTTGCCGCTCGGTATCGTTCAAGCGTTCCCATTGTTCGAGTCGCGCGCGCTCCCGCTGCATGAGCGCTCGGAAGTAGTCCTCACCGGCGCCGCGCTCCTGCCCATAGCGCGCCAGATTCGCGCGGCCGATCTCCGGGGTCCAGCGCACGAACCCGTCGTTGCGCGAGTAGTCGTTGGCGACGTCGATATTGCGCAGCGGCACGGTCGAAAGCTTCGTGATGTTGATGCCGGTGCCGACGCCCGGAATCACCATGGCGCCGACGCGCATCTCGCCGGTGAACGGCACGTAAGGGAGTCGACCCGTCGCGTACAGTCCGCCCGTCCCCGCGCCGAAGGGCGTGAGCATCAGCAGCGAGGCGGAATTCGAGCCGTGAAAGAGGTACGCCCGGTTGATCGACACTTCGAGGCCTGGCGTGCGGTCGAGCACTTCGTTGCTGTCGCGCAGAAACTCGGCGCGCCGCGGACGCCAGCCGATGATGTTGCCGATGAGCTGACCACCCTCGGGCGTCGCGGAATCGATGCCGATGCGGCGGGCCATTGGGACCTCGTCCTCGGGCCCTGCTCGGCCGCGCCCCAAGGTCGCGCGCATCTGTGCGGCGTCGGCCGGCGCATGACGGTCGGCGAAAGCCAGGAAGTCGTCGACGACGCGCGTGACGCCCGCCGCCTGTCCGTTGTAGCGGTCCATGGCCTCGAGCGTCCGGCCGGCCAAGGCGACGAGGCGCGGATCGCTGTCGGTGGCTCCTCGCTCGCGCAGGCGCGCCATCTCGGCGTCGAGTCGCAAGATCTCGCGCGTCGTTGCCTCGAGCCTGGTCTGCTCCGCGCCGGCACGGCCGCGAAGCGTCTCGAGCTCGGCGCGAACGGGCGACAAATGCAGCCCGGGCTGCAAGCGCTGCGCGCCGGTGTTGACGGTGTGCAAGAGCAGCGCGGTGCCGAGGTTAGTGAGGAACATGTCGCGGATCTCACGGGCTCTCGGGAAGTCGCCGTGACGCGAGACGTGCTCCAGGGTCGCGATCGCCGTGCCCGCGAAGGCGGCGCTGGTCGTGGTGATGCCGGCAGCCGCGAACTGGGAGATCACGCGCTCGCCGGCCGTCGTCCCCTGAAACGACCGCGCCAGGCGCGCCGCCGGATAGAGCAGCCCGAGCATCGCGAGGTCGATGGGATAGTCCCACACCGAGAAGCGCCCGCTCGCTGCTTGATTCATCGCGGTGAATGACGACGATTGCGCAACGAGCGGTCCAACCGCGGTCCAGAATCGCCCCGCCTGCGCGACGCTGAGCGCGGCGCCTACCGTGCTGCCCACTCCGAGCGAGACCACCGACAACATGCCCATCTGCGTGGCCGCGCCGACTATGCGGCGGATTTCGCGACTCTCCGCTTGCTCGTCGACGCGCGTCGCGAGCGCCGCACCCGGGTCGTTCGCCGGCCCGGTCATCGACTCGAGCATCCGCCGCGTGGCTTCGTCGAGGTGCGCCAACTCACCGCCATCGAGAAGGCGGCGCGCCGCGCGGGCAACCTCACGTGGCGTCAGCGGCACGACCGCGACCAACCGCATCTGCCCATCGGCACCGCGCGCCGGCATGACCCCGGCGATCTCGCCCTTGCGCTGGCGTTCCTCGAGCGCTCTCCGCGCCGCATCGTCCGCGGCGACCGGCTCCAAACGATAGGGGAGCACGCCGGCTGTCTGAGCCAACACCAGCGTCGCCTGGCTCGCGTCGGGCTGCAGTCTCCTGCCGCTGTCGGCCGGCGAGCCACGGTACAAAGCCTCGGTGGTACGCATGCGCCCGCGCAGCCGCGCCGCGTCCGCGCCAGCGTCGTCGCCAGCCGCGAAAGCCGCACTGCTCGCGTCCACCATCGCGCGGCCCACCGTCGTGTTCGCGAGCATGCGGGCACCTCGGCGCGAATCGAGGACCATGTCGATCGAACGCGAGCCCCAGTCGATTGTGTCGGGCGAGAGGTCGATGACACCGCGTTGCGGATCTTGGACGCGCAGCGGCCCCGTCGCCGCGAGCATGGCGCGGGTCTCGGCCGCGAAGTCGAGCTCGCCGCGGTCGATGCGTTGCATCGCGAGCTGATGCAAGTCACCACCTTGAACCTCGTCCCAGCTACGCTTACCGAAGTCCGCCGGAGTAAGACGGCCGGCGCGCAAATCACGATGCACCGTCCACGACGCGGTCATCCAACGAAGTCCCGCGTGCAGCGTGTCGCTGCGCAACCAGCGATCACTGGCGACCTCGCCAGGGTTCCAGAACTCCGCGTGCTCGGCGAGCATGGAATTCATCACCAAGGACATCTGCTCGCGCAGCGCCATGAAGGCGCGCGTCGAGCGTTCCTGAAGCTCCGACGAAACAGGCGACTGCGCCGCTACATCGCGCAACCCGGCGAGGTCGCGCTGGAACGCTTCGCGGTCACCCGGCGTCACATGAGCCGCCACGCCAGCGAGCTCGCTCAACGCCGCGGCCACGGCGTCGGCGATCTCCCGCGTCGCCGCCGGCGCTTGACGCGCGAGCGCGACCGCGCGCGCCACCCGACTCCCGGCTTCGCGAAGCCGCGCCCCGGTCACCGCGTCGCCGCGGCGCAGTGCATCGCTCGCCAAGCGCTGCATCCACCCCGACGCCGCCGCCAGGGTCTCGACCGTGCGCGCGAGACGTGTCGGACTCTGCGTCAGGTTCGCGGCGAGTCGGCTTGAGTCTAGCTGAGGTGTCGGCGGCAGCGGACGCCGATCGGACTCGCGCGAAACGGGCGCTTTCGGTGCGCGATAGCGGTCAGCGCCGTCACCCGCGCGCGGCTCCGTTGCTTGCGGCTCCCTCTTGGGCTCGCGGGCCGTCCGCACCGCGTGGGCAAGCGGCGAGCGCACACCGAGCTCGTTGGCGATGAGACCTGCGAGCGTTTCCAGCGTGCCCCGATCGGCCTCCGCGAGCGCCGCCACCAAGACACGCCAAGCCTGCGCGTTCGACTGAAGCGTCCGCGCGCCTGCCTCGGCGCTGCGAAAGTCGAGAGGTCGCTCGAGGGCATCACTACCGCGACGTCGCGCCCGCTCGAGCAGAAGCCGGGCGAGCGCCTGCGCTTGGGCCGCCGGATCCTCGGCGACCGCGGGGGTAATCCCGATTGGTACAACCGACGTCATGCAGCCCCAAAACCGCGGTGGCTCGTGGATTTGGCGGGTGCAGCCCTCCTACACCGCCCGTCGGCGCGGTGGCTGAACAACCGTAGCCGCGCGGCGGCCCTCCTGCGTATGCCTTTGGAAACTCAAGCTCGAGAAGGCCATGGCGCGTTGCGCGGTTCGCATCGCTCTCGTCACTACTCTGCTGCTCGGCTGCGGCAGCGCTGAGGACGCGCGGCCATACGTCATCTTGCGCGTCGAGGATCCCAGCAACATCGCCGCGACGGGCGCGGGCGGCGCGCCGGTCCTCGAGCTCAGAGACGCGTCGGGCAACGCCAGCCGCTTCGACGATTTGCCGGGCGGGTTTCCGCTGACCGTCACTCTCACCTCCGAGCTTCGTGGTCCGCAGCGGGTGACCGTCGAGCTCTACCGGGCCACGGACTTGGTTGGCCGTGGTAGCGTCACCATCGATGTGCTGGCGCAGAACCAACAGGAAGCCACGGTCACCCTCGATTTGATCTGCGTCGCCGACGGCAACTGTCCGCCGCTCGGCGTTCCTCCCGAAGAGGATGAGCTGCCGCCGCCGCCCGCGCCGCACGAGCCAGCGTCGGATCCGGATCCGGAGTGCGGCGAGGACTGTCCCCCGGTAGCGACTCCGTGCACCAGCGGCAAGTCCGGCGCCATCGAGCTCGAGCCGGACGGGACCGCGTGCGGCCGAGACGGCAATAGCGACGGTGTCTGCTATGCCGGAGCGTGCGTGGACGCCGGAGGCACCCCGGCTTGTGACCAATACCTGAGCCTAGACTTCTTCGGGGAAGGACAGATCCTCGGCGGTGTCGATCACGGAGTCACAGTCAACCAGCTGAAATTCCCGCAAATCGACGGCGACGGCTACAACCCGCAGTGGGTCGTCGAGGACGACGACATTCGGCCCGGCGACCCCGCCACACCAAGCGCGACGGCGTACACGCTCTACGCCGTCGCTCCGTACCAGCTCGCGAGCTTCCGCATTCGCACCCAAGCAGGCACCCGTTGTCAGTTCACGACCGAGCCCGCTGCCAATGCGAACGTCGTGCGCAATACGTCCTTCGCGACGGTCACCCTGACACGCAATCCCGCGAGCAGCGGTGATCAGAAGGTGCGCTTCGACTTCACCTGTGAGCCGGGCGGCCTCGCCGGCCTGCGCATCGACGACTTCTGCCTCGTCGATGCCCCGTGACCTACTCCGCCTTCTTGGCGGCTTCGTCGGCGACGATGGCGTCGAGCTGGCCGAGGATGATCTTGATCCGCTGTTGCAGATACGGGCCGCCCAGCGCTTCGAGCTGATGCCAATCGGCGGCGAACTTCTGCAGCTCGTCCTTCACCTGCAACCACTGCTTCGAAGCCCGGTTGTTGCTGTGCGACTGCGCCTGCGTGTAGCCGGCGTCGACCTCGTTGATGAGCTCGAGGAGCTCGTCGGCGTGATGACCGTAAGGCTCTTCCGCCTTGGCGAGGACCGCGGCGGCTTTCTCGCGTGCGACGACAGCCTTCTTGTAGCCAAGGGTCTGTCCCGAGGAAGCGCAGGCGGCAAGCGCCAGGCACGCAAGTATAGCGTAGCGAGTCAAAGTCGGTACTCCACGCCGGCGCCGACGAGTGGTCCGCCATAGCTGTCAGTAGAACGACA
Organism: Myxococcota bacterium; assembly: GCA_041288095.1. Lineage (GTDB taxonomy): Bacteria > Myxococcota > XYA12-FULL-58-9 > XYA12-FULL-58-9 > JALHOP01 > JALHOP01. The sequence goes on from JBGGMJ010000060.1 coordinate 39,904, forward strand.
GGGCCGGCCATCGCCACAGTCGTCGAGGTCGATGATGCCGTCGACGCTACCCCCTCCGGCGCTGAGATCGACGAAGAGTGTGTCCGACGCCCCCGTGCCGAAGGCGCGAAAGCGGACACCGAGCTCGCCAAACGCGAAACCTTGAGCCGCTCCGCCGGCACCGAAGAGGCTGATTGTCTGGCTAAGGGGCACCTGCAGACGCGCCACCGTGCCGTTGTAATCGAACTCGTCTGCGATGACGGCGAAGCTATTGCGGATGGTGAGATTCAAGCCGTCCAGCGCTCCGATACGGGCGAGCTGGGCGATCAAGATTGCCGCGTCCTGGCTCGAGGGAAAGCCGTCGTTGCCGTAGACGAGCTCGCTCAGGGTGGTGACACCGACGCCGAGGCCGAGCGCGAAGTAGTCGTGATCGTAGGCCACGAAGCCGGTGACGCCCACGTTGCCGACGTTCCGGTCGTTGGTGAGCGCGCCCGCCAGCGGCTCGACCACGAGCCCGACCGCGATCGGGCGTTCGAAGTGGTAGGCGGCCGTGGCGTGCGCGATGACGCCCGCGCCGATGGTGCCGAGCGGCAACAGCGGCCTCAGCGTGAGCGCAAGTGAGCCGACGCCGCCGTGGCGCGCCGGGAACAAGCGGCTGCCGGCCTTCGGCGCGGCTTTGTCCACGACCGCGGTATCGGTGGGCACGCCCGCGGCGCTCTCGCGAGGTCCAGAGACCACGAGCGAAACGGGCGGACGCTCGAGCGGATAGGCCTCGAGCCGGGTCACCTCGGCCCAAACCTTGCCGCCGCTCGTATGCAGGCCGCTGACACTCCCCGGCAGCGCCACCAAGCCGAGGACGCGCGGTTCTTCACCCTTCACGTCGATGGCGAGCACGCCCGCCGCGGCGCAGGCCGCATAGGCGGTATCGTCGAGGACGACGACCGAAGCGGGATCGCACGCCACGTCCACCTAG
>JBGGMJ010000061.1:0-12764 GCA_041288095.1 Myxococcota bacterium
CGCCCCGAATACGGCTCCGTGGTGACGCGCACCCGGCCGGTCTTGAAGGCGTTCATGCCGACGCCGTCGCCGCTGTAGACCTGGAGTACGTTGAAGTCGCTCGAGCGGATGCCGTCCGGCCCCCAGTCGACGATGGGGAAGGCGCCATCCCAACCCGCATTGGGTAGCGACGACACGACCACCGGGCCAGGGGTAAGCCACCGTGGCGGCGGATCGGCGAACGGCAGATCAGCGTCGAGCACCGCCGTGGTCGCGCCTCGCCCGCCGCATGCGAGGACGTTGACGTTCGCGGTGACCGCATAGTCGCCCACGGCCGGACTATTGACCACGATGCTCGTCCAATAGGTGGCGACGTTGGCGCTACCCGCCGCTTTAGCGGGCACCGGATTGGGCCCGCGCCAAAGCTCGCTGCCGGTGCCACTGAAGCTCGCCGCGGCGGTGGTCCTGTGCGTGAAGGTGACGACTTGCGAGCCGATTCCGCACAGAGGCTGGCCATCGAACGCGGCCACGGTGATGCCGACGAGCACATCGTAGGTCCAGATCGACGGCTGCTCTGGCACCGTGCGGATGCCGACGATTTGAACGCCTTGACCGTTGCGCGCGCGCACACGCAACACGCGCAGCGCGTGTTGACCGCCGAGGTCGGCGACGTCGACGCCAAAGAAGACGTCGCTCGCGAGGTCGAGGCCCGCGAGTTCGAGCGCGCAGCTGACGCGCGACGCGCTCACCTGTGTCGCGGTGCAGCGGTTGCTGGTCTCGCTGCCAACGGTCACGAAGACGCTGCTCGCGGTGATGCCTTCGTTGGCATCGAGGACCAGGGTCATGGCCGCGAGGCCCGGTTCCACGAAGGGTGGGTCCGCGGTCCCATTGAACGACGGTGGCGTGAGATCGCGCGCGACGCGGGTTTCCTCGCAGCTCCCCGGCACCTGCGCGTAGCGCACCGCCACGGTGTAGGCGCGCTCGGTAGCGAGCTTGATGCCGTCCGCGGTGCACGGCACGAACGTGGCGCTCGCGCAGCTCGCGTCGACCGCGCATTCGAGGCTCAAACCGTTGGCCTCCAGTGTCGGAAAGCTCTGACCGAGAGCGTCGACGTCGAGGCCGTCGATGTCGATCGTCGCGTCGAGCGACAAAGGCAACGGTGTATCGATGCGGAAGCTGCTGGTCGCGAGTGGCAGGGCCGCCTCGCCGCCGCTAAAGCGGTCAGGCACCGAGAAGACGATGGACCGACCGGCGGGGATCTCGATGGCCACGTCAGTCGTGAACGGCGTGAGCGCGGTGAAACCGGTGTCGACGTCCTGCAAGGTGAGCGGCAAGATCTCGCCGAGCACGCCCTGTGGAATGCCGCGCACGGTCACGGTGGGAACGACGGTGCCGCTCACTCCCGGGGCCTGCGCCAGTGTCAGGTCCAGCTGCGTGGTGCCCACCTCGGGCGTGACCAGCTGCGTGCTGGAGAAGGCACGCCACCGCGAGGTCTCGAAGGTGAAGACAGTCCCGGTGATGGTCGCTGGGACGCCAACGCGCAGGCTCAGGGTCGCGGTGTCGGCATCGCCGGCGATGTCGGCGCTCGTGATCTCGCCATCTTGTATGGCGGACACTCGCGCCAGCACCACGGTGCTGGTCGACGAGCTGAGGGGCGCCCGCAGCACCACCTGCGTGAAACCACGGTCGTTGCGCGCGCAAGCCGCGGCCACGAAAAGGAGGAACGAGCTCGCGATGATTTGCGAAGCACGGCTAGGAGGGCGGCGCATTCGGGCGAGAGCTATTACACGACGGGTACGTCTTCTCAAAGCCTGCCCATCGACGTACGCTCCGCCCTGAGGTTTCGTGAGCTTCGACCCGAAAATCACAAAAATAGGACCCCACGTGCCGACGGCGGCTGCCGGCGAAGCCCGGGTCGACGTGCCGGTCACGCCCAAGGAGCGGCCCGCGCAACAGCTCACGACTCCGGATCTCGAAGCCGCTCGCGTCGCCACCAAGCAGAAGGAGTCAGTCGAGCGCCAGATGCCTCGGCTCGAGCGCGGCGGCTCCTCGAAGCTCGAGCAACGCTTCGCGGAGCTCGAGCTCGCGCTCGCCAAGAAAAACCTCGCCCGCGCCGAGGCGGCAAAGGCTGCTTTAGCGTTCTGCGTGAGCTACGCCGTGCGCGGCTCGCGTGGCGGCCGGTCGCGAGCACTGGGTCTCTGTGCCCAGCTCGAGCAGCTCCCCGAACACGAAGCGGACGCCGCCGGGTTGCGCGCCGGCGTCATCCTCGACGAGGCCATGCAAGAGGCCAACCGCGACGGGTTGCTCGCCGGCCTGACCGCGACCGCGCAGGTGGACGAGTCAGCCGATGCCGGTGTGCGCGCCTTCGGCCTCGCCCAGGCCTCGCAGGCATTGGCGATGCTCGCCGAACACTTCCCCGCGACCCTCGAGGAAATCGACTCGCCACTCGAGCGCGCCTTTGGTCTCGCCGAGGAAGCGCTGGCGCTCGCACCCGAGCTCGCCGAGGCCCACGTCGCGCTGGCCCAGCTGGTGCTCCTCCACGGCGATCACGATGCCATGCGCGACGCCGAGACCCTCGTGCGCCGCGCGCTCGAGCTCGAGCCTCATCACGATGGCGCGACCTTCACGCTCGCGACCCTCGCCTACTGCCGACACGATCCGGCGCGGGCTCTGGAGCTGCTCGCCGAGATCCAGGCACACGGGGCACCTCGCCCTCAGGTGCAGCTGCTGGCGGCGCGCGCCCAGCGGGCCGTGAAAGCGGTCGCCGAAGCGGACGCCACCCTGCAACGCGCTATCGCGGCCTTTCCCGAGCTCGCCGCGCTGCACGTCGAGGCGCACGTCGTCGCGAGGCTCTTGAAAGACGATGAACGGGCCGCCAGGCACCGCGAGCGCGCCGCCGACATCTTGGGCGATGCAATCGACGTGGATGACGCTATCGCGCTTTGCTTCAAGGGCCACAGCGGCTAAGGTGCGCCGCCATGAAAAAGCTCTTCCTCATGGCGGCGCTCTGCACCGCCGCTGCCGCTTGCACCAAAGACAGCTCGACTAGCGACACCAAGCAAACCAACAGCGAAAGCAAGACCGCCATGCCCGCTAACGATCCCAACGCCATTCCCGCTCCGTCCGACGTCGCGGCCGCTCCAGCGGACGCCGAGAAGACCGCGTCGGGCCTCGCCTCGAAGGTGTTGACCGCGGGTGGCGGCATGGAGAAGCCCGGCGAAAAGGACACCGTCCGCGTTCACTACACCGGCTGGACCACCGACGGTCACATGTTCGACAGCTCGGTCGCGCGCAACGATCCCGCGGTCTTCCCGCTCGATCGCGTCATCAAGGGCTGGACCGAAGGCCTGCAGCTCATGAGCGTCGGCGAGAAGCGCCGCTTCTGGATCCCCGCCGAGCTCGCGTACGGCACGACGCCCCGCCGCCCCGGCGCGCCCGCCGGCATGCTGGTGTTCGACGTCGAGCTTCTCGGCATCCTCAAAGCCCCGACCGCTCCAGCGGACGTCGCCGCCGCGCCCAAGGACGCCAAGAAGACCGCTTCGGGCCTCGCCTACAAGGTCGTCACCGCCGGCACCGGGACGCGCAAGCCCCAGGCCACCGATCAAGTCCAGGTCCACTACACCGGTTGGACCACCGACGGAAAAATGTTCGACAGCTCGGTCACCCGCGGCAAACCGGCCACCTTCCCGCTCAACGGCGTCATCAAGGGCTGGACCGAAGGCGTGCAGCTCATGGTCGAGGGCGAGAAGACCCGCTTCTGGATCCCCGCCAACATGGCCTACGGCGAAAACGCAGGCGGCGGCCGCCCGAGCGGCTTGCTGGTGTTCGACATCGAGCTGCTGAAGATACTTTAATGACCGCGCCGCGGGGGCGGCGTCGCCCGCCCTGCGCTTGCTACGTGTCGGGCTCGTCGAGCTTGCGGTAGATGGTGCGCGTGGCAATGCCGAGCAGACGCGCCGCCGTGCTCTTGTCGCCGCCGCAGCGCTCGAGTGTTTCCTTGATCAGTCTGCGCTCGATGTCCTCGAGCGGCGTCCCGAAAGGCACGTACATGCCCTTCGAATCGTCGCGGCGCGCCGTGCTCACCGCGCTGCGCACGTTCTCCGGCAGATCATCGACGCCGATCACTTCGCTCTTCGCGAGCACCACCGCGCGCTCGATGGTGTTCTCGAGCTCGCGCACGTTGCCGGGCCAGGCGTGGGCGTCGAGGGCTTTCATCGCGGCCTCGGAGAATCCACGCAGCGACTTCTTGTTCTTGGTCGCGAACTTGGTGAGGAAGTGCTGCGCTAGCAACGGCACGTCGCCATAGCGGTGCCTGAGCGGTGGCACGGCGACGCGAATGACATTCAAGCGATAGTACAAATCCTCGCGGAAACGCCCTTCGCGGACGTCGTCTTCGAGGTTGCGATTGGTCGCGGCGATGACGCGGACGTCGACCTTCAACGTGTCGTTGCCGCCGACGCGCTCGATCTCGCCTTCTTGCAAGACGCGCAAGAGACGCACCTGCACCGCCGACGTGGTCTCGCCGATCTCGTCCAAGACGATGGTGCCGCCGCTGGCGCGCTCGAATCGGCCTTCGCGCCGCGCCGCGGCCCCGGTGAAAGCGCCTTTCTCGTGACCGAAGAGCTCGCTCTCGAGCAGCCCCTCCGGCAGAGCACCGCAATTGACCGCGACGTACGGTCCGCTGGAGCGGTCAGAGAGCTTGTGCACGCGCCGAGCCAGCAGCTCCTTGCCGGTACCGCTCTCACCGACCAGCAAGATGGTCGCCTGCGAGGGAGCAGCCTGGGCCAGCATCTCCAAGGTGGCTTTCAGAGCCACCGACGAGCCAGCGATCTCGGAGTCGGCGCTCGCCTGCACGGCTTCGCGCAGCACTCTGTTTTCGCGGACGAGACCCTGCCGCTCGAGGGCGCGCTGCACCGAGCTGACCACCACCGCCCGCTTCAACGGCTTGGGAATGAAGTCGTAGGCACCCTCCCGCATGCACTCGACGGCGTTCTCGACCGTGCCGAAGGCGGTCATCATGACGACCTCGATGGCTGGTGAGATCGCCTTCACCGCGCGTAGCAGCTCGATGCCGCTCATCTTCGGCATCATGACGTCGGAGAGAATGAGATTGATGCGCTCGCCGCGGACCTTATCGAGCGCTTCGGTGCCGCTATCCGTGATGGTCACCACGAAGCCCTCGCGCTCGAGGATCTTCTGCAGCGACTCGCGGATGCCCGGCTCGTCGTCGACGACTAATATGTGCTCGCCCGCCACAGACATTGTTTACCGCCGAGTTGCCGGGCGCGTACAGGCTTGCGTCCGTAAACCCTTCCGGGCAGGTCTTCATTCCCCATGGCGCTGCTACGCGGTGCTGACGCGCTCGAGCGCGCCCGCTCCCTATTCCAGGATCCCAAGGCGATCGTCGGTGTCGAGGCCGATCGCGACAGCCGGGGTGCGCCCCCACGGGTCATCGCCCTGGGCACCGCGAACGATAGCCTGGCCATCGACGTCGCCGGCACTCCCGGCATGACCGCCCTGCTCGGAGCTCACGATCGCCCGTTCGGCGCGGTGCACGCCAAGGCCCTGCATCGCGTCCTTCTGCGTCTCGGAGAGGGACCACTGCCGAGCCGCTGGGCCGACGCGGTCATCGCGGAACAGCTCCTGCTGGGCGGCCGCGAGGGTTCGATCGACCCCGACGCGGTTGCCATGCGGCACCTGCGCGAGCCCTTACCCTCCGCCGAAACCGGCCTCGAGTCGCTCAAGGCCCGCGCGTCCGCTATCGCGCGCTTGGTGGCTGCGCAGATCCCACGGCTGCGCGAAGACGAGCTGGTCCTCACGTCGCGCCTAGAGGCAGCGGCGGTCGCGCCCATCGCCGAGATGGAAGCGAAGGGCATGCCCTTCGACGCCCAGCGCTGGAAAGGCATCGACGCCGAGGTACGGGCCGAGCAAAAGGACCTACGCGCGAAGATCATGCCGCACTTCGCCAAGGTCACCGGCAACGACCTCTTCGGTGGCGCGACCCTCAACCTCGACAACGACAACGAGCTCAAGAAGGCACTCGCGGCGATAGGCCACCGCGTCGAAAACGCGAAGCGCGAGACCCTGCAGCGCCTCCCGGAGCCACTCGGCCCCCTGCTCGCCCGCTATCGCGAAGTGATGAAGCTGGTAAGCGCCTATGGCGAGGCGTTTCTCGAGTACGTTGGAGCGGACGGCCGCTTGCACCCGACCTTCACGCAGATCGGCGCCAACACGGGCCGTATGGCCTGTCACTCGCCGAACCTGCAGTCGATGGTAAAAGACTCTCCCCATCGCACCTGCTTTCGCGTCGCCGAAGATCGCGCCCTGGTCACCGCGGACTACGGCGCCTGCGAGCTACGCATCATCGCGGAGCTGTCGGGCGACCCGGTGTTCGCCGAAGCCTTCGCGCGCGGCGAGGACCTGCACGCGCGCGTCGCTACCGCTATCTTCGGCAAGCCGGTCTCGAAGAACGAGAATCCAGAGCTACGCCAGCGCGCCAAGGCGGTGAACTTCGGGCTCGCCTACGGCATGGGCGCGCAGGGTCTCGCGCGCGCCATCGACACCGACGTCAACCAGGCGCGCCAGCTCCTGGAGCGCTACTTCAAGAGTTTCCCGCGCATCCGCGCCTTTCTCGAGCGCAGCGCCGAAGAGGGCCTTTCTCGCGGCTTCGCGCGCACCATGACCGGCCGCCGCCTCTATCTCGAGGGCGAGCGCTCGCAGCTCGAACGCATCGCCAAGAACATGCCCATCCAGGGCACGAACGCGGACATCACCAAGATCGCGCTGGCCCGGCTCCGAGGCCGTTTGGGAACGGATCGTCTCGTTAATGTCGTGCACGACGAAATCGTCTGCGAATGCGCCAAAGTCGAAGCCGAAGACGTGGCCACCGCGATGCGCGAGGAGATGGTCGCCGCCGGGGCTCAGGTCCTGAAGACCATTCCGCTGACCGTCGACGTCAGTGTCGGGGAAATTTGGGGCAAATGACGAGGTTGTCAGAGGATCCGCCACTCTTATAAGGAGCGGCGCGGATGGCTGACCAGCTCAGTAACGACCTCAGCTCCCTTCGGATCGACCGCTCGGGATTCGACGACGCCCCGAAGCCCGGCCGTCGGTGGGTCGTCGTTGCCATAGTCGCCGCCATCACGGTCGCCGCCGGCGCGGTGGGCTACGGCAAGCTGCAAAGCGTCATCTTCAAGACCGAGGTCACCCTCACCGAGGTTGCCCTGGTGTCCCCGATGAGCGCCGCGACGCTGGTCACCGCGACGGGCTACGTGCAAGCGCTCAAGCGCACCGAGATCGGCGTCAAGCTCGTTGGCGTCGTCGCCAAGCTCAACGTTTCCGAAGGCAGCGAGGTCAAGGCCGGCGACGTATTGATGGAGCTCGAGTCCGCCGACAAGCGCCGCGAGCTCGCCGCCGACAAGGCACGCGTCGCCATGGCGGTGGCCAGGCTCGAGGCCGCTAAAGCGAACGCCTTCGATCTCGAAACCCAGCTCAAGCGCAATCGCACCCTCGTCGAGACCGGCGCGGTGAACCAATCGCTGGTCGATGAGACCGAGCAGAAGGCCCTCTCGGCCCGACAGCTGGCACACGCCGCCGCCGCCGAGCTCGAAGCGGCCAAGGCGACCGCGGAGGCCACCGCGGTGAGCGTGAGCTATCTCACCATCACCGCCCCCATCTCCGGCCGCGTGATCACCCGTCCGGTGCAGGTGGGCGAGCGCGTCATCGAGCAGTCTCTGCTCGAGCTCGCCGACATGAATTCCTTGGTCATCGAGGTCGACGTGCCCGAAGCGCGGCTCGGCCAGGTGAAGGTGGGCGCGCCCGCCGAGATCGTGCTCGATGCGTATGCCGGCCAGCGCCGTCGCGGCGAAGTCGTCGAGCTCGGCTCCAAGGTGAACCGCGCCAAGGCCACGGTCATGGTGCGCGTGAAGTTCATCGACGACACCACGGGCGTGCTCCCCGAGATGGCGGGCCGCGTCTCCTTCCTCTCGGAGATGCCCGATCCCGAGAGCATGAAGCAGCTGGCGAAGCTCGTCGTTCCCAAGGCCGCGGTCGCGAAGCGCGATGGCGCCGACGTGGTGTTCACCGTCACCGACCAGGTCGTGCGCATGCAAACGGTCAGTCTCGGGGCGCCGTTCGGCGACGGCTACGAGATCGCCGGGGGTCTCGCGGCGGGCACCAAGCTCGTGCGCAACCCATCGTCCGACTTAGCGGACGGACAAAAAATCAAAACGAAATAGTCCGCAACCCCAGAAAGAGGGACAACATGAGTACCGCAGCTTCCACCGCCCACGCCTCCGCCGGCATCACCGTGCGTGACGTCACCAAGGTCTTCTATCGCGGCAAGGAGCCGCTCACCGTCCTCGACAAGCTGAACCTCGAAGTGCCGGCCGGGCAGTTCGTGGCGCTGATGGGACCGTCGGGCTCGGGCAAGTCGACCCTCTTGAACCTCATCGCGGGTCTCGATCGTCCGTCGCAGGGCTCGGTGCAAGTCGGCCAATCGTCGGTGTCCAATATGGCGGACAGCGAGCTCGCCAAGTGGCGCTCGCAGAACGTCGGCTTCATCTTCCAGACCTACAACTTGATGCCGGTGCTCACCGCCATCGAGAACGTCGAGCTGCCGCTCCTGCTCACCAAGCTCTCCGGCGCCGAGCGCAAGAAGCGCGCGCAGACGGCGTTGCGCGTCGTCGGTCTCGAGGACCGCGGCACCCACTACCCACGTCAGCTCTCGGGTGGTCAGGAACAGCGCGTCGCCATCGCCCGCGCCATCGTCAACGACCCGAGCCTCATCGTCGCCGACGAGCCGACCGGTGATCTCGATCGCCAGAGCGCGGACGACATCTTGACGTTGCTCACCAAGCTCAACACCGAGTTCGGCAAGACCATCGTCATGGTCACGCACGATCCAGCCGCCGCCGAGCGCGCCAACGTCACGCGCCGTCTCAACAAGGGCCAGCTGTCGTGAACATTCCGCTGCTCGCGGCGCGTAACGTTACGCGCAACAAGTTGCGTACGGTGCTGACGACGCTCGGCGTCGCGGTTACCGTGCTCACGTTCTTGCTCATCCGCACCGTCGTCGCGGCTTGGTACGTCGGCGTCGAAGCGGCGTCGAAAGACCGCATCGCCACCCGGCACAAGGTCTCCTTCATCATGCAACTGCCGAAGCACTACGCCGACACGGTTCGGCAGGTGCCGGGGGTGCAGGCGGCGACGTGGGCGCAATGGTTCGGCGGCAAGGAGCCCAATCACGAGGGCGAATTCTTCGCGACGCTCGCGGTCGAGGCCAAGACGACGCTCGACGTCTACGACGAGCTCGTGGTGCCCGAGGATCAGAAGCGGGCGTGGCTCGAGGATCGCCAGGGCATCTTGGCGGGCGACGTCATCGCCAAGAAGTTCGGCTGGAAGGTCGGCGACCGCGTCAACCTGAGCGGCACCATCTATCCCGGCGATTGGCAGTTCACGGTGGACGCCATCTACACCGCGGCGCGCAAATCCATCGACCGCTCGACGGTGTTCTTCCATTGGGACTACTTGAACGAGTCACTCCCCGAGGCGCGTCGCGACCGCGTCGGCTGGATCGTCAGCCGCATCGACGACCCCGCCAAGAGCGCCGCGATTCAGTCCGCTATCGACGCCACCTTCGACTCACGCGACATCCAGACGCTGAGCCAATCGGAGCGTGACCTGAACAACTCGTTCCTCGGCATGATGTCGGCGGTGCTCGGCGCGCTCGACATCGTCTCGGTCGTCATCTTGGTGATCATGGGCCTCATCCTGGGCAACACGATCGCCATGGGAGTGCGCGAGCGAACCACCGAATACGGCGTCATGCGGGCGCTCGGCTTCACCCCGCGGCACATCGCGACGTTCGTCTTGAGCGAGGCGTTCACCCTCGGCATCGCGGGCGGCGCGCTCGGGCTCGCCATCGCCTACCCCTTCGTCAACCAAGGCGTGGGAGCGGCCATCGAAGAGAACATGGGTGCCTTCTTCCCCTACTTCCGCATTCTCCCGGACACCGCGATCACCGCGATGATCCTGGCGGTGGTACTGGCATTGGTCGGTTCCATCATCCCCGCGTGGCAGGCGAGCCGCCTGCGCACCATCGATGCTCTACGGCAGGTGGGCTAAGATGATTCCTCTCCGCTATAACGCACGCAGCTTGGTTCGTCGCCGCGCCACGACGATCGCGGCGGCCCTCGGCATGGCCCTGGTGGTCTTCGTGTTGGCCGCGTCGCTGATGCTCTCCTCGGGCATCAAGAAGACGATGACCCAATCTGGGCGGTCGAACGTCGCCATCGTCTTGCGCAAGGGCAGTGACGCCGAGCTCGCGAGCGGCGTCGAGAAGGCGCACGTCTCCCTCATCTCGGCGCGCGAGGAAGTGGCGCGCGACCCCGCGGGAGCGCCCATGACCGTCGGCGAAGTCGTCGTCGTCATCACCCAGGAGAAGCTCGGCGGCCAAGGCGCCATCTCCAACGTCATGATTCGCGGCGTACCCGAAAACGTCTACACGTTCCGCCCGAGCGTACACGTGGTCGAAGGCCGGCCGGCGCGGCCGGGCACCGACGAAGTCGTCGTGGGCGCGCGTGTGCGCGGGCGCTTCAAGGGCGTCGACCTCAACCAGTCGTTCGAGCTCAAGAAGAACCTGCCGGTCCAGGTCGTCGGCATCTTCGAGGACGACGGCTCCTCCTACGAGTCCGAAGTGTGGGGCGACCTCGAAACCGTGCGCCGCGGCTTCGGCCGTGAAGACGGCGTCTCGTCGGTACGGGTGCAGCTCGCAAGCGCCGACAAGATGGACGCCTTCAAGACCGCGGTGGAGAGCGACAAGCAGCTGCAGCTCGAGGTGTTCCCCGAGCAGACCTACTTCGAGAAGTCGTCCGAGGGCACGTCCGCTTTCGTGAACGGCCTCGGCATCACCATCGCCGTGTTCTTCTCGATCGGCGCGATGATCGGCGCGCTGATCACCATGTACGCGTCGGTGGCGCAGCGCCGGAAAGAAATTGGCACCCTACGGGCGCTCGGCTTCTCCAAGGTCGCGATTCTGACGTCGTTCTTGATGGAGTCGGCCATGCTGGCGGCCGCTGGCGGCGTCCTCGGCGTCCTCTCGGCGCTGGCCCTCGGCTTCGTGAAGTTCTCGATGATGAACTTCGCGAGCTGGTCAGAGGTCACCTTCTCGTTCAACCCAACGCCGGAAATCCTCGTCTTTGCGGTCATCTTCGGCGGTGTAATGGGCGTCATCGGCGGCTTCTTCCCGGCCGTGCGCGCGGCCCGCGTACCGCCGATCGCCGCCATGCGCGGAGCATGAGAAACTTGCCACAGTAGCCGGTGCCATCGGGCCACGGCGCCTCTGGGCAACACCAACGCCCATGGCGCCGATCCGAAGGCATGCTTCCAATCTCTGCCTTCCCCGCAGTCGCCGTCCACCAAGCTCCCGCGGCTCCCGCCCTCAACGTCGGCGCCGCCGCGGAGCACCTCGGCGGCATGCTCCGCTTCAAGACGGTGTGGTTCGACCATAAGGGTCCAGCCCCCTCGGCCGAGCTGAAAGGCCTGCGCGAGTACCTCGCCGCGACCTATCCGCTGGTGCACCAGCATCTGAAGGTCGAGCAGATAGGCGAGAGCTTGCTCTACACCTGGGAGCCGAAGACGCCGCCGAAGAAGGAACCGATTCTGCTCATGTCACACATGGACGTCGTGCCGGTGGAGCCAGGCACGGAGGGCAAGTGGACCCATCCGCCGTTCGCCGGTGTCGTCGCCGACGGCAAGATCTGGGGACGCGGCGCCATCGATACCAAGGGCACCCTCTGCGCCGTGCTCGAAGCGCTCGAGAGCTTGCTCGCGGCGGGCGGCGAGCCGAATCGCGTCGTGCACGTGGCTTTCGGCGCCGACGAGGAAGTGCTCGGGCTCACCGGGGCGGCGCGCATCGCCAAGACCCTCAAAGAGCGCGGCGTCAAAGTCGAGTTCGCGATCGACGAAGGCACGCCGATCGTCGACGGCGCCAATATCGGCATTCCCAAGCCCGCGGCGGTCATCAGCCTCTCCGAGAAGGGCTTCGTCTCGGTCGAGCTCACCGCCACGGGTCCGGCGGGCCACTCGTCGATCCCGGTACCGAACACCGCTATCGAGGTCTTGGCGCGCGTCATCGGTCGCCTGCAAGAGAATCAGCCGGCGCCGCGCATGACCGATCCGGTCCGTCACATGCTGCAAGCGATCGCCAAGGAGCTGCCGCTCGCCAAGCGCTTGGCGCTCCAGGCCGGCGCCGTCGGCGAGTGGCTCTTCATGCGCCAATTGCTCGCGAGCCCGACCACGGCCGCGATGGTGCGCACCATCAGCACCCCGACCATCATCAACGGCGGCATGAAGGACAACGTCATTCCCGAGAGCGCCAGGGCAACCGTGAACTTCCGGACCCTGCCTGGCGAGTCCGTCGAGGACGTGGTGGCGCGCGTGAAAGAGGCCATCGGCGACGACAAGGTGACCCTCGAGCTCATCGAGAACGCCCATGCCGCCTCGCCGGTCTCGTCACCGACCAGCGCCGGCTTCATGGCGATGGGGGCGGCCATCCGCGCCGCCTTTGGCGACGACGTGGTCATGGTGCCGACCCTGGCGATCGGGGCAACCGACGCACGCTACTTCGATGAGGTGGCCAAGGACGCCTACCGTTTCTCGCCCTACAAGCTGAGCCGGGAGGACATCGGGAGCATCCACGCGACCAACGAGAAGCTGAGCATCGAGAACCTGGAGGGGGCGATTCGCTTCTACCAGAAGGTGCTCACGGAGACCGCGGTCGACCT
>JBGGMJ010000062.1:0-60264 GCA_041288095.1 Myxococcota bacterium
CGACCACCGAGAAGCCGATCGCCGAGAAACCGGCTGCCGACCTGCGAAAGTCGAAGTCCGCCAAAGAAGACCGTGCCCGTCCCAAGGGCGCGACCGGATATCTGTCGTTGCGCTCGCGCGGCGCCTGGGCCGAGGTCTTCCTCAACGGCAAGAAGCTCGGCACGACGCCGCTCGCTCGTGTCGAGGTCCCTGCCGGGGTCATTACCTTGCAGCTCAAGAGCCCGAACGGTGTCAACGAAACCATGACCGTCGATGTCCCAGTCGGCGAGCACATTCAGAAGACCATCGAGATCCGATGACTCGCGCTGCTCCCCGGCGGTGAGCTATGAAGCCCCTCCCCATGTTGCGACGTGTCGTCGACTTTCTAAGGCAACCCGCGGTCTGGCGCTACGTCGTCGGCCCGCTGCCGTTCCTCATCATGCTCTCCGCGCTCGTCGGCAAGCGTTTCACCTTCGAGCACGCAGTCGTCCCGGGCGTGATGGCGGTGCTCTATTTCCTGCCGTTCACGCGCCGCGCTTACCCGTATCTCTTCCCGTTCTTTTTCTTCTGGGCGACCTACGACACGTTGCGGGTCTTCACCCCGATCTTCCACAACCTGCATCCGCCGCTGGTCGCGGGGCCGTATCTCGTCGAGAAATTCCTCTTCGGCATTCCGGCCGCCGCCGGCCGTATCACCCTGAATGAATTCTTCGCGACGCACACGAGCACCTTCGTGGACCTGCTCGCGGCCTTCGCCTACGCCGCTTACTTCTACGAGCCGTTCATCTTCGCGTTCTACCTGCTCGCCAAAGACCGTCCGCTATTGCGGCGCTACGGTCTCGCCTTCTTGGTGACCAACTACCTTGGTTTCATCACGTATTACACGCTGCCAGCGGCGCCTCCCTGGTACGTCGAGCTCTACGGCTTGGGCGCGGCGGACCTCGCGACTCCTCCGAATCCCGCGCGCCTTGCCGCCGTCGACGAGTTACTCGGCGTCACGTATTTTCACGACCTGTACTCGAAGTCGGCGAACGTGTTCGGGGCGCTGCCGTCGTTGCACGCCGCCTTCCCGCTCTTGGTCTGGCTGTACGCGCGTAAGGCAGTGCGGCCGATCTACCACTGGCCGCTCTTCGCGTACTGGCTCTTGGTCTGCTTCTCGGCCGTGTACCTGCGCCATCACTACGTCATCGACGTCGCGCTGGGCTCGCTCTATGCGGGCTTTGCCTACTGGCTCATCGAGCGCATCGCCAAAGCTTGGGGCTTCGTTACTTCTTCTGCAGAAAGCTCGTCGCAGCCGTCGTGAACGCGAGCAGGCCGGTGCGCATGGTGTTCACGGCGTCCGGCAGGAAGTCGTTGGTGTGGGACACGGGCGGCGGCAAGCCCGCGGCCTGACGGCGATCGAGCTCCGCCTGAGTCGACGCCCCGACGAAGAAGAACAACGTCGGGATCGAGCGGTCGTCCTTGCCGAAGCGCGGAAAGTCTTCGCCCGCCATGATGCGCGGCATTTCACGGATGGTGATCTTCTCGCCGGCGAGCTGTTGCTGCCAGACCGTGGTGAGCCGAGTGTGCAGAGCGGCGTCGTTGATGACCGCTGGATACGTGGGCTCGGCCTTGGTGACCGTCGGTTCCTTGGGGGCGCCGACCGCCACGGCCACGCCTTTGGCGACGTTCGTGATGTTGTCGACCAGGACCTTTTGCACCGGGTCCGCGAACGAACGCACGGTCAGCTTGAGCTCCGCGCTGTCGGGAATGATGTTGCGCGCGGTGCCGGCGCGGATCTGACCGATGGTGATCAGGGCGGGCTCGCCCGGAGTCACCTTGCGCGAGACGATGTCGTGCGTCTGACCGATGAAGTTCCCCGCCATGGCCACCGGGTCGACGGTCGCCTGCGGCGTCGAGCCGTGGCCGCCGCGCCCGTGCAAGACGACGTCGAGTGAATCGACCGAGGCCATCATGGCGCCGGCGCGCGTGGCGATGACGTTGGGCGTGGCGGGGCCGTAGCAATGCAACGCGATAGCGGCGTCGGGCTTTCCGAAGCTTTCGTAAAGTCCGCTTTCCATCATGGCCTTGGCGCCGCTCATGGCTTCTTCGGCGGGTTGCGCGATGAGCATCAAGGTTCCGCTCCAGCGGTCTTTGAGCTGCATCATGATGTCGGCGAAGCCGAGCAGATTCGTGGTGTGCACGTCGTGGCCGCAGGCGTGCATGACGCCGACCTCGGTGCCGTCCGGTTGCGTCGCGCGCTTGGTGCTCGCATAGGGGACGTTGGTCTTCTCGGTGATCGGCAGCGCGTCCATGTCAGCGCGCACGAGCAGGGTGGGGCCTTCGCCGTTCTTCAAGATCGCGACCGCGCTCTGCAGCTCCTTGCCGTCGCTCCACTTGCCGAAGTTTTCGGTGACCTCGTAGCCAAGCTCGCGCAGGCGCTTGCCGACGATCTCGCGCGTCTTGACCTCTTGGCCCGCGAGCTCGGGGTTTTGGTGAAAGTGTTTGTATTGCTCGAAGAGCGCCGGCAGTCGCGGCTCGATGAGTGCCTTGATCTCCGCTACCGGCACGGGCGCGGCGAACGCCGCATCCGCGCCCGCCATGGCGGCGCTTGCGAGCGGTGCCTCGGGCCAGCTGCTGATCGGACGCTTGAAAGCCGGGCCCGTGCAGTTGCACAAGGTGTGCCCCGAGCCGTGGTCGAAGGTGTCGTCAGGGGAGACGTCATCACAGCGCAGGGTGCTGGCGCGAGCGGTGGACGTTGTGGGCTCGCCCGCGGACGCTGTCGTGCTAGGGTTACGACGGATCGAATCGAACATGACCGCACCTTTTCTGGGTTGCTCGCATCATCGGACGGACCAGCCTCGTGTTGCGTGACGAGGGGATGACGGCCTGGGTAGAGGCGCTCGAAAAGCGCTACCTCGCCGACGTGACTTTTCAGGAGGCACGCCGCGCGCTCGAGGCGTTGTCGGCCATCTACACGCAAAAGCGCGACCGCTTGGCCAAGGGCGCGGCGCTCGACGGCCGCGGAAAGAGGGCGGCTTTCGCGTTCTTCTATGGTCCGCTGCACTTCATGTTGGTGCAGCGCATCGCGCTGGAGCTTGGGCTCGCCGAGAGTGCGCCGAGCCACATCGTCGACCTTGGCTGTGGCACCGGCGTGGGCGGTGCCGCGTGGGCGGCGCTGGTCGATCCCAAGCCGCGTATCCAAGGAGTCGATGTCGATCCATGGGCGATCGCCGAAGCGCGCTGGACCTACGGTTACTTCGGTCTCGCGGCGCAAACCAGCAAGGGCACGGCCGACAACACGCGCCTTGCCGACGGCAGCGGCATCATCGCCGCGTACACGGTGAACGAGCTCGACGACGGGGCGCGCGGGCGCTTGTTGAAAAACCTGCTCGAAGCCAAGAAGCGCGGCTGTCGCGCCCTCATTCTCGAGCCCATCGCCAAGACGACCTCGCCGTGGTGGCCGGAGTGGGTGTCCGCTTTCAAGGACAACGGCGGGCGCGACGACGAGTGGAGCTTTCCGGCGGAGCTGCCGGCGCGGTTGCGCTTGATGGACAAGGCCGCGGGGCTGCGGCACGACCGGCTCAAGGGGCGGACGCTGTCGTTCTGATTGCGGGCACCAATCGGTTCGTGACAGCGTACTGCCCATGCTCCTTCGTCGCGTCGTCACGGTGCTCGTGATGTCGTCGAGCGCCTGCGTAGCCTCGCGCATCGGGCCGAACCTGTACGAGGCGGTCCAGCCGTTCAAAGGCCAGCTGCCGCCCTGTGACATCGACGTGGAAGCCTCCGAGGTAAGCCTCGACGTGGTGTCCGGCCAGTCAGTCGGCTTCATGGCGCCGGATAGCTCGAAGACGCCGTACCCAACCTCGCTCTTGCGGCAAGACATCGCCGATGCCTTCGCTCAGGCTTGCAACAAGATGAGCACCACGCCGCCGCGGCTCGCGCGCTTTCGCCTCGGGGGCAGCGCCGCCGGCGAGAAGATGATGATCGAGCTCTATGCGGTCATCCACGTCTTGTGGGTGATCTTGCCGTTGCCTCTGGGCACCGGCAACGCCGACCTCACACTCGAGTACGACTACGGCGGCACGGTCTACACCACGAAGGTTCACAAGAAGGTGCTCGCCGGCATGTTCTACAATCAGATGCCCGCCGACGATGCCTTCGTCGACGCCATGACTGCCGCTATAGCGGACATCGGGCGTCAGATGAACGCCGCCGGAGTGCCGCGATGAAACGCTATGTCGTTGCCGCGCTCTTGCTGCTCGGCGCCTGCCGTCACGGCAACCCGGAAAAGATGAGCATCAAGGCGGCGCGCACGAGTCGCTTCGCCGAGCCCTGGGGGGCCGCCAAGACGGAACCGGCACCCGAAGCGGCCCCGGCGCCACCCACCGAACCTTAGCCCAGCACACCCAGCTCGGTGAGCTTCGCCGACAAGCGGGTGATGTCGTCGATCTTCAGCACCGCCCGGCGCCGCAAGTCGTCGAGCTGCCGCGACAGCTCGTATTTGCTCATGCCGCCACGGCCGAGCAGCTCCTCGGCGACCACCGCGACGTCCTCGATGGCGATGCGGTCCTCGGCGTGCAACGCCATCGCGGTCTGGAAGTACGTGCGTGTGCCGGTGACCCGGTTGCCGAAGCGCCGGAAGTAACGCGGGTCGAGATGGTCGCGGTGCACGGTAATGAAGATGCGGCGCACACCGTCGCGGCGCGCGAGCTTGCGGGCCCGCCAGGCGATGCGCAGCGCCTCGTCGCGAAATACGCCTTGCTTGAGCATCAGCTCGTAGAGCGGCCAGTTGGCGATGTGGCCTTCGATGATCTCCGAGAAGGTCGAATAGATGGCGACGTCGGTCTCGGCGTCGTCGCCGAACATGGTCTCGACGGCGCCTGGCGGGAGCTTCGCGCGCAGGTCCATCAACGCCAGCGTCTTGTAGCCCATCTGCTCGCGCAGGCGCTTGAAGCGACCCGGCCGGACGTTGCGCAGGTTGTCCTTGAAGTAGATACCGTCGACCTCGACGCCGTCGAGCGCGAACTTCTCGAGGATCTTCTCGCGGATCTGGGGGGGCGACGCGGACACGAAGTAGATCGGCCTAACGCCGTTCGGGCCGCGCCGCAGTGCACGCAATAGCGGTGTAGCGCCGGGGTAGGCGACCTTGTCCTTGGCGGTTTGCCGGATGGTGCGTACCAAATCGCCGAACGATTCGAACTTGGTGCGCAGGTACGTCTTGTCGAGGTCCCAGACGAAGACGTCTCCGGTGTATTCGGGCGGCACCGGCACGCGAAAGTCCGTCGGCACCACGACCATATCGATGGGTGGGTCCTTCTTCTTGCGCTTGGGCGCGGGCTTCTTGGGGCTCGTCGTCATGCCCGCCGGCGCTCGAACCCGCTGACCGCTTCCTCGATTTGCTCGGCTACGCCGCCCCGGACGCCTTTGGCCGCGACCTTCACGGCGTTGGTGATCGCGTGTTCGCTCGAGCGGCCGTGCGCCTTGATGATGAGGCGCTTGAAGCCGAGGAAGGGTGCGCCGCCGTATTCGCGATAATCGGTGACGCTCTTGAGCTGCGTGAGCCCGCCCGAGAGTAGCGCCATACCGACGCGCCAGGTGAGCTTCTGCTTGAAGGCCCAAGCGCCAAGGTTCTGCAGCGCCTCGCCCATCCCTTCGGCCATCTTGAGGACGACGTTGCCGACGAAGCCCTCGCAGACGATGACGTCGGCGATGCCGTTGGGAATGTCGGTGCC
Organism: Myxococcota bacterium; assembly: GCA_041288095.1. GTDB lineage: Bacteria > Myxococcota > XYA12-FULL-58-9 > XYA12-FULL-58-9 > JALHOP01 > JALHOP01. The sequence continues at coordinate 5,694 of JBGGMJ010000062.1, forward strand.
TTCGACGTTGCCAATGAAATTTAGTCGCGACTCCTCACGCAGGAGGCGATGCGCCGTCGTGAGGATCTCGTCGCCTTTGCCTTCTTCGCTGCCGACGTTGAGCAGGCCGATGGACGGTTGCGGCACCTTGCTGATGCGGCTGGCATAGGCGTGGCCCATCAAGGCGTACACGAGCAAGTCCTCGGCGTCGCAGCGAAGGGATGCTCCGACATCGAGGATGAGCGCGAAGCGATCGTTGCTGAACGAACGCTCGCGCGTCGGGTGCACCGCGGCGAGCGCCGCTTTCTTCACGCCGGCAATGCGCGGGATGTGCGTTGCGGCGGACACGACCAACGCGCCCGTGGAGCCGGCTGACACCAAGGCGTGGGCCTCGCCGGCAGCGACGGCCTTGGAAGCGAGGACGAGCGAAGAGTCGGTCTTTTGGGTCACCGCTTCACGCGGGCTCTCGCCCATGGCGATGACCTGGGAGGCTTCGCGCACCGTGAGGTTCGCCGGATTGTGCTCGATGCGATCGAGCTCGGCTTTGATGAGGTCCGAGCGCCCGAAGAGCTGGATGTGAATGTTCGTGCCGCGGCTCAAGGTGGCGGCCGCGCGGACCGGCTCCCGCGGTGCGCCGTCACCGCCCATGGCATCGAGGGCGATGATGGGGCTATCGATCTGGCTCACATTTTCCGATGTAGCGCTCCAACGAAGCGCTACGCAATGCTAAGGTGCCGGCGCGATGATCACCGAGGCGCAGGTCGCCGAGCTCTACACCCGCTATGGCCACGCCATCTTCGTGCGGTGCTTGAAGCTCGTGGGCAACGAGGACGAGGCCCGCGATCTCACCCAGGAGACATTTTTCCAGTTTTTCCGCTCGCGTGGCCGTTTCGAGGGCCGTTCGTCGCCGTTCACATTTCTCTACCGTATTGCGACTAACGTATCTGTGGACAGGTTGAGACGACGCAAAACCGCCGGAGATCAGCTTTCGACCAGCGTATTGGCCGAAACGCCCGGTTCGAGCTTGGCAAGAGAAGCCGAGCGAAAAATGTCGTCCGAACGCGATCCGGCAACATTTGACACGATCCAGACCCTGGCGAGGTTGACGACCGGCCTCGACGACGAAACTTTGACTATTGCAGTCATGAGCCATGTCGATGGGCTCACGCAGGACGAAATCGCGGAAGCGCTCGATCTGTCGCGACGCACCATCGGCAAGAAGCTCAAGCGATTCCTCGAGCACACACGCGAACGCGCGGGGATAGAGAAGGTGGAGTGGCCGTTGAGTGGGGGAGCTGGCGGAGCGGGGCCGGAAGACGAGCCGCGAGAGGGGCGCAAAGCCCATGGCTGAGATGACCACGGGACTCACGACCACCCCGGTCTCGGACGTCATGCTGGCGCGTTACGTCGCCGGCGACCTCTCGGGCGAGCAGCTCGCGCGGGTCGAGCGGGCCATCGGCGAAACACCGGGGCTCGCCGAGCGTCTCGAGCGTATGAGGAGCGAGCGTGCCGAGTTTCTCGCGAGCGCTCCACCGCATCAGTTCGCGCACAAGATGGTGACGCGCCTCACCGTCGAGCGGCCGGCGCAGCCCAAGTGGCAGATCTGGTGGCTCTTGCCGCCGGTCACCGTCGCCACCGCCTTGCTCGTGGGCGTCGTTTATCAGCGCGCGCTGGGCCCACAGTCGCTGTCGCGCCCGGCGGTTACGACAGATGAAGCGTATCAGCTCCCCGAGGACGCGAAGCCGATCGCCGCGGCGCCCGGCGCCGACGCGGCAGCTCCCGATCTGCGACGCGAGGCGGACGTCGTCGAAAAACCGGCCGAGGCCAAAGCCGAAGCACGCGATCCTGCAACCGCTAAAGCGAACACACTGGCGACGCGCGCCCCGCCCAAGAACAAGGGTGCTGGTGGTGGCGGTGGCGGACTCGCCAACGCCGACGCCGACAAGACGAGCGCGCCGCGCCGCGAGGACCGCGAGCACGCGCGCAAGAAGGACGCGCCCCTGGGCGAGCTTGCCGCCGATGGCATCAGCCAAGGCGCCTACGGTGCCGGCCGTGGCGCGGGCGAGGGCGCCGCGACGGGGAAGAGCGGTTATGCGCAGCCACCTCCCGCGAAGCCCGTGCCGGTGCAACCCGAGTCGCCTCCCGTCTGGGCCGCGCCGCCGCCGCCCGCGCCGCAACCAGCTCCAAGCGAGCGTCGTAGCGCGAGCCCGCCCGCCGCGAGCAGCACGGTCGAGAGTGAGAGCCGGGACCGCGAGGCCAACGCCGCCACCAAGACTCCGGCGCAGCGCGCGCCCGAGCCGCGACCCGAGCCCAGCAGTGCCGGCCCCTCGGCGGACGCCGCTTCGCCGCCACCGGCGAAGGTGATGAAAGACGAGGCGCCGAAGGCCGATGAGAAGGGGCGCGCGCGTGCTTCCGAATCGGCGAAAGCGGCGAGTAGCCCCGCCGACGACGGTGGCGATGAGGTTCCGGCGACCAGCGTCAGCATCAACCGCGACGTCGGTGGCCGCCCGCGCGCCTTGAGCTCCGGCGACGTCGTGCCGAGCGCCACGTTGCTGAAAGTCGTCGCGCAGGGCGGCCGTTACATTACGGTGATCGGCGTCCGACGTGACGGTGTGCCGCACGTGTACGGCCAGGCGGAGTCGCCCACGGGGCAGCCGGTGACCGTCCAGGTGCGACTGCGCCCCGCGAGCTCCCGCGTCTCCGAAGCATTGTTCGTCGTCGTCGGCGACGCGCCGATGCCCAGTGGCAAGGCGCAGGTGAGCAGTGGCAAGGATGCGGCGCAGCTGCCGCTGCGTCTCACCGTCGCTGGCGCGCAACGGCGCTACGTAGTGATTATGTCCGCTTCAGCGGACTGAGTCGCCGCGTACTTTTGCGTACGCCGCGGGGGCGATTTCGCGATGGCGCGCGCCGCGCAGTGACGCGGCTGTCAAGCAAAAACTAGTAATTTCCCCGTCGATCACTGACGGCCATTCTCGGATCGCCGCGCTAGATCCTCGAGATCATTAACTTGATCGCGACAAAAAATTTGACCGTCTGATCGCGCCAATCTATTGAATGGAACATGACGCTGCTTTCCGATTCCGAGCTCAGGCGTTTGGAGAAGAAGCACGCCGTCGGCATCAGCTCGCGCGCGGTCGTGGAAGCGTTTCAGACCAAGGGCGCGCGCTTCAGCGAAGCGACGCTGCGTAAATACGTCCAGCTGGGGCTCCTCCCGAAATCGCACCGTGTCGGGATCCGTGGCCGCCATCGCGGTTCGAGTGGACTGTACCCGGTGACCATCGTCCGCTTGGTGAACGACATCAAAGCGGCCCTCGATGCCGGATCGACGCTCGACGAAGTTCGCGTCGGCCGTGTCGGTCTCGAAGGCGAAGTCGATACCTTGCGGCTGGCGGGCGAGCGCGCGCTGGCGCGCTTCTACGAGGCCGCGGAGACGTATCCTGACAGGCCGTCGCGTCCCAGCTTGAAGCGCGAGATCGAAGAGCACCGCCGCGCCATCGAGAGCGCCACGCGCAGCCTCGAGCGCTTCGCCTCGCGCCTCGCGCGACGCCCGGAGCGCCATCAATTCGCCGACCGTGATGAGCGGGAGGCGAGGGCGTGAACGATCGTGAGTGTTCGCGAAAGCGTGCAATGCATGTTCTTCGCGAGTCGGTTCGAAGGTAAGAAGGGGTCAGGGCTTCGTTGCGCGACGAAGCTTCGGCTCCATGGGCTCCTGAAAAGATTCAACGCCCGCCGCCGAGAGGCGATGGGCAACGTTCGGAGGGGTCATGAACGTGAGAGCATCCTGGGAAGTGGTTCCGGCTGACGAACAGTTAACTCCTGTCGTCGAGGATCCTCGTAAGCGTCCGAAGACGATGTCGCGGCGCGAGATGCTCCGCGAGCGTCGGCGGCGCGAGCGTGCCGGTGAGACGGTCGAGGTCTTGGACTACGACCGGCCTAAGGTGCGTTCCGAGTGCAAGGAGGGCCCCCGCCCGTGCTTGTTCGTCTCGTGCAAGCATCACCTTTACCTCGACGTGAATCCCGAGACGGGCTCGGTGAAGCTCAACTTCCCCGACAAGGAAGTGTGGGAGCTCGAAGAGACCTGCGCTCTCGACGTCGCCGAGCGTGGCGGCATCACCCTCGAAGAGGTCGGCGAGATCTTGAACCTGACGCGTGAACGCATTCGTCAGCTCGAGGTAACTGCGTTGCAGAAGATGAAAGAGGACGCGCCGAAGTACGAGCTCGACGCTTTCATCGGCTGGGATCCGCGACGGGACGACATCGAGCCGTAAAACAAGTTCTTGCGTCGCTCCAACTTAGCGATATTGTGCGGGTTATAGTGTCTGCTCTCGGTCGACATTTCGTGCGGTCTGAGTGGGCGAGGCGCCGATATCCCGGTACATTCCACGGCACGACATGCGCGTGACGTGCTCCAATTGTTCAACCTCCTTCGAGGTCGACGACGGCGAGATTGGGCAAACGGGAGCTCTCGTTCCGTGCCCCAACTGCGGCACGCAAGTCGCGGCGATGCCGCTCTCATCCGTGCTGTACGCTAATGCGTCGGCGCCGGTGACCGGCAGCACCATTACCCTCGATGCCGACGAGCTCGCGGAGCTCGCCGAGGTCGAGGACGACGCCCTCATCGAGCTCGACGATGACGAGACCGTGGCGGAGGTGTTCGCGCCCACGGGCCCGGGTGAGGCGGCGCGCCCCGCGCCGTCGTTCGACATCGACCTGCCCGACCTTACCCCCGGCCGCGCCGCCAATCCGTTTGCTGCCGCCTTCGATGCTCAGGATGCCGCCGAGGAGACGCCGCCGCCGCCGCTCGCCGTGCGCAATGGCGACTATCCGCTCGCCGACGACGACACGGTCGTCGGTCCGCACCGACCGGCTCGTGCCGATGAAGGCACCCCCGAGATCGATGTGAACGTGAGCGACGTGGAGGTCGACGAGGCGCCGGCGCCGGCGGAGCCTGCCGATCTGCCGTATGGGCAGATGCCGACGATGCCTGGGCTCGAGCCCAGCGACCCGCCAATCGATCCCGCCGCCTACGAGGTGCTTGGTACCGGGCCCACGGGTCCCGACTCGACGCTCATCGTGCGCAAGCGACGCGCGCCGAAGGAGCTCGCTGCCTTGGACGGCGAGGAAGGCGGTCCGCCGGAGCGGACACAGCCCCGCGTCCAGCAGCCGAACCAGCGCGGCGGCACCGGCGACGGCGAAACCGACCCGGGCCGCGCCAACGTGTCGTTTTCGCGGACACGCGCCTCGGCGACTCAGGCTTACCTGCTCTGGGGCGGCATCGTCCTCGGCGTTGCGCTGCTCGCTGGCGGCTTCCTGTATTGGCGTGGCTTGCCGATTGCGCCACCCGAGGTGCCAAACCCGCTCGAGCAGCGGGCGGACGACTGGCGCAAGAGTGGCCAGCCGCTCGCCAAAGTGGATGATGCGGCGGCGGCGGTCATCGAGGGTCTGGCCTCCGGCACCAACGCCGGCCGTGATCGCGCCTTGGGTGCGGCGCGCGCCGCGGTCGTCGCGGACCCCAAGTCGCCGGGCGCTGTCAGTCTCTACGCCCGCGCGCTCGCCGCGCGTGACGAGCAACTCGACACCACGACGTTGAACGACGTGCTCGCCGCCATTACCTCGGTGGTTGGCGACCAGCCCAACAGTCCCGACCGGCCCAGCCTCGAGACTTCCCGCGCCTGGTTGCTGCTTCGCGCCGGGCGCGTCGATGATGCCCGCGAAGCCGCGGCCCGCGCCGTGGCAACGCGCGCCGACTATGCTCCCGCGCAGGTCGTGGCCCTCGCCGCGTCCACGGCGCTCAAGCCCGAGCACGCCGCCCAGCAGCTCGCCCCGTACCTGAACACCCCCGAGGTGGCGAACGACGCGCGCTTGTGGCTCGGCGAAGCCCAGCTCGCCAACGGTCAAGTGAACGAGGCCATCGCGACCTGGCGCGGCGGACTGCGTGATGTGCCTACCGACGGCGCGTTCGTCGGCCGCTTGGCGCGTCTTCAAGCCGATCTCGGTGATTACGCCGCCGCGAGCGATTTGCTCTCGCAGAACGTGGCGCGGGGGGCCGCTTCGTTGGGCGACGTGCTGACGTTGGCCCGTCTGCAATCGCGGGCATTGCACAAGCCGAAGACCGCGCTCGAGACGCTCGACACCGCCCAGAAGGAGCGCGAGAGCCAACCGTTCGCGGTGGCGCAGTTGGTTGCCGAGCGCGTCACCGTCGCCCTGTCGGTGAAGCCGGCGCTGATCCCCGCCGACGAGATCACGAAAATGCTCGCCGCGGCCGCGGCCGGATCGCCAAACGTTCCCCAGCTCATCTACGCCGCCGCGCTCGCCGAGCTTGGCGCCAACCAAACGCAGAAGGCGATCGACGGCCTCGAATCCGCGCAAGCCTTGGCGCCGGAGGCACCGGAGATCGCGTTCGCGCTCGCCGCGCTCACCAAGACGGCCGACCACGCCGGTGCGAGCGAGGTCGTGGCCACGGCGCTGAAGGAACGCGCGGACTACATTCCGCTCCACATCCTCGATGCCACCATCGCCGCCGAGCACGACGAGAAGCCGCGCGCCGTGACGGCCGTGCGCAAGGCGCTCACCTTCGACCCCGCGCTGTACGTGCAGCACACCATGTTCTCGGCGTACGGCGAGCCACTCTCGGTGATGCTGGACGTCGCGCGCTCGCTCGCCGAGCATTCGAGCCGTTTGGACAACACCATCTTGAAGAGCGCCGCTGGCGCGCTCTACGTGCTCGCGAACGACCAGAAGAACGGTCCGCTTTGGCTTACAAAGGCGCTGCGCGGCGACCCCAACGACGTCGGCGCGCATTTCTACAGCGCCATCTTGAACCTGCGCCGTGGCCAGAAGAAGCCCGCCCGCCTGGACCTCGCCGCCGCCGAGAAAAGCGAGCGCCGGCAGCCGATGGTGCGCCTCTACAAAGCGCGCGTCTTCGAACAGATCGGCAAGTACCCCGAGGCCACGAAGATCTACCGCGATCTCGTCGACCAGAACCCTCTGAACGCCGCCGCCTTCGTTGGGCTCGGCCGGGTCCTGCGCATCCAAGGCGATGAGCAAGCCGCGCGCGATGCCGGCCGGAAGGCCCTGGCTGTACGCCCGCGCGACCGCGAGGCCCTGCGGCTCCTCGTAGCCGACGCCAGCGGCACTCGCCGCGACGCCACCACGACCCGCCCGCGCCGCTGAAAAGGCGCCGATGAGCGCTTCAGAAGGCTTGTAGAGCGTCTCACGGAGCGCTACGTACTCGCGCGGTGAAGCTCTCGATTTTGGTCGTCAGCTACAACGTCCGCGAGCTCCTGCGGCGTTGTCTCGAGTCGACGCGCGAACACGAGGTCATCGTCGTCGACAACGCGTCGAGTGACGGCACGGTGGCCATGGTGCGCGAGGCCTTCCCAGAGGTGCGCCTCATTGCCTGGGACGAGAATCGCGGCTTCTCGACCGCCGTCAACGCCGCGGCTCGCGAGGCGACCGGTGACGTCTTCTTGCTTCTCAATCCCGATGCCGAGCTGCCCGCCGGCGCGCCTCGTCGGATGCTGGCGGCGCTCGCGGCCCGTCCCGACGGTTGGGCGATGGGTTTTCGCCAGGTCGATGCCCACGGGAACTTCCAGCTGGCGATGGGGCCCAAGCCGGGCTTGATCGTCGAGCTCGGACGCAAGCTCGTTCAAGATCGTCTCGACCGCGGCGATGTCGCGCTCGGTAACATCATCGACCGCTTCGCCGAAGCCGGGCCGGTCGGGTGGGTCGCCGGCTCGAGCCTGCTCGTGCACCGGCACGCCTTCGAGCGCATCGGCGGCTTCGACGAGCGTTTCTTTCTCTACTTCGAAGACATCGATTTTTGCGTGCGGCTGCGCGCCGCCGGCGGCGTCGTCTACTACGACCCATACATCACGGTTGTCCATCATCGCGGGCAGTCGGCGCGCCGGCACAAGGCGCAAGCTTCGGCTGCCTACCGCGATAGCCAGCTCTGGTTCTGGGAGAAGCACCGCGGTCCGTGGACCCGACGTCTCGTGCACGCCTACTTGCTCGCCAAGCGCGCCGCGCCGCGGCAGCTCACCGGATGAAACGCGTCGTCCACGTGATGGCGTCGGGCGCGCGCGGCGGCGGCGCCGAGCACCTGCGAGGTCTCATCCGCGAACAGCGGGCTCTGGGGTGGGTGCCATGCGCGGTCGTCGGCGATGACGGACCACTGGCGCGGCAAATCGAAGCCGATGCCGAGCGCGTCACGACGCTCGACCTCATGCGCTCGCGCTGGGACGTCGCCGCGCCGCGCCGTTTACGCCGAGCGATCAACGCCCACGCGCCTGATCTCGTGCATCTCCACGGCACGCGCGCCGCGTTTTTCGCGGGGCTGACGCCTTCGCTCTTACCGAGCGTCTATACGGTGCACGGACTGTCCTACCGAAAGCAGGGGGCGGCGGCGGTGCGCGCCGTCGGCCAAGCCGCCGAGGCGCTCGCGTGCGGCCGCGCCAGCCGAGTCATCACCGTGGCGCGCGCCGACCTCGACGACCTCGTCGGCAAGCGTTTCGTCACACGCGGCAAGATCACGCACATTCCGAACGCCATGGACCTCGAGCGTTTCAAGGAGCACGACCGTGATGAAGCGCGCCGGCGCATGGGCGTCTCGGCCAACGGCTTCGTCGTCGGTACGGTGTCTCGCCTCGTGCCGCAGAAGGCCGTGGCCGACGCGATCGACGCCTTGGCTCGGGTCCGCGACGTTACCTTCGTCGTCATCGGCGACGGTCCCGAGCGCGCCGAGCTGCGCACCCGAGCCGCCGGTCGTGGCTTGCACGCGGTGTTTCTCGGTGCGCGCGACGATGTCCCCGAGCTCCTCGCGGGTTTCGACGTCTTTCTGTTAGCCTCCAGGTGGGAGGGTGAGCCAATCGCATTGCTCGAGGCTTTGGCCATGCGCCTGCCGTGCGTTGCCACGGCGACGGCGGGCTCCCAGGAGATCCTGGAGGGGAGCGGGGCGGGTTTGCTCACGCCGGTCGGCGATATCGCGGCGCTCGCCGACGCCTTGAGCCGCTTGCGGCACGAGCCGGAGCTGCGCAGGCAGATGAGCGAGGTCGCTCGCGATGTCGTGCGGCACCGCAGCTTCAGGGAGAATGCCCGCAGCGTGCTCGACGTCTATGGGACGGTCGTCACCTGATGCGCCGCTCCCACCTTACCTCGGTCGATGATCCGGAATTCGCGTCCGAGAGGCGCGTCCGAACCGCTCCGACCGGTCGTGACCGCATCACCCAAGCGGCGTGGCTCGCGGCCTTGGCCGCGGCGCTCGTGCCGTTGACCACCGTTGCGCAGGTGCGTCTTACGTACCTCGCGGTCCCGGCCGTGCTGGCGCTATCCTCGCGTTGGCTGGGCAATGGTGCTCGCTGGACCGCTTTGGCGGGCAGCGCGTTGCTCGCCGGCCTCGGCGCCGCGGGCATTCCGCCATCGCCGCTGTTGCTCTGGGTGTTCATCGCCCTCGCTTGCGCGGTCGCTCTAGCGGACCGGCCGCGCGCCACTCGCGCCATCGTCGTCGTGATCACCGCAGTCACCGTCGTCCTGGTTCGCCGGGTGCTCGCGCGCGCCGGCTGGACGGACGAAGACGGCGCCATGACCCAGCTCGCGACGGGGTGCTTTGCCGCCACCGTCGCCGGCTTCGCGTTGTTGTGGTTGACGCGACCGCGTGAGGGCGCCGTCGGCCAAGCGCATGTCTTCGCGCTGGTGGTGGGTGCCTGCGCCGCGGCCTCCGCCGGGCGCATCGTCATCGAGCAGCAGCCGGTGGTGTTTCCACGCTGGGTCGCGCGGGCGCACGCACTGACCGCGGCCGCGCCCAATCCCAGCCCCCTGGCGCTCCTCGAGCTCCAGCGCCTCCAGAACGCGGGCTTCCGCGACGCCGCGCTCGCGCGTGCCGGCGTCCTCGTGGGCCGCGACGCGGACGTGCCCACGCTGAAGGACGCTTGCTTCGTGGGCTACCGCGAGCCCCAGCTGGCCGGTAGCTGGGCGGGCAGGATAGCGCTCGGTGAGATCGCCTGCCGCGCGGTGCGCGCCTTCCCGGAACATGGCGCCGCCACTCTCGCGCGCGAAGCGGAGCGCCTCCACGGCGGCGAGAAGGCCGCGCTCGAGCACCTGCGCGGCGACCTGCTGATGGTGGCGGGGCGCATCGAGCCGGCACTCGAGGCCTATGCGCGTGCCACCGCCGCCGGAGACCAGTGGGCGGCGAGCGACGCCGTGCGTGCGCTCCTCGACCGAGGTCGTGTCGACGAGGCTCGCGCCTTCGCCGCGAAGCAGCCCGAGGCCGATAGGGCGCGCGGGCGACTCGCGATCTGGCTCGGCGAGCCTGGTTCCGGAGACGAGAGCTCGATGAGCGTTTGGAACGAGCTCGTCGATTTCACGACGCTCGCTCCGTTATCGCGGCGAGGCGCCGTGTTGAGCGGCAACGGTCGCGCGCTGATGATGGTCGATGCCGACAGCGGCCGCGAGAGTCTCACCGCGGTCAGCGAAGACCTCGCTGCCTTCGCGGTGAGCCTGCCTCTGCCTCCACGGCGCGAGATCCCCGAGAGGCTGACCTTCGAGATGCGGGCCCGTCCCGCGTTTCGCGTCGACCTCACCAACACGCGCGGCCAGCGCCTGGTGCTCGCCTGCGGTCTCCCCGGCACCGAGGCCGCGGGTGAAACCTTCGTCGAGCTCGGCGAGGCCTGCACGACCGGTGGCCCAGTGACCGTGGCACCGCGTCAGTGGCTGACAGGCGAGCTCAGCGGCATGGACCTGGTCGGCGGCTTCTCGGCATATTCCGTCCGCGCGGGCCCCGAACACGAGCCATGATCGAGCGTCTCAAAAATCTCCAACGCACCGACCTGCACGGCGCCGCGCTGGTCACGTTTGCCGCGCTGGTGCCGGTAGGCGAGGGCGTGGCCTACGTCGCGCTCGGGCTCACCGCGCTGATGTGCGCGGTGTCGTGGAGGCAGGCGCTGCGCGCGCTCATCGACCGTCCCACGACCCGCGTGATGTTGGTCGCTTTCGCGGTCTGGTTGCTCTGTGGTCTGCTCGCCGTGGCGCTCTCGGGCCATGGGTGGCTCCGGCCGGCGGAGCTCGGACGTTGGCCGCCGTTGTTGGCTATTTTCGTCGTCGTCGCCAGCGCTCCGGTGGTTGGCGAGGTGTGGCTCAAGCGTGCCGCGATGGCCTTCACGGTGATGCTCGCCGTCGCGAGCGCTTTCGCGCTCATTCAGTATGGCTTCAATGTCCGTCCCGGCGAGTGGCTGACGCGGAGCACGACCGGCGCCGGCCAGGCCCTCGTACCCGGCGAGCCGCGCACGGTCGCGGGCGGCTTTTACTTCCATCGTTTGAAGATGGGCCACGTCTTGCTCGTGGGCCTCGCCATCGCCTGTGCGCGTCTCTTTTTCGGCGAGCTGCCGCGACGCCGCTGGATTGCCGAGGCCGGTCTGGGTGCGGTCTTCGCGGTGACGCTGCTGCTTACGTTCACGCGTGGCGCCGTCCTTGGTGGTGCCGCCGCCGGGGTCGTTTGCCTGCCTTTTCTACGCGGACGCTTGCGCGTGATCGCGGTTGCCGTGCTGGTTGCGGCGGTCGCGGTCGGCTTTGCCATGCCGGGTGTGCGCACGCGCATGTTGTCCGCCGGCAGCGAAGAAGCGAGCGCCACGCGCGGCCTCGTCTGGTCGCAAGGCGTGCGCATCATCGCCGATCACCCACTAGGCGTCGGTCTCGGGAACTACTCGGCGCTCGTCGGACGCTACTACGACACCGTACGGCCCGAGTTCACCGTTCGCACCTATCCGCACAGCATGGTCTTGGCGGCCTGGGCCGAGACGGGGCCGCTGGGCCTCTTTGCCTACTTCTGGGCGTGGTCCGCTTTCGCGGTCGCTTGTGGACGGCTCCTCTCGAGCAAGCCGGTCGCCGGCGAGAACGCTCGGCGCATCGCGGCCGGCTGCGGACTCTTCGCCATCACCGCGCTCGGCGTGGTCGGACTGACGCACGACCTCCTCTATCACAACTCGGTTGCGCTGGCGTTCGCCGGTGTCATCGGCGTGGTGCTAGCGCTCATCGATGAGCCCGTTGTGCGGGGGCCGCGACTCGCGTGACGCGTGTAGCCCTCGTGCATGACTGGTTGGTGGCGCACCGCGGCGGCGAGCAAGTGTTGCTCGAGCTGGCGCGCGCGTTTCCCTCGGCGCCAATCTACACCCTCGTCTACGATCCCAGGGACGTCCACGCCGAGCTCACGTCGCGCGACATCCGCACCAGCCTCATCCAGAGCTTGCCCGGCGTGCCGCGGCATTTCCGCCGCTACTTGCCGCTCTTTCCCAAGGCGATCGAGGCCTTCAATCTCTCGAAGTACGACGTCGTGCTCTCGACGAGCCATTGCGTTGCCAAGGGCGTCATCACGCAGGGCACGCACATCGCGTACATCCACACGCCGATGCGTTATCTCTGGGATCAGCTGCCGACATACATCCCACCCTGGGCCGATACGCGACTGACCGTCAAAGCGGTCACCATGGCGGTGACGCCGCTGCGCCGTTGGGACGTCATGAGCGCGGCGCGGCCGACCGAGCTCGTCGCCAACAGCAAGTATGTCGCTGAACGCATCGCGCGCGTGTGGCAGCGCGAGTCACGTGTCGTGCACCCGCCGGTCACGACCGGCTTCTTCCGGCAGGCGCCCGAGCGTCGACGCGAGGGCTACCTCGTGGTCAGCGCGCTCGTTCCCTACAAGCGCGTCGAGGTCGCGGTCGCCGCGGCCGCTCAGGAAGGGCTGCAGCTGACGGTCATCGGCTCGGGCTCCGAGCTCGGCCGTCTCGAGCGCATCGCCAAGGGCAAGGTGCGCTTCCTTCCCAGCGCGTCGGCCAAGGCGCTACGCGAAGCCTACGCATCCGCGAAGGCTCTCTTGTTCTGCGGGGTCGAGGACTTCGGCATCGTGCCGGTCGAGGCCCAGGCGAGCGGCTGCCCGGTCGTGGCCTTGGCGAAGGGTGGGGCCCTCGAAACGGTCGTCGACGGGGTGACCGGGGTCCTCTTCGATAGCCCCGAGCCACGCTCGCTATTGGCCGCCATCGAGCGCTGCGAGGCCCTCGATTTCGACCGCCAGACCCTCGAAAACCATGCGGAAACCTTCTCGGCGAGGCGCTTCCACCTGGAGCTGCAAGCGGTCCTGAAGAGCCACAATGTCTTCTATGAGCGACCGGTATGACATAAATGTCGGTGTCGATGCTGGCAACGCCCTAGCGATCCTTTGCGAAAACGGGGATTTGCCGTTCGGCGTGCAAGTTGCTAATCGCTTGCGCGATGCCGCGTCAGGTCGCGGCTCATAGAGAATGCACAGCGGCCCGGGCCGCGTCTCATACGAAGCATGCTGCGTCGACACCATAGATTCTTCCAATCCGTGCAGGTCGTGCGCGACGCTCTCCTCGTCGCCGTGGCTTTCTATGGTGCGCACTGGGCTCGCTTCTCGTTCCCCGAGCTGCTGCCGTTCCAAGAAGTCTCGCCCGTCAACGAAACGCTTTGGGTTGGGGCCGCGCTCATCTTCGTGTGGCCGGTGGTCGGCTGGGCGAGTGGTCTGTACGTAAGCCGCCGCACGCGCAGCATCACGAGTGAAGTCTTCGACTGCTTCAAGGTCGCGCTCATCAGCTTCCTGGTGATCGTCACCTTCACGTATTTCGTACGCGACGTGCGCTTCTCGCGTGGCGTCCTCGTCCTGTGGAGCGCTTCGTCGTTCGCCATGGTCTCGCTCGTGCGCGTCACCTCGCGCGGCGGCCTCGGCATCTTGCGGGCGCACGGTTACAACCTGCGTCACGTGCTCGTGGTGGGCACCGGCCAGCTCGCGCAGCGGGTGGTGTACACGGTTGGCCAGCACCAGTCGCTGGGCCTGCGCGTCTCCGGCATCATCGCCCTCGACGACGAGCGCGGGCGCATCGGCGAGATGATCGACAGCATTCCGGTCTGCGGCACGGTGGGTAATCTCTCGAAGATCCTGAGCTACGGCACCATCGATCAGGTCCTCGTGGCCCTGCCCATCGAGCAGCTCGGCGCCTTGAAGACCATCATGGCGACGCTCTCGCAGGAGACCGTCGACGTCCGCGTCATTCCTGACTTCTACCAGTACATGACCCTGTGCGGCGGCGTCGACGAGTTCGCCGGCCTGCCTCTCATCAACCTCCAGGCAACGCCGCTCGTCGGCTGGAACCTGGTGACCAAGCGCCTCTTCGACATGTCGATGGCGATGCTGGGCCTCCTGGCCGGCGCGCCCCTCTTGGCCATCATCGCCGGCATCGTCCGTTTGAGCGGACGCGGACCCATCCTCTACGCGCAGGAGCGCGTCGGCATGGATGGCCGTACCTTCACGATGTACAAGTTCCGCACCATGCGCGCCGACGCCGAAGTCGACGGCGCCCGCATGACCGAGCGCGACGACCCGCGCCGTACCGCCATCGGCGCCTTCCTGCGCACTCTGTCGCTCGATGAGCTGCCGCAGCTGTGGAACGTCTTGCGCGGCGACATGAGCTTGGTCGGCCCGCGTCCCGAACGGCCGTGCTTCATCGAAGACTTCAAGCGCGAGATCCCGCGCTACGCCCTGCGCCACAAGATCAAGGCAGGCATGACCGGTTGGGCCCAGATCAACGGCATGCGTGGGAACACCAGCATCGAAAAGCGGATCGAGCTCGACCTGTATTACATCGAGAACTGGTCGATTCTGCTCGATATGAAGATCCTGCTGCGCACGGTCTGCGGCGGATTCCTGTCGCGGAACGCGTACTGAGCCGGGGGCCGCGAGCCCTGGTCTGTCCCATCCCGTTTTGCTAATACCCTCGCCTCCCATGACGACTGAGCCGGTCCCGTTCCTCGACCTCTCACGCCCCCACCAAGCGCTCGCCGCGTCCTTGGCCGACGGTTTCGCGGAAGCCGTCCGAACCACCGGCTTCATCGGCGGCCCCCGCGTGGAAACCTTCGAAGCCGACTTCGCCCGCTTCTGCGGCGCCGAGAAGTGCATCGGCGTCGCCAACGGTACCGACGCGCTCTTCATCGCCCTCAAGGCCCTTGGCGTCGGCCCCGGCGACGTCGTGCTCGTGCCGTCCTTTACCTTCGTCGCCACCGCCGAAGCAGTCAGCATCCTCGGCGCGACCCCGCGCTTCGTCGAGGTCGACCCGCACACCTTCACCATCACCGCCGACACGCTCGCCAAAGCGGACGCGACCAACGTCAAGGCGGTCATCCCCGTCCACCTGTTCGGCCAATGCGCCGACATGCAGCCGATCATGACCCTGGCCAAGAAACACGGCTGGAGAGTGCTCGAGGACGCCGCCCAAGCGCACGGCGCCACCGATCAGGGCCGCGCCGCCGGAGCGCTCGGTGATCTCGCCGCCTTCTCTTTCTACCCGACGAAGAACCTCGGTGCGATCGGCGACGCCGGTGCCATCACCGGTCCCAGCGGCGAAACGCTCGAGCGCGCCCGCCGTCTCGCGAACCACGGCCGGCTCGGCCGCTACGAGCACGCGGAGCCCGGCTTCAACAGCCGTCTCGACTCCATTCAGGCGATGGCGCTCAGCCTCAAGCTCCGCCACCTCAATGATTGGAATGCTCGCCGCGGGGCTATCGCGGCCATGTACGACGAGCGCCTGAAGGAAGCCGGCGTGATTACGCCGTCTGTCCGTAATAGCGCATCACACGTCTATCACCTCTACGTCATCCAGGTGGAACAGCGTGAGCGCCTCCAGAAAGCCCTCGACGCCGACCGCATCGGCCACGGCGTCCATTACGGCTTGCCTCTGCACTTGCAGCCGGCCTACGCCGGATCCGGGCAGGGGAAGGGCGCCTTGCCCATCACCGAGCGTGTCGCCGAGCGCGTCCTGTCGTTGCCGATGTTCCCAGAGCTGTCCGAATCACAAGTCGATCGCGTAGTGCGCGTCGTGCGCGCGCATGCACGCGCCGGGAGCTAGTCCATGGCTAAGATTGCCATCGTGGGTGCCGGTTTCTGGGGTCCGAACCTCGTCCGTTCGTTCGCGGCGCAGCGTGCCTGCGCGGAGCTCACGGTCTGCGACAAGGACGCCTCGCGGCTCGAGTGGATCGGGTCGCGGTTTCCCCAAGTCAAGCTGACGGGAGACTTCGACGCCGTCTTGAAGAGCAACGTCGACGGCATCGTGCTCGCGACACCGGTCACCACCCACTACGAGCTCGCGCGCCGCGCCCTCGATGCCGGCAAACACGTCTTCGTCGAGAAGCCGCTTTGCCAATCGGTCGAAGAGGCCCGCCGTCTCGTCGATCAAGCCGAACGTGCTGGCCGCCACCTCATGGTTGGTCACACTCTCGAGTACAGCCCGGCCGTCGCGAAGGTCGGCGAGCTCATCCGCGGCGGCGAGCTCGGCAAGATTTTCTTCATGTCGAGCCAGCGCGTGAACCTCGGGGTCTCGCGCCCCAACACCAGCGTTGTTTGGGAGCTCGCGCCGCACGACTTTTCGATCCTCTTCAACTGGCTCGACGAGGCTCCGACCATGATCGCCGCGGTAGGCAAGGACTACTCGCGGCGCGGCGTCACCGACGTGGCCTTCATCTCCATCGAGTTCGGCTCGGGCGTCGTCGCTCACCTCGAGGTGAGCTGGCTCGCGCCCTCGAAGCTGCGCCGCACCACCGTCGTTGGTGACAAGAAGATGGTCGTCTACGACGACATGGAAGCCGTCGAGAAGGTGCGCATTTACGACCGCGGCAGCGATCCCAAGGAGCACGAGAGCTTCGGCGAGTTCCAGATGTCGCAGCGTACCGGTGACATCCTGGTGCCGCGTCTGGCGACGGACGAGCCGATCATGCTGCAGACCGCCGAGTTCCTGCAGGTGGTCGATCAAGGCCGCCGGCCGCGCACCGATGGGCGCAACGGCCTACGTGTCGTGGAAGCGCTCGCCGCGGCGACCCACAGCCTCGAAGAAGGCGGCGTCCCGGTGCGCCTCTAGCACCGCTACTGCGTCTTGGCCGCCGTGTTCACCGGCGCTTGCTGCACCTTGATGGTGCCGAGGAACTTCTCCGCGCTCTCGCGTTGACTGTTCGCCATCGCGGCGCACGCGGCGATGGTGTCCTTGGCGAGCGTCAGCGACCGTGGACCGCCGGCGATCGAGCCGAGGCGCGGCGCGAAAAAAGCGTCGACGCTCTCGACGGCCTCCGGGCTGCAAAGTGTCTCGACGTGTTGGGGCAGGACCGACTGCTCGGCCAGGCTCGCGCGCGCCAGGAAGGCGGCGAAGTTCGTTTGCAGCCACTTCCACGCCTGCTCGCGGGTCTCACGATGCGCGGCGATGGGCTTGAACAGCCGCTGCAGCTCGTTGATCCGCAGCCGCGGGTCGAGCAGCAGGGCCAAGCTCTTGTCGGCGAGCGCCGGGTCGCGCGTGTCGGCGAGACCGTGGACGATCTCACGGCGCAGCACCGGGTCCGTCACGGTGGCGAGCATATTCGCGGCGCGCTCGTGCGTCGGTGGACCGCCGGCGTCGATGGCGGCACCGAGGGCGACCGCCAGCATGTCGGGCTCGATGATCTTGCCGAGCGGCTGGCCCTGCTCGAGCGCCTGCAGGGCCTGCTCGCCGCGCTTGGCGGCCTCCAGGCGCACCGCCGGATCGCGAGCGACGTTGGTGAGAAACCCAGCGACCTTTACGCGCGTCAGGTGAGCTTCGTCGCTCTCCTTGGTGGGTACGACGAAGATGCCGCCGGCTCGTCGCTTGTAGAGATCACGTCCAAGGACCTCCGCGTTGGTTACGAGATGGGGCGGGGCGATGTCGTCGCGCACGACCTCGACCATGCTCATGGCGATGCCGGCGACGCGGCTGTCCGCTGAAGGCGACAAGGTCGTGGCGAATCGCAAGGCCGCCGCAGCCGAGACACCGCCGCTCCGCAGGCCGGCGAGGAGGTTGTTGGCGAGAGAGACGATCTCGGCGGCCTCGAGCTTGCGCACGGTCGCGGCGTACACCAAGGCGTCGAGCGAGGCGTTGTCCATGGTGAAGCGGTAGTAGCCGCCACCGCGCGCGTTGGGCATCAGCCAGCTCGGGCAGCCGCGCCCGGAGACGGTGACGTTGATCTCGGGCTTGTCGAGCATCCAGCATTCCTGGCGAGCACTGGCGCCACCGCTCTCGTAGCGCACGCAAACAGGAATCTGCCAAGCGCGGTCCGCTCCCTCGGTGACGCCCAAGGGCAGGGCGCGTGATTGCTTGATGGAGAGGCGAGCCGCGGCTCCGGCGTTGCAACGCACGTTGGTCTCGAGGAGCGGCAAGCCGCCTTGCTCGATGAACCCACGCATGGCGCCGATGACGTCCTTGCCGGTTGCCTCGGTCAAGGAAGTGAAGAAGTCGTCCGCTGTAGCGGTTGCGAAGCGGAACTTGTTCAGGTGGAGCTGCACCGCTTTGCGAAATGGATCGGCGCCGAGGAAGCTCTCGAACATCGACAAGACGCCCATGCCCTTCTGGTAGGTGATGGCGTCGAAGGCGTTGAAGATGTCGTCGTTGGTGGTCACGGGCTGCCGCACTTGGCGGGCCGAGGGCAGCCAATCGTCTTCCATCGCGTGGTGCACGGCGTGGACGCGGTCGAGGTTCGCGCCTAGGGCCGGATTCCAAGCCTGGACGACACGGTGGCCCATCCAGCTGGCGAAGGCTTCGTTGAGCCAGATGTCGTCCCACCAGGCGGGCGTAACGATGTTGCCGAACCACATGTGCGCGAGCTCGTGCGCGATCACGTAGGCGCTCTCGCGGCGTTGCAGAACGGTGGCGGTCGCGGGGTCGAGCACGAGGAAGAAATCGCGGAAGGTGACGGCGCCGACGTTCTCCATGGCGCCGTAAGCAAAGTCGGGCACCGCGATCACATCGAGCTTGCCGAACGGATAGCCGATGCCGAAGTAGGTCTCGAGCGCGGTGACGAGCTGGGCCGTCGTCTGGAGCGATTCCTTGAGGCCTGGACCCTTGCCCTTCACGGCGATGCCCCGCAGCGGCAGAGGCTCGGCGCGCGCGGCATTGGCCGGCACCTTGCCGCCATCGACGACGTCGAAATCACCGACCGCGAACGTGATGAGGTACGTTGGTAGCTTCTCGGTGACCTTGAAGCGCGTGGTCTTGAGCGTGCCGTGCTCTTGCTCGGCCGCGATAGCGGTCGTGCTCACCGCGACGTGCTCGCGCCGCGTGATCAAGGTGATGTCGAACGGTGTCTTGAAGCGTGGCTCGTCGAAGCTGGGGAAGCACAGCCGCGCCGAAATGGGCTCGAACTGCGCGAAGGCGTATCGCTGGTCCTGCGCGGAGACCGTGTAGAGTCCTTCGAGATTACCGCCGTAGGTGGCTTCGTAGCCGAACGAGAGCACCACCTCTTGCGGCTCGATGGTGTGCTCGAAGCCCACGAACGCGAGGCCCTTGCCTGGGATCTCCTGATAGCGGACGGGGTGGAGCTTGCCGTCGGCCAGCTTGACGCTGGCGGTCGCGACCCGAAGTCCACGGCCGTGCAGCCAGATGTGGTCGCGCGGCTCCTCGAGCTTGACGGTGATGCTGACGTTGCCGGCGAAGGCGTCGCGATCAGGATCGATTGTCAGCTCGATGGCGTAGGCGAGCGGCGTCGCGTAGCTCGGGAGCTTACCGTTCGGCGCGCCCCGAGTGTCGAGGATCGCATCGGCCGGCCTGTGTCCGTCCGCTTGAGCGGTGGTCTGCTTCGACGAGCTGCACGCCGCTGCCGCGAAAACGAGCGACAAGCCGGCGACGATAGTGCTGCGACGCATGTAATCGTACCCCCGGGACACGTTCCCCAGGCGGCTCGATAACAAGCACGACGGCGGCGGACAAGCACGGCCGGAGCGCGTATCAGGCCGGCCGGAGATGCCCTTTGGCGGCCGCCAGGGCGTGGCCGCAGAGCTTGTAGAGGATGCGGGCGCCGACATTTCCGTCCCATTGCTCGGCGAGATCCGGGCTGCTTGCGACTTCGACCAAGTCGAACCCCACGAGGCGCCTGCCGCTCGCGCGAATGGCACCCAGCAAGGCGGTGGCGGCGTGGAACGACATGCCGCCCGGGACGGGAGTGCCGGTGTTCGGGCAGAGCGCCGGGTCCAAGCCGTCGATGTCGAACGAGACGTACACGTCTTCGGGGAGCTCGCCGATGATGCGGTCGACCAGCTTCGCGAACGGCAGGCCCGCGTGCGCGTGCGCCGCCATCGCGAAATCGGTGAACGCTACTTGCCGCCCGCTGGAGCGGTCGATGATGCCCATTTCGCTCTCGGCCACGTCGCGCAGGCCGACGTGCACCAGCTTCTTGGCGGGCAAGCGATGCACGACGTTGTGCATGATCGAGGCGTGCGACCACGCGAAGCCCTCGTAGGCGTCGCGTAGGTCCGCATGGGCGTCGACGTGCAGGATCCCCATGTCGGGATAGCGCTCGAGATGGGCGCGGATGCAGCCGTACGGCGTCGAGTGATCGCCGCCGACGAGGCCGACGAGCTTGCCCCGGGCGAGCCAGGCTCGCGTCTCTTCGTACACCCACCGGTTCAACAGCTCGCCACAGCGATCGGCCTCGACACGCGCCACGGTCCTGTCTGTTTCAGCGGACGCGCCCCGGGCGGTGTCGACGGCGCGGCTTGCCTCGCCGTTCCAGCGCTCGATCTCGAGATTGGGCGGCAGCATGGCGATGCCGGCGGTGTAGGGACGGCCGGTCTCGAGGTCGAAGAGGTCGATTTGGTGGCTGGCGCGGAGGACGGCATCGGGACCAAAGCGGGTGCGTCGGCTGTAGCTCGCCGTCGCGTCGAACGGAACCGGGATGAGCACGAGCCCAGCTTCGATCGGCGGCACATCGAGGCCGAAAATGCCGGAGCTCGCTGCGCTGGGTCCTTCGGGATCGAATGCCATCGACAGGCACGGTAACTAGCGGCCGGGTAGGGCGCAATGCGAGAACCGGGCAGTGGAAATGCAGGTCACCCAGGATGCGATCTTCGCGGGACGGCTGCGCCTCTGGCAGCCGGCGCGCGGCGCGGGCTACCGCTTCAATCTCGATCCGATCCTACTCGCGGGCTTCGCGCGGCCGGCTGCGCACGTGCTCGAGCTCGGCGCGGGCTGCGGCGTCCTCGGGCTCGCCTTGTTGCACCTCGGGAAAGCCCGCCGCCTCACCGCCGTGGAGATTCAGCCGGAGATGGCGGAGCTGGTGGCGCGTAATGCCCGCGAAAACGGACTCGAAGAAAGGGTCACGGTCCTCGCGGGAGATCTGCGCGGGCTCGCGCTACCGGCGGCTGATCACGTCGTGTTCAATCCTCCGTACTTTCGCGCCGGAGCCGGACGTGGGGCGCCGAACGACGCCCGCGACGTGGCTCGGCACGAGCGCCACGGCGGGTTGGCCGATTTCGTGGAACGCGCACGGTCGTGTCTTGGGCCCCTGGGGTTCGCGAGCGCCGTCGTCCCGATCGAGCGCGCGGCGGAGCTCACCGGGGCATGGAGCGGTCATGGGGGAGCGGTCCTCCGGCGGCGGAGCGTTTGCTCGCGCGCCGGCGATGCGCCGCGCCACCTTCTCTTCGAGGGCGGCATGAGCGCAGGCGCGACGGTCGAGGAGCCGGAGCTCGTCGTGCACCGCGATGGCGTACGCGACTTCACCGACGAAGTCGCGGCCTGGGTCGAAGGAACGCCTTAGCTAGCGGCCGGAGCCTGCGCCGGCTGCTGCGAGAGCTGCCGCACTTCCTGCTTGAAGGCTTCGATGGTCGCCTGTGCCTCGCGTTGCTCGACCTCTTCGGCCGCTCGCGAAGCCAGCGCCTTGGCGGCGTTCACGGCCGACCGTCCGAACAAGAAAGTGCCGAGCGCGGCCGCCGCGCCGACGCCGGCGGCGATCCAAGTCTGCGGCTCCGACAGCGCGGTGCCCGCGCTCATCAGGGCCACGCCGACCGTCGAGGTCGCGATGGCCAAGGCCGCGCCGGTCACACCCGCCGAAACGAGAGTCGCCGCTGACTTGATGCCGACGCGCAGCTCCGAGGCCGCGTTGAGCAGCCACTGCGGCGCCGCGAGGCCAAGGCCGAGTCGCGGCACTTGCAGGGCGTTGCCGACCGCCTGGCGCAGGGTGTGAAGCGCATAGACGCCGGAGCCCGTGGCTAGCGCGGCGGTGACGCCGGTTGCCAACGTCAGGTTCGCTGGGAACTGCGTCAGGAGCCCCGCATCGATGGCGCCAGTGCCGAGGGCGTAGGCAATCGCGGCGCTCGAGCCGGCGATGACGGCCGGGGCGATGATGTTGGCCACCGCCTGGCGTGAGCGGGTCGCGACCTCCGCGGCCGGCGGCTGCACCGGAATCTGGACCGGCAGCTGCAGCTTCTGATCCGTGCGCAGGCCCAGCTCCAGGAGCGTGGCGCGCGGCACCTCGACCTGCTTGGTGATGAACTGCTGCTGCGGAGCGGACGGAGCGGTGGCGATTGCGTTGGACATTTGCCCTATCATCGGCGGGCCATTTTCGGGGTTGTGCCATTCGCCATGGCCGCCTGGCAGCGACGCGGGCCGGGCTATTTGTGCCGGTCGTAGCGGAGAGCTTTTTCCACGACCCGGGCGACCGCATCGCGCACGTCATCGTCCTTGATGGTGGAGGTGACGGTCTTCGCCGCCGCGAGATCGTCGCGGTGGGGCGCGGCCTTGGTCCAGGCGGGCTTCTCGGTCTTCACCGGCGCGTGCACGCGTCCTGTGACGATCTTGAGCTCCTTCACCATGTCGCCGCCGAGGGCTTTGTTGACCTTCGCGATGATGCCCTCGCGCAGGTAGACCAGCTCGTTCTGCCAGGCGGCGCTCGCGGCCTTCACGATGAGGGTGCCGCGGCGAAAGGTGTCCGGCTCGGTGCGGTTCGCGATCTGCTCGCCGACGGCTTCGCGCCAGGCGCGGCTGATGGTGAGCCGGCGGGCGACGTCGGTCAGCCCCAGTGTCTCGAACGCCTCCTGCAGCGCTTCCGACATGCCGGATGGAGGATTGTGGCGGCGACTCACTGGGACACCTTTAGCTCAGTGCGGGGCGTTTCGTCAGGGTTGCGAACGCATAAGGAATGACTTATATATAGGCCATGGATGACTCCGAGGTATTCCGAGCGCTCGCCCACCCAACCCGCAGGGCCGTGCTCACCTTGCTCGCCGACGGCGAGAAGACGGTCTCGCAGCTACATGCCGGCTTCGACATTTCGCAGCCGGCGATGTCGCAACACCTGGCGGCGCTGCGTGCCGCCGGGCTCGTGGCCGAGCGACGAGAGGGCCGCAACGCTTATTACCGCGCCGAGCCCGCCGGCATGGCGCCGCTCATGCAATTCGTCGAGCAGTACCTCGAGCAACACGTTGAACGCTATCGCGAACACTGGCCGAAGCAGCTCACCCGCTTGAAGGGTGTGCTCGCGAGGATGGACCAATGAGCGACGAAGCCGAAGTCACGAGCGAATGCGACATCGACGCGCCACCCGGGCGGGTGTACGAGGCGCTCACCGACCCCGAGCTCGTCGCCGAGTGGCTCGACGACGAGGTGCCCGGCATCGGTCCGGTCGAGCGGACGCTCGTCGAGGCAACACCCGAGAAGGTGCGCTACGCCCTGCACAGCGACGACGGCGAACGCGCGGTCGACAGCGAGGTCACCTTCACCCTGACGCCGACACCCGCCGGCGGCACCCGCGTGCGTCTCGTGCATGACGGCTTCATCGTCCGCGAGAGCGATCTGGTGGCGATGCGGAGGGCGGCGTGAACGGCCTCATTCCCATGGTCATCGAGCAATCGGCCCGCGGCGAGCGCTCCTTCGACATCTACTCGCGGCTCCTGCGCGAGCGCATCATCTTCTTGAATGGTCCAATCGACGACAACGTCTCGGCTGTGGTTTGCGCGCAGCTTCTCTTCCTGGAGTCCGAGAACCCGAGCGAGGAGATCGCCATCTACATCAACTCGCCGGGCGGCATGGTGACGAGCGGCCTCGCCATCTACGACACCATGCAGTTCGTGAAGCCGCCGGTGGCCACCGTTTGTGTCGGCACCGCGCGCTCGATGGGCTCGTTCCTGCTCATGCCGGGCGCCAAAGGCCGCCGTATGGCGCTCCCGAACGCGAGCGTCATGGTCCACCAGCCCTCGGGGGGCTTCCAGGGGCAAGCCTCCGACATCGCGCGCCACGCCGAGGATGTGTTGAAGACCAAACAGCGCCTGAACGCGCTCTACGCCAAGCACTGCGGTCACACCGCCGAAGAGGTCGAAAAGCTCCTCGATCGTGACCACTTCATGACGGCGGAAGAAGCCAAGGCCTGGGGCATCATCGACGGCATCTACGAGTCGCGCGCGGCGCTCGAAGCCGCTAGCCGAGCGGCGGCCGGTGGTTGACCCCCGAGGCACCCACCATGGAACACCCCCCGGTTGAATTTCCCGATCCGACCCGGCGGGTGAACTATAGTTCCCTGGTCGTAGCGATCCGCCAATTGAGCCCCGAAGGGAGCCGATGGTCCCCCATCGCTTCACCAGCACGTTCGTCATGCTCAGCCTCGTCTCCGCGCTCGCCTGCGGCTCCGACGGCTCGAGCACCGGCATCACGCTGACCATCAGCATTCTCTCGCGGGACTTCGTCATCGACGAGCTGCGGGTGCGTGCGGAGGTCGAAGGCCTAGAGCCAACGGAAGTGCGGCGTGCCCTCGAGACTCCTGCCGGTGACAGCGAAACCGTGAACCTCCTCTTCGATGCCGACGCTGGCGGGCGCAATCTGGAGATCATCGTCGAAGCATTCAGCGGCGGAGCTTCGGTGCTCACGGGCCGCACGACGCGCAAGCTCGAGCGCGACAAGTTCGTCACCGCCGAAGTGCGGCTCGCGTCATGCGCCGCATCGGACGGCGCCTTCTGCGACGCCGACACGCTGGTCGCCTGCGATCCGAGCGGCTCCCAGACCGTGCGCACCTCGTGCAGCTACGGCTGCAATGGAGAGGCGCGACGCTGCAACGCCTGCGCGCCGTCGACCGTCGATTGTCAGGGCGACAGCTTCGTCACCTGCGGCGAAGATGGGATGCCGCTCTTCACCGACGACTGCAACGACGCGAGCGAGCCTTGCCGCACCGGCACCTGCACACCCAACGGCTGTGTTACCGCCCCGGCGCGCCAGGGCCAGACCTTCTGCTTCGACGGTCAGATCTCGACCACCTGCGACGACGCCGGCAATGCGATCAACTTCATCTGCGTGTTCGGTTGCAACCTCACGCGCGATCTCTGCAACGAGTGCGATCCGAGCCCGGCCAAGGCGATCACTTGCCGCGCCGACATCGAGAGCCTGTGCAACGCGCAGGTTGTCTGCGATAGCGACGGTCGCGTCCTCGCCAAGACGTGTTGTTCCTCGAACCAATGCACGTGCGACGGCACGCAGTGTCTCGAGGACACCTGCAGCACGGCGCCGGACGTCGGGGTCGGCGGCACGTTCTCGGGTGACCTGTGCACTGGAGCGGACAACGTTCCCGGCGACTGCTTCCCCGGTGGCGTTGCTTGCCGCGGCATCGCCGCCGGCGGTCAGCCCGAAAAGCTCTACCGCCTGACGCTCGACGACCAAAACAACCGCTCGACTTTCTACAACGTCGTGCTCGACAGCTCGGGGTCGGCCGCGGCGACGGACCTACGAGTTTCCACGGTGTGCGGCAATGAGAGCCTGCAGATCCCCACGGCTCAGGTCTGTGCGTTGCCCGCTGGCGCTGCCGCGTTGCGCGCCTGCATTCAGGACGACGGCGCCGATGTGCTGCTGCTCTGCGGACTCCCCGAGGGCGACTACTTCGGCGCCGTGGACGTCGAAGCGGGGAGCTGCTCGAGCTGTCCGTGCAGCTACGACCTGGACGTCACCATCACGCCGGTCACGCTCGACACGGCGGCGCAAGCGGGCAACATCTCGCGCGGCGGCACCTTCCGCGGCAACACCTGCAGCTTGGGCGACCAATTCACGTTCCCGTCGACCAGCTCCGTTAGCGGCTGCGACGGCATCGCCAACTGCGCGGCCGGCGTCTGCCCCGCCTGCTCGGCGGGCGCCGCGACGGACTGCCGCGTGAGCCCCGCCGACTCGCTCTGCGCTCATAGCGGTGTCGGCGGCGCCGACGCGGTGTTCTACCTGGCGTTGCCGGTGGACTCGGGCGTGGACATCTCGACCGCCGGGTCCCTGTTCGACACCGTGCTCTACATTCTCGAGTCAGGGCCGTCGGGAGCATCGCCGCCCGGTGCGGTGCGGGTCTGCAACGATGACTGTCTCGGCGCCGATGGCGCCTCGCACATTCAGACGTCGCTTGCCGCTGGTCTCTATTATGTCGTCCTCGACGGCGCGGCGGGCGATTGCGGCGACTTCGTCCTGAGCGTGCAGGTCTCGCCGTCCGCGACCTGCCCGAACCTCAGCTGCGAGCTGCCCTTCGAGAACTGCCAAACGTGTCCTGGCGACTGCCGCTGCCAGCGCTGTGGTGACGGGGTGGTGCAGGGTGAGGACGGCGAGCTCTGCGACGACGGCAACCCCAGCGACGGCGACGGCTGCAATGCGTCGTGCGTCGTCGAAGCAGGGTACAAGTGTGCTGGTGCGCCCAGCGTCTGTGCGCGCGCCTGCGGCGATGGCGTGGTCGACTTCGATCGCAACGAACGCTGTGACGATTACAACAACGTCGGCCTGGACGGCTGCAGCGCTACCTGCACGGTCGAGGCTGGCTCCATCTGCACCGGGAGTCCGAGCGTCTGTGCCCCGGGCAGCCATGTCACTTCTTGCCCGGGCTCGGCGATCCCCTCGAACGGCTCGCCCCTCATCAGCACCATCAACGTTCCCACGGCGTTCACAATCGCGGACGCCACCGTCGACCTCGACATCGCGCACAGCTGGGTCGGTGACTTGCTGGTGACGTTGACCTCGCCGAATGCGACCATGGTCACGCTCCGCAATCGCAGCGGTGGCTCGGCCGACGACATCATCGGCAACTTCGACGCGACGCTCGTTCCTGACGGGCCGGGCACGATGAATTCGTTCAACGGCGGCCCCGCGAACGGCACCTGGACGCTCAACATCAACGACAACGTGCCGGCCGACGACGGCACCCTGCGCTGCTGGGCGATGAACCTGCGCGCCGCGGCTGTGTGCGGCAACGGCACCTGTGAGGCTGGGGTGGAGACCTGCCTTGCGTGCCCCGGCGACTGCCCCTGCACGGGTTGCGGCAACGGGCTCCTGCAGCTCGCGCAAGGCGAGCAGTGCGACGACGCGGACACGGGCACCGGTGACGGCTGCTCGGACAAGTGCATGGTCGAAGCCAACTACAAATGCAGCGGTTCGCCGAGCACCTGCATCCTCAAGTGCGGCGACGGCTTCTTGGACGCGGGCGAGGCCTGCGACGACGCCGGTGCCGCGACCGCTGGTTGTTCAGCGACGTGCCAGACCGAGGCTGGATACATCTGCGAAGGCGCGCCGAGCGTATGCGTGCCGGGCGCGCGCGTCACGGAGTGCTCCCAGACCGCGATACCGGACAACAACGTGACCGGCATCACCAGGACGTTGGTCGGCCCGACGGCGTGCACGGTCGGCAACATCACCGTCGATGTCGACGTCCTGCATACGTACATCGGCGATCTCTCGGTCGACTTGATTGCACCGGACAATGCAACGCTGCGCCTGCACGATCACACGGGCAGCTCCACCGACAACATCTTCGGCAACTACGACCTGACGCTGACGCCGGAAGCAGCAGCGGGGATGGATTTCTTCGACGGCAAGGCGGCAAACGGCAACTGGCGCTTGCGCGTCATCGACAACGCCGCGACGGACACGGGGACCTTGCGTTGCTGGGCGGTCAATCTCTACTGCGAGTAGCTACTGCGCGCGCATGTCCCAATCGCCGAGCGACGTCGAGGGTGCGCCGCCGTCGCTCTGGTGGGTCAGCACGTAGGTCGTGGCTGCCGCGGCGCCGAGTCCAGCGACGGCGGTCCAAAACCACCAGCGCTTGTAGAGCGGCACACGCACCATTTCTTCGGCCGCGTGCAGCTCGGCTTGCAGCGCCGCAACTTGAACCGTGTCGACGCTCACGCGCGTCGTCTTCCCGGGCTGAATCTGGAAGAACGTGAAGTAGTCCTTGATGAGCGGCGAGGTGAGCTTGAGCACGTGCTCACCAGCCGAGAGGCCCTCGACGCCGCGGGGGAGCGGCGTCGTGCCGACCTCTCGCGAGTCGATCCAGACTGACGCGCCTTCGATGCCGACGTCGACCAGCAAGGTGCCGGTGAGCTGACTGGTGTCGACCACTTCGAAGATGAGCTTCTGCATCGCCTCGAGCATCTTGGCGCGCTCGCCGCTAAGGTTGGTGGTGGCGCGCTTGTCCTCCTTGAGCGTGCGGGTGTTCACCACCTTGAGCGTCAGGCTGTAAGCGTCGCCGAGCAGCGACACCGTGCCGACGATGACCCGGTTGGCGCCGAGCGCGGCGCCGGCCTCGCCGAGACAAGCCGTCGTCGCGCCGCAGCGGTTGACCCGCGAGCGGGTCTCGTCATCGAGGCCGCGCGCCTCGGTAATGAGGTGGTCGCCGAGCGTGCGTCGCAGCTCCGTGCGCAAGAACTCGTGGATGAGTTGCGCGGTCTCCTGCTCGATGCCGAAGCCGCTGGTCTCCCACAACACGTAGGTGAGGGGCGCTGCCTCGGCGGCGCGCGGTGTAGCTCCGCAGAGTACGGCGATGACAACCGCAAGCAACCGGGGATGACGCATGCCTCGTAATGTATCACATCCGCCATGGCGGACAGGGGGTCGTTGTGGGCCGCTGTACTGCCGTATCGCTTGTCTGTTGTTGCAGACAACCGCCATCGCGGTCTGCTACGATTTTCTCATGCGTACCCTCTGCACTTTGGTTGTATTGGTGGGTTCGTGTGTCCTCACGGCGCCGGCCCAAGCCACGAATCATTCAGGCCGCCGCAGCCCGCGCCAGGTCGACGTCGCCGTTAGCATCGACGATGGCCGCACGACGCTCGTCGCTGGCGGCTCCACGACGTACACGATCGTCGTCACGAACGACGGGCCGCGCACCGCCAAGGGGCTGGACATCGAGGTCGCCTTCCCCGAGGCCTTTGCCGATATCGTCTGGACCGTCAGCGCCGCCGGGGGCGCGCGGTGTGGCAACGTGTGTGGGCACTCACGTGGCCACGGGTGGGCTTGGGGGCGTCGCGATCACGACCACGACGGGAGCAGTAACGTCGGCGACATCGACGTCCACTCCGCATGGCTCCCCGCGGGCGCGTCCTGCACGTTCACCGCCGACGCGACTCTCTCGAGCGCGGCGACAGGGAAGGTCACCGTCGTTGCGAGCACGGCCGAGCTCTTCGCCGGCCAGACCGACACCGACCCGTCGAATGACAGCGCCAGCGACACCGACACGGTGGGGCCGGCAAGCGATCCCGATCCCAAGGACCCGCCGAGCGAAACGCCGGAGGACCCGAAAGATCCGCCCAGCGAGACACCAACCGATCCGAAAGATCCTCCGAGCGAGACGAACCTCGACGGCAACGATGCTCCGAGCGACACCGAGCCGAGCGCGGATGCCGACGACGCGGCCGACGCAGGCACATTCGACGATGACGACGCCCAAGGCGGCTGCAGCGCCAGCGGCCACGACGGCCTCTGGGCACTCGTCGGCCTGCTCGTGCTCGGGCGCATCCGCCGCCGCGCCGCATGAAGCGCCGCTAAACCGGGGCCAGGGGCAAAGCCCCTGCGTCTCGCCGCAGGCGAGACAAACTAGCCGCAGGCGAAACACAGTGCCCTTGGGCACCACGCCAACCCGGCGCTAGATCGAAGCTCTCCGACTGCGGACCACGGCACCACAACATCGACGAACCTGCGCTTCGTATCAGCGCCGGGTTGACGTGGTGCCCCCGACAGGAATCGAACCTGTGGCTTACAGGGTTTAGGAAACCCCAGCTCTATCCATCTGAGCTACGGGGGCACGCACGACCGGTTTAGGCGGCGCACTCCGTGCGGTCAAGCGGCCGGTGCGTCGCTGGCACCGGTGGTAACGCGTCACGGCGCGCTGGGGTGCCGATAAGGGCGGCGTGAAATCATCGCCGGCAGGGTCAGCAACGCAGATCACCGGAGCCGCCTCGGCAGCCGAGCTCGTCGGGCAGCGCCTCGAACCTACGGCCGATTCGTGCCCAGCGGCAGCCGCCGACCGCGTTGCGAGCCCCGTGCGGTCGTTCGCGCGCATCCTTGGCTACGGCAAGCGCACCGATCACGTCGCCCAGCTTCTCGGAGTGCGTGCGCTCGAAGCCCGTGGCAAAGCTCCCGCCGGATTGGTGCGCTTTGGCCTGGGTCCCGACCAGCTCGCCTTCGCCTACGCCCTTCAAGACGAGCTCATGGCGAAGCTCATCACCCCGAGCAATCGCCTCGTCGGCTGGAAGATCGGCTTCTCCACCATCGAGGGCCGCAAGCCCTTGGGGATCTCCGAGCCGGCATACGGGCCATTGTTCTCGGGCGGCAATGTCAACGGCCCGGTCAAGACCAGCTCGTTCGCGAACCTCCTCGTCGAGCAAGAGGTCGTTCTCGTTCTTCGCAAGGACATCGACCGCTCCATGTCGGCGGCCGAGCTCGAAGACGCGATCGGCGCCGTGCACCTTGGCTTCGAGCTCCCGAGCAAGCGCTTCAAGGGCGCACCCGGAGCGCCTGACGGTCCCACCGCCGGTGACATGATCGCGGACTGCCTCGCGGCGCACTCCTTCAAGCTCGGCCCCGAGCTGCCAAAGACGGCCGCCACCTCGACGACACTCGATCTAACGATCACGCGCGACGGCGCGCCGCTCGCGGTGGGCTCGACCGGCAAGCTCGACGATGGTCAAGGCGGGCAGGGTGCTCTGCAGGCCTTGCGGTGGCTGGTTGAAAAGCTCGTTGCACGTCGGGCGCGCCGCGGCGAGGGCGACACGCCGGTGCTCAGAAGTGGTGACATCGTCTACACCGGAGCTGTCCCCGGTCCATTGCTCTTCCAGCACAACGGTCAGAGCCAAGCGAGCTTCGTGACCCAAACGAGTCCGTCCGCTAAAGCGACTCTCGATGTCATCGTCGGCTGAGCCGGCTCACGATCCCTTGGGCACGCCGTACAACACATAGTCGGCGTAGCCGCGCGCCCCTCCGCTATAGTGGTTCCAGTCGTACTTCTTCTCTTGCGCGTAGCTCATGCCGGTGTAGAGGTTGAGCGCTGGGTTCTGACGGATTGCCGAGAAGGTGAGCCCGCGAAACTCGCTGGGGCGCAGCCGCTGCATTTCCTCGAGGGCGATGGGCCGCACCTGCACCAAGCCGCAGGCGCCGGCGGAGTGGGCCGCCCAATACTGGCCGCCGTACGACTCGAGATCCATGACGCGATAGATCTTCTCGATGGAGACACCGGTGCGCTCGCTCACGAACTGGACGAGCTCCGTGTAGGCCTCGCGCAGCACGCGCACCGGCGTGCCGGGCGGATACTGTTGCATGATCTCGCGGCCGACGACGTCGAGCTCGTTGATCAGCTCGGGCCCGTTCAGCGGTTGCAGTCGCGCGTAGAGACCGGCTGGGCGCTGCGCCGCGCGCTCCAGCTTCGGATCGACGATGCCGCGACGCTCGATGCCTTCGTCTTGCTGCAAGGTTCGCAGCTTGTCGTTGATGTTGCCGGCGAAGCCTCGGCCGAGCTCGATGTCCTCGGCGGTGCGCGAGTCGACGGCGCCGATGCGCGGCAGCTCGTAGCCGCGGTCGCGGTAGATGTCCTGCACTACCTTCGGCAACACGTAGTCGTCGACGGCGTTTGGAACCGAGCGTGTCGGACGAGCGGCGGTGCGCCGGCCGGGGGAGTCCGCTTTAGAAGACGACCGCGGAGCAGGGGGTTTGGTCTTGGCGCCGGTCCCCGCTCCCTGGCGGACGACCTTCCCGGTCTTGGCGCTCACGACGGTGGGTTTCGGCTTCGCGGACCCGTCCGCCGGCGGCGGATCGTTGCCCGCCGCTAGCAACACGATCGCCAGCGCTCCTGCCGTTAGACTGCTCATCGCCACCCGAGAGCCCCGTAAAACCGGTAGTTTCGCTCAACATACGCGTTTACGCACGCATGAGGCTGGCACGCTCTTAGCGTCCACGATTTCCCTGACCGGTTCCAAAAAGTGTTGCTATACTCGAGTGTTGGCTCCGCTTCGGGCGGTTTGGGACGGGCTCGGGAGTGTGCGCGTCATGAACAAGTCGGAGTTAGTGGACGAAATCGTCACCAAGACCAACCTCCCGCGCAAGCGTGCGGAGGATGTGGTGAATTTGGTGTTCGACGAGATGACGGCGGCCTTGGCGCGCGGGGATCGTATCGAGATCCGCGGTTTTGGCAGCTTCGTCAGCAAACACCGGCGCGCACGCACCGGGCGCAATCCTCGCACGGGTGCTGCTATCCCGGTCGTCGAGAAGCGCTTGCCGTTCTTCAAGGTCGGCAAAGAGCTGCGCGAGCGCGTGAACGCGAAGGCGGGGCAGAAGCCTCCTGCCTAGACGAGCTAGCGCCAGCTAAAAAACATGTCCGAAGGTGAGCAGCACGTCGATGGTGCTGTAGTTCGCGGGGCGCTCACCGGTGGTGCGGGCCACTTCCCACGCGCCCAAGATCCCGACCATCCAGTTGGCGCTCAAGAAGTAGTCGGCGCCGCCGCCGGCACGTACGCCAAAGCTCGTGAGGTTGGTGCCGAGGACATCGTAGAGGCGGCCGGCCGACACCTCGAGCTGGACGTAAGGGGAGAGCGGTAGCTGCCCGCCGACGATGCGGTAGCGTCCGCCGACGCGGAGGCGCAACGGGATGGTGCCGGCGAGGCCCGCGGCGACGCTGGCGACGCCCGAGAGCTCCGGCGTGAACACGTATTCGCCGATGCCGTTGAGCATCAGGTAGCCGCTCGACATGCCGAGCTCGGAGCCGGTCTTGAACGAGGGGCCGATTCCACCGCCGATGACGATGTTGCCGGGCTCCATGGTCCGCGCCGACGCGACGTCAGTGGCGATCGAGATACCGATGCTCACTGCGAGCAGGAGCAGAACACTTGGCAGGCGATGCATGATAGTGGTCGCGCGTAACATGGCCCCACGATCTGGTCAAACGCGCGGTGCCGAAGCGCGGGTCGCGACGCCAAAGACGGCCATGCAGCGGCTCGAGCGCTGGATGCCGGCGGCCGTACGCAACGTCATCGAGACATTGGCGGAGCATGGCGCCCGTGCCGTGCTCGTCGGCGGCGGCGTGCGCGACGCGTTTCTCGGCCGCGCCGCGCCCGACTGGGACGTCGCTACCGATGCCACACCGGAAAGCGTCGCGAGCTTCTTTCGCCGCGTCGCCCGCACCGGCGAGCAACACGGCACCATCATGGTCCTGACCGGTGACGTGCCGGTCGAGGTCACGACCTTTCGCGGCGAGGGACCGTATCTCGACGGCCGGCGGCCGAGCCACGTCGTCTTCCTCACGGAGCTCGAGGCTGACCTCGCCCGCCGCGACCTCACCATCAACGCCATGGCCTACGACGTCGTCCAGCGACGCATCGTCGATCCCTTCGAGGGCCTCGCCGATTTGCGGGCGGCCCGCGTGCGTTGCGTCGGCAAGGCGGCCGAACGCTTCGCCGAGGACGGCCTGCGTCCACTGCGCGCGGCGCGCTTCGCCGCGACGCTCGGCTTCGACGTCGAAGCGGAAACCGCGGCGGCGATGCACAGCGCGCTCGCGACCTTCGAGCGCGTTGCTTGGGAACGCAAACGTGTCGAAATGGAGAAGCTCTTGGGGCAGGGCGTGCGGCTCGCGACCCCGATCTCCTTGCTCGAGAGCTCCGGCATGCTGGGTGCCATCGCGCCGGAGTTGGTCGGTGTGGCGGCCGAGGCGGATCGGTTGCTCGAGGTGCCGCGCGATCCGTGGCTGCGCTTCGCGGCTTGGGCCGCTCTCCGAGGTATCGATGCGAGCGTCGCGGGCGCCATCGCCACGCGCTGGCGGGCGTCGAAGCAAGACGCGCGTCGCGCCGAACAAGCAGTCGCCGCTTTGATGAGTCTCGACAAAGCAACGCCGCCGTCCGGTGCCGGCCTGCGTCGCTGGGTCGCGGAGCACGGTTGGTCGGCCGCCAGTGATGCCGGTGAGCTAGCGTGCGTTCTCGCGTCGCCTTCTTACCAGCGATTTCCAACAGCGCTGCGTCGGCTCGCTGCTGCAAAACCACCACTCGCCGTCGCCGACCTGGCGATCGACGGGACCGATCTCGCGGCTCTCGGCTTCGCCGGTCCGGCCATCGGCGCGACGCTCAAAAAATTGCTCGCCGTGGTGCTCGAAAACCCTGGACACAATGCCCGGGATACACTCCTCGAGGCGGCCAAAAGGTTGTCCACAGCAGATAGCCACATGTAGATCCGCGAAATTCGTATGTGACAGCAGCGCGACTTTTGTCCCTTCTTGATCATCCTAACAACTCTTCACAAACGCCGATTGCGCAGCCTTTTCAGTCCATTAGAAGGATTTCCGAGGCTCACAAAAGACCTCGACGAAAAGGTGTCATATTGTGGGTGCTCGAGGCTTTGAAGTTCCTGGGGTGTGGAAACCCTGTGAATAACTGTGGATGACCTGGAGATGTTGCGTGCTCGTGCCGCGCCGCGTTGACAGCAGTATTCCGTGGCCTCTACGGATCTCCCGTGGACACAAGGATTTACCTCGATCACGCGACGCTCTCGCCGCTCCGACCGGAAGCAGCGCAGGCGATTCGTGATGCCGCGACGCTCGGCGGCAACCCGTCGAGCTTGCACGCCATCGGTCGCGCCGCTCGCCAGTCGATCGACGACGCGGCGCAGATCGTGCGCCAGCTCGTGCGCGCTGGCGACGCGAGTGTCGTGTTCACCGGCAGCGGTGGCGAGGCCAACGAGCTCGGCGTGCTCGGACTCGCGCGCGCGCAACGCACCAGCCATGGCCGGCGACGGATCCTCATCGGCCCGGACGAGAGCGGCGAGGTCATGGCGGCGACCGCGCAGCTTGCGCGCGAGAGCTTCGCCATCGAGGCGCTGGCAGAGGCGCGCCTCGGGGACGACGTGGCTCTCATCGTGTTGGCGCTCGACCAAGCGAGCAGCGGTCGCTTGAACGCGAGCGCGCACGTCGCGGTTACCGCCGAGCGGCTCGGCATCCCGCTCCATTGCGACGCGACCCGCGCGGCCGCGACCATGAGCGTCGACTTCTTGGCGAGCGGCGCGAGCACCCTCTCGCTCGCATCCGAGACCATCGGTGGTCCGGAAGGCGCGGGCGCGCTCGTGACTCTGAAGGGCTTGGCCCTCACGCCTCTCTGGGACGGCGGCGGCCAAGAAGGTGGCCTGCGCAGCGGCTCGCAAGCCGTGGCCCTCATCGCCGGGTTCGCCGCGGCCGCGGCGGCTACCTCATCGGCCACGGTCCGACCGATCGATGCAAAGGCGCTCGACATGCTGTGGGCGGCGCTCGACGTCCCGGTCTTGGGTGGTCCACGCCGGCCCGGCGTTTCCTGCGCCGTCCTGGAGCCCGCGCGCGCCGACCTCTTGATACGCCTCGCCGCCGAGCGCGGGGTCACCCTGGGGCGGGTGCCTCGTGGGGTCCGCGCGTCGGCCGGCTGGAGCACGACCACGGAAGAGCTCGCGCAAGCCACGATCGCACTTGCCAGCTGCGCGCCAGATCTTCAGAAAGCCGCGTGAGTCGCTGAGGAAGTAACACCCCATGCGTATCGTCGTTGCCATGAGCGGCGGAGTCGATTCGTCGACCGTCGCTGGCCTCTTGGTCGAGGCAGGGCACGAGGTCATTGGCCTCGCGATGAAGACGCACGCCGAAGCGCCGAAGCACAACCGCGCGTGCTGCACGCCGGACGACATGCGCGATGCTCGCCGGGTTGCAGACCACCTCGGCATTCCCTTCTACGTTTTGAATTACGCGGAGCTTTTCCGCGAAGTGGTGATCGGGCCGTTCGCCGAGGCGTACACCCGCGGGCGCACACCGAATCCCTGCATCGAGTGCAACGACAAGGTGAAGTTCCGGCCGCTGCTCGCACGCGCCAAGCTCCTGGGCGCCGAGAAGCTGGCTACCGGTCACTACGCGCGCATCGAGGACGACACCTTTGCTCTGCGCCGCGGCGTCGACCCCAAGAAGGACCAGTCGTATTTCCTCTACCGGCTCGACCGCGAGCAATTGGGACAGCTCCTGTTCCCGGTCGGCGGCATGCACAAAGACGAGGTGCGTGCCCACGCGGCGCGTCTCGGTCTGCCTGTCGCGGAGAAGCGCGAGAGCCAGGAAATCTGTTTCGTCGGTGACGGTGGCTACGCCGCGACCGTCGAGACCATCGCGGGACGCGGCGGAGCGGCTGGTCAAATCGTCGATGGCAACGGCAAGTCGCTCGGCGTGCATGAAGGCGTGCATCACTTCACCTACGGGCAGCGTCGCGGCTTGCGCATCGCCGCTTCCGAGCCGCTCTACGTGACCGACATCGACGCGGCCTCCGGAACCGTGCGCGTCGGCCCGCGTGAGCAGCTCGAGACCGACAGCGTCGTCGTCGAGGGCGTGCGCTGGACGCAAACGCCGCCGCACGCAAGCGAGGTCGTGCTCGTGCAGCAGCGCTATCGCGAGTCTCCCAAGGCTTGCCGCGTCGAGCAGCTCGATGCCGGCACGGCGCGTCTGTGGTTCGTCGACAAGCAGCCCCGTGGCGCCCCCGGTCAGGCCGCGGTCATCTACCGCGACGACGTCGTGCTTGGGGGTGGCAGCATCGCGGCGGCGGCGCGTCCGTCCGCTGAACCGGACAGGGCTCGGGCCGCCCCGTGAGCCTCGCGTTCCCCACCGCCCAAAAGCTCGAAGAGACCCTCGGGTACACCTTCCGCGACCCTGCCTTGCTGGCGCAGGCGCTGACGCATTCGACCTATGCGAACGAGCATCCGGACGAGGGTCCGCCGAACGAACGTCTGGAGTTTCTCGGCGACGCGGTGATCAACCTGCTCGCGGGCCGGCTCCTGTTTCTGCGCTTGGCCGACGAATCCGAGGGCGAGCTCACGCGGCGTCGCGCCCAGGTCGTGCGGCGCGAAGCCTTGGCGGACATGGCGCAGGGTCTCGAGCTGCCGTCTCACCTGCGTTTGGGACACGGACAGAAGTCGACGGGTGGCGTGACCACCCGTGTGCTCGCCGACGCTTTCGAAGCGCTGGCGGCGGCTGTCTATCTCGACGGCGGCTACGACGCGGTCGAGAAGATCTTCAGTCGCCTGCTCGCCGATGCCATCGACCAAGCGGTCGGCCCCGTCGACTTCAAGACCCAGCTCCAAGAGGAGTGTCACAAGGTGGGGAAGCCGGCGCCGATCTACGAGGTCGTGCAAGTCAGCGGTCCGGACCACGCGCGCGAATATAGCTGTCGCGTGCTCATCGATGGCGCTTGTTATGGTAGTGGGCGCGCTTCGAGTAAGAAGGTCGCCGAGCAGTCTTGCGCCGAAGAGGCGCTGAACGCGCTCAAGGGAGCCGGTACGTGAGCAAGCGCGTGAAGAAGAGCCACCGAGCCGGTTTCGTCGCGCTCATCGGCCGGCCGAACGTCGGGAAGTCGACGCTGGTCAATCGCTTGCTCGGGCAGAAGGTCAGCATCGTCACCCCGAAGCCGCAGACGACGCGCACGCGCATCCAGGGGATCCTGACCCTGCCCGAGGCGCAGATCATCTTGGTCGATACGCCTGGTCTCGGTGGTGGTCAGGGCGCCTTGAAAGCCGCCATGCAGCGGGTCGCGGGGGACGCCGCCGCGGACTCCGATATCGCGTTGGTCCTCGTCGAAGTGCGCGGTGACAATCCCGAGATCACCGACGCCGACAAGGCGGTGCTGAAAGAGGCGCGCAAGTCGCGCGGCAGCATCGTGGTTGCCATCAACAAAGTCGATCTCATCAAGCGCAAGGAC
This sequence comes from Myxococcota bacterium, assembly GCA_041288095.1. Taxonomy (GTDB): domain Bacteria; phylum Myxococcota; class XYA12-FULL-58-9; order XYA12-FULL-58-9; family JALHOP01; genus JALHOP01. The sequence goes on from JBGGMJ010000062.1 coordinate 43,438, forward strand.
ATCCTCCTGCCGTGGCTCGCGGCCTTGGGTCAGGAGCTCGGCGAGGTGCCGCTGGTGCCGATTTCGGCGCGCACAGGTGACGGCCTCGACGTCCTCGTGGCGGAGCTCGTGAAGCTCCTCCCCGAGAGTCCGCAGCTCTTCCCCGAAGACGTGGTGACCGATCAAGCCGAGCGCGTGCTCGCCGCCGAGCTGGTGCGCGAGCAACTCCTGTTGCGCACCCGCAACGAGGTGCCTCACAGCGCCGCGGTGGTCATCGAGCAATTCGAAGACGAGCGTGACGCCAAGGGGCAGGGCATGTGCCGCCTCGAGGGGCGCATCTACGTCGAGCGTGAGTCACAGAAGGCCATCGTTGTCGGCAAAGGCGGACACCAGATCAAAGAGGTCTCGACCGCCGCGCGTAAGGCCATCGAAGAGATGCTCGGTTGCAAGGTCTTCCTGCGTCTGACCGTGCACGTCGACCCCGACTGGACTGGAAACCCCAAGGGCGTGCAGCGCCGCATGAGCGATCAAGGCATATGAGCGACATTTCGATTCGAAGGCAGCTCCCGCTCATCGCACTGGTCGGCCGTCCCAACGTCGGCAAGTCCACGTTGTTCAACCGCTTGGTGCGCAAGCGCATCGCGTTGGTCGACGATCAGCCCGGTGTCACGCGCGACCGGCTCTTCGGAGAAGTCCGCTTCGACGGAAAAATCGCCCGCATCGCCGATACCGGCGGTCTCGATGCCCAGGCTACCGACACGGTGATGATGGGCGTGCGCGGACAGACCCGCGCCACCATCGAAGAAGCAGACGTCGTCTTGGTCGTCCTCGATGCCCAGGTGGGCCTGACCGCCGCCGACCGCGAGGTCGTCGACGCGGTACGCAAGGCAGGCAAGCTCAAGTTCGTCGTCGCCAACAAGATTGATGTCGACGATCACAAGCCGCGCGTCGCCGACTTCGCGGAGCTGGGTGTCGACGGCATCTTCGGGGTGAGCGCCGAGCATGACCGCGGCACCGAGCCGTTGCTCGAGGCGGTTTTCGCGGTCATCGACGCCCCCAATGAAGAAGCCGTCACCGTCGATCAGTCCCCGATCGAGGTGGCGCCCGAAGAGGGCGAAGAGGCTTCCCCCGAGCCATCACGCATCGAGTGGAAGGGCGGCCCGATCCGCGTCGCGGTCATCGGCCGGCCGAACGCCGGCAAGAGCTCGCTGGTGAATCGCTTGCTGGGCGAAGAGCGACTGCTCGCGACCGATGTTCCCGGCACCACGCGCGACGCCATCGACGTCGCCATCGAGCACGACGGCACCAACTACGTCTTCGTCGACACCGCCGGCATGCGGCGCAAACGCTCGGTCGACGACAAGCTCGAGAAATGGTCGGTGTCCGCCGCCGTGCGCTCGCTCGACAGCGCCGACATCGCGTTGCTCTTGCTCGACAGCAATTTGGCTCCTAGCGAGCAGGATGCGCGCATCGCGACTCTCGCGCACGAGCGCGGCAAGGGCTTAGTCATCGTCGCCAACAAGTGGGACGTGGCGAAAGAAGAGGCCTTCAAGAAGGACTTCGACGCCGCGGTCCTCCACGAAATGAAGTTCGCGACCTACGCGAGCATCATCAAGGTGTCCGCCAAGACGGGCTGGAAGACGGAGACGATCTTCCCCGCCGTCCTCGAGGCTCAGCGAGAACGCCATCGCCGCGTCACCACCGGCGAGCTCAACCGTTTCATGAACGACGTGGTCGAGCGCAATCCACCACCGGTCCAGAACAGCCGCCGCCCGCGCATCTATTTCGCGTCACAACCGCTGGTGCGACCGCCGACGTTCATCTTCACGGCATCGAAGCCGGAGGACATCCACTTCTCGTATCAACGCTTCCTGCAGAACCAGCTGCGCGAGCGCTACGGCTTCCACGGAACCCCGGTGTGGCTGAAGTTCCGCAGAACCCGCAAAGAGCGCTAGCTTACTGGCCGTCCGGCTGATCGACGCCGTCGTCCTTCTTGCTGCCGAAGAGGCGCGACAAGAAGGAACGCTTTTTCCGGGACGGGGATTCATCATCCTCCGTTGGCTCACCGCCGCCTGTGTCCGCTTTGGCGGATCTGGGCGCGGCGGGCTCATTGCGTGGTTGGCGTGCCTGGCGAGGCTGGGGTGACGCCGCGCTGGCGCTGCTCGGGGCCGGCGCCGCAGCATCGCTCGCCATGCTGGCCAGGATCTCGTGCGCCGAAACGACGTTGCTCTCGCGTCCGCCGCGGCCTCGGCGACCGCCGCGCTCAGCGCGTTCGCCACGTTCGCCACGCTCGCCACGCTCACCACGTCCGCCGCGCTCGCCTCGGCCCTTGCCGCCGCGCTCACGCTTCTGGAACTGCTCGGGGTCGAGGAGCTCGAAGGAGGGCATATCCCAATCGCGGGCGCTCCCCACCTCTTCGCCGGCATCACCGCCCTTGGCGGCACGCTCGCCGCGCTCGCCACGCGAGGAGCTCGAACGTTCACCACGGTCTTCACCGCCACGGCGGCGGCGCTTGCGCTCCTTGGCTTCGCGGCGTTGCTCCGCCAACGACTCCTGACGCTCGGTCTCTTCGCTCGGCAGCACCAGCTCGAGATCGGAGGGGTCGATGACCTCGTCGTCGTCGTCCGGCGTCAGCTCGTAGCCTTCCGGGAGCTCCGGCGGACCGAAGTCGGGCTCGGTCTCCGGCAGCACTTCGGCGTTCGGATTGGTCTCGAAGGTGTAATCGGCGTGGCCCGGCATGTGCGCCTTGTCCGGCACGATGTCGACGCGGATCTCGTAGCGCTGCTCGATCTCTTGCACCGCCGACCACTTCTCGGTGCGCAGAACGTTCGCCGCCTCGCCGTCGAGGAGGACCTTCGCCGATGCGAGGTCGCCGCGCGAGGCGCGGTCACGTAGCTTACGCAGCACCGCGACGGCGTGCGACTGCGCGTTGAGGACGTGCCCGGTGCCACTGCAGGTGACGCAGGTGCGGAACACCGAAGCGCCCAGGGCCGAGCGAATGCGCTGACGCGTGAGCTCCAAGGTGCCGTTCGGCGAGATGCGGCCGACTTTGACGCGCGCCTTGTCGAGCTTCAGAGCTTCCTTGACGGTGCGCTCGACCTGAAGCTGGTGCTTGCGCACGAACATGTCGATGAAGTCGATGACGATGATGCCGCCCAAGTCGCGGAGGCGGAGCTGACGCGCCACTTCCTTCGCGGCTTCGACGTTCGTCTGTAGGGCGGTCGCCTCTTGGTCCTTCGATTTCTGCTTGCCGCTGTTGACGTCGATGGCGACGAGCGCTTCGCACGGCTCGATGACGATGGAGCCGCCGTTGTTGAGCTCTACCTTGCGAGCGTAGATCTCATCGAGCTGCGGTTCGATGCGGTAGTGATGGAAGATCGGCCGGCGCTCGACGTAGCGGCTGAGCACGCTGCGCTGCTTCGGCATCACCATGCGCACGTATTCGACGGCCTGGTCGTAAGCGTCGTCGGCGTCGACGATGATCTCGCTGATGTCGTTCGACCAGTAGTCGCGTAGGGCGCGAATGATGGCGTCCTGCTCCTTCATGATGAGGGCAGGGGCCTTCGCGGCCTTCGCTTCCTTCTTGATGTTGCCCCAGGTGTGCGCGAGCACCTTCAGGTCGCGGTTGAGCTCGAGCTTGGTGCGGTCGCGTCCGGCGGTGCGGATGATGACGCCCATGTCGTCGGGGACGTTGAGCTTGGCGGCGGCATCGCGCATGCGGCTGCGCGCCTCGTCGTCGTCGATCTTGCGCGATACACCCGAGCGCGAGCTACCCGGCATGAGCACGGTGTAGCGGCCGGCGAGCGAAAGGTACGTCGTGAGGACCGCGCCCTTTTGGCCGACTTCGTCCTTCTCGACCTGCACCAAGATCTCTTGGTTGCGCTTGAGCAGCTCGTCGATGCGGTAGTGCTTGTCGAGGTCGTGCTTGTTGGAGAGCTTCGGGTCGACGTCGTTCGCCGTCAGAAACCCTTGCTTGTCGGCGCCGTAGTCGATGAAGGCGGCGTTGAGCGCGGGCTCGACCGCCATCACCACGGCTTTGTAGATGTTGCCCTTGTTCTTCTCGACGCCGCGGGTTTCGATGTCGAAGTCTTCGAGCAGGCCTTTTTCGTTGACGATGGCAATGCGGACCTCTTCTGGGTCGAGCGCATTGATGATCATTTTACGTGTCATTATCGGAGCGTCCCGGGTCCTCTGATGACCCGTATGAATGTCGTTCGTTTGCGCGAGCTTCGGAGAGGTTCTGCTCTACGCTTGGCGAGCTGGCCCCTATCATGAAGCCAAGCCGAGCGTTAATCGTCGAGTACGCCGGATTCGTAAAAAGGTCGGTTCCACCGACCGAGTAATAACGAAAGACGATCCCGCCGAATAACCAGCGAGTGATGCGTACATCAGCGCCGATTCCGAAGAAGAGGTCCCACGTAGGTCCGTAGGTGCCCCCATTCGCGGCCCTCAAGTACACGTTCCCGAAGCCAAGCTCAAGGAAGGGCGTGAGCCAAAGTACATCGATATCGTAGCGAACGCCGGCTCCAATGGCCCTGGCGGCAAGGGTCGGTTCCCGGTTCGTGAACTCCTTGCGATCGAAGTTGGCGGTGACCTGGAGGCGCTCGATGAGCCCGATCGAGACGGACCCGCCGCCCCCCAAGGGTGCCCAGTTGGTGACACCGCCCTCGTGGAGGCTTGCGATCCCGGGCTCGAGGGCCAAACGCAGGTCAGCGAAACCGGCGTGGGCGGTTGCCGGCAAGATCACCGCCAAGCACGCCAGAAGCACTGATAGGTCTCGACGAGACACGCCTTGGGAGTATACGAAGCGCCGACATTGGCCTAGCGGAGATTCGTCGTGGCACGTTTGTCGGTTGGTAAGAAAAAAGACAGCGAAAACCAGTCCCGCAAGGACCTACTCAAGCGCGAGGACGCCTTCACAACGGCAGCCGAAGGCAGCGTCGAGTGGGCCAACGCCAACAAGAAGCCGTTGGTCATCGGGGCCGTCGTGCTCTTCGTCGCGATCGTCGTCGGCGTCATCGTCGACAGCGTCATGGAGGCGAAAGCGGAGTCGAGCGCCCAAGCCTTCGCCAAGGCGACCAAGGTGATGGCGGCGAAGGTCTTGCCCGCCGACGGCACCGAGACCGCCGATCCGGCCGCGGATCCGCCGGTGTTCGCGAGCGACAAGGATCGTGACCTCGCGGCGCGCGACGCGTTTCGCGCGGCGGCGAAAGAGGCTCATGGCAAGTCGGCCCTGCTCTCGCGTTTCATGGTCGCCGACCTGACCGCTAAAGTGGGTGAGAAGGAGGCCGCCGAAAAGGACCTCGCGAGCCTGCTCGCAGACCTTTCCGCGGATGATTCGCTGCGCTTCATGGTGGTCGAGCGCCTGGCGTTCTTGCAGGAGTCGCGTGGCGACATGGCCGCGGCGCTGCGCACACTCGACACCTTGAAGGGCGACGCCTTCTACGCCGACCGCGCTTCGCTGCAGGCGGCACGCATCGAGATCGCCATGGGTGACACCGCCAAGGCGCGCACCCGGCTCGAGAAGCTCAAGGCCGATCATCCGAACAAGCCGGTCGGCACCGAGGCTGGCGATATGTTGACGGCCATGGGCGTGACTCCCGCCGCCGCCGCGCCGTCGAAGGACATGCCGTCGCCGGCCAGCGCCGACCTCTCGAAAACCACGCCGACCACCAAGGCGGACTAGAGCGTGTCTCGGTTCGCGCTGCTCGGGTTGTCCGTCGTAGCGGTCTCGATGGCGAGCATTGCTCTCGCGGCGCCATCGCCGTCCGAATCGGACGCGATTCTGTTGTCGCCGCACAAGGGCAAGTCGGTCGAGGCGGGGAAGGGCGTCGTCTTCGAGACGCGCTGGCGCAAGTCCCTCGTGCGTACCGGCCTGAACCGCGACATCACCGCGAGCTTCGGACGGCCGGCGATCTCGGAACGTCACGAGCGCGTCATCGTCGGTACGGGTGAAGGCTTCGTGCTGGCGCTGTCCTTGAGCAACGGCGACGAGGTTTGGCGCTACCGCCACGGCGCCCCCTTCGAAACCGCGGCTGCCATCGTCGACCTCGGGACCGGCGGCGTGCGCGGCATGGAGCTCGCGCTCCTCGGCGGCCGCGACGGCAGGTTGCTGGCCTTCGAGGTCGGTACCGGCAAGCTCCGGTGGGAAATCCCCATCGACGGCGACATGCGTTCACCTCCGCGACGCGTGGGCAGCGAGCTGTTGGTGACGACGTCGACCAACAAGGTCTACGTCCTCGATCCGTCCACCGGCGCGGTGCGCTGGACACGCGGCCGACCCGCGCCGACCGGACTCACCGTGCTGGGGCACGCGCGCGCCTTCGAGCAAGACGGCATCGTCTACGCGGCGTTCTCGGACGGCTACGCCGAGGCGTACGCTTTGGAGGACGGGCGCGGCATGTGGTCACGCCCGTTGTCGCTCCGTGGTGGCGACTTCATCGACAGCGATGCCGACCCCGTGGTCATCAACGGCCGCGTCTTCGTGGCTTCGTACTCCGATGGCATCTATTCGCTCGAGCCGCGCGACGGCACGACGGCGTGGACCAAGGCCGCTCAAGCGATCACCTCGCTCGGTGGGCACGGCAACAAGCTGCTCGCCGCGAGCGCCGACGGCTGGTTCTGGGGCCTCGACGCGACGACGGGCGACCTCCTGTACCGGGCGCGCCTGCCGATCGGCTCGCCATCGCGACCCATCGTCGCGGGCGACGCGGTCATCATGACCGGTGGCGAAGGCCTCTTCCTCGTCTTCGACGCCAACAACGGCAAGCCTCTGCAGGCAACCGCGATGGGCGGCATCGTCGCCAGTGAACCGGTGCTCGCCGGTGACCACCTGGCGCTGATTTCGAGCCTTGGCTACGTGGTGGTCATGCGCCGGGCTAAAATGGGGACACTAACCATTTTCTAGCGCGTGTGGCGGATGACTTCGCCCTCGACCATGAAGACCACGTCCTCGGCGATGTTGGTCGCAAGGTCGGCGATGCGCTCGAGATGGCGTGACGCGGAGAGGGTATGCACTCCGAGCGGCACGAGCGTCGCGTCCTTCATCATCAGCTCTTCGAGGAACTTGAACATGCGCTTATGCATGTCGTCGACGTCCTCGTCATCGCGGACCACCTTACGCGCGAGCTCGCAGTCGCGATTCACCAAGGCGTCGAGACTCTCGCGCACCATCGCGCGGACGCGCTCCGCCATGGTGAGCAGGTCGCCCGGCGGCACGACCGGCTGAGCCATGGCCATGTCGAAGGCGCGGTCGGCGATGTTCACCGCTAGGTCACCCATGCGCTCGAGGTCGTTGTTCACCTTCATCACCGCGACGATGAAACGTAGGTCGGTGGCCATCGGCTGGTAGAGCGCGAGGAGCTTCAAGCACTCCTCTTCGATCTCGAGCTCGCGGCTGTCGATGAGGTCATCGCCATTGCGGACTTCGTCGGCGATGTCGGCGCGGCGGTTCACCAGGGCGGTGATTGCCTTGTTGGTCGCTTCTTCGACGAGGGCGCCGAGGCCGAGCAGCTCGCGCTTCAAGTGGGCGAGGTCACGCTCGAGGTGTTTCGTCATGGCCTCGTCATTTCACGACGCCGCGCGTTCTTCAATCAGCCGAAGCGGCCGGTCACGTATTCTTCGGTGCGCTTGTCGCGTGGTCGGGTGAAGAACGTCTTGGTCTCGCCGACCTCGACCAACTCGCCTTCGAGCAGCAAGGCCGCGACGTCCGAGATGCGGGCCGCCTGCTGCATGGTCTCGGCGACCACGAGGATGGTGCAGGTCTCCTTGAGCTCGACGATGAGGTCCTCGATGCGGGCGCTCGATGCCGGGTCGAGCTCGGCGCAGGGCTCGTCGAGCAAGAGAACGTCGGGCTGCATGGCCAGGGCGCGGGCGATGCAGAGGCGTTGTTGTTGGCCGAGGGTAAGGACGCCCGGCGAGTCGTTGAGGCGGTCTTTGACGTCGCGCCACAAGCCGGCGCGCGTGAGCGACCGCTCGACCAAGCCATCGATGTCGGCGGGTCCGGCGACGCCGTTCACCTGCGCACCCCAAGCGACGTTGGCGCCGATGGAGCGTGGGAAGGGCGTCGGTGTGCGGAAGACCATGCCGATGCGCCGGCGCACTTCACCGGCGTCGACGCCGGGTCCGTAAAGCTCGCGGCCACGGTAGACGACGCTGCCGCTGACACGGGCCCCGGGCGCCAGGTCGATGAGTCGATTGAAAGTCCGCAATAGCGTGGTCTTGCCGCTGCTCACCGGACCCATGACCGCCGTGACGGTCTTCTCGGGGGTGTAGATGCTGACGTCCCGGAGGGCCAGCTTGGGGCCGTAGTGCACCGTCATGTGACGGGCTTCGAGGACGGCGCTCGTGGGCTTGGGCTCGGGCATCGGCTGGGAGGGCATGATGGTCGGCGCCAGTCTCGGACGCAAGCAGGGAGTGTGCACGTCGGCGCGCGGCCTGCCGATAAGGCTGGCGATGGTCAGGCTCCAGTCGAAGCTTCCCGCGCAAGTGCCCGCGCCTGTTCCCCCGACCGCGGCGACCCCGCCGACCCGGGTGCCGGGCCTACCGAGTGCTTCGCAGCTCGTGGGGATGCAGATCGTCGCGACCGTTGGCGGCATCGCGGGCGGAATCGCGGCTTGCGTGCTCGCGCAGGGTGCAGGCTGGGAAGGCGTTGCCCCGTACCTTTTGGGGGCCGGAGTGGCCGTCGGCACCAACCTCTTGCCGGGCATTGGCCTACTGACGGTACAAGTAGGGCGCCGCCTGGTTGGCCGCGGCTAACCTCAGGCCCAGGGCTCCCGCTGAAAGCGCCGCTGCAGGCCCCCAGCCCACAGGGTCGCGGCGACGTGAACCATCACGACCACCGCGACGGCGGCGCCCGCCAGCTCGGCGCTGCTCTTGCCCCCCGTCACCACCGCCTCCATCGCGGCGGCGGGCAGAGTGGGCCACGCATCTTCGCTGTTCATGACGAGGCCGAGCATGACGAGCGGTGCCGTGGCTCCGAACGTCCGCGCCAAGGTCGTAAGCACGCCGCCGGCGATGCCGCGAATGGCGAGCGGTAGGATGTGATCGCGGACGGTCTGCAATCGCGTTGCGCCAAGCGCGTAAGAAGCGGCCCGCATCGCGTCCGGTACCTGCAGCATCGCGTCACGGGTCGCGAGCATGATGCGGGGAATAGCGAGGATCGAGAGGGTGAGAGTGGCGGCGAGGAAGCCCGGCACCTGCTGCAGACCGCTCGTCACCAAGCGCATGCCGACGATACCGAAGACGACCGAGGGCAAGGACGCCCAGCTCTGCACGGCACCGAAGATCAGGCGCGTGAGGCGCGGGCGGTTCATGGCCTCGCTCACGTAAATGGCGGCGCCGATGCCGATGGCGACCGAGCCGAAGGTCGCGACCAGCGAGATCACGATGCTGCCGGTGAACGCGGCGATGAATGCATCCGAGGCGTCGTCGCGGCGGGCAAGCGTGCCGCCGATGTCCGCGAGGCCCTGGCCGATCGCCCAGATGACGACCGCGAGCAGCGCGAGCAGGGTGGCGCCGCCGACCGCGCCGCAGGCGGCCAGCACGATGTTGCCGAGACGACGGCGCTGGCCCCGGGCGGCGGTGCTCGAGAGCGCGTCGCTCATGTCCGCTCTCGCGGATAAAGACGCATGGCCAAGCGATGCAAGACGACGGTGGCGGCAACGAGGACACCACCGACCACGAAGATATCGGGATGGCTCAAGGGCGGGCCTCGCCCAAGCGCCGCGCGCACGGGCTCGGCGGCGAGGGTCGTTACCTCGGTCGAGGCGGCCACGGCGACGACCACGCTCTCGCCGATGGCGCGCACGAACGTGAGCAGCACGGCGCTGGCCATGGCGCGTGCGGACGCGGGCAGCAAGATGTGCAGCCAAGCTTCGAGCCGAGTCGCGCCGAGGGCGAGGGCCGCGTCGCGCATGCCCTCTGGCGCATTGCGCAGCGCCGTGTCGAAGACGCGCGCGACGAAGGGAGCGAGCAACAGGCCCAAGGTGAGCGCGGGGATCTGCGACCAGCGAACGCCGCGCTGTACGGTGATGGCGAGATACGCGAAGACGATGGGCGGCATGGTGGCGAACAAGGCGAGCCACGGGCGGATCGCGAGGCGCAGCGCTGGTGAGGCGAGCTCTCGCAGGGTGACCGCCATCGTGAGGCCCAAGGGCAGGGCCACCGCCAGGGCCAGGAAGCTTACCGTTAGCGTGCCGCGGCACAGCGCCCAGACGTCGACTGAGACGTGGTGGTCACCGAACGCGAAACCGATGCTTTCTCCGGCCACTACCGCGACGACGGCGACGGCAAGCCCTACGGCCAAAGCCGCGCATCCCGCGAGAACAGCGGTCGGCAGGATTTCGGACCGCCTCGAGCTCATGCGGCTGGTCTCATGCCACGAAGTGGGTGGCAAACACCCGCGGCTTTAAGTAGGCTACGCCGCCAATGGTCGAGAAACGTCGCATTCGCGTGGTGAGTGCCGCTATCTGCAAGGATGGCAAGTATCTCATCACCCAGCGGACCGAGCGCGCGGTGTTGCCGCTCAAGTGGGAGTTCCCCGGCGGCAAGGTCGAAGAAGGCGAATACGAGGATGCGGCGCTGCGGCGTGAGCTGCGCGAGCGCCTCGCAATTACGCCCGACGTTGGCGCCCTCATCTCCACGACCATCCACGAGTACGATGACTACGTGGTCGAGCTGAAGCTCTACGAGTGCAGCTTGGGCCCGCTGGCCCCGCGCAAGGGCTCGGTGCGCGACATGCAGTGGGTCCGCTCCGGCGACTTCGACAAGTTCGACTTCACGCCCGCCGATCAAGAGTCGATGGACGTCCTGCTCTTCGGCGAAAAGCATTAGCCGTTACACATGAGCGAGGATCCAATCGCCGACCCGAGCGATCAGCTCGGCGCGATTGGTCTCGTTCAAGATCTCGTGGAACTCTCCGGTGCGCACGATGACGGTCTTGTCGGGACTGTCGAGCGCTTGCGCGAGGGCGGCGTTGGCCTGCGGTGAGGCGATGGGGTCGGCGTCGCTGTAGGCATAGAGCAGGGGCATGTCGAGACGGCGGAGCGCGCGAACACGCGCTTGGGCTTCGCGCGAGGCGCGGAAGTAGCCGGCCGTGACGGTCGAGTAGATCATCGGGTCGCGGCGGTAGGCGTCCACGATAGCGGTCTCATGCGACAGGCCCTCGGGGGGAATGCCCGAGGGTAAAGCGATGCGTGGGGCGAGGCGGGAGGCGAGGTGGCCGATGGCGAGCTTGATCTTCGGCACCGCGAAGGCGACCTCGAGAAACGGGTTGGAAAGGATCAAGCCGCGAATGTCCGGCTTCCTCGTGGCAACCCAGTCGAGAGCGATGAGGCCGCCGTTGCTGTGGGCGAGAACGAAGCGCGGCAACCCACGTCCGGCATGCGCGGCGGTCATCGCCGCGAGGCCGGCGTCGGCGTCGGCGTGGTACTCGCTAAAGCGGTCGACGAAGCCGCGCTGACCGGCCGAACGTCCGTGCCCACGCAAGTCGACGGCGACCGTGTCGACGCCGCGCTCCGCAAGGGCGAGGCCGAGCTCACGATAGCGTTCGGCGTGCTCGGCGTAGCCGTGGATGACGAGGAGCGCGGCGCGTGGGTCGCCCAAAGGGGACCAACGCTGCGCCGCGAGCTGGGTGCCGTCGTCGGAGGTGAGGGTGAGCTGGGTGCGATTGGCGCTCATCGCGCGAACAGATCATCGATCGAGGCCGCCAGCAAGTCGGCCCGTCGCTTGACCAAGAGGTTGTCGGGAGCGAGGTCCGCCTCGCCGGCATCGGCGGCTTTGATCTCCGCCAGGAGGCGCGCGAAGAGCTCACGGTTTTTGGCTTCGATGGCGTAGGCCTCGGCGTAGCGCAGCTTGGTCACGAGCACCTCGGGTGCGAGGCCCAAGGCCTTGTCGAAGTGCTCACGGGCGCGGGCGAGGTCGCCACCAGCGAAGCCCGGGACGCGCGCGAAAAAAGTGCCGAGCTCGCGGTCGGCCGCGGCGTGCTCTGTTTTGGGCGCAATCTCGATCACCCGCTGCATCGCGGCGACCAGACGGCCCCTATACATGAGCAGGGCCGTGAAGCCCTTGTCGACCCCATAGTGCGCGAGACTCGTGCCGTAGACCGCGAGCGCTTCCATCTTGTCGGCTTCTACGGACTTCACCGCTTCTTCGATGCTGACTCCGCGTTTCACCGCCGCCGAAAACGCGGGGGAGCTCGCGAGCAGAGCGCGCTCGGCCGTATCGATGGCGCGCTCGAGAGCGTCGGCCCGCTGCGGCATGTCCGCTGGAGCGCGCACATGAAAATCCGCAAGGGTGACGTAGGCGCGGGAGAGCGCGAGCAGCGGCTTCGGATCGTCCGGCCGCGATTCGGATAGGCGCAGCCAGCAGTCGATGGCGCGACCGAGCGCCGTGCGGTCGACGCGGCCCGCCCAGGCGGCACGGGCTTGGGCGTCGAGGTCCAGGGGTGCCCCGGCATCGGCTCCGGCGGTGTCGGCATCAGCGGCGGGCACGCCGGCGGTGGTCTCCGGCGAAGGTGAGGGCGGCGCCGGCACGGGGCCTGGGCTGCATCCGGCCGCTGCGAGCACGGCGATGGTTACGACGCGAAACGACCTCATGGGCGTGCGAAAGCTAGCACGCACAAGAACTTAGCGCGACGCGAAAACGCGGGCGGGGTTACCCGTGGGCATGCTCGGCGATGTCGTAGACGTGCATGAGGCGGCGCGTCCGCACCACGCTGTGCTCGATGTCGACGATGAACTCGCCGGCGAGCGTGATGACCTCGAGCTGCAAGGAGCCCTCGGAGAGGATTGGACGCACCACCAGGTTCGCGTCGTCGAACAGCGTGTCGAGACCGCGACGCACGGTGGCGGCGCTCGGGTCGTGCTCGGCGAGCTGCGTCAGGTGGTCGGCGATCAGACGCTTCGCGCGGACCAGGGTCTTGCCTGGGTTACCGCCGTCGCGGGTGGTGAAGTCGAACTTCGCGGGCAAGCACAACGCCGGGCCCTCGAGGTAGCGCACGCATTTGCCGTCGAGCACGACTTCGAGGTGACCGTCTTCGACGGGTACTTGGTTGCGGCTCGTGGGGTCCTGCACGAGCGCGCGCAGGGTGACGCGACGGACGTCGCCGAAGCGGCGGTCGCCCATGACCTGAAAGGCGATGTCACCACGGTTGGCGAGGGAGGGAAGGGTGCGCGCGACGCCGGCGAAAGCGCTGGCGCTCTGCTCCTTGATAGCGGACAGCGAGGTCTCGAAGAGCTTGGCGCTGTCGGTGGGCGTCGCGGCTGCCAGGGGCTGATTCGTGATCTTGCGGCGGATGGCTTCCTTCTCGATGTCGCCGATGACGCCGTCGACCAGCTTCGGCGCCGCCTTGCCGATGTGCGAGCGCACGCCTTCGAGGATGGCGCGCAGGCAATCTTCTGGCGAGGGCGACTTGTTGGTGACGAAGAACGGCGCCTTGGCGATGGCTCCGAGCATCAGGTCGCACGCTTGGTGCATGCCGATGGCGTTCGCGAGCCGCGAAGTCACCGACCAAACCATGCCGGAGTAAGCGAGGCTTCGCTTGTGCTCCTGCGTCAGGCTGGGATCGAGGCTGACGTCGTTGACCAGTGTCCGCAGAGGGCCGAGCGTGCCCGAGGTCCCTTCCTTCTCCGCGAGGTACGCGCCGAGGTCTTCGCTGATGTTGGGGTTCTCGAAATGCAGCGCCGCGAAGAGGTCACCCACCGCCTCGTGGAAGGGCTTGCCCTCGCCGGTGGTGTCGCTGTTCACGCCAGGGGCGACGTGATCGAAATAGCCGTGGGCAAGCTCGTGGACGAGGATCTCCTTGCACGACACGAGGTGGAAGCGCCCCTCCGAGGTGCCGAAGACGTAGACGTTCGAGCCCGGGATATAGCCGGCGTTCTCCTCGCTCATGGCGTTGGCGATGATGCGCACGAGGCCGCTGTTGCTGGTGCTGTCGCGGTACACCGAAGGCAGGTCGATGCCGTAGCCCGCGAGGCGTCGCAGGAAGGTGTCGGCGGTGTGCAGCGCCTGCACCTGGTCGAAGCCGTCCTGTGTGACCTTGTTCTCGCCAGGCGCGAAGGGCTGCTGGTCCTTCACGGTCTTGAGCACCGACGAGCCGCTGACGTGCACCAGCTCGATCTTCAGGCCGTCGACGGACAGGCGCACTGTCCGCTGTAGCGACACCTGGGCGACCTTGCCTTGGCTCGTGAGCCGGTTTTCCTTCGCCCAAACCAGGAGGTTCCCAGGGTTTGTCTCTTGCGTCTCGGCGCCCGGGTTCTCGGCGGCGGCGCGACGTGATTCCGCCAGCCGCAGGTCGACCGCGGTCGTGGTCGACTTGTCGACGACGGCGGCGACGCTCGCGGGCGAGGCCGTCCGCTGTTTTGCCAGGCGGACGAACAAGTCCTCGAACCCCGACTTGCTACGGGGCCGACTGTTATCGACGGACGCCGCGGCCCCATCCGCTTTGACGGATGGGGCCTTTCGGCCTCGGGTTCCCGAGAGACGCGTATCGACTGCCACGCGGACTCGCCTTCCTACTGCAAGGGAGGAAACGCTCTGGTCGCTGCTTTAAGCCTTCTGCTTCTTCTCGGGGATCAAGTCGACGAACATGAGGCGTCGAGCTTCGACCTTGTCGCTCTGGTGGTCGTAGATGAATTGACCAGCGGGCGAGGTCAGCATGAGGTTGATCTTGCCCTTGTACATGACCTCTTCGATCTCGAGCTCCGACTCGGCGAAGAAGCGCGCCTTGTTTGCCGAGAAGTGCTCCTTCAAGTGCTTGTTCTCGAGCTGGCTCTTGATGAACTTGTCGATGGCCTCGCGCGCCTTCTTGATGAGCTCCGCGCGATCACCAGGGATCGGCGTGAAGTCGAACGTGTAGCCGGCGTTCTCGATGATGCGGCGGCCGCTGCCGTCGAACGACGTGACGTCCTTGTCGGTGGCGACCATCGACATGAACCCGTCTTGCACCTTGTACTTCTTGCCGTCGGCCGGATTGATGGCGCGTAGCTGCATGATGAGCTTCTGCGATTGCAGCTTGGTCTCGGGGTTCTGCCAGGCGAGCTCGCCGACCGTGGTGATCTCGCAATCCTTACGCGTGCCCCAGATGCCGCCGATGGTCTTAATGGCGTCTTCGGGGCTGCAGCCCGCGGCGTTGCCCGCAAGCCCGAGCGCAAGCTGAGTGGACTTGGCGTCGGCGTCCTGGCGCGGCGGCTCCTGCCAGTCGGCCTTGATCATCTCGCGCTTCACGCCTTCGTTCTTGATCGCTTGGATCATGAAATCGACGGTCGCGGCGTCCACCAAGCCCGGCAGCGCGTCGCGCATGCACTTGGCAACCGCGTCGAGGAAGTCCTTCGGCGAGGGTGACTTGCTGGTGAAGTAGAACCCGGTCTTGAGGGCGACGTGCAACATGACGTCGCAAGCGCGCTCGAAGTTGCCGAGGCGCGTCCCGAGCTGCTGGGTGACGCGCCAGCCGAAGCCGCCGTAGGCCTCTCCGCGATCGTGGACTTCGTTGCCCGCCTGGCGCAGGGTCTTGTCGTTGTCGAGGTTGCGCAGGGGCTGACCCGGCTGGCCGAGAGCGGTGCCGAAGTCTTCCGAGAGGAAGGGGTTGCGCGCCATGAGCGACGCCGGGAAGTCGCCGAAGTAACCTTCGTGGATGGCGCCGCCTTCGCCCGAGAACATATCGGGGTTCTGCTTGTCGCCGCGGCTGTGACCGGTCTCGTGACGGGTGACGTCGTTGTCCGACGCCAAGTGCCAGCGGCCGTTGTTGGTGCCGTAGTTCAGGTCGTTGGCGGTCGGGCTGTACCAGGCGTTGAGATCGGTGCTCGAGTTCGCCTTGCTGCGGATGACGCCGTTGTTGCGCGGCGCGGCCCACAGCTTGTTGTTGTCGATGCCGACCTGTGAGTGCAGCCAGTTGGTGTAGACGCCGTCGGCGACGAGGTTCGCCTGATCGAAAGCGTCACGCGTCACCTTCGAGCCGTTCTCGAAGGGCTGCTGATTGTCGACGGTCTCGAGCTGGGTGATGCCGGTGACGTGGACCCACTGGGCGCGGACGCCGGCGGGGCTCAGGGTGACGCCCGGGAGCTTCACGATGCGGGTCTGACCCTGGCTCGTGTGGTTGTTCTCGCGCTGCCAGACGACGACGCTATCGGCGGCGACGGCACGGGGATTGTCGACCGCGGCGATCTCGGCCAGGGCGCGACCGAAGAAGGCTGCCTCGCCCAAGCTCTGGAAGGGCTGGGTGCGGGGGGCAAAAGCGACGGGACCGCTGGTGCGGACATTCGAGTCGGCGGCGGCGGGCTTCGCGGCGGCCTTGGCGGGCGCCGCTTTGGCGGGCGTTTCCCCGGAGCTGACGGCGGTCGAGCCTGTCGTCTTGATCTCTCCGCTGCCCTTGATGCTTTCCATTGCGTGCTCCGTGACGTGGTGTGGCCCGCGATTATCGGCATCGGCGCGTCACGGTTTCGTTGCAGTGACGCTGATTTGCACGGTGATTGGTGGGCAGGGTGTCAGGGCCCGCCCGGGCATCTAGCCACGATCGAGATGTCGCAGCGATGGCGCGCAACCCAAGGGACTCGCGGCCGATATTGATGGAGCGAGCCTCATGAAAGCCGGTCGTCGTTCGGACGGTCGGGCCCCCAAGACCAACAGTTGAACGAAACGCATGAGCGCTCGCATGGCGAGGGACGCGATGTCTTTGTCTCAATTGCGTAATGCCTTCGGGCGCTCGGTTCTCTTGGGCGGCGTGTGCCTTTTGGCCGCCTTCGCGTCGGCTTGCGGCGGCACGAGTCTGGAGAATGACCCGTCGGTCATCAACAGCGGCGACACCGATCCGCTTGCCGCGCCCACCATCATCGCGGTGACGCCGACCGTCTG
>JBGGMJ010000063.1:0-17199 GCA_041288095.1 Myxococcota bacterium
CTCATGCGCTTGCGCGACCTCGTGCGACACAGCAGAATGCGCGTTGACGCGCATTCCGCTAAAGCGGCCACACCGATATAGCTGGAGCTCCCGGCAGCGCAGCACAACCTCACGGCTCACGCAGAACCCTTAAACTCCAAAGCTGGCGAAGGCGCCCGGGTCTCGCAAGCGCCAGCGTCACGGCCTCGCAAGCACCAGCGCCACGGTCGGTCAGTAAGCAACCTCGATACCGGCGAAAATGAGGCGGGGATTCTGCGGCGTCCGCACCAAAGCATCCCCCGAGCTTTGTTGCGACACGTTGCTGTAACGACGGTCGAGCAAGTTGTCGACGCGCACGAAAGCGCCACCCTTCACCCCGGCGAGCTCGATGACGTCGTCGATGCGCGCGAAAGCGTTCACGAGCACGTACTGGCGCGCGCGGTTCGCTTCGAAGCGCTCCGTCTCGTAGCGCAGGTGCGCGGTTTCGGAGACGAACATGGCGCGCGGTGAGAAGCGCACCTTCCAGATCGCGAGGTCGACGCCTCCCTGGATGAGATGCTTTCCCGAATAGGTGAGCGGCGCGTCACCGATCTTGCCGTCGGTATACGTGTAGGCCGACCATAGCGTACTCTTTAGCGGACCAACCTCGAAGACCGCATCGACGCGCCCGGTTCCGCCCCACACCTTGCTGTCGCCACGGTTCGTCGGCACCACGGCCTGGAGAATCTGCACGCCCTTGAAGGTCTGATTGGCGCGTAGCTCATCGACGATGAGGTCGTCGATCCGCAGGTAGAAGCCGTTCAACGACACGGCCACGTTGTCCCCGACCTGCAAGGATGCGCCCGCTTCGGCGGAGCGGAGCTTCTGCGGATCGAGCTCCGCGTTCGGGAGCCGCCACTCCGTGCCGACCACGCCGACGATCTCGCCGCCGGCATTGCGCTGCGGCGCGAACGCGCCTTGGCTCCGATAGGACTGGTAGACCGAAGGCTGCAAGAACGACTCGCCGTAGAGCAGCTTGAGCTTCAAGGTGGGCAGCGGCGTCAAGACGATGCCCAGACGAGGATTGATGCTTCCGCTATAGCGAGTGCTGCCGTCGACGCGGACACCGCCGGTCAGCGCGACCCAATCGAACGGCCGAGCCTGGACTTGCGCGTAGACGCCGTAGTTTTGGAACTCGACGTTGTAGAAGTCCTGGAGGATGAGCAACGACTGCCGGTCGCGGTCGACGATGTCGGTGCCGAAGTAATAGAGGTTCTGCAGCTGGCCGGCCCGATCGGTTTGATACTTCGAGGGCAAGAACGCGGTCTCGGCTAGAGCGGCGAGGTTCTCGTACGAAGCGCCGGCGACGAAGGACAAGCGCTCGAGCGGTTGCCAGGTGAATTCTTCCTGGAGCTTCGCGCTCCGGCCCCAGCCGTATCGGAAACCGTCTTGATAGTTGGTGGCGGTGCTCACGAAGAGCGAGTCGGGGTCGACTTGATACCAGCCGAGCGACAGCGTGCTGGTGAGCGTCCAGCACCCGCAGCCGGCCTTGAGGGTGTGGCGCAGGTAGGCCGCTTCCATCTGAATGGAGTAGCGCGAGTCCTCTTGGTAGACGTGGTAGTCCGAGCTGCCGCCCAGCGCCGAGCTGTGCCCTTCCTTGCCGCGGTAGTAACCGAGCTCGAAGTCGCCGTATGAGAAGCGCGCATGCAAAGCGTAGGCGCGGGACGGCATGGCGAAATCGCGTCGCGGTACTTGGACGAGCGTGTCCGGAGAATCGACCGAAGAGCGCATGGCGCCGGTCTGGCTGTACACGTCGCGATACCAAGAGAACTGCTCGGGATAGAGCGACGCGAGATTCGCCTCGTCGGACGCGTGGTAGGAGCCGTCGAGCGCGAGCTGGAAATCTTTCGTCCGCAACCCGGCCGCGAAAGCGCCGTTCTTCGTATCGAAGCGACCGTACGAAAGCTGCGCCCGCCCACCGACGAGCTTGTCCGCGGAGAGCTCCGCGCCCGTCTTGGTGATGATGTTGACGACACCGCTGAAGGCGTCTGGCCCGTACAGCGCCGAGGCGGGCCCGAGCACGACCTCCACACGCTTGACGTTCACGACTGGGTAATTGTCGTGCAGCGGGATCGGCGTGTTGGTCGCCGGCGTCACACGCACGCCGTCCATGAGCACGACGAGCTTGTCGTTGCCGGTCACGCCGCGGATAGCGACGATGTTGCGTGTCTCGGGATCGGAGTTGCGCTGGATCTGCACACCAGGAATGTCCAGCAGGACGTCCTCGATGTTGCGGTAGCCGCGCGCGCGAATGGTCTCTTCGGTGACGACGTAGACGGTTGCCGGCACGTCGTCTACGCGCTGTGATTGACGGGTCGCGGTGACGGTCTCGAGGCCGAGCAGGCTCTCGATCGAGACCTCCGACAGCTCGGTATTGTCCGGTAGCTGCTCTAGCCCGCCGCTGGCTTCGGTCGACTCCTCTTCGGCCGCAATAGCGGACACGCAGAGAAACACGCAACTAGCAAGCAGGTTCATCGAAGCTCAGCCGTCAGAAGGGCGCGAGCGGGAACTGCATGTCCGCGGTCGCGAGGTCGAAGGGGTAGACAATCTCCAGCGACTGCTCGCCGGCGTTGCGCTGGTATTGATAGATGACGCCGGACCCGAGGATGTTCTGGCCAACCTCGCCGGAGGTGTCGCCGGCGCTCGAGAACTTCACGCCCGCCCACGGCACGATGAGCTGCTCAGCCGGCAAGAGCAGCGTGTTCGCCGCTTGTTGGATGTCGGCGGCGTCGGTGGTCCGCGCCTTCTCGAGGATCGAGGCCCAGGTCTGGACGCCGGTGAAGGAGCGAGCCGAGGCGCTGTTCAAATCGCGGGTGGTGCGCTCCTTGTAGAGATCGTTGATGTTCGCCGCGACCGCCTTGGTCTCGGTGATCTTGGGCAGGAAGACGCTGCGGCTGATGATGCCGTCGAGACCGGTGCCGAGCGCGGTGCGGAACGCTTGCGACGAGATGCCGGTGTCTTGGCCCCAGATGATCTGCGGCATTTCGGCGACGCCGTCGATGACCCGCTGGCGAATGCCTTGCACGAGCTTGATGGTGTCTTGGTCGTACCCCGCGAGCAGAATGACCTGAGGGTCGCCAGCGAGCAGCGTGTTCAGCGCCGTCGAAATCTCCGTGTCCAGGTTCGCCGCGGCTGCGTTGTAGAGCACCGTGGCCACGACGCTGTAATTGTACGTGGTTCGCGCGGCGAGCTCGGTGACCAAGGCACAGTTGTTGGAGCCAAACGCCGTGTTTTCGCAGGCCGCCGCGATGCGCGTGATGTTCGCCTTCGGGACCGCCGTGACGCCACGCACCGAGCCTTCGGACAGGCCGTTCAAGAGCTTGAAGAGATCCTCGACGAAATAGCGATCGTGAGGTGTGGTGCGCCAGAACCACTCGAGACCATTGGTGGTCAGGGTCGGTGCGGTCGAGGCCGCGTTGATCACAGGCACGCCGCGAGCCTTCATGGCCGTGCTCACTGCTTGGGTGACCGCGCTTTGATAGGAGCCCAAGATGCCGACGACGCCGTCTTCATCGACGAGAGCGTTCGCCGCCGCCACGCCTTGGTCGGCGTTACCACCATCATCCCTGAAAACCAGCTCGACGGTGGCGTTGTCCTGCGACTCGATGCCTTCGTTCGCGGCGATGGTCATCGCGATGCTCGAGCGCTTTTCGTTGATGATATCGCGGGCGAGCTCGGCTCCGGCGCGGTAGTCGATGCCGTCCGACGCCGAGGTCCCGGTCTCTGGGTAGACGACTCCGATTTTGATGGTCTTCGCGTCATCGCTGCCGCACGCCGCGGCCCAGCAACAAGCAAGTGTGACAACGATCCCAGCGAGTCGATTCGTGGTCATGAAGGCTCCTCGTTCAGCGCAGCGCAGGTTACCGGGCTCTAGGAGTCGCGCGCAACAAACCGTGTAACAACGCGCGTGCGGGTTTACTCGCGACGCACGTGCTGTCAGAAAGAGGGCACAAACGCCCAATGCGACTCCATTTCACCGCCGCCACGCTCGCGGTCTTTGTTCTGACCCTCATCAGCGCGCGCCCGGCATACGGCGAGCCGCAGATGTCATCGCAGCGGCAGGCGGCGATTCTCGGACGCGTGTTGGCCTACGACCGCGGCATGAAGGAGCGCGCTGGGGACAGTGTCGTCGTCGCGGTGCTCTACCGCATGGGCAACCCAGGATCCGAGACCTGCTCGAATCAAATGTTCGAGGGCTTCCGTTCGGTCGAGCGCTTCGTGCTCCATGGACTTCCGTTCAAGGTGATCCGGCTCACCTATGACGCCGGCGGCGTCTGGCGAGACACCCTGCGCAGCGACGGTGTCGACGCCATGTACGTTTGCGACGGCCTCGACGAGGAGCTCGACACCATCGCGAGCACGGCACGACAACGGAAAATCACGACGATGGGCGCGCGCGAAGAGTTCGTGACACGAGCTCTCGCCATCGGTGTCTTCGCCTCGGACGACAAGCCGGTCATCTTGATCAACTACGCGGTGAGCCAGGAGCAAGGGGCGGTCTTCGGCAGCGAGCTCATGCGCGTGGCCACGGTCATCAACCACCCGCATTGAGCCGCTCCACGCGCCACTAGAAGAAGAACGTCGCCGTCGCCTGGGCGTTCACGGGCGCGCCTGGCGTGAAGTGAATGTCCTCGACCGGCGCTGACTCGCTCGCGAGCCGCGATGCGTTGGCGAACTGCGCCTCTCTCCACGAGGTGTTCAAGACATTCTGCACGGCCACCGCGAGCTGGACGAACGCGTAGCGGTAGCCCACTGTCGCGTCGAGCCGGGTGAAGCCTTCGGCGGTGAGAGACCCGTCCTCGAGCGCGGGGCGGTCCCCGATGTGAAAGATGCCGACACGGCCGTAGATGCCGATCGGGTGTCTCACCGAGACACCGCCTTGCACGACGAGCTTCGGCGCCAAGGCAACGGCATCGCCATTGCCGGCGTTCTCGACATAGCGCGCCTTCGTCGCGGTGACATCCGCGTCAGCGAACAACCACGGCAAGATCCGCAAACGCGCTTCGCCCTCGAAGCCATAGCGGCTCGTCGCGCCGCGAGCCTCCGTCGTGCCCTCGTCACCGACCCAGACGATCTCGCTGTCCAGCCGCAGGTGGAAAAACGTCGCGGCGAGATCGAGGCGTTCGAACAGCCGCACGCGGCTGCCGGCTTCGTAGCCCATGGCGCGGGTCAGCGGCTTCACGGCGTCCTGGCTGCGCACGACACCACGTGCGTCGTTCGAGTGAAAGCCGGTGCCGAAGTTCAGATAGATGTCCCAGTCGGCGAGGGGCGTGAAAACGAGGCTGGCCTTGGGACTCGCAATGGCCGCCTGCTGCACGCCCGAAGC
Source organism: Myxococcota bacterium (assembly GCA_041288095.1). Taxonomy (GTDB): domain Bacteria; phylum Myxococcota; class XYA12-FULL-58-9; order XYA12-FULL-58-9; family JALHOP01; genus JALHOP01. The sequence goes on from JBGGMJ010000063.1 coordinate 5,345, forward strand.
GCGGTCACCGATGGTGCTCGTGTCCTCGAGGCGGTCGTCGACCGAGAAACCGAAGTAGTCGGCGCGTATACCGATCACCGAGCGCAGCCACGGCGTCCACGAGATATCCTCCTGGGCGTAGACACCGAGACTGGTCTCGGCCACGTGCGCGTCGACGACCTCGGCGAGACGTTCGCGGCGCACGTCGTAGTACAAGGCGTTGTCGATGGTGTCGGTGCGCGTCTGCACACCGAAGGTTCCGTCGAAGCGGACACCGCCGAGCCTGCGCACGAAACGATAGCTGCCTTTGAGCCCCAGGACATTGCGCGCGTCGGTCTGCTCGATCATGTCGCCGTTCACCTGATCACGCGCGAAGAACGTCAGGTTCGAGAACAGGCTCAGCCGATAATTGATGAAGTACGCGAGCAAGTTGACCTCGCCATCGTCGTCGGCGGCGCGATACGTCGCGTAGACGGAGTGGCGCGCTGAGTTGCCGCCTTCGAGCGGGTCGACGAAGCCGAAGCGGTCGATCGAGCCGTCGCGCACCGCGCGCAACGGGACTTGGCCCGATGCCCGCCAGCCGCCGCCGTAGCTCGTCGCCGCGAGCGCCAACGTGCCGCCGTTGTCGAGCTCGCGCGTCAGCTTGGCGAAGACGTTGTAGCGCTTGAGGCGCTCCGGGTTATCGAAGGGACCATCGCTGCCGTAGATCTCCGCGGCCAGCACGGGTTTCCAGGTCTCGAAGTGCGGCGTCACCATCATCAAGGCGCGGTACGTATTGAACGAACCACCGGTGAGCGAGACGCTGTTGCCGTCGAAGTGGTTGTAGGTCGCGAGGTTGATGGCGCCGGCGGTCGCGAAGTCGCCCTGGTCGGCGAAATACGGGCCCTTGCTGACTTCGATGCGCTTCACAACTTCGGGGATCACCCAGTGCAGGTCGGCGTACCCCTGCCCGTGCCCGTGACTCACCATGTTGACGGGGACGCCGTCGACCGAGAGCGCGAGGTCGGTGCCGTGGTCGGCGTCGAAGCCGCGAAGGAAGTATTGATTCGCCTTGCCGCCACCGGCGTGCTGAATGACGAACAGTCCTGGAGTCACCATGAGGATGTCGGCGGGCCGTGGGTGCGGGCGCAGCAAGAAGTCGCGATCGCGGACGGTCATGGATGACGCAGCGGTCATCGGCCGCTTCGTCGTGACCACGGTCTCGTAGCTCGGGTCCGCCACAGCGGACGCATCCGGCGGGGGCTCCGTGGGCGTGACGGCCTCGACCGGCTGCTCTACCTCTTGTTCCTCATGCGCGGATGCCGAGCTCGCGCTCAGCACGACCACGAACCCCATCACCGCGGACGTGCGCTGCCAACTCGTCATGACGGGACTCCTCTCTCGATGCGTGCGCCGTGACTACGAAGCAGCGCCCCACTTCGGATGCATGCGCACACATTTAGAATCCTTTAGCCCTCGCGGTCCGTAAGACCGTGCAAATCACAGCGCGCACGCGGCCCATGAGCGTCCGTGCGAAAGGCAAGAACCTCATGAGAGTCAGAGGAAGGTCGTGGTGTGTGACGGCGGTCACGCTGGTGCTAGCCGGCACGGCCGTCGTCGCATGCAAGGACGACATGGAACGCAAACCGGCGGACCTGGAAAAAGTTTCGCTGCAAGACACGCGCGTCGAGCCGCCGGGGGCAAACTGCCAATACGGCGGTATCGCCGCGCGCACCGGCCTCGATGACGACGACGACGGCGTCCTCGCTGACAGCGAGGTCACCGCGACGACGTATGACTGCGGGGCTCCGGTTCAGCGGAGCGCTGGCGCCATCACCACCCAGGCTCAGGCTGACGCTTTGGCGGATGTCGACATCATCACCGGCAACCTGATCGTGGACGGCGGTGATGTGACGAGTCTCACGTTGCCCAAGCTCCAACGTGTCCATGGCGGCGTCACCATCACCGACAACGCGTCACTCACATCCATCGCCTTGGCTGCGTTGACCACCGTGGACGGTGCCTTCGATGTCGACGGCAACGGCGCCCTGGCGACGATCGACCTCGGTTCGCTCGCCACCGTCGGCGGCCACTGCGTCGTTACGGCGGCGGCGGGCACGACGTCGATCGACCTTGGAGCGCTCGCGAGCATCACCGGTGACTTCGCGCTGAACGGCGGCGGCAGCAACGCGGCGGTGACCCTGCACCCGCCCAGCAGCGTCGGCCAGGACATGACGATCGACGGACTCAAGCTCACCGCTTTGGCGTTCGACGCCGGCAGCACCGGCGGCGACCTGTCGATCAGCAACAACGGAGTGCTCACGGCCCTCACCGCGAACGGTGCCGTCACCGTCGGCGGCAAGGTCTACGTGACCAACAACCCAACCCTTGCAACCGCCGTGGCGAGCACCTTCGCCGCCTCGACGTCCGCTTCAGCGGTCAACCGAATCATCAAAGGAAACGCGCCATGAAGATGAAATCACTACTTGCCGGAGCCGCCGTCGGCTCCTTGGTCGCCGGCTTCGCGATTGCTTCGAGCCATCGTGAAGCTCCCCTCATCGCCGAGGACCCGACCGTGGACTCGACGGACGTCTACGCGTTCGTGAGCCCGGATCAGCCGTCGACGGTGACGCTGCTCGCGAACTACATCCCGTTCCAGGTGCCGTCGAGCGGACCGAACTACCATCGGTTCTCAGACCTCGCCCTTTACGAGGTCAAGATCGACAATACGGGGGATGCCGTGGAGGACATCGTTTACCAGTTCCGCTTCACCAACGAGCGGCGGACCGGCGCGACCTTCCTCTACAACATCGGTGGCATCACCGATCCCGACGACAGCGACCGCAACGTCACCCAGAAGTACACGGTGGCGCGGCAGGAGCTGACCGCCGGAACGGTCACGAGCGAGGCGATGCTCGGAACTTTCGAGACCGCCTTCCCCAACATTGGCCCACGGTCGAATGGCGGCAGCAACGCCGCGTACGAAGCCAACTCCGCCAAGTTCATCGGCAACCTCGCGAATGCGGGCGGCAAGGTGTTCGTGGGGCCGCGTGACGAAGGCTTCTATCTCGACATCAACGCCATCTTCGATCTGCTCAATATCAGCCGCACCGACGGTTTGGGTGACGGCAGCGCGGTCGACGGCACGGCGCGCTTGAACGTCAGCACCATCGGGTTGCAGATCCCGATCACCGAGCTCACCGCCGACGGCTCGGCTCCGATCGAAGCACTGGATCACGACGCGGTGATCGGCGTGTGGACCACGGCGAGCCGGCCCAAGCACAAGGTGCTTCGCGGCGGCAGCGATCCTCGCGTCTTCGGTCCCTACGTGCAGGTATCGCGGCTCGGGTTGCCGCTGGTGAACGAGGTCGTCGTGCCGCTGGCCTTCAAGGATCAGTACAACCGCACGTCGCCGAAAGATGACGTCGCGAACATCGCCGGCTACGTGGTCGACCCAGAGCTCTCCAGGCTTCTGCGCGACGTCCACGGGCTCACGATTCCGCCGACTCCTCGTGTCGACCTCGTGAAGGTCATCAGCTTCCTGCCGGGCGCTCTCACCTCGCGTGAGGACTTGCAGCCAGCGGACATCCTGCGCTTGAACGTGGCGATCCCGCCGAAGACCATCGGTGATGTCGGCTACAGCCGACTCGGCGTCATCGCCGGAGACACCGGCGGCTTCCCCAACGGCCGGCGGGTCGGTGACGACGTCGTCGACATCCTCGAGCGCGTCGTCGGCGGAGGCATCCTCGCGGAAGGCACACCGCCGGAGGCGACCGGTGAGACCGCCTGGGCAGACGTGTTCCCGAACAACGCCTTGAATGACGGCGTCGACGAGAACGACGTGCCCTATCTCACGGTGTTCCCGTACCTGGGTACCCCACAACCGGGCTTGTAGTCCGTTTTAGAGGACGGGGAGGACGCTTGCACGCGGTCCTCCCCGCCCCTCTCGAGGTCACCATGCGCGCCTATTCATGCATCCTCCTGGTCATTGCCTTCACCGCATGCAAGCCGACGACTCCGAGCGCCGCCGAGTTCGCGCGCGCTTTCGCCTCTTACGATCGACTCGAGGATCCCGAGGCACACGCCGCCAAGACCGACGGCTTCACGCGACGCTGGAAAAACGCGCGCTACGTCTGGGATGGGCTCGCGCTGGCGACTCTCTGCAATGACGGCACGCGCACCTGCGCGATCAACTTCTGGGCGAAGGCCCTACCCGAAGACCGCGAGCGTCTCGGTGGACTCTATCCCCGCGTCGTCTTCACCGCCGAAGGCTACGCGAAGTTGCGCGCCGGGTGCTCCGATGCGACTGCTTGCGCGCTGCGCGTCGACGGCGTCATGAGCGAGCTCGTCGCCGACGGCGACATGCCGCTCGCGGTGACCTTCACCGGTGCCGACGTCGTGCGCGCGGCACCCGAGCCCGACATCGATGGATGGTTTCCGAAACCCGTACGCTCAGTGGCGCAGGCGCAGGCTACACGTGAGCCCAAGGAGGTAGCGACCGACGTCGCTCTCGCCATGACGCCCATCGATCGCCCGGGGGCGGCAAACCTGACACGCGCGCAGCAGAGTCTCGCGCGGCTGCGCTACCAGCGCGACGCCTACGTCGATATCGGCAACGGTTGGCTCAAGCTCGCCCGCGTCACCGCCGATGAAGGTTTCGTCACCCATGCGGCGGCGGCGGCGCGTCTGGCGCTCGACCGGGCCCCCCTTCACGGGCCGGCGCTCGCAATCCTCGCGGCGAGCCAGCTTTCGGCGCACGACTTCGCGGCGGCTCGCGCGACGGCCGAGCGGGTCCTGGCGGCCACACCAGGCGACCCGCATGCGCTGTCCGTTGCAGCGGATGCCGCTCTGGAGCTCGCGGACGTGGACGGCGCCGCGCGCCACGTCGAGCGCCTAGTGGCCGAAGGCAGGACCCTCGCGTCGCTCTCGCGCGCCGCTCACATCGCGTTCCTGCGCGGTGACAAGAAGAGCGCGCGGGCTACCTACGACGAAGCACTGGCCGTGGCGTCGCCGGCCGAGCCGGAAGCCGTCGCCTGGGTGAAGAAAGAGCGCGACGCCCTGGGGCTGCCTTGAAACGCCTGATCGCCATCGCGAGCATCTTGCTCGCGCCCGTGACCGCGCTGGCCCACCAGGTCGGCGTCTCGCTCGGCGACTACGTCGTCCGCGAAAACGGCCTCGACGCGACTCTGACGACGTCGTCCGCCGAGAGCATGACCGGCGCCTTGTCGGTTAGCGTGGACGGGACGGCCTGCGCTCCCGGCGCCGTCCGCTCCGAGGCCATCGAGAACGACGGCATGCGAAGCCGGCTCCATTTCGCGTGCGTCGTCGCGGCGGATGCACCCGTCCTCGTCGAAGCCGCCTTCGCGCCCGGCCACCGCCACATCGCCACCGTCCGGCGTGGCGAGCGCGAGACGCAGCACGTTCTCTTCGAGGGCAACGACCGCCTCACCATCGCTCCCGGAGCCGCAAGCTCGAGCTCCGGCTTCGACCTCTTCATGCTCGGCATCGAGCACATCCTTACCGGCTTCGATCACCTGGTGTTCTTGCTCGCCCTGGTGCTCGTCGACAGCCGCTTGCACAGCCTCGTGCGTATCGTCACGGCGTTCACGGTCGCGCACTCGGCGAGCCTCGCCCTCGCGGCCACCGGCATCCTCGCGCCACCAGCCGCGCTCATCGAGCCTCTGATCGCCGCGAGCATCCTCTATGTCGGGGTCGAGAGCCTGGTCGCGCCGGGCGCGCGGCATCGCTGGACCCGCGCCTTGGCCTTCGGCTTCGTGCACGGCTTCGGCTTCGCGGGAGCGCTGCTCGACCTCGCATTGCCACGCGCCCAGCTGCCGTCCGCGCTCTTTGCGTTCAACCTCGGGGTCGAGACCGGCCAGCTCGCGGTGCTGGCTATTCTGGTGCCGCTCCTCTCGCTCGCGCGCCGGCGGCTCTGGGTCGTGCGGACGGTGAGCGCCGCCGTCGTCATTGCCGGCGCGGTCTGGTTGGCCGAGCGCCTGATGCTACAATCGCCGATGTGATCCCTCTGCTAGTCCAGCTGCTCGTCGCCGCCGCCTGCCGGAGCCAAACCACGGAGATCGTCGTCGACACCGCGGCGCACCACATGGTCCTGTGCGACAAGGGCGAGCAGAAAGCCGAATACAAGGTCGCGCTCGGCTCGGGGGGCATCGGCAAGGAGCGCGAAGGCGACGCCAAGACCCCGCTCGGCGTCTACCCTCTTCACCAGGGTCGTCCGTCGAGCAGCTTTCACACCTTTATATTGCTGGGCTATCCAACGAAGGAACAGCGCGCCAAAGGCATGACCGGCAGCGCCGTGGGGGTGCACGGGCCGGCACGGGGCTATGAGCAGCTTGGCGAGCTGAACGTGGCCACCGATTGGACTTTGGGCTGCATCGCCGTGTCGAGCGACGAGCAAATCGACTTCATCGCCGCCTGGATGAAGAAGGCCCGCTGCACGCGTATCCGGCTCGAATAGCCCGCGCGACCGACCTGCGACAAAACACCGCGATCATAAGAAGTCCGCGTTGCTTGCGCTGCCGATTCGTTTTCGTGTAGTCGCAACGCGCGCGAGGCACCCCTAACCAGGCGCCCTTGCTGCAGTACTCCATCGGGGTAGCCGGGTGACGTCTTTCAATTTTCCTCCCTGGACGAACAAGATACGACCACTTGCCGGCGCGCTCGGTGCCGGTGGCCTCGTTTACGTGGTCTGCCTCGTATGGTGGGGCTTCTCGCCGAAGACCACCGAGGTCGGCTTCCAGCCCGTACAGCCCATCGGCTACAGCCACGCGCTGCACGCCGGTAAGCTCGGGCTCGATTGCCGCTACTGCCACAACACGGTCGACCGCGCTGCCCACGCCGCGATCCCGCCGACCGAAACGTGCATGAACTGCCACGGCATGGTGAAGACCAAGAGCGCAAAGCTCGCGGCGCTTCGCGAGAGCTGGGCAACCGACAAGCCCGTCGACTGGGTGAAGGTCCATGACCTCCCCGACTACGTCTACTTCAACCACTCGGCGCACGTGACCCGCGGCGTCGGCTGCGCCTCCTGCCACGGCCGTATCGACAAGATGGAAGTGGTCCACCAGGAAAACACGCTGGCCATGGGCTGGTGCTTGGACTGCCACCGCGCCCCCGAAGCGCACCTGCGGCCGGCGGAGCTGGTGACGCAGATGGACTACGTGCCCGAGCGTCCGCAGCTCGAGGTCGGCGCCGAGCTTCGCAAGGCGCACAACATCAATCCGCCGACTGATTGCTCGACGTGTCACAGGTAGGTCCCCCCATGAAGACTGTTACGATTGTCGCTAAAGCGGACACAGCCGACGCAAGTGAGCGAGCCGTTGTCCCGGCTCGCGAACCAGTCCAGGCCGCAACCAACGCATCGAACGAAGACACGACAAAACCTGGCATCGGGTTCGCCGACGTTGTTCGCGGCGAACTCGATGACACCGCCGAGCCGCTAGGCTCGGAACGAGGTGCAAAAAACGTGACCGAATTCTGGCGATCCCTCTCCGAGCTGGAAGGGACTGCAGAGTTCGACCAAGCACTGGCCCGAGAATTCGGGAGCGACGTAGGCGACAAAGACAGCGGCGTGAACCGCCGCCACTTCGTCCAGATCATGGGCGCGTCTCTCGCTCTGGCCGGCGCCTCGGGTTGCCGCTGGGACAAGGACAACATCCACTCGTTCACGCGCTCGCCGCAGTCGCACATCCCCGGCAAGCCCAAGTACTTCGCCAGCGCCTATGACACCGACGGCATCGCCCAGCCGGTGATGGTGACGAGCTACGACTATCGCCCCATCAAGGTCGACGGAAACCCGAAGCATCCGATGAGCTTCGGCAGCTCCGACATCACGACGCAGGGCACAGTCCTCGAGCTCTACGATCCGGACCGCAGCAAGAACGTGCTGAACGACGGCAAGAAATCGTCGTGGGACGCCTTCAGGGCCTTCGCGAAAGAAGCGTTCAAGGGCTCAGGCAGCCAAGTCGCCTTCATCACCGGCACCTACTCCTCGCCCTCACTCGTCGGACTCGTCGCCGAGCTCAAGCAGAAGCTGCCGCAGGCGACCTGGGTCACGTTCGACGGCATTTCCCGCGACAACATCCGTCAGGGCTCGATGGCGGCGTTCGGCAAGCCCGTTCGCACCATGCTCGAGCTTGCCCAAGCCCGCGTCATTTTGTCCCTCGACGATGACTTCCTCGGCGCGCACCCTGCTCATGTGAAGTACTCGCGCGACTGGGCAACCGCGCGACGGCCCGAACAGGGTGAGACCATGAGTCGTATGTACGTGGTCGAAAGCCGGCTCTCGAACACCGGAGGCTGCGCCGATCACCGCTTGCCGCTGCGTTCGCGCGACGTCAAGGCGTTCGCCTTGGCGGTCGAGCAAGCGCTCCGCCAAAGCGGCGTGGGCATCGAAGGTCAGAGCCCGAGCCCTTCCGGCCTGGACGCCGAGGTCACCCGCTTCGCCCATAGCGTCGCCAAAGACCTCGCGGCACACCAAGGGTCATGCGTGGTCACCGCCGGTTCCGGCCAGTCTTCCGAGGTGCACGCTATCGCGCACCGCATGAATCTGGCGCTCGGTAACGCCGGCAAGACCGTCACCTATCTCGACCACGGCACGGCGGCGCAAGACGGCAGCCAAAACATGAACCTGGCACGGCTCATCGACAGCATGAGCAAGGGTCAGGTCGAGACGCTCGTCGTTCTCGGCGGCAACCCCGTTTACAACGCACCTGGGTCGCTCGCTTTCGCGCCTGCCTACGCCAAGGTGAAGAACCGCGTCCACCTCTCCGAATACGTCGACGAGACCTCGAGTACCGCGACCTGGCACTTGAACGCCGCCCATTGGCTCGAGACCTGGGGCGATAGCCGCTCGTACGACGGCACCGTGACCGTGCAGCAGCCGATGATCCGGCCGCTCTACGACGGCAAGTCCGCTATCGAGGTCGCGAGCCTCATCCTCGCCGCGACCCAAGAGAACGGCGTGGCCGAAAACGGCTACACCTTGGTGCGCCGCACCTTCGGCAAGCTCACCGGCCACAACGCCGACGACAAGACGCTCGCGGCCGCGGTCACCGCGGACTACGATTCGCAAGGTCCAGTCCCGGAAGGGTCGTCCGCGGCGGCGGAGCCCAAGCTGCCGGTAACCTTCAACGCCTTCGACCGAGCTTGGCGCCAGAGCCTGTTCGACGGCGTGGTCAACGGCACGGCCTTCGCCAAGACAACGCCGGCCCTGCAGCCCTTCACGGTGAGCGCGCCCGACGCGACGGCCTCGCGCGCCGACGTCAAGAACGGCGAGCTCGAGCTCACCTTCTACGTCGACAGCCGCATGGGCGACGGCCGCCACTCGAACAACGCTTGGCTGCAAGAGACACCCGACTTCATGACCAAGCTGACCTGGGACAACGCGCTCCTGGTCGGCCCCGCCACCGCCAAGGCCCTGTCTCTCGAAGACGAAGGCATGGTGAAGATCTCGGTCAACGGCCGAGAGCTCACCGTCCCCGTGCTCGTGCAACCCGGTCAGGCGATGGGGAGCGCCGCCCTCGCGCTCGGCTATGGCCGCACCGCGGCGGGTCGCGTCGGCGGCTGGAAAGAGCGCGAGCTCGACCACACCGTCGCCGGCTTCGACGCCAACGTGTTGCGCGGCACCGAGACGGTCAGCTTCGTCGCGGGCGCCAAGGTCGCTCCGACAGGCGAGAGGTTCAAGCTCGCCACCACGGTCGACCACTTCTTGATCGATCAAGCCGGCATGAAGGAGCGCGAGCGTCGCGCCGGCGAGATCATCCGCATCGGCACCATCGACGACTACAAGCACGAGCCCGACTTCGCCAAGCACGTGGTGCATCACCCACCGCTCGAGTCACTCTTCAAGGAGTGGGAATACGGTCAGCGCCGCTGGGGCATGGCCATCGACCTCACGAGCTGCACCGGTTGCAGCGCCTGCGTCGTCGCCTGCACCGCCGAGAACAACGTGCCGGTGGTCGGTAAAGAGCAGGTGCTCCGCAATCGCGAAATGCACTGGATCCGTATCGACCGCTACTTCCAGGGCGACCCAGAGAACCCCAAGCTCGGCGCGCAGCCGATGCTCTGCCAACAGTGCGAAAACGCGCCCTGTGAGCAGGTGTGCCCGGTAGGCGCCACCATTCACACCCAGGAGGGTCTGAATGACATGGTCTACAACCGCTGCATCGGCACGCGGTACTGCTCGAACAACTGTCCCTACAAGGTACGCCGCTTCAATTACTTCAACTTCCACGAGGACCTGAAAGACGGTCGCAACGAAGTGAAGAAGATGATGAACAACCCGGAAGTGACTGTCCGCTTCCGCGGTGTCATGGAGAAGTGCACCTACTGCGTGCAGCGCATCCAGAACACCAAGATCGTCGCCAACAACGAGAAGCGGCGCATCAAGGACGGCGAAATCACGCCGGCATGCGCGCAAGCGTGTCCGACCGATGCCATCGTCTTCGGCGATCTGTCGGATCCGAACGCCCGCGTGAACAAGCTCAAGGCGCTGCCGCGTAACTACGATGTGCTCGCCGAGCTCAACGTAAAGCCGCGCACCAGCTACCTTGCGAAGATAACGAATCCGAACGGAGGCCTCGTATCATGAGCGCCGTTTCCCACGCCGAGTTGATGCGCGACAACACCATCGACGACCCGACACAGCGCTCACCGCTGGTCACCAAGGACGCGAGCTTCGGGGACATCACCCAGTCGGTCGCCGGCGTCGCCGAGGCCAAGCCCCCCATCGGTTGGCTCATCGGCTTCGGCATCGCCGCCTGCGCCGCCCTCATGCTGGTCAGCTGCATCGGCTGGTTGATCTGGATGGGCGTCGGCGTCTGGGGAAACATGACCCCGGTCGCGTGGGCCTGGGACATCACCAACTTCGTCTTCTGGGTCGGTATCGGTCACGCCGGTACCCTGATCTCCGCGGTCCTCTTCCTGATGCGCCAGAAGTGGCGCATGTCGATCAACCGTTTCGCCGAGGCGATGACCATTTTCGCGGTCATCTGCGCCGCCATCTTCCCAGGCGTCCACGTCGGTCGCGCCTGGCTCGCCTACTGGCTCTTCCCCATTCCCAACCAGATGCAGATGTGGCCGCAGTTCCGCTCGCCGCTGCTCTGGGACGTTTTCGCGGTCGGTACCTACGCCACGGTTTCGATCCTCTTCTGGTACTTCGGCATGATCCCCGATCTCGCGACCCTGCGTGACCGGGCCAAATCGACGGTCGCCAAGGTCGCCTACGGCATCTTCTCGATGGGCTGGACCGGCAGCGCCCGTCACTGGCACCGCTACGAGCGCGCCTACCTGTTGCTCGCGGGTCTCGCGACGCCGCTGGTTCTCTCGGTCCACTCGGTCGTTTCGTTCGACTTCGCGGTCTCGCAGCTACCCGGCTGGCACACGACGATCTTCCCGCCTTACTTCGTCGCCGGCGCCATCTTCTCGGGCTTCGCGATGGTCATGAACCTCGCGATTCCGGCGCGCGCCATCTTCAAGCTCGAGCACGTCATCACGATGCGCCACCTCGAGAACATGAACAAGGTCATCCTCGCGACCGGCATGATGGTTGGTTACGCGTACGCGATGGAGTTCTTCACCGCCTGGTACAGCGGTAACCCACAAGAGGTCTTCGCGTTCCAGAACCGCGCCTTCGGTCCCTACTGGTGGGCTTACTGGACGATGGTGAGCTGCAACGTCATCTCACCGCAGTTCTTCTGGTTCAAAAAGCTCCGCACCAGCATCCCCGTGATGTTCGTGCTCTGCATCTTCGTGAACATCGGCATGTGGTTCGAGCGCTTCGTCATCACCGTGACTTCGCTGCACCGCGACTCGCTGCCGTCCTCGTGGGCTTACTATCAGCCGACCCACATCGACATCATGATGCTCATCGGCAGCTT
>JBGGMJ010000064.1:0-14060 GCA_041288095.1 Myxococcota bacterium
CTAGCTGCGAGCCCACAGCCCCTCCGGAGCCGGTACCGGAGGGTTTTGTGCTTGCCACAAAACCTGAGGAGCGGAAGGCGCAGGAGGGGCGATCGACAAAGGTGCCGAAGACCGATAGCCGATAGCCGATAGCCGATAGCCGACTACTCGAAGATGAACTTCTCGGGGTCCTGCGGCACGCCAAAGAACCGCACCTCGTAGTGCAAGTGCGCCCCCGTTGACCGCCCGGTGTTACCCACCGACCCGATGATCTGCCCGCGCTTGATCTGCTGCCCGACCGTCGCCTTGAAATCCGACAGGTGCCCGAAGTGCGATTGGATGCCGTAACCGTGGTTGACGACGAGGGTCTTGCCGTACCCGCCCCGCTCGCTCGCGAAGATGACGGTGCCGTCCGCTGGAGCAAGCACGTCGCTGCCGTAGTCCGCCGCGAAGTCGATGCCTTTATGCATGACCCTGTGGTTCGTGTACGGGTCGGTGCGCTCGCCGAAGGTGCTCGTCAAAAGCTTCGAACCGCTCGGACGAATCGACGGCATCGATGCGAGAAGGCCGGGCTCTCCGGAGAAGTACTCGTGCAGCTCGCGCATCGCGCCTTCTTGGCGAAGCGCGCCCGACTCGAGCGATTCGACCTTGCTGTCGATGAGGCGGAGCGCCAAAGCGGAGTCGATGCCTTCGGAGTCGTAGTCGGTGCGCTCGCCCGGTGCGTACATGACCTCGCCCGGCTTGCTGCTGCGCGACTCGAGCGGACCGATGGCGAGGTTGCGCTCTGGATCGGAGAGCTGAGTGATGGCGCGGACCTTCGACGAGAGCTGATCGATGCGCTGAAGTGCACCGTCGATGCGCGCGATTTCTTCCTGCACGGTGCGCAGCCGCGTCTTCAGATTGACGTTCTCGTTCTTGAGCGTCCGGTTCTCGCCAGCCTCGGCGATCATGCCGACATAGTGGACGAGCAAGAACGAGCAGAGGCCGAGGAAGCTAAGCGCGCCGACGATGCCGCGGGTGATCCACGCGCGTGGAATGGTGTACCGACGCACCTGAGAAGACCTCTCAGGAACGATCATCACGGTGTAGGAGCGACTCGCCTTTTTTTCCACGATGTAGGGTCTTCCTACTCGATCGCGGCCAAACAAACCACAGTGATGTTATCGTCACCACCGCGTTCGTTGGCGAGCGCAATCATCGCCTTCGGGACGTCGTCCAGGGCGAGCTGCGCCAAAGCCAAGCCAATCTCCGTATCGTCGACGAAATTCGCCAATCCGTCCGAGCACATAAGGAACTTGTCGCCGGCCTGGAGGGGCAAAGCGAAGGTGTCCACGGCGACGTCGCGCTCGAAGCCGACGCTCCGGGTGATGATGTTTTTCAGCCTACTTGCGCGGGCTTGCTCGCGAGTGATGAGGCCGGCCTTGATCTGTTCATTGACCAAGGAGTGGTCGTCCGTGATCTGAATGACCCGTTCGCCCCTCTGCAGGTAGACGCGGGAATCGCCGACGTGGGCGATGAAGGCGCGCTGCGACAAGAGCATCATGGCGCTGACGGTGGTGCCCATGCCTTGCAGGTCGAGGTCGCCCTGCGCGGTCTCGAAGATGGCGGCACAGGCGGCGCGTACCGCATCGGCGAGGATGCGCGGCACTGGGGAGGTCTCGAGGGGAGTGGCGCTCGCACCCTCGAGGATCGCTTGCTCGTTCGCGGTGATGCTCTCGCCAACCGTCTTCACGGCCAAGCTAGAGGCTGTCTTGCCGCCGAGGTGTCCGCCCATGCCGTCGGCGACGACGAACAGCCCGAGGCGATCATCGATGAGATGCGAGTCCTCGTTCTGCTCACGTACGCGACCAACGTCGGTCTGAGAAACGGCAACGATTCGCACCGAGGAGTTCCCTCATGCTGCCCGGGAGGTGGGCGTGGATCGGCGGGAGCGTACACGATCCACCATGGCGTTCGCCAATCCGTTTATGCAGTTAGGCCGACGCCCTCCCCATGGCCCGTGCCCGTTGCTTGCCCAGCGCCCGCCCCGCCGCTTATATGCCCGCGCCATGATCAACCTGCAGGGTCGTCACGCGCTGGTCTTCGGTGTTGCGAGCGAACAATCGATCGCCTGGGCGATCGCCAAGCGCCTTCACGCCGCCGGCGCCCGCGTCTCGCTCGGTTACCAGCAGCGCTTCAAGAGCCGCATCCTCCAGCTGGTGAAGTCGAACGAGATCCCCGTCCCCTTCTACGAGCGTTGCGACGTCACCAGTCCCGAGGAGACCGAGGCGTTCTTTTCGAAGATCGAAACACCGATCGACATCGTCGTGCACTCGATCGCCTACTCGCACCCGGACAGCTTCGCGAAGCCGATCAGCGGCGTGAGCCTCGAGGAGTTCTCGACCACCCTCGCCGCCTCCGCCTACTCGCTGATCCCGGTCGTCCGCGCAGCCGCCCCGAAGATGAGCCGTGGCGGCTCGATCATGACGATGACGTACCTTGGCGGTAATCGCGTCGTGTCGAACTACAAGCTCATGGGCATCGCCAAGGCCGCCCTCGAGCACTCGGTGCGCGAGCTCGCCGCCGACGTGGGCCCGAAGAACATTCGCGTCAACGCCATCAGCGCTGGGCCGATCAAGACGATCGCTGCGTCGCAGATCACGGGCTTCGACGACATGATGCGCGTCTACGAGGCGGTGGCCCCGATGCGGCGGTCAGTGACGCAAGATGATGTCGCCGACCTCGCGGCTTTTTTGGGGTCGGACCTCGCGCGCAACATTACGGGCCAGACGATCTTTGTGGATGCGGGGTATTCGATCTTGGCGATGGCGGAGTTGCAGCGGTAGCGATGGCCGATCACCGATGGCCGAAGAGGCGGGCTAGCCATCGGATGATCTGGGTGATCAGCCAGAGCATTAGGCTACTGCCCGCGCCAGCATCTCCTTGGCGGCGGCACGCGTCGCCTTTGAATCGGGAGAGCCGTCGATCATGCGGGCAATCTCCGCGGCACGCGCCGTACCCTTGAGCTTCTCGAGGGTCGCGACCGTGCGTTCGCCTTGCGACTCCTTGCGCACGCAAATGTGCACGTCGGCTCGCGCCGCAATCGGCGCCAGGTGCGTGATGGTGATCGCCTGGTGCCCTCGCGCCACCGCCTGGATCTTCTTGCCGATGGCATCCGCCGCGCGCCCGCCGAGACCGGTGTCGACCTCGTCGAAGACGTAGAGCGAAACCAGGTCGCGACTCGCGAGCACGGTCTTCACCCCTAGCATCAAGCGCGACAGCTCGCCGCCGCTCGCGATCTTCGCCAGCGGCCGCAGCGGCTCGCCGCGGTTTGGCCCCCAGGCGAACTCGACGTCATCGGCGCCACTCGCGGTGAGCCCTTCACCGCCAGCGACCGGCCGCACGGACACCTGTGTGGCGAGCACCGCCCCCGCCAGATCCATCTCGGCGATCTCCGCGCACACGCGCTGATCGAACTGCGCCGCCGCCTTGCGCCTCGCCTTGCTCAAGTCGGCCGCGAGCCGCTCCGCGGCGACCAGCTTTTCGGCCGCGAGCGCCGTAAGCTCGGCGACGCGCGCATCGCTGTTGTCGAGCGACAGAATCTCGCGCTCTAGATCCGCGCGACGCGCCAGCACGTCGGCCAAGGAACCGCCGTGCTTGCGCGCCAGCCGCCGCAGCTCGTTCAATCGGTCTTCGACTTCCGAGAGCCGCTCGGGGTCGTCGCTCACCCGATCGAGGTAACGCTGCAATGTGCGCGCGGCGTCCTGCAGATCACGCTGCGCGCCCGCCAGGGCCTCGCGCACTGGCGCGAGCTCCTCGTCGATGCGCGCCAGCGACTCGAGCTCGGCCGCGGCCTTACCCAGCTTGTCGAACGCCGAGCCGTCCTCACCATAGAGCAGCGCCTCCGCCAGCATCGCCCCCGACTTGAGCTTCTGCGCATGGGCGAGCTTCTTGTGCTCCACCTCGAGCTCCTCGTCTTCGCCGGGCCGTGGCGCCAGCCGCTCGATCTCATCGAGCTGAAACTTCACGAAGTCCGCCCGCTGCAGGTCCCGATCGCTACGCGACTGCAACCCATGGAGCTCCGCCGCGGCCGCCCGCCATGCCTCGAACTGCTCACGATACGCCTCACGCTTGTCGATGAGCTGACCAAAGTCATCGAGGATGGCCAGATGGTTCTCGACGAACAGCAGGCTCTGCTGCTCATGCTGCCCGGAGATGTCGACCAAGCCGCGAACGATCTCCGCCAGGGTCGCAAGCGTCGACAGACGGCCGTTGATGATCACCTTCGCCCGACCCTTCACCCCGATGACCCGCCGCACCAGCAACGTCGCCGGATCGTCACCGACCAGCTCGCGCTGCTCGAGTCGCGCCTGCACAATCGGATGAGAGCTAATATCGAAGAGCGCCTCGACCTCTGCGGCATCGCAGCCGTTTCTGACGACGTCGCCGCTGGCCCTTCCGCCCAGGGCCAAGATCAGCGCGTCGACCAAGATCGACTTTCCCGCGCCTGTTTCACCGGTCACCACGGTGAACCCGGACCCGAGCTCCAAGTCGACCTCGTCGATGATGGCAAAGTCCCGAATCTTCAGATGCAGCAGCATTCAGCTTCTCCGGTGTCGCGGCACTGAACAGTTGTTCCGCTGATCATCCGTATAGATGAATGCTCCGACAACTTCCAGCGGAGATGTCCCCTCCAGCGCTCGTCGCCATCCCTGCTAAGTAGGCAGTGAGTGCGATCACAGAGAAGTGGCAACCTCTGTCACCCCATGCCGATAACCGTCGAACCAGAATGACGATTCGGCCTTCCGACTATCACGCTTCATCATTGGCTCTGCTCCGAGCCAGGGGATCGTTCCGCACGCAGTTGCTGGACAGTGTCCGGCTGAGCAACGGACCGGCGCTCGCCAAGGACGCCTTCGCAGACGTCAAGGTCGACAACAAACGCCACGCGTACAACATCCTCAAGTACGCCAAAGAGTTCTTCGCCGACGATGCCCCGACGACGACCCTGGCGGATCTCAGAGCCAGCAGCCGCCAGGTGCCCGTCAGCTCATTGGCTCCGACCCGAGCCATCCTCGACCTGCTCACTGCTCCGGTGGAAGCGAGTCCGACCACCAAGCAAGGCCAGGCGCGCAAGACGCTCCGCGAAGAGCTCGGCATCAGCTCGCCACTCTGCACGCTCGCCTTGAACCTCATGCTCCTCAGCCGTGGAGCGCAGTGCCTCGCGGGTTGCCACGTCATCTACAACGGCCACGCCACCGGCGCGACGATGCCTCTCTTCCCGATGCTCCAGGCCCTCGGCCTCTCCTCGGGTGGCTATCGCGCCTCGAGCTACAGCGGCGATAAGGGTGTGCGCCCCCTCTTCAACATGGTGCTCTCGCAGTTGATGGGCACACCCGCGCGCGACTTCAATCTCACCGCCGACCGCCCGGAAAACGTCGTGGCCGAGCTCATGACCCCGGGTATCGTCGTCGTCGTCAACGCCGGCCCCATGCTCAACGGCATGGACCTCCCTCCCGAGGTCCTGCAGCGCATCAAGCGCGGTGACATCCGCTTCGTCTTGCACAACTCCGCCGATCACAGCGCCTTCGATCAGCTGCGGGCGAAGTATCCAGACGTGTTCGCCCAAGCACTCTGCATCGATGCCGCCAACAGCGTGCCCAAGCAGATGGAGCTCGACCTCATCGGTGCTCAGATCGTCGCGCATGGCGACGACGCTTCGCGCCGTCACAATGGCGCGCCGCTCAAGGATTCGGTTTCGGTAATCATGGGACTTGGCAAGATGGGCCGTTCGATCGCTCAGCATCTGCTCGGGTCCAACCTCAAGCCCGAGAACCTCGTCATCGTCGACACCAACCCGACGCCGGAGGCCATCGCGTGGGCGGCCGAGCGCGGCATCACCATTCATTCCGAGCTCCCGGAGACGATCAGCGGCGATCGCCGTCTCGCCGAGCAACCGCATGGCGTCGTCTTCGTCGCGACGAATAGTCCGAGCGGTCTCGACGCCAGCCACCTCCCCAACCTTCCGAGTCGCACCGCGGTCATCAACACCAACTCCCAGGGTCAAGGCGTCGACGTCGACGGCATCTACGACGTCTACCAGAACATCCAAGAGGCGGATCACGACTACCGCGCCTGGGGCCTCCGCGATGGCGACCATCGCGGCTTTTCCGACATGGTGTGCGTCCGTGACCAAGCGTGCAAAACCCCGTCGCCGAAGGCTCTCACCCTCGTCAACCTTCGCCACGACCCCGAGACCGGCCGCGTTTCGCTCTATTCCCCCAACCTGAGCGACACGACGGGACAGGACGATCTGCCCACGACGCCCATGATCGTCATCGGCGTATGCGCGGCCTCCGACCCCGACTTGAAGCCACGCCACGACGGCCGCCCACACCCGTTCCCGCTCACTCCCGGCAACTTACTGAAGAACGCCGCCCTGCCGGCGCTGCCTTATTACCCTTCGGAAGAGAAAGCCGCGGGCTGACCGCCGTTAGTCACCGGGCGTCAGCCGGGCCCCGAGGGCGTTCGGCGACTCCGCGGGCAGCTCGCACACTCCGCGATGGCAGACGTAGCCGACGGCTTGCTGCTTGAATTCCGTGCGCCCTTCCAGGAGCGCGAGCTTCGCCGGCGCTAGGTCCGGTCCCGCGATGACGCGCACGCCCAGCGGCAAGAACCGCCCGCGCAAGAAATCCAGCATCGGCCCGCGTTCGACCCCGGCGACGACGATCTGCAGCGGCTCACCGTGGAACCAATCGAGCGCCGCGAGCATCGCGGGCACCGCGAAAGCGGCCCGTCGGAGCTGGAACGCAAAAGCGGACAGGAGAGCCTTGGCTCTCACGTGATAGCTCTCGTCGTCGGTGAGCTGATGCAAGCGCAAGAGGTTGCGGCAACCCACCGAGTTCCCGGAGGGCTCGGCGCCGTCGTAGTCCGGCTTGTCCCGCCGGATGAGCACCTCGGCATCCGCGGCACTCAAGAAGTAACCTCCGCCTTCGGCGTCCCAGAACTGCTGGTCGAGCTGGCCCTGTAGACCGCGCGCGAAATCGAGCCATTCGACCTCGCCGGTCGCCTCGAAGAGCTCGAGCAGTCCCTGGATGACGAACGTGTAGTCATCGAGCACCGCCGCGTGGCGCGCCTCACCGGCTCGGAACGTGCGGCGCAAGCGTCCGTGAACCTGCATATCGTCGCGAATGAAACGCGCGGCCCCGCGAGCCGCGTCGAGATAACGCTCGTCGCCGAGCACGAAGCCCGCGCGCGCGAAAGCGGACATCGCGAGCCCGTTCCAGGCGGCGATGATCTTGTCGTCGAGACGTGGCGCGGGCCGCGCCTTGCGAGCTTCGTAAAGCTTGGCGTTCGCGAGGTCGACGTCGCCGCTCCCCTTCAGACGCAGCACCGAGCGTCCCTCGAAGTTGCCCTCTGGAGTTACGCCGTAGATGTCCCCGACGCGGCGGGCCTCGACTGCGCCGAGCACGTCCTCCAGCTCCCGCGGCGTCCAGGTGAAGAACCACCCTTCCTCGAGATGGCCGGCGGGCGTCACGCTATCGGCGTCGGTCGCCGAGTAGAACCCACCGCGTGCGTCGCGCATCTCGCGCAGCAGATAGTCGAGAGTGCGGCGCGCGATTTGGGCGAAGTCCTCCCGGCCGAAAGCCTGCGCGGCGGTGACGTAGGTCGTCGCCAGCTGAGCGTTGTCGTAGAGCATCTTCTCGAAATGAGGGACCAGCCACATCGAGTCGACGGAATAGCGGTGAAACCCCCCGCCGACCTGGTCGAACATGCCGCCGTTGGCCATGCCCTCCAGCGTCCGCGTGACCACGGTGGCCAGGTCGCCGTCGCCCGAGCGCGCCCATATTTGCAGCAGCGCATCGAGCACCACCGGCCGCGGGAACTTCGGCGCTCCCTCGAAACCACCCGAAGCCGCGTCGAAGCGCGCTTTTGCCTCGTCCGCGAAAGAAGACAGCAACGACTCGCGCGGAAAGTCGAACGCCGGCGGCGGCTCGGGCTGCAAATAGCGCGTCAACGTCGCCGCAGTCTTGTCGAGCTCGGCGGGAGCTTCTTGCTTGCGCCGCTCGACCTCGCGCAAGAGCGACAGGAAGCCGACCTGCGCGCCGCGATCACCGTCGCGCGCCGGAAAATAAGTGCCGGCGAAGATGGGCTGCCGCTCGGCCGTGGTGAAAACGGTCATCGGCCAGCCGCCTTGCCCGCTGATAAGCTGCACGGCGCTCATGTACACGGCGTCGACATCGGGCCGCTCCTCGCGATCGACCTTCACCGCCACGTAGTGTTGGTTGATGAACGCGGCGATCTCCTCGTCCTCGAAGGACTCGTGCTCCATCACGTGGCACCAATGACAGGTCGAGTAGCCGATGCTCACGAGCACGAGCTTGTTCTCGGCTTTGGCCCGCGCGAACGCCTCGTCGCCCCAGGGGTACCAGTTCACCGGGTTGTGGGCGTGCTGCAGCAGGTACGGGCTGGTCTCGAGGACGAGGCGGTTGACGAAGCGCTTGCCGGGCGCGCGGCCCTCGAGTGTGGCCTGCAAAGCCTCGTCGACATTGGCGATACCAGGAAGCTTCGGATCCATGCGGAGCCACCGTGTCAGGAGGTGTGGGGCCTACGCTAGTGCAAGCTGTAGCTTGCGACTGTCAGTTCCGAATGGCACGCTTTTCGACGTGACCAATCGCATCACCCCGCAGGCAGCCTATGCGGCGGCCATCGCCCCCGGTTCCGAGCAACGCCATCGCATCTCCGACACCGAGTTCGGACGCATCGCCGAAGCGTTCAATCGCCGCAGCCATGCCGTCGACTTCATGGGCATCAAGGCTTTCGACCAGACACAGGCCGCGCAAACCACTTTCTTGCGATCGATCGCCGACGAGAACCCGGCACTCGCCCAGTCCCTCCTGAGAGGCGAAAACTGGCAGCAGTACTTGGGCCGGCGCATCGGCCACGACGTGCGGCCCGAGAGCGCCGAGCAGGCCCGTGCCGAGCTTCGTACGCGCCTCGGAGGCAGCAGCGACGCGATGCCGCCGCGGGTACCCGACGCTCTGCGCCAGCGCGTCGAGCGATTCGGCGCCCAGGTCCGCGCTTCCACCAACGAGGTGCTGAACCCCACCGACGGCAAGTACTTCGAGCTCTTCCGCGGCAACCTCGAGGCCGCCTACCGCTCCCCCGAGGGACGAGCGCTGCTCGAAGAAGTTGGCAAGGTGCCCGGCGTCACCAACGCGCGCCAAACGATGTCCGAGATCATCGGCCGCAGCCGCGACCGCTGACAGACAGTCCGCCATCGCGGGTACCTCGGGGGCGAGTTGCCGCGGTCGCCACGGAGTGGCAGGCTGTGCCTACATGACGGAGAGCGCCGCCCCCGCGCCCAACATCGGCTCGCACCCGCTCACCGGGAAGCTCGTCGCCGCCTTGCGACAGGCGGGCAGCGGTCTTGGGTTTGCGAGCAGCGACATCGAGCAGTTCCGCAAGGCCGGAAGTGAGCTCGATCCCGAAGCTTTGCTGGTCTGGATCCGGGACCTCAGCACCCTCGCCATCACGCTGCGAAACGACATCATGGCGAACGGGGCGGCGACGCAGATCGAGCAGGGTCTGATCGAGCCGCTCTGCCGCGTCCTCGAGACCCATGTGCGCGCCGAAGGCATCGGTTCGACCCGTGGCAATGCGGTCGAGCAGCTCGTTCAAGCCGAGCGTCGCAAGCTGGAGAAGCCGACCGGCGTGGCCGCCGGAATCGCCCCCAAGGGTACCAACCCGGTTGGCGCGTACATTCGCGGCCGACGAAAAAAAGACCAATAAACGTCAGGCTGTCAGCACCTGCAATGAACCACTAGAGCCCACATTACACCCTACCGGGTATGTTGGGCATGCGCGGCGTTATCCACGACGGAAGAGTCCTCACGAGCCAGCTCGTCGGCGCCCTGCGGCGCGGCGACCGGGGGCTCGCCTTCGCCGAGACCGACATCGAACGCTTCCGCAACGTCGGGTCGAGCCTCTTGCCCGACACGTTGACGACCTGGGTGCGCGAGCTCGGTGTCCTTGCGGTCACCTTGCGCGACCACGTGCATGCGACCCAAGCAGCCAAGCAGCTCGAGCGCGAGCTCATCGACCCGCTGTGCGCGGTGCTCGATCGCGCTTCGCGGGCCCGCGCCTAGAACGTGTAGCCGAGCACGACGGCGGTCTCCTGAGCGCCGCTGCCGCTGGTGTCGATGAGCGACGCGATGAGGCTCGCGGAGACGTGCGTGCTCGACGCCGAGCCGAACGGATAGATCCAGACGTCGAAGCCCACGCGCAGAGGACGCGACAGGCTTGCTCCCTGATTGGACTCCTCGCGGCCGAGCCCCAACGCCTCGGCACGCTTGTGGCGGTAAAGCGACGGCGAGAACCAGGCGTACGGCAGCACCGACACGTACGGACCGAAAGCGAGCTCCGCCATGAAGCCGACGCCGGAGGACAACTGAGTCTGGGCCGCCGATGACGTGTCGCGATCACCACTGCCGCTATAACGGACGGCGCGGAAGTTCGCGAAGACAGTGAGCGCGTGGGGCCGTCCCCAGCCACCGCCGGACAGCAGCTCTGCGTAAAGACGAGCCTGTCCGCCATAGAGGATGCCGCCAAACTCGCGGTCTCGATCGACGATCTCGACGCTGGCGCGGCCGATGAGCGTGGAGAGCTGCGCCCCGAAGCCGGCTGCTCGATCGATCTGCAGAATGTATTGCAACCCCTGACCCTCGAGGGTCAGCGGCACCGCCCCGGCGCTCTCATCACGCACGTAGACGAGCTGCGGCGTGTGGTGCAGCTCATCGGTATCGATATGGACCCGCGTAAGCGGCGCCGAATACGACGCCACCAGGACCGCGGTCACCAGGTAGGCAATCATTTCGAGCCAACAAATAGCACGCGCAACGCGGGCGACGACATCACGGGATAAGACGGGAGAGCACGTTCATCCCGCGTGAAGCCAGTTCGCAGCCGCGACGCGGAAACGAACGAAGCTACAACAATACTGGCGTTCAGGTTCCGCGTTGCCTCTGCGGAACCTGAACACAGCGCCGCCCCTGCGGCGCGATCAATTCGGCGCTGTCGGAGGCACCGACGGCACCACCGGATTGGCTTTCGCCAATGCAATCGGTGACTGCTCGAGCGCGGCTTCCAGCACTTCGTCCATGCGGTGCGCGAAGACGAACTCGAGGCCAAGGAGATTCTGCTTCGGAATCTCGACCAAGTCCTTCTTGTTGCGTTCCGGCATGATGATGCGCTTCACGCCCGCGCGCTTGGCCGCCAGGACCTTCTCCTTGATGCCACCGACCGGTAGCACGTTGCCGCGCAACGTGATCTCGCCGGTCATCGCCACGTCACTGCGCACCTTGATGCCGGTGAGCAACGATACGAGCGCGGTCAGCATCGTGACGCCCGCCGAGGGACCATCCTTGGGGATGCCGCCCGCGGGAACGTGGACGTGCAGGTCGAAGTTCTTCAGCGAGTCTTCGCTGATGCCGAGGCGCTGTGCTTGCGAGCGCACGAACGACATGGCCGCCTGACCCGACTCCTTCATGACGTCGCCGAGCTGACCGGTGAGCGTCATGGCGCCCTTGCCGGAGAACTTGGTGGCTTCGATGAAGAGAATGTCGCCGCCGACCGAGGTCCACGCGAGACCCGTCGCGACACCCGTAAGCTCGGTGCGCTCCGCCATCTCGTTGATGAACTTCGGCGGACCCAGGATGGTCTCGAGGTCTTCCTTGGTGACGAGCCGCTTCTCGGTCTTGCCATCGGCGAAGTCGACCGCGACGGCACGGCAAACCGAAGCGATCTCGCGCTTCAGGTTACGCACACCGGCTTCGCGCGTGTACGACGCGATCAGCTCCATCAAGGCTTCCTGCGGAATGTCCGCGCGGTCGCCGTTGAGACCGTGGTCTTCCAGGGCCTTCGGCACCAAGTGCCGCATGGCGATCTCGAGCTTCTCTTCCTGGGTGTAACCAGGGATCTCGAGGATCTCGAGGCGGTCCTTCAAGGCCGGCGGAATCGGCTCGAGCTGATTCGCGGTGGCGATGAAGAAGCACTTCGAGAGATCGAAGGCGACGTCGATGTAATGATCGGCAAAGGTGTGGTTCTGATCGGGGTCCAAGACCTCGAGCAACGCCGCCGCTGGATCACCACGGAAGTCGTGGGCCAGCTTGTCGACCTCGTCGAGGACGAAGACGGGATTGTTGGTCGCCGACTTCTTCATGCCCTGGATGATGCGACCCGGGAGCGCGCCGACGTATGTACGGCGGTGACCACGGATCTCCGCTTCGTCACGCACGCCGCCCATGGCGACGCGGATGAACTTGCGGCCCATCGACTTGGCGATCGACTGACCGAGCGACGTCTTGCCGACGCCGGGCGGACCGACGAAGCACAAGATCGGACCCTTCATGTCGCTCTTGAGCTTGCGAACCGCCAGGTACTCGATGATGCGCTTCTTGGGCTTCTCGAGGCCGTAGTGAT
Source organism: Myxococcota bacterium (assembly GCA_041288095.1). Taxonomy (GTDB): domain Bacteria; phylum Myxococcota; class XYA12-FULL-58-9; order XYA12-FULL-58-9; family JALHOP01; genus JALHOP01. The sequence continues at coordinate 12,439 of JBGGMJ010000064.1, forward strand.
CAGCGTCGAGGATCTCGCGCACCTCTTTGAGATCGATCTTGTCGACCGAGGCCTTCGCCCACGGCAGGTCGCACAGCCACTCGACGTATGTACGAGCGACCGTGTACTCGGCCTGCGACGGCGACATGTTGCGCAGACGGCGCAGCTCCTTGCGGGCGGCCTTCTCGGCTTCGTCCGGGAGACCAGCGTCGTTGACGCGAGCTTCGAGCTCCGCCAGATCGTCGTCGCTGTCGTCGCCTTCACCGAGCTCGTCTTTGATCGCCTTGAGCTGTTGACGCAGGTAGTACTCGCGCTGCGTCTTCGACATCTCGCCTTTGACCTGCGAGCTGATCTTGTTCGACAGCTTGAGGACCTCGAGCTGACGGGAGAGCAGCTCGAGCACGCGACGCATGCGCGACACCAGCTCGACCGTCTCGAGGACGCCCTGCTTCTCGTCGACCGTGGCCTCCACGTTCGAGGCGATGAGGTCGGCGAGGACACCGGCGTCGTCGACGCGCTCCAGGAGCTCGGCCGCGGACGGTGGCAGCTCGGGGATGAGCCGCAACACTTCGCGCGCCGTCTTCTTGAGCGACATGGTCAAGGCTTCGACCTCGACCTGGTTCGTCGTCATGTCCTCGACGGCGCTGATGCGCGCGCGCAGGTACGGCAACGACTGGGTGTACTCGCTCAGGCGAACGCGCGAGAGGCCTTGAACGACGACGCTGAAGTTGTCCTTCGAGGCCTTGACCAGCTTCACGAGGCGGGCGGCGCAGCCCATCCCGTAGAGATCGGCGGGAACGGGGTCGTCGACATCGGGGTCTCGCTGCGCGACCACGGCGACCAACCCGTTTTCCTTGATGCTCTCTTCGACGAGTCGCACGGTCTTCGGCCGTCCGATGCCCAGGGGCACGATCGAACCAGGGAAGAGCACGGTGTTGCGCAGCGTCAGTACCGGCAGCTCGTCGGGGATGACGATCATGCTGTCACCTTCACCAGGCTTGGTAAGGGCGTGCTCGATACCGATGTTTTCTAGGGGCTTCTTTTTGTCGGCCATGGCCTGCTTTCGGTTGGCGCTCTACCAAAAGATCTAACGATCCCACTCTGGCGTGTGCACCGCCGCACTGCAAGAGGATGACGGCACGAGCCCCGAATTTCTGCACCGAGATGTGTGCATTTTTGCTGACTTGAAACGCCGAAATTGGCCTTGCGCACGCTCGGGGTAGCACGCTAATTGGCGCTTCCGTCTCACCTGGTGAGATCTGCTCGGACAGCTAGACCCGTTGGGAGCCATTCATGTTTTTGCAGGAGCTTTTCGCCGCGGCCAAGAAGAAGGCGCCCGCCAAAAAGGCGCCCGCTCGTGACGCCGACGAGGAGTTCAACGACGACGCCGCTAGCGAGGACGATGGCGACGACGGCGATGATGACGAAGACGACGATGGCGACGGTGATGACGAAGACGAGCTAGGCGACGACGAAGAGCTCGGCGACCTCGAAGACGACGGCGAGGGCGGCGAAGACGACGACGCCGAAGAAGAAGACGAGGAAGAAGAAGGCAAAGGCACCGAGCTCGACGAGGACTTTGGCTTCGATGACGACGAGGGCTTCGGCGACTTCGACGACGACGACGACGATGATGACGACGA
>JBGGMJ010000065.1:0-3389 GCA_041288095.1 Myxococcota bacterium
GGCGCTCGTCGCCGGCGTGCTCGTCTACGTGCTCCTCGATCGCGGGGTCGCCGCGCGCTGGCGCATGGCGATGCTCGCGACGACGGCGGTGTGCGCGACCGCCATGCTTGCGTTTGCGTGGCAGCAGGACCTAAGCACGACTGCTCCATGGCTGCGCGGGCGCCTCTTCTTGTGGCGCGTCGCCCTGCATCTCGTGGGGGAACATCCGCTCGCCGGCGTGGGGCTCGGCGGCTACCTGCCCGCATACGGTGGCGCCGCCGCGACGTTGATCGCCGGAGATGCCAACGCGTTCGTGCCGCTGTCGAGCGTGGACTTCGCGCACAACGACCTCCTGCAATTCGCCGCCGAGGGCGGTCTCGTCACGGCGTTGGCGTTCGTGCTCGTCGTCGTGTCCGCTGTAGCCTACGCGTACCAGCGCAACGATCCCCTGTCGCGCGCATCGAGCGCTGCCTTGGCCGCCATATTCGTGAACGGGTTCGCCGACTCGCCGATGCGGGTGCCGTCGACCTTCGTCTTGTTCTTCTTCCTGCTGGGGTCGCTCTCGCCCAGCGTCCTCCGCGCACTTGGGCGGTGGCCGCTGCTGGTAGCGGTCGCGCTCACAGGGCTTCTCCAAGGCGTTCGCTTCACCGCGGGCAATGCTTACTGGACCCGTGGGCGTGACGCGCTCCGCACCGGCCGCCCGGCTGCTGTTGATCTTGAACGTGCGCGCTTCTTCCTGCCAGAGCACGGGATCGCCGCTTCACAACTCGCGCGGGCCCTGGCACGCGCCGGCAAATTCGAGGCCGCCGTCACCGCGGCGCAGGTGGCGGCGACGCTGCGGTTCGACTTCGACGACGAGATCACGCGGCTCGACCTGCGCGCACGCTCACTCGAGCGCACGGCGGCCATTCGCGAGTGGCAGGAGCTCTCGGCGCGCTTTCCCATGCTCGTCACGCCATACATGCGGCTCGGCGCGCTCCATCTGCAGGCCAACGACCGCGCGGCCGCGATCACCGCCTACGAGACCGTGCTCGCCAGCTCGCAGCCAACCAAGCGCGCCGAGGACGCGCGGACGCAGGCGCGCGACATGCTTCGATCTCTGCTTTCGAGCGATCCAGAGCGCCGCTAACGTTTGGTAACGGCGTAAGAGTTTTTACCCAGGTCGACGGTCACGACGAGCGCCTTGCAGACATCGATGCTGGCGACGCTTCCATCGGCGCTCAGGGCGACGCCCGCAATCCACGGGAAGTTTCCCATGTCTTCCTGCATTCCCTTCGAGAGCTGTTCGAGATCGGGAATGTCCTTGTTGAGGTCGATCTCCACGAGCTTCTTACCGGCGAAGTCGTAGAGGTCGATGCGGCCGAGCGACATCCCGGAGTCACCGAGGCCCCCGATGTAGACGACTTTCTTCGCGGGCGCGCTGATGAGCAGCTCGGACGGCGGCAGCAAGCGCTCCGGCCACGTGTGCTTCTCGCCGGGCGCGGTGAGTCGCGGTTTGCCCTCTTTGAACAGCGTAAGCGTCACCTTCTTGCCCGGGTCTTGGTAGACACTCTTGTCCGGAACAGCGACTTTCATAGCCAGCCCTTCACCGGCGATCAGGAGGACCGCACCAGCCGCGATAGCGTACACGAGGTTCGATTTAGCTGGTCTCCATCCCATGCCGTCATCATGCCTTATCATAGCCCCGGAGTCGCGATGCACGGCGCGGACGAGTTCCTAAAAGCGATCACGGTCGTCCTCTGCGTCGCGGCGGTGACGACGGTGATCTTCCAGCGGCTCCGGCTGCCCATCGTCCTGGGTTACATCCTCGCGGGTCTCATCGTCGGTCCGTACGTGCCGATCCCGCTGGTCGCGGATCGTGAGATCGTCCAGACGCTCTCCGAGCTCGGCGTCATCCTCGTCATGTTCGCGATCGGTCTCGAGTTCCGGCTCGGCAAGCTCTTTCGCATCGGTCCGACCGCCGGCCTCACCGCGCTCATCGAGTCGAGCATCATGGTCTGGCTCGGCTTCATGGTGGCGCGCGGCTTCGGCTGGACCACTCGCGAGAGCATCTTCGCCGGGGCCATCGTCGCCATTTCGAGCACCACGATCATCGCCAAGACCTTCGACGAGCAGGGCGTCGAGCGGCGGTTGCGCGAGCTGGTTTTCGGGATCCTCATCGTCGAGGACCTGATCGCCATCTTGCTGATGGCAATCCTCACGACGCTGTCCTCGGGCGGCCGCGTCTCCGCCGAGAGCATTGCCCACTCCAGCGGACGGCTGGCCGCGTTCCTGGTCGGTCTCGTGGTCGTCGGCATGCTCGTCGTGCCCCGCGCGGTGCGGGCCATCAATCGTCTGAAGCGCACCGAGACCACGCTAGTCGCGAGCATCGGCATTTGCTTCGCCGTCGCCCTGCTCGCCCACAAGCTCGGCTACTCGGTGGCGCTCGGCGCCTTCGTCGCGGGCTCGATGGTCGCCGAATCCGGCGAGGCCAAGCACATCGAGCACCTCGTGGCGCCGGTGCGCGATCTGTTCGCGGCCATCTTCTTCGTCTCCGTCGGCATGTCGATCGACCCGGCCTTGGTGGTGCAGCATTGGCGTGCGGTGTCCGTATTCGCGACGCTCGTCATCGTGGGAAAGCTCGTCGGTGTGTCGACCGGCGCGTTCCTCACCGGCAACGGCACGCAGATGTCCGTCAAAGCGGGCATGAGCCTTACGCAGATCGGCGAGTTCTCGTTCATCATCGCCGGGCTCGGCGTGACGCTGCAGGCGACAGGCGAATTTCTCTATCCCGTCGCCGTCGCGGTCTCGGCGATCACCACGCTCACCACACCCCTGCTGATCCGCGCCGCCGCGCCGGTGGCGAGCTTCCTCGACCACAAGCTGCCGCGGCCACTGCAAACCTTCGCCACCCTCTACGGCACTTGGGTGGAACAGCTCCGAGCGCCACGCGCCGCCGATGATTCGCGCTGGAGCGTCAAACGCTTGGTGCGGCTCCTGGTGCTCGACTGCGGCCTTCTCGTGGGACTGGTCATCGGCACTTCGCTGTCGATCGATCACATAAGCGCGCTCGGCGTCCGCGAGCTCGGCCTCTCACCTCTGCTGTCGCGCGCCGCGGTGCTCGTCGCCGCTCTGCTGCTCGCGACACCCATGATCTTCGGCGTCTTCAATCTCACCCACCGTCTCGGACTTTCGATTGGTGAGCCCGAGCGCGGTGAAGCCAACCGCGTCGACCTCGCGGCGACCCCGCGACGCGCCCTCGTCGTGACCCTGCAGCTCGTCATCGTCTTGGTCATCGGCCTGCCCGTCGTGGCCATGACCCAACCATTTTTCCCCGCCTGGCTCGAGGCACTGCTCTTGACGCTGGTCATCGTCGTCCTCGGGCTCGCGTTCTGGCGAAGCGCGACGAATCTCCAGGGACACGTGAAGGC
>JBGGMJ010000066.1:0-6582 GCA_041288095.1 Myxococcota bacterium
CTGCGAGAGGCCGGGAATGTTCGACTCGGCGGTCTTGATGTCACCATCGACGCGGATACGCACGCGCGGTCCTTCGAGAGTCGTTGCCCCGCCGGTCGCGCAGTAGAACGCGTTGCCGGGTAGAGTCGCGACCGTGGCCGGGCGACTGCCGTCATCCTGATGCACGCGCAGGCTCACGCCTTGCGTGGCGGCGCAGGTCGGCGTGCGCAAGGCATCAGTCGAGCCACGGCTAGTGGCCGGTAGGCCGAGCGACGACGGTGGCAGCCTCGTCTCGGGTGGTGTTGCCGTGGGGCCGGCTTCAGGCGCGTCCGCGGACGGAGCGCCATGGATGACGCTACCTGTGCGCGTGGGGCCGCGTGTCGGCGTCACAGGGGTCATTGGCCGCGAAGTCCTCTCTCCATCAGGTAGGCGCCGCCCATTTTCCTTCAGGATGTTTATCGGCGTGCGCGGCGCGTCGGTGCGGGAAAGGAGTGTCGATGTAAGTCCGTGTAATGGCGTGGTTGCGCGGTGTTTTCTTACGGGCGTCGCGCTCCGGGTCGAGTAGCCTCTCAAGCAAACGGAGGCACCATGCTGTATTCGGCGAAAGCGATGTTCGCCCGCTGTGCGGTTTGCGTGGCGGTCGCGTTGTTCCTGCAAGCCAGCGCCTGCGTCGTTCACCATCATGGACGGAGCAACGCTCGCGCCGGCGGCGACTGCCCACCGGGTCACCGCTGGTCGGACGGTAACTGTCACTCGAGCGGCAAGGGACACGACCCCAACAAGCACGTGCGCAAAGGCAGGTCTTGATCCCCGCGCGGCTCTCGTGAATGTCTGGCGGCGCGCCGGCGTCTTTGCCTACACCGGTCACGGCGATGCCCCATGAAACAGGTAGTTCCTGTCGCTCTTCTCAGCAGCTTCCTCGTCGCTTGCACCGGTGCTGGCGGCGAGGCGCTGCTGCGCCTCGATACGCGGGCCATCCAAGCTCTACGCGCTGACCTCGATCTGACGACCGGCCGCTTGGACGTGACCTGTGCCGACGGGCGCGCCTTCACCGTGCCGGTGACCCTCGATGCTCCCGAGGAAGAGTTCACGATCGCGGTGCCGGCATGTGGCGACGCGCGCGTCGATTTTCAGTTCCTCTCCGCGGTCGGTATTCCCGAGCTGCGCGGCAGCAGCGATGCTCGCCTCGTTCCCGGCTTCGTCGATATCGAGATTCCTGTCCGCTATGTTGGACAGTTGTCGCTCAAGCTCGCGGACGACTCCACCGCCGATAGCTGTGTCGCGGTGGTCGAGCGCACGTCGCCCGATCGCGAGGTGGTCGAGAGCGCCCTGGCGTTGAGCCGCAGCGCCATCACCACCCTCATCGTGCCCGTCGGCAGCTACGACGTGACCTGCGATGGGCGCTTGGCGCAGCCGCTGGTCGCCGCCGGCATCAACGTCAGCGCCTCGTTGCCCGACCCGGCTCCCGGCCCGCGCCTCGTCAGCACGACGCTGCAGCCGACTTACCCCGCGAGCACGACCCGCATTGATGTGACCTTCACGTTCTCGACACCGGTCACCGGCTTCGACGGCAACAGCGTCAGCATCGACAACGACGGCGCCATCCAGGCAGTGACCGGCACCGGTGCGAGCTACACCGTCGCCTTCGCGACTCTCAGTGTCGCGACCGACTACGCCATCACCTTGTCGCAGGGCATCGTCGACGCTCAGGGCATCCCTCTGATCGGGGCCCCCGTCACCCTGCGCTTCAGCGTGCTCGCCAACGCGTATTACGTCGCCACGACCGGCAACGACAGCGGCAACACCGGCCTCACGCCGAGCTCGCCGTGGCGCAACATCGCATTCGCGGTCAGCAACGTGTCGACGCCCGCGCTCATCCACGTGGCCGGCGGTATCTATGACGAACAGGTCTTTCCGGCCAACGACATGACCATCGAAGGCGGTTGGTCGGCGGACTTCGCGACGCGCGACGTCTTGGCCAACGTGACGCGTCTTCGCTACTCCGATCAGACGCTCTACTTCTCCGATACCACCAATACCGCCGTCGACGGCCTGACCATCGAAGGCACCTTCCCGCAGCAAGTCGTGGTCATGCAGGGCGCGGACGTGGCGCTGCGTAACTGCGTGATCACCGGCGCTTCGACGACCGCGTTCACGGTGGGGTACGGCATCGTCATCGAAGGCATCGGCTTCCCCAGCATTATCAACAACACGATCACGCTAGGCGGCGGCGCGAGCAGTACCCAGGCGATTCACCTCGCGCTCGGTGCCAGCGCCCGTGTCATTCACAACACGATCAACGCCGGCAATGCGTCGAGCGTGAGCGGCGTTTGGCTCGACAACGACATCGCCGACGTCAGCATCGTCAACAACCTGTTCATCGGCACGAGCACGTCGAACACACGCGTGGGCATCACGGGGAACGCACCTCCCACGGCGCTCATGAACAACGCCTTCTCGAGCGAGCATGACGACGGCTACCGTAACGCTGCTGGAACCGGGCTAGTCATCGGCGCCGCCGGCGACTTCGGCTTCGCTGCTCCGCACCGCTTTAGCGGCAATGTCGTCGTCGGCCAAGCTGCTACGCTGGTGGACGCGGGCCAGCGGCCGGTCAGTAGCGCCCTCGACATCGGCATCGACACCACGACGGCCGACTGTGGGTTCACTGACACCTCGTATCCCTGCAACGGCCCCGCGCGCGACCGCGCAGGCCAAGCGCGGACTGCTCCGCCTACCGTCGGCGCCTACGAGTCCACTAGCGGTACGTAGTCGGTGCGCGGCGAGCGAAGCTGTGGAACAGTGCTCTATCGATGAAGAGAAGCCTCGCTCTGTTCGCGCTGCTCTCCAGCTGCTCCGTTGATCTCCAGATCCCGGACGACGCCAACATCACGTGCGAGAGCGATAACGATTGTCCCTCGGACTTCATCTGTGACGTGCGCAGCCAATGCCGCAGTCCGGAAGTAGCGGCGCGAGGAGTACCGGGTTTCGACATCAGCCCGTCCGCGATAACCGTAGGCGAGTCGGGAGCTCCGACCATCGTGAACGTGCGCCTTACGGCACAGCCGACCGCCCCGGTCACCATCGTGCTGGCGCCCGATGACGGTAGCGAGGCGTTCATTTCGAAGAACATCCTGACCTTCACGCCGGCCGACTACAGCGTTGCCCAGGCCGTGACCGTGACCGGTGAGCGCGACTGCCTCGCCGATGGCCCCATCACCTCGCACGTTCTCATCTCACCAGCCCAGAGCCAGGACCCAGACTATGGCGGCCTCGACGCGCCCGACATCGACGTGGTCACCAACGACGACGTGCCATCCGCGGGCATCCTCGTAACGCCGACGACTGGCCTCGAGACCAACGAGAGCGGCAACGTCACGCAGTTCAGCGTCGTCGTTGCTTGCAAACCGACCGCCAACGTCTCGTTCACGTTGGCATCGACCGACGACACTGAAGGCGCCATCACCACGACGGAGCTGACCTTCACGCCGGACAACTGGGCGGTGCCGCGCATCATCAACGTCTCGGGCAAGGGTGATTGCGCCGTGGATGGTGACGTGGACTACGGCGTCGATCTCGGGACCATCAGCAGCGACGACCCGCTGTACGCCGGCATCGATCCACCGAACGTGGCCCTCGTGAATCGCGACGTCGCCTTCGGGCGCGTCAACGTTTCACCGAACAACGGGCTCCACACCAATGAGGCCGCGGGGCAAGCAACCTTCTCCGTGACGCTGACCTGCGTGCCGAGCGCCAACGTCACGGTGCCGATCGCCACGGGAGATGCGACCGAAGGAACCGCTGGTGTCGCGAGCCTCACGTTCACGCCCGACAACTGGGACGATCCGCAAGCCGTCATCGTCACGGGTCAGAACGATTTCTTCGACGACGGAAACATCGCCTACACCATCAACACGGGCACGTTGACGAGCGCCGACGGCGGCTTCAACGGCCTCGATCCCGTGGACGTCAACGTGATCAACGACGACGACGATACTGCCGGGATCTCGGTGTCCAACCAGACCGGCTTGCACACCACGGAAGCTGCCGGGACCGCGCAGTTCACGATCACGCTCGCCGCCGATCCGCTAGCTCCGGTCTCGATCTCGATCGCGAGCAGCAACACCGGCGAGGGCACGGTCATCGCCGGACCGATCGTCATCAGCGACCGTACGCCGCGGCAGATCACCATCTCGGGTGTCGACGACTCGGTCGACGATGACAACGCGACCTACAATATCTTGCTCGGGGACATCGTGAGCACCGACCCCGCCTTCAGCGGCATTGCCGTGCCCGACGTGAGCGTCATCAATGACGACAATGACACCGCCGGCATCTACCGCTGGGAGAACGCCATCTACACGACCGAGGCGGGTGGCACCGACCAGGTGCGCTACACGCTGAACAGCAAGCCGGTGGCGAACGTCAATTGCACCATCGAGGACGACACTGACTTCGACGAGATTCGCGTGGGCGCGACCGGCGTCGCGACCATGACCTTCACCCCGGACACCTGGGGCTTCATTCAGTCGGAGACGGTCACCGGCCTCCCCGACGGAACGGCGAACGACCTCGGGAGCGCCCACGTGCGCATTCACTGCACGTCCGCCGACCCGAAGTACAACAACCAAGCCGTCCACACCGAGGCCTACAACATCGACACCACGACGGCGAAGCGCCTCTTCATCACAGCCGCGGCGTATACCTCCACGCAAGTCGCGCCCACCGCCGCCGATGCCTTGTGCGAAAGCGTCGAGCCCGTGGCGGGCACCTGGAAGGCCCTTATCGCCAGCGCCGCGGCTGCAAACCGACGGGAGGCGTGTCTCACGGCAGGTTGCAACTGGGTGCTCCTCCCGAACACCATTTACTACTGGCACGATCGGGAGGGCGTCCTCGGCGTAACGAACGGCTCGGCGGTCTTCACTTCCCTGATCGATGGTGTGCCGGTCAGCGTCGCGGCCGGCGGTTGGTGGACCGGCATGGACGCCGGCATGTCGACACTCAACACCTGCCAGGGCTGGACCAGCACGTCCGCGGCCGTCAGCGGCACCAACGGTGGTCAGTACCAGCGCGGTAACATGATGGCGACGTTCAGCGCCTTCAGCGCCGAGTGCAACCGCACGTTCCCGATCGTCTGCGTCGAGCAGTAGCGCTAGTGACCCTGGCCGCCGCCGCCGCTCGAGCCGCCGCCTAGAGCTTGGCCGAGACCAACGAGGATGTTGCCGTCGGCGTCGAGGCGGACCGGCACGAAGACGCCGATCACGTCGTTGCCGACATGCTTCACCTCGCCGTTGAAGATGCCGACCAGCTCACCCGCCGCGTTGTAGACCTTGCCGCCGCTCATGCCGCCGGCGACAGCGGCGTTGTATTCATCGATCGTCCAGCGCACGAAGATGCCCTGCTCCGGGCGAATGGCGATGATGGTGCCGGTCGCCGTGGCAAACGGACGGTTACCGTTCTCGTCGACCTCTCCGGGGTAGCCGGCGAAGGTCACCCGCTCGCCGAGCTCCAACGGCTTGGCTGTGAGCAATGGCAGGTTGAGAGCAAGGCTCGCCATGTTGTCCGCGACCCAGCCGGGTGGAAGCATGATCGCGAGCGCGTCGTTGGCGACGTTACTGCGCGGGGTACCATACTGATAGGTGCCATCCTCACCGATGCGCATGTCGCTGATGAGCTGGTCCATCGGGATCGGGATCGGCACGCCGTTTACCATCACGGAAAGGCCATGCCCGCCTTCGCCGATGAAGCTCGGGAGTCCGGTGTTGGGATCCACCAGCAACCCACCCTCTTCGACGAACAAGTGGTTCGCCGTCGTGATGACGTAAGTGCCATCGGGCAGCTGGGTCAGCGTGCCCGAGCCATAGCCGGTGACTTGGCCATTGAAGGTGGTGACGATCTCGAGAACACCGTCACCCGGCGCGGTGCCGACGCCGGTCGTGGCGCTGGTGCCGGTCGCTCCTGTCGTCGTCGTCGTGCCGCTCGTCGCTACGGACTGGCCCGCCGCGACGAGGAACGCGGCGGCAGCGGCGCTGGCGTCGCCACCCGTGAGCGCGAGGCTGGCCGCGGCGGCCCCGAGCCCAGCGCTTGCCCACTGCGGCAAGTTCGGTAGCTTGCTCAACTCCACCGTGAGGCCGGCACCGACACCCGCGGCGAAGAGGCTCCGCATGTCGATCTTGCCGTTGCTCATGAACTGCTGGGCGGCGTTGCTCACCATGGCGCTCGCGGCGCGGCTGCCGAGCTGACCGAGGCTGCTCGTCCAATCGCCGGCCAGCGCGCCGCCGTAGGCCGCGACCATGCCGGTGAGCACGCCGGTGAGGAAGTCGCCACCATTCATGGCGGCGTTGATGCCGCCCGCTACACCGGCTGACACCACCGCGGCGGCGACGCCAGTGAGCGCGGGAGCCACGAGACCCACGAGCTGCGGCGCAACCATGCAAACGATGAGCGCCGGGATGGCCTCGAAGACCGCGTCGTACCAGTCGCCATGACGGCTCTGGTAGAGCTGCATCGCGGCTTCGCCGATGCCCTCGGGGATGAGCACGCCGAACGCGGGATCGTACTTGTAGCAACTCTCGAGTGCTTGCGGGATGAGGGCGTCGGGAATGC
>JBGGMJ010000067.1:0-43480 GCA_041288095.1 Myxococcota bacterium
GTGAGACCGTCGATGACACGGGTCGAAAGCATGATGTCGCTTTATGCAGCCCGGGTCTGACGTGTTATGCGGCGGCATGGCCGAAACCATCTTCTCGAAGATCATTGCCGGCAGCATCCCGTCGCACAAAGTCTACGAAGACGAGCACGTGCTGGCCTTTCTCGACGTCGGCCCCTTGTCGCGGGGCCACACCCTCGTCATCCCGAAAGAGCCGGCGGTGACGCTCGACGAGCTCTCCGACGAAGCTTCGGCGGCCATTGGCCGCGTCTTGCCGCGCATCTGTCGCGCCGTGAAGAAGGTCACCGGTTGCGCGGGCTACAACATCCTGCAGAACAACGGCAGCATCGCCCATCAAGTGGTGATGCACGTCCACTTCCATATCATCCCGAAGAGCGATGGCGGCAGCGGCCTCGGCATCTCGTGGCCCGCAAAGCCAGTCGATCACGACGACGCGAAGAAGCTAGCCGAAGCATTGCGGGCGGCGACCGCTACCGGCGCCAGCTAGCCCTGGTTCGCAGGCAGCATCTGCTTCATCCACTCGTGGACCTGGGCGCGAAGAACAGGCTCGCTCACCCCGGGATTTAGTCGCCGAAGCTCAGCTAGGTACTCGCTCGGCTTCATCGGCAAGCTGCCACCAGCGACACGTTGTTGTCCCGCTTGCGGCGTGACGAGACCCGCCGAGCCAGTCGCTGCGCCCGTTGCCACTTGGTTCGGAAGACTACCGCCGGCCACTCTGCTCATGACGCTCCCCAATAGCAGGAAGCGTGAGTTTACCCGAACCGCGCTGGGGGTGAATCCGCGTCACCCCCAAAAGCGAAAAAAGTTTTGGCTGGCCGCGTCAAAGGTTTCTTCAAGTACCTCAAACACCTGCGGAATCTAGGCGCCGCCTACATCACCCACATGCCCCTCCTACCCCCTACTCTTTTAGTGACAAGGGGATTCCCCTGGGTTACATCGCCGCGCCGTTCGACGCTTCCACCAGGGCCGAGAACCCAAAGCCAGCCGCCATGTTCGAGACCGATAAGCCCACCGACAATTCCTCCGAGCCCAGTCCCATGGGCAGTTTTTCGCAAGCGCTCCCCGAGCGCTTTGCCTCTCAGATCTCCGTCGTGGACCGCCCAGCGGAGCACATCTGGGCCACGCCCGCCGATAAAGTGCGCACCATGGTCGATTCCTTCCCCGTACAGCCTGTGGCTCTGCCAAAGGCGCCTGTTGCTTTGGCCGGCATCCCGGCGACAGCCCTCATCGAAAACGCGGGCGATGTCGCGGCTTTAGTCGGCGAGCGCCTGACGCTCCAAGCCTTCGCGCAGCTCTGCGGCACCCTCGGCGGCTACCCCTTCGTAAAGGTCGTCGTCGACCGCCCGACCCGCACGGTCCACTTCCTCAACAACGCCAAGTACCCCTTCCACGCCGACTACATCGGCGAGCGCCTCCTGGGTCTGTCGCCCGGTGAGATTGACGCCAACATCGACCAGTACAACGAGTCGTTCTATCTGACGCGCGACCGCCGCTTCTTCTTGGGCATCCTCGCCCTGCACAAGCGCCGCGACAAGAACACCGACCGCCGCTTCTTCACGCTCGAGACCGTCGAAGTCGACACCATGGACGGTCCGATGTTGCAGTCGTTCTTCGACATCGTGAAGGAGAACCTGGATCCGAGCTCACCCGTGCTCGTGAAGCCGGCGAACCACCTCCAGGAATCGATCGTCACGACGATTCCGCGCGAGCAGATGCCGCGCGTCTTCTCGCACGAGCTCTTCGCGACCTCGCGCTTCATCGCCTTGAACGCCGGCGAGTCTCGCGGTCGCCTTCGTGCTTTCCGCAGCGAAGTCGAGTACCGGTCACAAGCGCACACCATCGAGTGGTACGACATCCTCGTGATGCACCGCGTGCCCGACGACATCCCGCGCGTCTCGGGCATCATCAACGCGCACCACACCACTCCGCTATCGCACACAAACGTGCTCGCCTCCGGTTGGGGAATCCCCAACTGCGTGCAGCTCGGCATCTTCGACCGCATCGAAAAAGACCGCTTGGACGGACACTGGGTCCGCTTCCAGGTGGAGATGAACGCCACCGAGCCGGTGCTCGAGCCGGCGGAGAAGCCCGCCGATCTCGCCAAGCGGCCGATCTGGAGCGTGCAGAGCATCAAGCTCGAGGCGCCAGAGACCGCGAACATCCCCATCGTGGCGCTCGACCGCCTGCGCATGAGCGACCGCTACAAGTACGGCACCAAGGCCGCGAACTTGGGCGAGCTCAAGTACGTCCTCGAGAACGGCTCGGAGCGCATGCTCGGCTTCTATCGCGTACGCCGCCCACCGCGCGCGAACCTGCTGCCCTATCTCGCGCGCTTCCTGAACGTCCCGGCGAACTTCGCCATGGAAGGCCGTGGCGCCACCCTGGGTCGCGCCGCCTGGGAATTCCTGCGTGAGAACTTCCAGGTGCCGCGCGGCATCGCTATCCCCTTCGCGGTGCAGCAAGAGTTCCTCGAGTCGTCGGCGCCGATTCAGCAAGCCATCGGTAAGCTGAAGATGGCGCTCGAGCTCAAGGCTCGCGAGATCGATCCGCTGTGCGTCTCGTTGCAGCAGATGATCCGCCAGGCGCGCATGCCGGAGCACCTGCGCAACGCCATCGACGATCAGATCGCCGAGCACCTCTCGGGCGTCTCCTCGTTCGTCGTGCGCTCGTCGTCGAACGCCGAGGACCTGCAGGGCTTCTCCGCCGCCGGCATCTACGAGTCGATCAACAAGGCGCGCACCGCCGACGACGTCTTCCAGTCGATCAAAGAGGTCTGGGCGTCACTGCTCTCGCCTCGCAGCGTCCGTCTGCGCAACGACGTCGGCATCTCGCTCGACGACTGCTGGATGGGCGTCATCGTCCAAGAGAAGGTGCCTTCGGGCATGGGCGGCGTGCTGGTCACGACCAACCCGATGTCGCGCGACGACTTCCGCAACGTCTACGTCAACGTCTCGCCGAAGAGCGTCGAGAACATCGTCGACGGCTCCGAGCTGCCGATGCAGTACCTCTACAACGTCGTCGAGGGCGGTGGTCGCACCCTGTCGATCGGCGACGCCAAGGAGGACCTCTCCGACGAGCGCAAGGTCGTCCTGCAAAAGCTGGGTCTCGCGGGCCGCTTGCTGCAAGCACACTTCTCGCCGGACTACACCTTCGCGCAGCCCGTCGATATCGAGTGGCTGGCCAACGACGAAGGCATCTCGATTCTGCAACTAAGGCCGTACGCCAAGTAACGGGAGCTTCGTGATGTCGACGAAGCGCCTCGTCTTTCTCTACTACGCCTTCCAGTTCTTCTTCTCACTGCTGCTGTGGGTGCCGATCTTCTACGCCTACCAGCAACAGCTCGGGCTCTCCGACCCCGAGATCTTCAAGATCCAGAGCATCTACTACATCGCGTTCTGCGTGCTCGAGATCCCGACGGGGATGATGGCGGACGCGATTGGCCGGCGACGCTCGATGCGCTTCGGCGCCGCGGCGCTGGTGGGCGCGAACCTCCTGGTCGTCGGCATCCCCACGTTCATCGGCCCGTACATGGGCTTCGTGGTGCACTGGCTCTTGATTGCGCTATCGCGGTCACTCATCTCGGGCGCCTCGAGCGCCTATTTGTACGATGCGCTGCAAGACCGCGGCGACAAGGAGATCTACAAGCAGGCCGAGGGCAACGCGCGCGCCTACGGGTTGGTGGGCAAGGTTGCCTGCTGGGCTGGTATCGGCTTCCTCATGCAGTGGCACTTCACCCTGCCCTATTGGCTCACTGCCTTCTCCGCCCTGTGCGCTTTCGCGGTCGCCATGATGTTGCCGCAAGACTCGGGAGCGAAGCGCTCCTCACCGCTGCTGCTTTTGCCGCGCGCCTTCGCCATCGTCCGCGGCTCGCCGAAGCTCGCGCTGCTCATGGTGCAAGGCATCGGTTTGTTCACGCTCGTTCGCCTCGTACAGGTGAACCTGTTCCAACCGATCCTCGGCGCCAAGGGCTTCGGCGTCGAGACCTTCGGCATCATCCTCGCCGGCTCGTCGATCTTCGAAGCGGTCGGCTCGGCCCGACCCGCATGGATGCGCCGCTTCGTCGGTGACTTCCACGCGGTGACGCTGCTCACAGTGGTAATGGCGGCGGCCATGTCCGTGATGGCGGTCGGTAACGCCTGGATAGCGGTCGCTGCCTTGGCGGTCTTCTCGTTCATCGCCGGCATCTCGTTCCCGATTCAACGGCAGGTCTTCAACGACGCCATTCCGGAGCCGTCGCTGCGCGCGACCCTGCTGTCGATGGAGTCGATCGTCGACCGTTCAGTGTGCGCTTGGGCGGCTCTGCAGCTCGGCGACTACCTGGCGGCAGGCCGTCTCAATCACTTCCTGCACGGGGCGGCGGTCGTCGCGGCCATCGTCACGCTCGCGGTCGCAGTCGCTGTCGGTGCCATGAAGTCAGGCCGACAGGATGTCAGGCAACCGGCCGTCTGACGCGCCGAGAACCGACTCAATGCCCATCACGCCGGTCCGTTTCGGCGAGCGCCTAGCGCTCGCGAGGGACGAGTCTCCCTTGGGCACCGGTGTGTCCCGCGAGGCGCCGGCGCCGCTCGACAACGAGGCGAGAGCACGCCGTGTCGTGCGAGCCGTCGCTAATCCGATGCCGACTCTGGAGCAGGTGTCCGAGCTCGACGCCGGGAGCATCGTCCGCCGCAGCATCCCCAACGGCCGGTTGTTCGTGGACGGGGTGCGGCCCTTCGACATCACGCAAGGTCTCACCGGCGACTGCTGGCTCGTGGCGTCGCTCATCGCCATCGCCGCGACTCGCCCCGAGCTCATCGAGAACGCGGTCACCGACAACGAGGACGGCACCTTCACCGTACGTCTCTACGAGGCAGGCGCGGCCCGCGACGTCACGGTCAACGGCGAGCTCTACATGCACGCAGCCATTCGCAAGCCGGTTTACATGCGCTCGCGCAACGCCACGGAGCTGTGGGGTCCGATCATCGAGAAGGCCTACGCGGGGCTCCACGACGACGGTTACCAAGGCGTGCACAGCGGTTGGCCGGCGGACGCGCTACGAACCTTGACCAACCTCGACAGCGACCTCCTCGCCCACGCGTCGTCGAGCGACGATGCTCTCTATGCGACCATCGAGCAGGCCCTGCGTGACCGGCGGCCGACGGTTGCCGATATCGGCATAGACGATGTCGCGGCGGCCGAAGCAGCCGGCTTGCTGCCCCTCCACGCGTACGCGGTGCTGGGCACCCAGATCGAGGATGGCCAGCGCTA
The DNA here is from genome assembly GCA_041288095.1 of Myxococcota bacterium. Taxonomy (GTDB): domain Bacteria; phylum Myxococcota; class XYA12-FULL-58-9; order XYA12-FULL-58-9; family JALHOP01; genus JALHOP01. The sequence goes on from JBGGMJ010000067.1 coordinate 5,266, forward strand.
TCTCGTGTTGCGCAACACCACTGACTCGCCCGAGTTCGAGACGTCCGCGTACATCGCGGCGCTGCCGCCGTTCGTCCAGCGTGAGGACCATGGCTCGCCGTTCGGGCTCGACGGGGCCTTTCGCATGCGTATCGACGACTACCGGCGCTGGTTCCGGCAGACGACCGTCCTCAAAGCAGGCTGATTTCGTTGCGCTTCGAGACACGCAACTTCAGCGGAGGTGCGCCGATACTGCGTGAGTCAACCGAGGCGTCGATAAGGGAAGTGTCCATGTCCGTCAACCAGCCAAATCGCCTACATGACCTCGCGCGAGGCCTTCAGGCCTGGAGCACGCGGCCTGACGGCTATAACTACCAGCTGGTCGACCAAGGCTTCGTCGACCGGATGCGTAGCGGGACCCCGACCGTCGCCGACTACCAGCACATCGAAGCAGCCGCCAAAGACCGCGCTCGTCAGGTCGGCTTCTGCCCGCCCGATAGCCTCGACCCGGACTACGGCGTTCGGCTCGGGGTAGCGCGCGATCTCGAAGCGATGCGCAAGGCCCTGGCCGAGCACCCCGGCATCAAGGAAGCGATCGCCGCCGCGCCGAGCAAGGTCTCTCAAATCTGGGCAGGCCTCCGCGCCTGTTTGCCCGGTGGCCGATAAACTGCGCTTCGAGAAGTTCGCCCGATTCGTGGCCGACCGCTTCAGCGGAGCACGGCGTGTCTACGACATCGCCGGCGGTCAGGGCCGCTTGAACGAAGAGCTGACCAAGCTCGGCCGCGAGACCACGACCTTCGATCAGCGCCACAAGCACCTCGAGGTGCGCTACGAGCAGCGCCGCTTCACCGTCGACGAGCCATGCGCCTGCGACGTCGTCGTCGGCATGCACCCCGACGGCGCGACGCGCGTCATCATCGAGTACGCCGCGGCGCACAGGGTCCCTTTCGCCATCGTGCCGTGCTGCTCGGACAACGGCATGTCCTACAAGCCGTGGATGCGCCACCTCGCCGAGCTCGCCGCGACCCACGGCATGAGTGTCGAACATCACACATTGGAAATGCAGGGCCGCGCCGCGGTCATCGTCGGAGTTCCCCCGTGAGTGAGCCACAGATCATCCGTAGAAGCGGACAGCCGCGTGCTTCACAGACAGCCGAAGCGGGCAAACCACGTGACGTCGCCATAGCGGACGTTCCCGCGGGCCCGCGGCACGTCATGTGGCGCGCGGCGCCGCAGCCCGACAGCAACGCCGTCGTCCGTGCGACCCCGGCCGCGGTAGCTCCGGTCATCAGCGGGCCGATGATCGCGACGAAGCCCGAGCCATGGGCCTCGAAATGGGTCAAGCGACCCGCCGTCGCCTTCTTCTCGATGCTTTTTGCGCTGTGGCAGAAGCGCATCACCCATGAAGTCCACATCAAGGGTGGCGAGTGGACGCAGACGCTCGAGCCCGGACGCCCGTTGGTCTGGCTTGCGACACATCAGACCTCGCTCGACTTCGTGAACCTCTTCCCCTTGCAACGCCGCATTCCTGGAAAGCCCGACTTCAAGATCGCCGCGCGCACCTTGAAGGGTGGCGCCTTCGCGAAGATCGGCAACTGGGTGATGCAGAAGACGATCTGCTTCCAGCTCCATCGCACCAAGATGGGCGAAGGCGGCACCGAGGCGCAGCAAGCGGCAATGCGCGCCGCGAATGCCGAGACCATGGCCGCGATTCGTGACCGCTTCGGCTGGGGCGGCCACGTCCTGGTGTTCCCCGAAGGCACGACGATGACCAATGGTCGCATCGTCGAGGTGAAGAAGGGCTTCATGTCCCTCATCCGCGTGCCGCAGGCCGACGGCACGGAGCGCGTCGTCTCCGTGGCCCCGGTCGGGTACACCCTCGACCTGCTGGCCGGCCCGCGCGGCAAGTACTTGAACTTCATCAACTCGGGCGCGCCGATGACCTACACGCCGGTCGACCCGCTTCCGGGCGAGTCTGCCGAAGCGTACAGGCGACGCGACGCGGAAGACTTTGCCGGCAAAGTGCACGCACGATTGCTCTCGCTCACGACGGTGACTGCTTCCCAGCTCGCCGGCGTATATCTCATGGACAGGACCGAGCTCTCACCCGACGCGTTGTTCGGCTTCTTGCACGGCAAGGCACTGGCGGCCGCGGCCGCGGGCTACCATGTCGACGACGCCCTGCTCCACCTTGGCGCGTGCCGCGAGCGCTTCGAGCAGCTCTGGAAGAACCTGGTGCGCGAAGGCTACGTGAACCAGGGCGACGACGGCCGCTGGTGCGTCAATCAAGAGCGCTATCGCCGCGAGAAGCTCAACATGAAGTTCGAAGCCGACAACCCCTATCGCTACAAGGGCTACAAGCAGGACAACCCGCTGCGCTACTGCGCGAACCGCCTCCTCCAGGTGATGGAGAGCGATTCGCGCATGCGGGACATCGTGCGCGCCTAAAAGGCGAAGCGGTAGCCGAGCGCGATGGCGAGCGTGCCGGCGCTCGCGTCCCCGGTGCTTTCGAAGGCGTAGCTCGCGTACTGATAACGGAGCTCGCCGAACACATCGCCGGGGCCAACTTGGTATCCGAGGCCGCCGCGAAGCTGCAGCCCCGAGCGTAACTGCGTCTCGGTGGTCTCGATGGCGAAGGCCTCGGTCTTGGCTCTCAAGGCGACGAGTGCCCAACCCAGTGCCGCGTAGGGCTCGAGCCGCCCGAAGGAGCGCCGCGCCACGACCTCGAGCGCGACCGAAAGGATGCGCGTCTTCAACTCGTAGTCGTAGGAGCCAACGCTCGGATCCTGAAGAGTGCCGCTGTCATTGGGGGCGGCGTAGCCGAGCTCCAGGCCAACACCGAGCAAGCGGCCGAGGACGTCCGGCCGGTACTCCGCGTCGAGGCCGATGCCAACGGTCGCGCCCAGGCTCGAGGTCGGAAAGACCGGCCCCAGCTTGAGACCGAGCCGGATACCGTGCGCGCCATCGTGCGTCGTGTTGGTGAACGTCGATGGCGCCGTGGCGGTAGTGCCCGCCTCAGCGGACGGCTCCGCGGGTGGCGCCTCCAGCGGCGGAGCCTTCTCGGTGGCGGCGAGCAGGACGGCGAGAATGAGGCTGCTCATTGGTAGCTCCCTTGCTCGCAGCTCGCGAGCACGGTGGTGTCGTTCGAGCGGCCACCGGTGAAGTAGAACAAGCCGCCCACGTAGACAGTGCCGGCGCGATAGCGAGCCGCCGAGAGCACGATGCCGCTGTCGCCCGCGCCCCAGTTGACGATCGGCGGATCGTCGGTGTCGCAGTTGGTGCCGGAAGGACAGACATCGGCCGTGAGACCACGATCTTGGTAGCCGCCGGAGCCGTCGCGGCCGCCGAGCGAGAAGAGCACGTTGTTCACCAGCGCGCTCGACGAGCCGTGACGCCGCTGGCTGGGCGTGCCGGCGTACGTGGTCCAAGCGCTGAGGGTGCCATCATCGCCGACGCTCGCGACCTCGATGTTCGAGAGCACGGTGCCACCGTCGAGGCCTTGCGCCACCGCGAGGTACGTTGTCGCGAGGCCCGCGACGATCGGGGCGCTGGCGGCGTCGATGACCGCGCCGATGTGCTCGCCGCGTGCGACGCTGAGATCGCCGCATGCGGAAAACGCTCCGATGCTCGCGACGCCCGCGGTGCTCGTAATCTCGGCGAGCTCGCAGTCGGTGACCGCGGCTTCGGGGGCGCCGGTGACGCCACCGAGCACGTAGACGAAGGTGCGACCGCCGGTGGCTTGCGCCGCGACGGCGACGCCGTTCGCTCTGCCGGCGGCGAGATCGGGCTGATCGGCCCACACGCCCAGTGCACCGGAAGGTAGCGGTTCCTCCGCGCCGACCACGGCGGTGCCGTCATCGGTGAAGCTCGTGCCGGTGGGCGCGGCAATACGGCGCTCGGTGCCCGCGAGAGAGTTGGGCAACGGCGAGCGATAGACGCGATAGCCGGTGGCGCCGGGCACAGCCGCCCAGCTGATCGCCACGCGACGCTCGGTGCCGATGACGATGGTCTCGGCGTCCGAGGGCAAGGTCTCGCCGCCTGGGTTGTCGCCGGTGCCGTCCATCACGGCGGACACGCGATATGAATAGGTGCCGGGGAGCAAGGCGCTGGCGGCGAATTCCTCGGCTGCGGGCGCGGCAATCACCGGGACGGTGTCCGTTCCCAGGACGCGCGCGCGCACCGTGTCGGCGAGCAATGCACCGGCTCCGTCATGACCGCCGCTGAGGAAGACGTATTGTCCATTGCCGAAAGCGCTCGCCTCGGCGGTCGCGCGCGGAAGGCGCGTCGTCAGCGTGCGCCAACTACCGAGCTGTCCGAAGCGCGACAGCGCCGCCACCTCGACGGTGTCGAGCGCGGTGGTGTTGCGACCACCGATTGCATAGACGAAGCGATTGCCCGAGTCGTCGCGCGCGCTGATGGCCGCGTGCGCGTAGCGGCCGGTACCGAGCGCCGGCAAGGCCGTGGTGCTCTGCGCGAGATTGCCCGCCGGATTCGTGACCGCGAAAGCGGAGAAGTCGGAGAACGAGCCGTCATCCGTGTGCTCGAAGCGCACCACGTAGCTGCCGGAGCTCATCGTCGAGCTCGGAGCCATGCATGTCGCCTGCAGCGCCGAGCCAACCACGAGGGTCCCACAGAGGTAGCAGTTGGGAGCCGTGCAAGCGGCGCCCGAGGCCTGGTCGGCACGCAACAACATGACGCGGGCCGTGGTCTTGAAGCTCTCACCGTCGATTGTGAGCTCGACGTCGTCTTGAGTGTCGGCCTGCTCCGGACTCACCGCGGTGATCTTTGGCGGCGGGTCGGCAAGCACCTCGAAGGCGTCGACGATGATGCCTTCACCGCCGTCCGGGTTCACCACCCTGATGTCATAGGGTCCGCCAACGACGATGCCGGCGCCGCGCGGCTCGGTCGAGGCCGGCACCACGGCGGTCATGACCGACGCATCGGCGAAGCCGTGAACGCTGGAGTGCTCGATCGTGAAAGCCTCGCGGATGAGCGGCACCTCGGTGACGCCGAGGCCGTCGCCATCGGCGTCGACCAGCAGGAACACTTGCGGCACCGGCAGCAAGCCCCTGCCGGCACCGTTGTCGGCGCAGATTTCGATCGTGGTCCGGCCGCCAATCCATCCATAGGCGGGGTCGACGCTATTGCAGAGATCGATGCGCAGACACGTGGCGCTCACCTCGAGGCCCGCCGGCAGCGTCACTTGCTCACCGGTCGGCGACTCCACGGTCACGTCGCAGGTGCCGACGGCCAGTCCCTGCGGTACCGCGGCGGTCAGCGAGTCGCTATCGAAGTGATATGCCACCTCACCGAGCTCCGTCGTGACGCCACCACAAACGAGCGTCACGTGTGCGTGCTCGAGCCTCGGCGTGTCGGTCAGCAAGTCGCGCGGTACGGGTGCGAGACCAGTTCCCGAGATGCGCACGACACCGGCGGCGGTGTTGCAGAATATCGGGTCGCCGTTGCCCACCGTGTTCACCGCGTTGACGGCGGTGATGGTGAGAGGCGGACCTTTTTGATCGACGCTATTGATCTTGCAGCTCACCGCCATGCCGGCGATGAGCAAGCAACAACGGGCCATGGAGGAACGCATGCACCGCCTTACGGGGGCGCGTAGCGAAATGGATCGTCGAAAGTCCGCTCAGACGTACGCACGTAGCTCGATGTGGGTGAGCTCGGACGGCGCGCCAAAACGCATCGGCGGTCCCCAGAATCCCGTGCCCCGGCTCACGTAGATTTTCGTGCCGTTGTGATCCGCGAGCCCAGCGACGTACGGCTGCGCGAGACGCACGAAGATGCCGAACGGCCAGATCTGACCGCCATGGGTGTGACCGGAGAGCTGCACGCAGACGTTGCGCGCGGCGGCCTCGAGCACTTGTTTGGGCTGATGCGCGAGCAGCACGGTGCAGGCGCCGTCGGGGATGTCCGCTAAAGCGGCAGGCAGATCGGGCCCGTGGCCGCCGCCGAACTGACCCGCGGTCCAATCATCGACGCCGGCGATATAAAACGCGGCGCCGCCGCTCTCGATGCGGACGTTTTCGTTGCGCAGCACCCGCACCCCGAGGGTCGGCAGGTGGCGCATCCAACCACCCACACCCGAGTAGTACTCGTGGTTGCCGGTCACGAAGAAGATCCCGAGACGCGCCTTGAGCTGGGAGAGCGGTGCTACGTCGTGCTCGAGCTCCTCGACGGTGCCGTCGACGAGGTCGCCGGTGATGACGATGACATCGGCGTTCAAGGCGTTGGTGCGATCGACGACGTCCTGCACGTAGTCGCGCCGGATGGTCGGGCCGACGTGCAGGTCGCTGATCTGCACCATGGTGATCTTGTCGAGCTCCTTGGGCAGTTTCTTGAGGGCGATACTGACTTTGCGCAGCGACGGCGAGCCGAGGGCGCTGCGTGCCGCCATGACGGACGCGCCGATGGCACCGAGCATCGCGGTGCCGCCGAAGAAGCGCGCCAACGCGAGTCGGCGAGCCTCGTCGACCGGAGCGCCTACCATGAAGCGGCTACCCAGGTCGTAGACGACACGCCCGATGTCGAGGCCGCCAACGACGACGAGCGCGATGACCACGAAGCCCATCCAAAAGTAGATGGCGGTCATGAGCACCGAGGGAATGACGCCTTCGACGAGGCGCCACATGATGGGCGTCGCGATCAAGAGCAGCAACATCAACGCCATGCCGCCGGTCAGGATCTGGCGCCACGGCGCGGCGAGCTGGATGTCGCGCACGAAGCGCGTCCACAAGTACCAATGCATGCTGCCCATCACCGCGACGACGATGAGCATGAAGACGAGGAAGCTGATGATGCGAGGCATACGGGGGGACCTCTGCGGGGGCGAGCCAAGGAGATCTAAGCAGGCGCAAGCCTTTAGGCAAGCGGACGTCAGCCGAAGGCGGCCATACGGTCGAGTTGCTCGTCCACCGCGGCGAACACGGCCTTGTTGCCGTCCTGCCGATAGCTCTGGAGCGCCTGTTCGTGTGCATCCAAGCCGGCCACGAATTCGTGGATGGCGCCAGGATCCTCGAGGCTCGGGGCAAAGCGTCCATAGCCGAGCTTCTCGAGCCAGCGGGCGTTGAGCACTTGCTCGAATTGTCCCCCCACCGGCACGGACAGCATCGGCTTTCGCAGGTAGACGCACTCACCCATGAGGGTAAAGCCGCCGCCGGCGATGACGCCGCGCGCGCCCGCGACATCGTCGACGAAGGCCTGCTCGCTGAACGGGCGGTAGGTGAGGTTCTCGTCCTGCTCGTCTTTCTGGATGCTGCGGCGCATGCCGTAGATCTTGCACGGCAGCTTCGTCTGCTTGAGCGTCGCGACCAAGGCGTCGTTCCCCTCGGCGGTTTGATAGACGAGCAGGTGCTCGCCGCGCTTGGGCTTGGCGGCGAGGATCTCGTCGCGAAGGATTGGCGGTACCAGCGTCGTCTTCTTGCGCGCGAGCGGTGGCTGGAAGAACGAGCTGACGATGTAGTGATCGCAGAATGGAAGCTTGGACTTCACGAAGGCACGCGCCAGCTCGAAGTCTTTCTCGTGGCCGGCGATGACTTCCTTCGGATGTTTGCAGCGGTTCAGCACCTGCATGTTGTCGATGGAGAGGATCGGCAGGCGCTTCGTTTTAGCGTACCAGTAGGTCCATGATTCGAAATCGCTGATCACGCCCTCGGGTTTGAAATCGTCGATGAGGCCGAAGTAGGCGGCGATCTGGGTCGGGATGGCGGCTATGCCCTTCACCACATTGCTCGCGATGGTGCGGCGCAGGCGGACCCGATTCTCGTCGTAGATGATGTGGAAACCGTGGATGCGGTTGACGCCACTGAAGTGCTTGCCGAGGAAGTCGCAGGCGCGACCCGAGGCCATGATCTCGAGCTCGTGGCCTTGTTTGAGCAGGTACGAAAGAATGACCCGCGAGCGAATCGCGTGGCCCATGCCTTCCCCGACGACGCCGTAGAGTAACCGCATCGCCGATCGCATATCGGAAATCGGCTATCGGTTCTCGGCTATCGGCTATCGGCTACTCGGCCGACTCGGCTTCCTCGGCCGTCGGCCCTTCCGAGCTCTCGGTCCGCAACCCCACCGGTGCAATCCCCGCCTGGCGCTCGCTCAACACCCCGTGCCCCAAGAACTTCACCAGCTCCGGCACCCCCTCGCCGGTCGCGGCGGAGATGGCGAAGAACGGCACCTTCTGCTTCTTGGCGTACTTCTCGACCTCGGCGCGCTTCTCGGCGACGAACGGCAAATCGATGCGGTTGAGCACGAGGACCCGCGGCACCAACGCGAGGCGCTCGTTGTGCAGCGCCATCTCCTGCTCGATGGCCTCGAAGTCACGGATGGGGTCGCGGTCTTCGGTGTCGGGCTCGACGGTCACCAGATGCGCGATACGTCGCACGCGCTCGATGTGTCGCAGAAAGCGCGTGCCCAGCCCCTGGCCGGTATGCGCGCCGACGATGATGCCGGGGACGTCCGCTAAAACGAACGATTGTTCCGGCCCGAACGAAACGACACCGAGGTGCGGCTCGAGGGTGGTGAAGGGATAGTCGGCGATCTTCGGACGTGCCGCGGAGACCTTGGCGATGAGAGAGGACTTGCCGACGTTGGGGAAGCCGACGAGGCCGACGTCAGCGAGCATCTTGAGCTCGAGCCGGACCGTGAGCTCCGCGCCCTCTTCACCCGGCTGCGCGAACTTGGGCGCCTGCTGGGTGGAGCGCGCGAAGTGCTCGTTGCCCTTGCCGCCGCGTCCGCCACGCGCGAGCACGACCTCGGTCCCGGGCTCCGCCATGTCGGCGATGAGCTCCTGGGTGTCGGCGTTGAAAATCATGGTGCCGACTGGCACCTTCAGGACCGAGTCGTCGCCGTCGCGACCGGAGCACTGCCGCCCTTGGCCGCGGTCGCCGTCCTTGGCGTGATGCTTTCGCTGGAACTTGTAGTCGAGAAGCGTCGACAGCTGTGCATCGGCGCGCACGATGACGTCGCCACCCTTGCCGCCGTTGCCGCCGTCGGGTCCACCGAAGGGGATGTATTTCTCACGACGGAACGACACCGCACCGGCGCCGCCGTGACCGGAGCGCACGTGGATGACGACTTCGTCGATGAAATTGGAGCGCACGAGGCACCTACTGCGCTAGGCGCGCGCCCGAAGGAGAGCTTCTACGCGCTCTCGACGACGACGCCGGGCGTAATCACCGCGCGGGTCCTGGCGCCGAAGGGCTTGTAGTGAACCACGCCGTCCGTCAAAGCGTACAGCGTAAAGTCACGGCCCATGCCGACGTTGCGGCCGGGGTGGATCTTGGTGCCCTTCTGGCGAACCAAGATGTTGCCGGCGACCACGATGCTACCGTCGTGCGATTTTACGCCGCGGTACTTCGGTTGAGAGTCGCGGCCGTTGCGTGTCGATCCTTGGCCTTTTTTGTGCGCCATGGCGTATTACCTCGTTCTGGTCAGCGCTAGGCGCTGATGCCGGTGATTTCGAGCTCGGTGAAGTCCTGGCGGTGGCCGATGAGCTTGTCGAAGCCCTTGCGGCGGCGCTTCTTGTAGACGAGCACCTTCGAGCCGCGGCCCTGAGCGACCACTTTAGCGGTCACCGATGCGCCGGCGATCGTGGGGACGCCAATCTTGGCTTCGCCTTCGCCGCCGACCATGAGGACGTCGTCGAGCTTGACGGTCCCGCCGACCTCGCCGAGGAGCATGTTGATGGTGAAACGCTCACCCTGGCTGACTCGATGTTGTTTGCCATCGGCGCGTACGACTGCGTACATGACAGGAACCTTCTCTTCGGGCCCGAGGGGGCCAAATCGGAGCGGCGCTTCTAAGGAATCGCACCTGAGTTGTCAACAATGATCGCGCGCCTCATCCGCACTGAACGTCGATTCAGCCCATTGGGCCGGCTTTCCCAGCGCTAGACGGGCTCCATCCATCCGCTCGCGGGCCGCCAAGGGTATGTCCTAGGCCGGTTCGAGCATTCTGGTGGGATGGAGCATGACCGAGGTAAGAGCCGCACCTGTCGATTGGTCCAGGGTCAACTGGGCCACCGTCGACGTGCGCCAGCTCGACTACGCCAATATGCCGCCCGAGGCCCGCGCCGCCATCGCCAGCCGGATTGGTGAAATCCGCGCCGCTCCCGGCGAACGGCGCTCACGCTCCGGGACGCCCCTGCCCGCCGCCGCTGGGCGTGACGCCGGCGAGCACAACCGCGTGTTCCAGATCGCGGCCAACATCATCGCCGGCAGGCGCGTGCTCAACGAAGACGGCGTCGCCGGGCGCTACACGCGAGCCGCTATCCGCGACCTCCAGCGCGACCTTCTCCAACAGCGCCGGGGTGACGGTGTCGGCGGCGCCACGACCTACGACGCCGTGGCCCGCGCGTTGGTAAGCCCGCCGCAGCGGCCGCCCAGAATTGCCCGTGTCGAGCCCGACCGGCCTAACGCTCGCAATCGCGCGGACGCGTCACCACTCACGCGAGCCGAAGCCGCGCGTCCCACCGAGCCACGCGTCACCGAGCCCGGTCCCGCCGATCGGCTCATCGCCGGTCTCGGCGAAACCGATCGGGGGCGACGCAACGAGGCGTTGCGAAGCGGCCTGCGCGATATCGGCACGCTGCCGGAGCGTGATCGCCCAGCCGCCATCGGCCGTGTCGCCGACAGCATTCTCAACACCGCAAATCCCGCCGACCGCATCGCGCGCGCCCGTGCCCTCCTGCACGACCCCAGCGGCGCGGTCACCCCGGAAGGCACGCAGGCGCGCAACGCCATCCTCGCGGCCTTGCGCACCGAGCGGCCTGGTGGCGCGGCGCCCATGAGCCCGGAGGATCGCTGGCGCGTCGCCAACGACATCCCTCTTGCCGATCGCGTGACGCAACCCGTGAGCCGCGACAGTCTCGCGGCGCTGGGCGATGACGTCCGAGCACCGGTCGAGATCACGGGCCGCGAGCTCGCCGGGCGCTTGGCCGACCGCGGCCGCGCCAACGCGGCGGTGCAGGAGCTCGGCGACCTCGCCACCGAAGGCGGCCGCGAGAGCCCACGCTATGGGCCAACCCTGGACGCCATCGCCGCCGAGCTGCGCGGTCGACCCGATGCGCTCCCCGACACCCTCGCCAACATCGGCGCGAGCAGCCCGCAGCTGCTCGGGGACATCGCCGGCCGATTGCATCCCGGCGACGAAGGTGCGCGCGACGCGGCCGTCGTCGCGGCACACGCCCGCGCCGCCACGCGCGTGCCGGACGCGGAGCGCGCTGAGCTCGCCCGCAGCGCCGCCGAGCGGCTCGCCGAGCTGCACGAGGATCGCCCCGCGTTCGAGCGCGCCCTGCCCCAGCTACGAGAGCGCTTCGCGAACGACCCGTCGGCGCTCGGCGCCTTGCTCCGCTATGGCGACCTGCCGGCGGACATGGCGAGTGACTTGGTCGGCGGCACCTGGGCACATCTGCCGCGCCCCGCGCAGCAAGCCGCCGCCCAGTGGCTCATCGGCTCGGCACCCGGGAGCGTTCCCGAGAGCATGCGCGCGATGGTTCGGCAGCGCGCCGACTTCTCGTCGGGCCGGGTCGAAAACGCCGACGGGGTGTTCGCGCTCATCCCCGGCGGCGGTCTCGGCGTCGGCGCGTTGCGAGCGAGCATGGCACGCCTCGTCGCCGCTCGCGCGGTGCCGGCGGCCGCGGGGGCCATGGGGCGTTACACCATGACCGGCGCCGGTCGCACCGAGATGCCACGCATCCTCCAGGTCGGCGGCGAGCGCCTGACCGCGCTCGAGCGCGCGCAGTACTCGGAAATCCGGCGGGGCATCGGCCAGCTCATGGAGACGAACCGTGCTCTCGCGCTCCAGTTCCGCGAGCAGCTCAACACGTGGATGCGCGTCAACAATCGCCGTTTCTAGGCGTTCAGCAAGCGCAGCCGCTCGACGCTGAAGTTGCCGCGTAGCCGTCGGGCCAGCGGCGAGGCGAGCAAGACCTCCACCATGTCGTCGGGCAAGTCGGCGGTGACCGATTGCAGGAGCTCCATGGCGCCCGTGAGCTGCGCCGCGCCGGCGTCGGTGCCACGCTCCAGGCGGCCGAGCTGCAGCCGAGCCTGGACCACCAAGAGACGGGCGCCCTGCTCCTGCGCCCGACGCAACGCCCTCTCGAGGCACTCGCGGGCACGAGGCTCGTCGCCATGGGCGCGCAGCACCGACGCCCCGAGCAGATCCATGGGCGCCTCGAGAAAAGCGAGGGCACCGGTGCTGACGGCGTTGCGCAAGGCGGTGTACAGCCCCAGCGCGTCGCCGTGGCGGCCGAGGGACAGGGCGCACTGGCCGCACAGCAGCAGCAGCACCGCCTCGTCGGCCGGATCCTCGAGGGTCTTCAAAAGCGGACCGACCCCTTCGAGAAAAGCGGCGGAGGACTCGGTTGCGCCGAGGCGGGCGTCGAGGCCGGCCTTGACTCCGCCGGCGAGGGCGGTCAGCACCGCGTCCGTCTTGGCGACAGGCGAGCCGAGGACGTTCTCGAGCGCGCTCGAAGCGCCCGTGAGGTCGCCCATCCAAGCGAGCGCGAAGCCGAGCGACGCCAGCGCCACCATCGCCGCGCGCACGTCGCCGCTCGCTTCGGCGGTGTCGATGGCTAGTGAAAGCGACATCTGCGCCGCGCGGAAATCCCCCAGCATGGTGCGCACGAAACCGATGTCGGCGAGGCACGCCGATTCGTGGGCACGGGCGCGCAAGCTGCGCACGATCTCGAGGCTCGAAGTGTAACGCTCGATCGCGGCATCGAAGTGGCCCTGGCGCAGGCGCAAGTGGCCGAGCTCGCGCAGCACGCCGGCTTCGCGGAGACGATCACCGCTCGAGCGGACGCCCTTCAGGCCCGCGAACAAGGCACGGCGCGCCGCGTTCATGCGGCCGGCGCGGGCGAATCCGCGCGCGAGCACGGCGCTCGCCTTGGCCACCGCCGACGGATCGCCGATGGCGCGAGCGAGCTGCAACGCACGCTTGGCGTGACGCACCGAGCTCGCGAGCTGGCCCATCCGACGGGACAGGCGCGCCTGCTCGAGCATCACCTCGACCGAAAGCGTGAGCGCCTCGTGCACCGCGGCGGTCGGCGCTTGAACGGCATCGGCGAGGTTCAAGCTCTTGTCGAGAATGGCCTGCGCCCGCGCCAGACGCTCGCCGGCGACGACGTGCTCGCCGGCCGAGATCGCCACGGCGGCCTGGATGCGCAGGGCCGCGGCGGTGAACATCGGTGTGTCGTCATCCACCAGGCTCAGGGCGAGGGCCGCGTGGCGCGCGGCTTCCACGGTCTCCCCGGAGGCCAGGAGCGCCTGTGCCAAGCCCAAGCTCGCCTCGATGGAGGTGACGATGTCGCGGCCGCGCGTCTCGATCAGCGCGGCGCGGTACCAGGTCATGGCGCGCTGGATGTCGCCCGTCCGCGTGAGCGATCGTCCGATACGCGCGGCGATGGTAGCCCCGCGCGGGTCACGCGCTCCTTCGAGTCGTTGGTAGGCATGGTTGTAGTAGTCGACGGCCCGCTTATCCGAGAAGACACGGGCAGCGCGGTCCCCGGCCTCGATGGCGATGGTGATGGCCTTGGCATTGTCGCTGCCGCGCAAGAGGTGCTCGATGAGCTCCGGCGTCGGCTCGCCGGCGGAGCCACCGAGCATGGCGGCGGCGCGGTCGTGCAGGCGTTGCAAGAGGTCGGCCGGCGCGACGTCATAGAGCATGTCGCGCAGGAACCGCCGCGAGAAGATGTAGGTCGGGCTCTGCGTGGCATGCGCGGCCGCGAGGAACCCCTGGTGCGACAGCTCGGCGAGCGCCTTCTGCGCCTCCCCGACGTCATCGCCGGTGAGCGCGGCGACGGCTCCGGCGTTGATGCGCTCCCCCAGCACCGCGGCGGCGGAGGCGACCCGGGCGAGTGGCTCCCGCAGCGCCTCGGCGCGTGGACGCCAGGTAGAGCGCGCATCCGGTCGTCCGCGATAGCGACCGCCGGTGAACATCATCTTGCCGTGACGACGCGTCAAGAGACCGTCCATGAAGAAGCCCGCCAGCGTCCGCTCGATCAGCGTCGGCTCGCCACGGCCGTCGGCGAGCAGGCGCAGCAACGCCGGCTGCGGCAAGCGCAAACCCTGGACCCGGTGCGCCACCAACGAAGCCACGGACTCCTCGTCGAGGCGTTCGAGGCGCATCACGGTCGCTTCATCGCCGAGCGGCGATACGGCATCCTCGGAAGCGCAGACGATGAAGAGCGAGGTGCCGACCCGGTCGCGCGCCATCGCCTCGACGACCTGCAGCGCGATTGGCTCCGCGCGCTGAATGTCGTCCATGAGCAGCGCCGTCGGCTCGTCGGCGAAGGCGTCGACCAGGAGAGTCGAGAGCCGTGCCACGAACATCGAAGGGTCGCGGTTCGCGAGGCTGGTCAAGGCATCGCGGCCGCGCGTCCAATCGGACGTCACCTCGGCGACGACGTCGGGCCGCAGCGCGTGAGCCGCGCGCAAGATGCGGTCGAGCGGCGCATCGGGTGCCCGTGAGGTGCGAAAGTGCGCGACACGGAACCCTTCCGCGCAGAGCGACGCGCCGAGCTCGCGCAGCAAGGGTGTCTTGCCGGCGCCTTCGCGACCGAGGAGAGCCACGGCATGCGGCGTCCGCTTGCGCTTCACTTCGCGCGCCAGAGCCACGAGGCGGCCGAGCTCGCGTGGTCGGTGCGAGACGGCGCCGCCGCGCAACATGCGCTCGATCGTCGTTTGCTCGTCACGCGGCGTGAGCCCCAACCCCTCGCAGCGCGCCAGAGCGGAAGCAGCCTCGAAGGCGCTGTTGTAGCGTCGCGCTGGGTCCGGCTGCATGAGGCACATGACGAAGTCGGCGAAGTCGCGCGGCACCAACGGGTTCACTTGCATCGGCGACACCGGCAGCGCCACGTGCCGGCGGGCGACCCGAGCGAGGTCGTCGTGCGTCGCGTCGGGCACGAGCGCTTCGTACAGCATGACGCCGAGGCCGTAGAGATCGGCGCGGCCGTCGACGATATCTCCACGCGCCACCTCCGGAGCCATGTACGGCAAGGTGCCGCCGGTGATGCCGGCGGTCGCTCCACGCGTGGCGAGGCCGAAATCGATGAGGCGCGCCACGCCCGCCTGCCCTTCACCCGCCACGAGCACGTTGCGTGGCTTCAAGTCGCGATGGACTATGCCGCGCAAATGCAGGGTCGCGAGCGCCTCGAGCACCTGCATGGCGACGATGGCGATGACCTCGGGCTGCTGGCGCCGAGCGAAGATCTCGAAGTCGACGCCGTCGACCAGCTCGAGCGTATAATAAGGTAAGCCGACGCTGCTGACGCCGAAGTCGTAGGCGCGGGCGACGTGCGGATGCCGCACTTCGGTGAGCAGGCGGTACTCGGCCTCGAGCGCCCGGCGCGCGTTCTTGGAGTCGGCGATCTTGAGCGCCCGACGCACGTCATGGAGCGCGTCCCACACGTCGAGGACCCGGGACTTGCTGCCCCGGCCCAGCTCGCGCTGGATCCAGAAACGCGACTCGACGCCGAGCTCAGACATGGGAGGGACGCATTGGGTAACACGTGGCCGGAAAAACGCCACGGGTATCGGTGACCACGCCATCGTTGACCTCACGTGGCGCAAGTGCGCATAGGGACGGCCGTATGTCGGACGCACAGTCGACCAAGTCGGATCCGTACCGCGCTACCCTGAACCTGCCGACCACGACGTTCGCGATGAAGGCGAACCTCGCGACCAAAGAGCCGCAAATTCAGGGCCGTTGGCAGCAGCTTGGCCTGTACGAGACCTTGGTGCAGCGCGAAAGCCCGCGCGGCCCGTTCGTCTTCCACGACGGACCCCCGTACGCCAATGGCCCCATCCACATCGGCCACCTGCTCAACAAGATCTTGAAGGACATCGTCGTGCGCAGCCGCGTCATGCGCGGCCACTGCGTCGACTACGTGCCGGGGTGGGATTGCCACGGCCTTCCCATCGAGCACAAAGTCTTGAAGGAGCTGGGCGCCGAGGCCAAGAACCTCTCGACCATCGAGGTCCGCAAGCGCTGCCAAGAGTACGCGGCGAGCTACGTTCAGACCCAAGGCCAGCAGATGCAGCGCTTGGGAACGCTCGCGAACTACGCCCACCCTTACCTCACCATGGCGCCGGCCTACGAAGCCGGCGTCCTCGAGGTGTTCTCGACCCTCATCGAGCGCGGGCTCGTCTACCGAGATCTCAAGCCGGTCCACTGGTCGATTGCGAACCGCACCGCTTTAGCGGACGCTGAGCTCGAGTACATGGATCGCAAGGATCCGAGCATCTACGTCCTCCTGCACGCGAGCTTGCCGAAACACGGCGCCGTGGAGCTCATGATCTGGACGACGACGCCGTGGACGCTGCCCGCGAACCTCGCGGTCGCGGTGCATCCTCGGGGCAAATACGGCGTCTACGACGTCGAGCTCGACGGCAAGCGACGCAAGATCGTGGTTGTGGAAGAGCTGGCCGAGAAAGTCTTCGCTCTGCGCTCGGTGGCGCACGACAAGCTCGAGACTCTCACCGGCGAGCAGCTGGTCGGCACCGAATACCAGCACCCGTTCGTCGAGCGGCGCGGCAAAGTGCTGCCCGCCGACTACGTCACGTTCGAAGACGGCACCGGGCTCGTCCACACCGCGCCGGGCCATGGTGTCGAGGATTACCAGACGGGCCTAAAGAACGGGCTCGACATTTATTGTCCAGTCGGTCCCGATGGGAAGTACGACGCCACGGTCCCCGAATGGCTGCGTGGCGTCGACATCTGGAAGGCGAATCCGCAAATCGTCGAGCGCCTGAAAGGCTCGGGACACCTCTTCCACCACCTCGAGTTCACGCACAGCTACCCGCACGATTGGCGGAGCAAGACACCGGTGATCTTCCGGGCGACCGAGCAGTGGTTCATCGGCGTCGACAAGCCGTTCGATGCCGACGGCAAGAGCGCATCACTGCGCGAGCGCGCCATCACCGCCACCGAGAACACCATCCAGTTCGTTCCCGACTGGGGCAAGAACCGCCTGCGCGGCATGCTCGAGGCGAGACCCGACTGGTGCATCAGCCGCCAGCGGGCCTGGGGCCTGCCGATCCCGGCGTTCATGACAGAAGACGGCAGGGTGCTGCTCACGCCGGCCACGGTTCGCACCGTCGCCGCCAAGATCCGCGAAAACGGATCCGACGCGTGGTTCTCACGGTCGGCGGAGGAGCTCCTCGCCGGCTACGACGCCAAGAACGACCCGCACGCGCCTGACTGGATGAAGAGCAACCCGCCGGCCTTGGCGAAGGGCAACGACATCTTCGATGTCTGGTTCGAGTCCGGCTCGTCTTGGAACGCCGTGCTGCGGCAGCGTCAAATCGGTTACCCAGCGCAGCTCTATCTCGAGGGCTCCGACCAGCACCGCGGTTGGTTCCAGACCTCGCTGCTCCCGGCGCTCGGCGCGACCGGCCGCCCGCCCTTCCAAACCCTGCTCACGCACGGCTTCATGGTCGACGGCTCCGGTCACAAGATGAGCAAGTCGGCTGGTAACGCCCTCGAGGTCGACAAGCTACTTGCGCAGTTCGGCGCCGATATCTGCCGCTGGTGGGTCTCGAGCCTGAACTACGCGCACGACATCAAGGTCGACCTCGAGTACTTCAAGACGGCGAGCGAGGAGTACCGCAAGGTGCGCAACACCCTGCGCTTCCTGCTCGCGAACCTCGACGGCTTCGATCCCGCGCAACGCCTGCCGGTCGCCGACGCCGACAAGCACGGCATCGACGCGTGGGCCATGCAGGAGCTCGACGCGCTCATCACCGCGGTTCAGGACGGCTACGACACCTACCAGTTCAAGAAGGTGCGGGAGTGCGTCTTCAACTTCTGCAACGACACGCTGTCCGCGGTCTACCTGGCCGCTATCAAGGACCGTCTCTACTGCGAAGCCAAGGACTCCCCGAAGCGCCGCCGCACGCAGACCGTGATCTACGACATCGTCGACGCGCTGGTGCGAATCTTGGCGCCGATCCTCGTGCACACCGCCGATGAGGCGTATCTCGAGCTCATCCGCATGCCGACCGAGCATGCCACCGCCTGTGTCCACACCTTGGTGCTCCCGGAGCCGCTGGGCGGTCAGCGCAACCCCGCGTGGGACGAGGTCATGGCGCTGCGCCACCGCGCCCTGAAAGCGCTCGAGGACGCCAAAGCGGGCACCGGCATCGCCAACCCTTTGGACGCCGGAATCTCCGTGAAGCTGTCCACCAAAGCACACGGTGTGCTCGCGGCCTACGGCGGCGACCTCGCCGATCTCTGCGGCGTCAGCCGCTTCACCCTCCTGGCCCACGACGGCGACGAGGTCATCGCCATCGAGGATCTGCGCAACGAGCCACGCTGCCAGCGCTCGTGGAAGCGCGACGGCACCGTGAAGCAGCGCTCGGACGGCGGTTTGTTGTCGCAGCGCGACGCGGAAGTCCTGGGCCTGCAATGAAGCGTCTCGCCTTGCTCGCCGTCCTGTCGGCGGCTTGCGCCGAGAAGCCCAAGCCCATCGAGCAGCCCGTCGCCGACCCGACGCCGCAGCCGGTCACCGCCCCGCCGTTCAAGGTGGGTAAGAAGAGTCTTCTCTTCGCGCAGGCGCAGTTCGAGTGGGTCGAGGAAAACGGCGAACGCCGCGCCAAGCCGGGCCCCGCGAAGCTCGTGGTGCTGACGCGTGCCGACGGCGGCTTCAAGAAGCGCGTCATCGAAGACCCTGAGAGCCGCGTCTTCCACAAGGCGGCGTGTGTCGAAGGCGGCGTGCTCACCATCGGTGCCACGCAAGCGAAGCTCAAGCTATGGGCACCCGATTTCGCGACTAGTCAGACCCTCTGGACCGTGAGCTTCGGTGGCAAGTGGGACCGGCTGCGCGACTTCGAGTTCGTCGATGCCGACAACCTCGCCATCGCCACCCACGATCAAGGCGTGGTCGCTCTGCTAACGCGGACGAAAGAAGGCTGGGTCGCCAAGGAGCTGTCGCGCAAGGCCGACACCTTCGTGCACGAAATCGAGGTCGGAGACGTCGACCGCGACGGCAAGACCGAGATCTACGCCACGCCCTCCGACCCGAACAAGGTCAAGACCTCGCAGGGCGGCAGCATCGTCACCTTCACGCCGCCCGACTGGACGATGAGCCAGGTGGCCGCCTTCCAGGGCAGCCACGCCAAGGAGATCCTCGTCGCCGACCTCGACAGCGAAGCACCCGGGGTCGAGCTTTACGCCGCTGTCGAAGCCGAGCTGGCGGCGACTCCCGGCACCGGCCCTTCGCAACCAGTCGAGATCCGCCAGTACGTGAAGGGTGCCGCGGGCCGCTGGATCATGAAGCCAATCGCCAAGCTCGAGCGCGCCATTCAGGCGCGGGTGCTGCTCGCCGCCGATCTGATGCGTCACGGCCACCCGGATCTGGTGGTCACCACCATGAAGGACGGCATCTGGCGACTCACCCCAACGCCGGGTGGAGCGGCCTGGAACGCGTCGCAGATCGACGCGGAGTCGACCGGCTTCGAGCATGCCGCCCAGGCCTACGACACCGACAGTGACGGCCTCGCCGAGCTGTACGTCGCAGCGGACGACCAAGACGAGATCCGCGGTTATGTGTGGAACGGCGAGACGTTACAGCGCACGACCATCGCGACGCTCGAGAAGAGCGACATCACCTGGTCGATCATCGGCTGCGGTCGCGAGTACTGACTGGCACAGTCCTTTGACGAAACGCGTCAGGCGGCCTTGCGATAAGGCCCGGTAGCAGTACTCCGCAGTTTCTTCGTCTCAACCACCATACAATTTCATCCCAGTAGGTTTTCGTCATGGAAATCCAGAGCCGTAGTGTCTCCACCAAGCCCCGTCCGGTCATCGCCGCGCCCATCCTCGTGGCTTTCCTCGAATGCAAAAAGGCCGGCCTCTTCGACGCCCAGGCTTCGGTCAACGGCGTCACCTTCCTCGGGGCGTCGACCAGCGCTTTGAACGGCATCGGCGCCGGCGGCGCGGCCGTGCTCGCGGCCCGTAACATCCGGAGCATCCGCGATCTCGTCGAGCTCCAGGACGAGCTGCTCGTCGGCATCGAGCCGCGAGTGGCCAAGATCGCCTACGCCGCGAAGCTCAAGATCACCGCTGCCCTCGAGAAGAACGGTATCGCCATCGAGCGCCGTTTCGAAGGCGTGCCCTCGACCACGCTGGCTTTCGCGATCGATCCGGTCACCGGCATCAGCTACAGCACCTAAAAGCAGTGCGTTCCGGCGCCACCAAGAAGCAGCGCCGGAACGTGGCGATCATCGCCGCGCCGGGAGCCCCGCACGCCACCGCCATGGCGGACGCGTTGCGGGCTCTGGGCTGCACGCCGTTCATCTGGAACGTCGGGCACTCGCACGAGGTCGCCCCGCTGACCATCGGCTCCGATGCGCCCGAGCCGGCGTTCGACGTTGCCTATGTCGACCTATTACCCCTCGCCGCGCCGCGCGCCTTTCGCGCCGAAGGCGCCTACTTCCTCTACGACGACTGGCAACGCGACTGGCAGGAAGCACGGGCGCGCCGCGCGGTCCTCGAGGCGACCTTCGCCGATCTCGAGCGTCGGGGCGTGACTCTGGTGAGCTCGCCGCTGTCCGCCACCGCGTACAACAAGCCGGCGCAGCTCGCCTGTCTCTCGCGCGCTGGGTTTTCGGTACCGCCCTTCGTCATCACCAACGACGCGAAGGTCGCGCGCGCCTTCCTCGGCGAGCACGACGATGCGGTGATGAAGCCGGCCATGGGCGGCGGCCATTGCCTGCCGGTGAACGCCGAGCAAGTGGATGACCTGCCGTTGCGGCGCGCGCCCATGATCTTCCAGAAGCGCGTGCGCGGCGACGACATCCGCGTCACGACGGTGCGCGGCGAGATGCTCTCCGCGGTACGCGTCGTCAACGACGACGCCGACCCTTCCGTCGTGGATTTTCGTGCCCAACGTGCCTACCACCAGGGGACCACGCGGTATCAACCCGTGAAGGTCGACGCCAAGCTCACCCGCCTCTGCACGCGCATCCTCGAAAACTGCGGCATGCACTTCGGCGGCATCGACTTCAAACGCGATGCCAAGGGGAAGCTCCATTTGCTCGAGTGCAACGTTCAGCCCGGCTGGCTCGCCATCGAGGCAGCGACGGGCGCGCCGGTCTGCGAGGGGCTTGCCCGCTATCTTCTGGCGCTGCGGGCAACGTCTGGCCGCCGCCGCCGATAATCAGCGAGACCGATAAGGGGTGCGTGTATGCAGGTTCGCGCCAAGCCCATGACTGTTCGCTTCACGCTCCACGAAGCCACCAAGCTGCCGGGCAAAACCAAGGTGCACCGGCCGCGCGATTTCGCCGCATGGAGCGCCCCACGCAATTGCAAGCAGCACCGGAGCGCCTACGTGCTCGGTGGTGGTCCGAACGGCGAGAACGGCACCCAGACCTTTTGGATGAACAAGAAGATGGCCGGGGCGTTCGATGGCGCGGTCGACGCGGCGCTGCGTGCCGGCAACTACTACGTCGTCAACGTCGTCCGCTAGCTCAGTCGTTCGGTGCCTGCGTGAGGTCACGCCCGTAGTTCCGCACCGACAGGTCCGTGAGCTCGCCGCTCGCGCGCATGTCCGCTAACGCGCCGTTAACCGCGTCCAAGAGGTCCTCGTCGTCGACCGTGGGACCGCGATCCGTCGCAACGGCCAGCTGCTCCGCAAACGAGGCACGCTCGAAGCGCGCAATGCCGGCGCCGGCGTCGTCGATGGTGGTTTGCGACGACATCATCACCTGGGCAACCGACGGCGTCTCGAGCAGCGCCGCTATGCAATCCGTGTCGGTGTCCATGATGATGAGCCCCATGGCCGGTGGCGGTGCCTCGTAGATGCTCGACGCCGACAGGCTCAAGCGGCCCGAGAGATAGTCTTCGTAGGTCGTGCCCGAGGCGACGCAGATGGTGCGGCCGGCGAGCTGCGCCGAGCTGGTGAGGCCACTGCCGGCGATGGCTCCAAAATATGCCGGCACGTAGTAGTACGGCGTCGAGAAGTTGAGCACCGAGAGACGCTGGTTGGTGATCGTGACCGAGCCGACGGAGAGGTCCCAAGCCTCTTGCCAGCCACCGGCGATGACGTCGTCGAAGGGCGGCGTGACGAACGTGACCTGCACACCGAGGTGGTCGCCGATGGCGCGCGCGACGTCGATGTCGAAGCCGTACCACTCACCGTCGATGAGCTCGGACTGCGGTGGATACGCGGCGTCGGTCGAGACGCGCAGCTCGCCGCGCGAGAGGACGTCGGCAAGCACGCCGAAGGGCCTCTCCTCGGCACAGCCACCCACGAGCACCGTAAGAACGACGATCAGTCGCCGCATGGTCCCTCACTCACGCAGTCGAAGACGTCGGTCTCGACGAAGCCGTTGTTTTGCACCTCGAAGACGGTAACGCGATCGCGGACGTTGCCTTCCCCGTCATAGTCGATGGGCCCGGAAGCGCCCGTGTAGTCGATAGCCATGCCCGCGGCGATGGCGAAGACGGCGGAGCGTAGCCCGTCCTCTCCAGCGCCGACGGGCACGGCCCCGACAGACCGACTGCTGGTACGCCCCATTGCATTATGCATCGTACCGGCCTCGGTCTCGGTTATTAGCGCCGCGAGCATGAGCGTCACGGCGTTGTCGTAATAGGTGCTGGCAAGCGCAGGCGGCGCGAAGCCGTAGGCGCGGGTGAAGTCTTTCGCGAAGACGTCGCCCGCGGCGCCGTCGGTGCCGATGAAGGAGACACCACGCGCGCCTTGGGCGATGCCTCCGAGCCGATAGAGCGACCCGCTCTGGCGGAAGCGATAGAAGTGGAGCACGGGGACCGCCGACGCGGTCGCGTCGTAAGTGGCAACGAACGAAGCGTGATTCGCGGCATGGCTCGCGACGATGATCACGTCGGGCTCGCCAACGGCCTCCGAGCTGCCGCCGTCGACTGCCTCCGTCGAACCGTCCAGCAAACGCGAGACGTCACGACCGTAGTCGACGCGGTTAGGGTCGCCGGGACGATGCATGATCTGCTCGACCACGAAGACGCCCGGCCCCACGGCGATCACGTCACCCGCGAGCAGCGCCGCCGCGATGGCGTCGCTTGCCTCGCGGCCGAACGAGTCGTCGGCCGCGTAGATCGACGCCTTCCGCAGATTGTCGCGGTTGGCGTCGCCGAGCGACGTCGCGACGCGGCCCATGATCACCGCCAAGGAATCAATGTCGCCGACGGTGCGGTAAAGCCAATTGCCGGGGTCGCGCCGCACGTCGCGCTCCACCGCGTCGTTGCTCATGAAGCTGGGCGTGGTGAGACGCGCGCTGGTGCAGCTCGAGCACTGCACCGGCAGCGCCGCCTCACCCGCGTACACCAACGCGAGCGCCGCGCGTGCCGTATCGGTGGTGTCGGTGATGAGCGCAACCGCGCCCTCGTCGCGCGCCAGCGACCGCGCTTCGTCGGCGGCGGCGCTGGCGATTCCTTGGGAATCACGAACCCGCAGAACGAAGCGCGCCCCGAGGTTGCTCTCCGCCTCGAGGGCCCCGTTCACCTGCGCGACCGCGAGGTCCATTGCCTGCGTCCAACCAGTGTCCGCTTCGGCGGTCGTCTGATCGATGACGGCGCCGAGCACGATGCCGTCGCGCAATACGTCGTCGGTGCAAGCCGCGAAGGCCGTGAGCGAGATCAATGTCGTGAAGATGCGCATCGCGTTTCGCCCCTAGAAGGTCTGCGCCAAGCGCAGAAAGAGCTGCCGGCCGAGGTTCGGGAGATCGAAGCCACCGTGGCCCGGCTGCATGAAAGCGTTGTCGGTCACATTGTGCACGGCGACAGTGAGCTGCGTCGGATGCGCCTCACCGAAGAACGCGAGGTTCATCGAGGTGAGCGCGACATCGACGGTGGCGTAGGGCGCGAGGAGGTAGCTCTGACGATCATTGAGCAGCGTGTTGCTCGAGGACGAGCCGCGCACACCGACGATGCGCCCGGTGACCGCGAGCGCCGCGAAGACCTCGGGCAAACGCAGCGTCGAGCCGGCGTAGATGGTGTACGACGGAAACTCAGCGGGCGCGGCGTTGCCGAAGAGACCGTCGGTGTTGCTGTCGTCGTTCGCGAGGAACTGTCCGCTGAAGCTGGCGAAGGCGAGGAGTCGCGCCGAGCTGACGCGCGCGCCGAGCTCGGCTCCCCAAAAGTCGCGGTCGTCGAGGTTGCGCGCCGCGAAGCTCGACGACACCTGTGTGAGCTCGATGGGCCGGTGAAGATCTTGGTAATACAGCGAGCCGTCGACGACGATGCTGTCCGTGACGGCGAGCGTCGTCGCCCACTCGAGGCTGCGCGCCGATTGCGGCTGGATGGACGGCA
This sequence comes from Myxococcota bacterium, assembly GCA_041288095.1. GTDB lineage: Bacteria > Myxococcota > XYA12-FULL-58-9 > XYA12-FULL-58-9 > JALHOP01 > JALHOP01. Next base: position 29,536 of record JBGGMJ010000067.1, read on the forward strand.
GGCCCGGCAAGGCCGTCGAGCCAACGACGTTGTACGCGGAGCCGAAGCCCGGCTGCGCGAACAGTTGCACGCCCGAAGGGGTCTGGAAGGCGCGACCGGCGACGACCTTGCTGATGAGGTGTGGGCCGAAGGCGTAGGCGAGGCCGGCGCGCCAGCTCACCTGGGTGTCGAAGCGGTTGGGCTCGTCGACGCGGATATTGCCGAGCACGTAGAGGTTGGGGAGCGCGCCGATCGGGTTCCCGCCCAGCTGCGCGAAGACGCCGACATCGGAGAGCGTACGGTAGCGCGGAGTCGCCACGTCGATGCGGTCGAGCTCGTAGCCCGCCGGTCGCATGAGCAAGGGCACTTCGTAGATCTGCGTGAAGTAGAGGATGCCTTCGCGGTCGTGCGTGTAGTCGACGCCAACCTTGAGCTCGAGGTCCAAAGGCAGCTTGGTTTCGATGGCCGCGGCGAAGTCGAGCGCGGTGTACGAGAAGTTGCGACGGTAGCTGAAGTTGACGCTGTCATTGGCGAACAGGATCTCGTCGCTGGTCGGCGCACCGTGGCTCCAGCCGGCGCTCGCGGACAGCGTCGTGCTGTCACCGAGTTGCTGCACGTAAGAGAGGCTCGCCCAGTTGTTCGCGACCGCGACCCGGCTCGCGTGCGTGAAGACCGAGCCCGGCTGGAGCTCGGCGACCGAATCGACTACCTGCCGACCGCCCTGCGCGGAGAGCTCGGTGCCACCGATGCGCAGCTTGCTCGCCGCGAAGAAAGACCGTGGTCGGGCCACGTCGTCGCGCGTCTCACCGTCGAAGAAGGTGCCGTATGCGGGCAGCTCGGGGTTCTGCGCCGGGAACGTTCTCCGTAGCGACAGCCCAGAACGGTCGATGCGGTCCGCCGAAGCGGCCACCATGACGTTGAAGCCGTCCATCGCGTAGGACAGTCGCAGGGCTCCGCCATAGCCCCCCCTGCCGTTGATCAGGTGACCGCGGCCCGCGACCTCGGCGCCCAGGCCATCACCGGGTTCGCGGGTGATGACGTTGACCGTGGCGAGGAACGCATTCGCGCCATAGAGCGCCGAGAGCGGACCCTTGGCGATTTCGATGCGCTCCACCGTTTCGATGGGAATGTATTCGGGCCCCAGAAACGCCGTCAGGTCGGGCCGGAAGTTGACCTGGACCCCGTTGATCATGATGCGGACGATGCGCGACCCGGCGCGTAGGCCGCCGCTGACGCCACGCACGCTCACCGAAGGAATGACCTGGTCGTCGACCACGTACAAACCGGGAGTGTGCGACAGCACCTCAGCGACGCTCCGCCACCCGTAACGCAAGATGTCCTCGCGCTCCCAGGTGACGATGTTGGCGGGGGTTAGCGCGCGCGATTGCTCGCGACCCGTGGCGGTGATCACCGGCGCGTTGAGCAGGAGCTCGACGTCCAGCGACGTCGCGCCCTCGATGGGGCCGCGCGGCCCTTCATCCGCCATGGCGGTCGCAGCCTGCTGCGCCATGACGGACTCGGCCATAAGCTCGGGACTCGCCGCGCGGGACACGCTCGCGAAGAGCGTACAGCACAGCGCCATGCGGATTCGCATGACGGAACTCCTGGCGCGCCCGCGAGCCCTACCGGCCGAGCGCGACGCAGGAGGTATCGGATCAACCCACGATGGATAAACGCGATCTGGGCCCTGATGGCGCAGTCTTCGTGGGGCCGGGCTCGCCGAGGTCGTTCAGCACGTGTGCCGGCGACAACCGGACGCGCATGCCGATCTGCCGTCCGTCGTAAAAGACACGCCCTCCATGACTGGGACCGATCGCTTCAGCGGGCGCTTCTCGCGTGAGCCGCTCGCCGCGCAGGATCTCGGAATACGGCTTGGTGGCGGGCAGCTCCATGCGCCAACCCGGCCGCCAACGCGCTTTCGCGGGGTCGCCGACGAGCGCACGGAAGCTCGCATGCAAGCGCGCCGAACGCTCGGGATCCAACGGAATGCGCCCGTGTGCCCGCGTGTCGACCGCTTGAGCGCACGCGAGGGCCAAAGCCGCGCGCGTCACTTGGATGTATTTCGGAGGAATCGGATCTTCCTCGTCCGTGAGATTCAACACGAAGCCGCTTTTGGCGAGGTAGATGTCCTTGTCGGCAAAGTGCAAGACACGGTCGCGCTGAGCGCGACGCGCGGCGTGGCCGAGTGGAACGATCTTTTGATCGAGCTCGCCCCAGATCCATCCGGTGGACGGCAAGACGTATTCACGGTCGGCGAGGAGGTCGGGCAACCCCGCCACGTATGCGGCTTTGTCGGACACGTCCGTCCGCCACCAGGCGCGCGGCGGCTGCTCGCGGCGCGCCTTGGCGATGGCCTCGAACGCCGCGACCTCGTCGTTCGACGAGGCGCCGTTCATGACCAGCGCGCGATGCGGCAAGAGGTCGTAGTCGTCGGCGGTCATCGGACGCGCCCCGGTGATCGGTAGGAGCATGTGCGCGCCGCGGAAAAACGCCTCGCGATCGCGGACGATGGTTACGCCCGGTGGCGGAGCAATGTCGCGCGTGTCGTACGCACGCACCGCGTAGCCGCGACTCGCGAAGTACGCCGCGGTCGGCCAGCCGAGCTTGCCAAGACCGATGATCGAGACTTCGCGCGGGACGTCGAAGCCGCAGCGGCGCAGATGCGTCCGCTTACGCGTCGTCTCGCAGTAGAGGGATATGGCGTCGAGCATCATCTCGTTGTCGAGCTTGAGCGGGGCGGTGGCGACATCGATGAGAGCGCAGCGCAGCGCCGGCAGCTTCTCCGCGCGCCGGATGCCGCGCGTGGTCTGTTCGACCGCGGTGACGCGCGGCAGGAGATCGGGGAACTCACGATGCAGCAGGTCGACGATGTGACCGCCTTCGTCGAGCACGAGCAGTTTCGCGGGCGCCTCGCCCTTAGCCACCGCGTCGCGATAGCGGACGAGCTCGCCGCGCACCACGCGCTCCATGATTGCGTCGTGATGTTCGACCGCTGATTGGTCGAGCTGCAAGGCGGGGATACGCACGCCCAGGTCGACCAGCGTCCGCGCCGCGCCGAAGCAGGTCGAATACGACTTGCCGATGACCGTCATGTGGCCGTGCGCGAGGCCCTTGGACGCGAGCGCGTCGAGCATGCCCGCCGTGGACGCGAAGAGGTGCTGCACCGCGATCAACGCGTGCCCGGCGAAGTGGTCGTCGGGGAAGTCCGCCAAGGCCTCGTGCACCAGAGGCATGTCCGGGAGCTTGCTCGGAGCCGCCCGGCGCAGCGAAGCTTCGGGCGAAAAGACGAGGAGTGTCTCGTCGAGCGCGCGCTCGCACTGGCGCCGCAGCTCGGGTGAGTCGGCGAAACGCGCGACCTCGCCGCGCGGCATGCCGGCGTGGATTTCCGGGACCACGAGGCGGAAGAATTCCGGCTCACTCGCGATCATGCGGGCCTCGCGAGGCGGGCGCGAGCTCGAGTACAGCGGCAGCGAATCGAGGGGCGGCGAAACCCGAACCACGGAGGTCGTCAGGTCGTAGGCGCGGTCCGTGGGCGTCGGCGGCAGGGCGAAGCCGCGAAAACCGACGTGCGCAACGCCGTAGGTGTCCATCAGCCGGCTCGCGCGACCCAGGGCTCGTCGCTGGCGCTGACCGCGAGGTTCGGTACATGCGCGCCTGCGTGCTCGAGCAACGCCTCGACCGAGGCGACGCAATAGCGACGTTTGACGCGCCACATGAGCTTCGCCGAGTACAAGTCCGCTAAAGCGCGCACGATGCTCCGGCGCCGGCAGTCGCTCTCGCGGGCCAGGATATCCTGCGTGAGCGTGTAGTCGATGAGCACGCCGCCATCCACCGGCCGGCCGAACTGAGACGCGTAGGCGGCGATGGTGGCGATGATGCGGGCCATCGCCGACCCGGCGGCTTGCTCGTATTGGATGGCGACGCCGAACTGGCGCGCCACCTCGAGGTATTGGCGGAAAGAGAGCTGCGCGTCGTTGCGCAAGAGCTCGAAGTAGCGCTCGACCGGCGTGACCAATATCTGGCTGCGTACCAGCGCCTGGACATTTTCGTTCCAGGTGGTTTGGAGCACGCACTCGGCGTCGCCGAAGCTCGCGGGCGCGCCGAAGAGCTTCACGGTCAGGGCGCCACGCGCCTTGGTCGGCGGGTAGAAGACGCGTACCGCGCCGTCGAGGAGCAAGTGGATGTGTTTGGCTGGCTCTCCCGCCCGCACCACCATCGCGCCAGCTGGGCAATCGATGAGCGTCGAGCGGCGCAACAAAGCGCGGACGTCGTTTTCGTCGGCGCCTCGCCAGATCGGATGTTGCAGCACGCGTCGCTGCAGAACGGAGGAGCCTTCCGCCATGGTCCTAGCTTTTCGGTCAGCCGGGATGACGAGTTGTCAGGTGGGGAGTGACGCTCTGGCTCTCGCTATCAGTTTGAGAACGTTGACCAATTGAGCGGGCGTCGCGAGCCGGTAAGGCGCCAGGGTAACGGCGCGCCCGATCTTCACGGCGTACGCGGAGGCCGGCAGAGTCGCGAACAGATCCTCGTCGGTGCGGTCGTCACCCGCGGCGAAGAGGAAATCGAGCTCGCCGAACCGCTGCATCACCGTCTTCAGTGCTCGACCCTTGTTCACGCCCAGCGGCCGGATCTCGATGACCTTGTGCCCGCGCACCACTTCGAGCGGTGATTTCGCGAAGGCCTCGTTGAGGTGGTTCACGAGCTCGCGCGCCTGCCAGCTCCCGAAGCCCGGCTCGACGTTGCGATAGTGCCAGGCGAGGCTCGCCGACTTCCGCTCGACGAACGAGCCCTTCGAGCGCAGCACGAAATCATCGAGAATGGCCCGCACCGCGTCGCGCCAACCGAGATCGAGATCCGGGAAGAGATGCTCCCAGGTCGTTGCTCCGGCCGCGCGGTACGACAAGCCGTGCTCGGCGATGAGGTGCACCGGCACGCCGGCGAAGAAATCACCGAGCGATTGATGCTCGCGGCCGCTCACCACGACGACGTCGAGCCCGCGGTTCGAAGCGAGTGCCGAGAGTACTTCGATGAGGCGAGGGGTCGGCCGTGCTTCCTCGGGTGTGCGCGCCAGCTCGACGAGGGTGCCGTCGTAGTCGAGCGCCAAGAGCGCGTGCCGTGCCTTGGCGCAGCGCTCGACGCAGCCGCGCACCCACTCGCGCGACACTTCGGTCCTTGCCTCGCTCGCCCCGGCGAGAAAGTCATTGAGCTCGTTGGTGGCGGCGTCGAAAGCGGCGAGAAAGCGCCGGACCCACCAGTGAACGTCCGACGTCGCGACGCGATGGCGCAATGCTTTCATGCGCAGCGCGGCTTCATCGGGCGCCATGGTGAGCGCGCGCTCGATGACGGCGGCGGTCCCTTCGACGTCCCAGGGGTTGTGCAGCAGTGCCTCGCCGAAGCCCGATGCCGCGCCCGCGAACTCGGAGAGCACCGCGACACCGCTGTCGTCGAGTCGCGAAGCAACGTACTCCTTGACGACGAGGTTCATGCCGTCGCGCACGGGTGTCACCAGCATGACGTCGGCCACGAGATACAGCGCCGACAGCTCCTCGGGGGTGACGGAGCGATGAAGATAGTGCACCGGCACCATGCCGTTCTGCTCGAGCGCGCCGTTGGCGGCGCCGACCAGCCCCTCGACCTCTTCGCGCAGCGACTTGTACGCCTCGATGCCGTCGCGTGACGGCACCGCGAGCTGCACCAGCACGACCTTGTCGCGGAGCGCGGGCCGCGTTTCGAGCAAACGGCGGAAGGCGCGGATCTTGAGTGGAATGCCCTTGGTGTAATCGAGTCGGTCGACGCCGAGGACAATCTTGCGTTGGCGAAACTCCTTGCGCAGCTCGGTGACTCTCTGGGCGCGCTCTGGAGTGCTCGCGAGCTGTTGATGCAACGAGACGTCGACACCGAGGGGAAAGACGCCGATGCGCGACGGCTGTCCGCTTTCGCGGGTACCGTCGTCGTTGAACTCGAGGCCGATGATGCGGCGGAAGCTCGATACCAGATGGCGCGCGAAGTTGTACGTGTGCACGCCGATGAGGTTCGCGCCGGCGAGCCCGCGCAAGATCTCCTCGCGGCGCGGCAACATGCGGATCACCTCGGACGAGGGGAACGGAATGTGCAGGAAGAAGGCGATCGGTACTTCCGGCAAACGTTCACGCAACAGCGCCGGCAAGAGCATCAGGTGATAGTCGTGCACCCAGATGCGGTCGCCAGGCCGTACGCGCGCGGCGATCACTTCGGCGAAGCGCTCGTTGACGCGACGATAAGCTTCGAAGTCCTCCGCGTCGAAGGCGACGTGATTCAGCAGGTAATGGAACAGCGGCCAGAGAACGTTGTTCGAGTAGCCTTCGTAATGACGCTTGGCTTCGTCGGCGTCCACCTCGACGGCGACCAGGCGTTGCTTGGCGAGCTCGGCCTGGACGTCCTCGGAAAGCGGACCACCGCCGAGGCTGCCGATCCACTCGCCTTCACCAGCGTCATGGACCGGGCCGAGACCCGCGATGAGGCCGCCGCTGCTGCGGACGAGCGTCGGCGGACCGCCGTCTTGGTGTTTGATCGACACTGGTAGCCGGTTCGACACCAGCAACAGTCGACCCATGCGGAACCCCTCCCCTACTCGCAGGCTAACTAGGATTAGCCCGCGAATGCAATTTGGGGAGGGTAGGGGTGAAGCTTATTTGCCGCCGCCGCCGCTCTCGCTGTCAGCTCTTGCCGGCCGTGCGCGCACGTTTGCTATGGCGGTGTTCACGGCATCGTTGACCCAATCCGCGATCGCCGGCCACGGCTCTTCTTTCTCCTCGACCATCCAGCGCGCCTCGCCCGGTTGCTCTTCCCAACGCTCTCGCGCCAAGAGCCGCGTCAAGCGCTCGCCGCAAACCGCCGGGTCTTCCCACCGCCGCTTCACCTGCCGGAGCAACCACCCCATGAAGCCGCGCCGCGCGCCGAGCTCGGTGCGCACGACGCCTGGGTGGACTACGAGCACGTCGATCTCGGGATGGGCCTTCGCGACCGTGCGCATCGCCACGGCCTGCCCCAGCTTGGTGTCGCAATAGGTGCGGATGCCGGAGAAATCGTCGCCGCGTGCCGTGCGATCGGCGTCGAACCGACCCTTCACCATGAGCCCCGCCGCGTTCACCATGATGCGCTTCACGACACCTGCCCGCAAAAGCGGATCCTGCAAGACGAGCGGCGCCACCATGTTGACCATGTAGCTCATCTCGTAACCGTCGACGTTGAGAACACGCCGCGACGGCCAGAGGCCGGCGTTGTGCACGAGGGTCGCGCCCGGCCGCACCGACTTGAGCAGGCGCTCGCCCAGGCTCCTCGCCGAATCGAGCGATGACAGGTCACCCGGAACGGCTTCGGCGGCCTTGCCCTGCTTTGCCAACTCGCGGACCACCCCACCCAGCGCCGGCACGTCTCGCCCGACGACCACCAGGCGATAGGTCTTCGGAACGGCTAGGGCGAGAGCCTTGCCGATGCCGCCGGTGGCCCCGGTAATCACCAAATCCTGCATACGAGGGCGGGAGCCTACCAGCGTTTGACTGGCAACAGCCACGTGATACGAGTGCCGCCCATGAGCCAGAGAGGCTTCGGGAAGACGGTTCTCGGGTGGTTCGTGGTCGACGAGGACGGCGATAAGTCGACCGACGCCGACGCCCTGATCGCGAAGTACGCCGCACAAGAGGTGCAGGCGCCGCCGGTAGAGCTCAAAGGTCCACTCCCCCAAGTCGTGGACGGCAACGTCGACTTCCAGAAGGTCTACGCCGCCGCCGGTCTCGCCGAGGACGAGCGAGGCCGCGTGGGCAAAGCCCAGGAGCTCCTGCGCTCGCTACCCGCCGAAACGTCGGCGCCGGTGAAGAAGCAGATCGTCGAAGCCTCCTTGAAAGCCTTCGGCGTCCCGACCGACAAGATCATCGAATCGGCGGTCTCGCAGATCGAAGCACTCGAAGCCTTCATCCGCGCCGGTCAGGCCGACACCCAGAAGATCTTGAGCGATGGCGCAACCCGCGTCGCCGACCTCGAGCGCGAGATCGCCGAGGTCAAGAAGGTCATGCAGCAGGCGGTCACCGATCAAGAGGTGCGCACCGGCAAGACGAACAACGAGAAGCTCGCGGTGCAGCAGGTCCTCGAGTTCTTCGGCGTCGATGCCGTCGCCAAAGTCGTCAGCGATTCACCCAAGCTTCATCAGCCTAGCTAATCAGGAGCACACGTCATGGCCAGCGCTAGCGCCTTCGCCCGTCTCGCCAACTTGTGGCGCGGTTTCGTCAGTCTCTGGATCTCGGACGTCGAGAAGAACCATCCCGAGATCGCCTACGAGAACGCCATCAACGGCATGGTCGAGAAGTACGCCGCGTTGAAGCGCGCGACCGCCGCGATCATCCGCCGCCGCGAGGACATCGAAGAGCGGAACAAGAACGAGACCAAGGAGCTCGCTCAGGTGACCCTCGACCTGAACACGGCCGTCGAGACCGGTCAGGACGACCTCGCGCTCGTGCTCATCCAGAAGAAGAACGCGCTCGAGACGTCGATTGCGGAGCTGCAGGCCGAGCTCGGTGTCGCGGTGAAGGACGCCGACGGCGCCAAGGCTTCGCTCATGCAGGTGCAAGCCGAGATCAAGAAGCTCAAGGCCGAGAAGGACAACATGCTCGCCAAGATGCACTCGGCGCAGGCGCGCTTGCGCATCCAAGAGCAGCTCGAGGGCTTGTCGGTCGATGCCGAGGTCAAGGCGCTCGAGAACGTGCGCGACCACATCAAGAACCTCGCGTCCGAGGCAAAGCTCGGCGCCGAGCTCGGTGGCTCGTCCCTCGATCAACGCCTATCGCAGCTGCGCCAGCAGAGCGGTGACGTCACTTCGCGCCAGCAGCTCGAGCAGCTCAAGGCCGCGGCCGCCGCCAAAAAGGCCGGCACGCGGACCATGTGATTAGATTCGCCGTTTTTTGCGACATCAGGGGAACAACGAAAGCGCCATGAAGCTCACTCCATTTGCCAAGTTCTTCGTCACCCTCATCGTCCTCGCCGTCGTCGGCTACACCGGCTGGCACTACTTCGGCGCGGAGATCCGCTGCTGGTCGTCGCCCGAGAGCTGCAAGCCCGCGACGCCGCCGACCAACGGCGGTCCGACCGCTAACGTGGACACCAATCACGTCGGCAAGGACGATTTCAGCGGCCTCGCCAACGCGCCAGCCGACCCATCGCGCAGCGCTCCGGTCGCCGCGGGCGCCAACGTCACCGGCAACCGCTGGCAGCGCCCGCTGGTCGTCGGCATCAACACCTGGGCGGGTCACGCGCCCGGTGTCGTCGCAAACCTTGGCTTAGCCGCCGGCAACGTGAAGTCGATCTACAAGAAGAACTACAACCTCGACGTCGTCTTCAAGATCATCGACGACCCGGCCGCCAAATTCGCCGCCTTCCAGGCCGGTCAAATCGACATCATGTGGGACACGGTCGACTCGTGGGCTCGCGAAGCCTCGATCCTGGCCGAGAAGAGCGTCGCCGCCAAAGCGATCATCATGCAGGACTGGTCGCGCGGCGGTGACGGCGTCGTCTCGCTCGCGTCCATCAAGAGCGTCGAGGATCTCGCCGGCAAGAAGATCGCGACCACCGAGTTCACGCCGTCGCACTGGCTGCTCCTCTATTTGCTCTCGCAGTCGGGCCTCACCCCCGACCAGAAGAGCGCCATCGAGAAGAGCCTGGTGATCACCCAGGACGCGCCCGCCGCCGCCGCCATGTTCAAAAGCGGTAAGGTCGACGCCGCCGTCACCTGGGAGCCGGATCTCTCGGGTGCGGTCGAAGCCCGCGGCGCGGAAGCGCACATCCTGGTGTCGACGACCGCCGCGACGAACGTCATCGCGGACTGTCTGGTTGCTCGCCAAGAGGTCATCGATCAGTCGCCGGGCAGCATCGCCGCCTTCGTCGCCGGCTGGCTCGACGGCATCGACTACATGAAGCAGGACCCCTCGGGCTCGAACGCCGTCGTCGGTGACGCGCTCAAGCTCGACAACGACACGGTATCCGGCATGCTGTCGGGCCTGAAGCTCACGCCCTTCGCGGACAACGCGTTGTTCTTCGGGCTGGGTGGCACCAAGGCGCACGCCGAGACCTTGTTCGATACCGCCTTCCGCATCTGGCGCAAGAAGGGCGTGGTCACCCGCGCCGTCGGCGCCTCCGACTGGTTCGACTCGCGCTTCGTGGCCGCTTTGGCGGACAAGTACAAGTCACAGATGCAAGTGGCCGAGAAGGCGCTGCCCGCGCGCAAGGTGTCGGCCAAGGACACGCCGATCATCAACAAGACCCTGTCGATCAACTTCACGCCGGGCTCGGACGAGATCATGCCCGGGTCGCTCTTCACCTTGGACTCACTCGGCGAGACCATGGTGTCGTTCGGCAACACCTATCTGCGCGTCGAGGGCAACACCGACTCGACCGGCAACCGCCAGTCGAACATCGCTCTGTCGCAGAAGCGCGCGACCGCGGTGCAGGGCTACCTCGAGAAGACGTTCAACATTCCCAAGGAGCGCTTCCAGACGCAGGGCCACGGTCCTGACAACCCGGTGGCGGCAAACACCACCGAGGCCGGCCGCCAATTGAACCGCCGCACCGACATCAAGGTGATCCTCGCTACGCAATAACGGGGGTTGGTAGTGGGCTACGAAGCGTTCGCACTGCGTGCGCCATTGCCTCGTGCATGGCGCACGCCGCTCGCCCTCGCAGCGCCGCTGCTCTTGCTCGGCGTCTGGTGTCTGCTCAGCTACACCGACATGGTCTCGTCGGCGTTTCTGCCCTCGCCGACCGAGGTGGTGCGCGGGCTCTTGCAGCTCTTCTTCGAGAAGCAGCTCGGGCTCGCCATCGCGACGTCCACCAAACGCATCGTCATCGCCTTCCTGCTCGCCGCGGCGGTCGCCCTACCCTTGGGTGTCGCCATGGGCGCGTTCGAGCCGGTGAACCGCTTCTTCGATCCGGTGCTCGCGCCGCTGCGCTTCATGCCGATCTCGGCGTTCATCCCTCTGCTGATCGTTTGGTTCGGCATCGACGAGTCGCAGAAGATCGCCTTCTTGTTCCTCGGGGTGTTCGTCTACCTGCTGCCTGTCGTGGTCACCGCCATTCGGGCGGTACCACAGGAGTACGTGGACACGGCGTACACGCTCGGCGCCACGCGCTGGCAGGTCATCCGCACCGTGCTCCTGCCGTCCGCTTCCCCGGAGATCGTCGACTCGTTCCGGGTCATGAACGCCATCGCCTGGACCTACGTCATCTTGGCGGAGGCGGTGAATCCGGGAACGTCGCTCGGTTATTTGATCCAGCTGGCGTACAGCCACTCGAAACCCGAGTGGAGCTTTGCGGGCCTCGTCGTCATCGGGGGCGTGGGTCTACTCACGGACGTCGTGTTGCGCGCGCTGTCCGCTGTAGCGTTTCGTTGGCGGGAGGACTCTCGTGGCTGATCCTCTCAAAATCGGCGTCAAGAACCTATCGATGTCGTACATGTCGCGCGCCGGCGATCCAGTGCACGCGGTCGACGACATCTCCTTCGAAATCGCCAACAAGCCGGGTGCCGGAGAGATCATCGTCTTCCTGGGACCCTCGGGCTGCGGCAAGTCGACGATCTTGAAGGCGTTGGCGGGGCTCGTCGCGCCGAGCAAAGGCAGCGTGCAAATCGACGGCAAGAACGTCGAGGGCACGAGCCGCGATCGCGGCATGGTCTTCCAGCAGTACACGTCGTTTGCCTGGCTCACGGTCCGCGAAAACGTCGAATACGGCATGCGCCTAGCGGGCGTGCCGGCCGAGGAGCGCAAGAAGCGCGCTCTGGAAACACTCGAGAAGGTCGGCCTGCGGGACTTCGCGGGGCGCTACCCCAAGGAGCTCTCGGGCGGCATGAAGCAACGCGTAGCCATCGCGCGAACGCTCGTGAACCGGCCGTCGCTGGTGCTCATGGACGAGCCGTTCGGCGCGCTGGATCCGCAGACCCGCTGGGGCATGCAGTCGCTGCTGCTCGACATCTCGAAGACGCTCGACAACACCATCGTCTTCGTCACCCACGACGTCGCCGAAGCCGTTTACCTCGCCGACACCGTCTTCGTGCTCTCGTCACGGCCCGCCAAGATCTTGAAGCGCATGGACATGCCGCAGTTCGCGACGCGCGACATGGCGCTGAAGTCGACGAAGGAGTTCCGCGACCTCGAAGCGCAGCTCCTCACGCTCCTCCACGGCCAAGGGAACGTGCGCATCTCATGAGCGCCGACGACGACGAGAAGCCGCCGTACTTCAAGTACGCGTTCTCGAACATCTACAACCTCACCATGCTTGGCGGCTTCGCCTCCGCGGCGGTGCTGACGCAGAACTGGTGGCTCGGCGTCGCGGGCGCGGGTGCCGAGGTCATTTGGATGCTCTTCGCGCCGGACTCGCGGCTGCTGCGGGCCAAGTGGTTCGACAAGCGCCATCAAGAGGAGCTGGCAGCCAAGGACAACGCCAAGTGGCAGGACAAGCTGCGCCGCTTGTCGCGCGACCATCACATGCGCGTCGCCAGCTTGCAGGCCAAGCGTCACAAGATCGTCGCGCTTGCGGGTGAGAACCAGGCACTGACGAGCAAACTGCTGAAGGCGGAGATCGCGAAGCTCGATACGCTGATGGGATCGTTTCTCGACCTCCTCATCTCGGTCGACCGCTACGAGAGTCACCTGCAGAGCTCGAACCTCGACAAGCTCGAAAAGCAGATCCGCGAAAACGAACGCCAGCTGGAGAAAGCCGAAGGCGTCGCCCGCGAGATGGCTCAGAAGAACCTCGCCATCCTGATGAAGCGGCGCGAGAAGCTCGGCGAGATCATGACGTTCGTGGCGCGCGCCCGCTCGCAGCTGCAGCTCATCGAAAACACCTTCGACCTCCTCGCCGATCAGATCGTCACCATGCGCTCGCCACAGGATCTCGACGCCCAGCTCGACGAGCTGATGGATGGTGTCGAGGCGGTGAAATCGACGGCGCGTGAAACAGAGCACCTCCTCGAAGCGGTGGCACGATGAACCCAGTTTGGGCCGATGAGCTGAAGCGACGTTACCTGCGCGGTGAGTCCAGCCAATTCGTGCTGCACGGCAACGTTCACGACCTGGTGCTGCACGGCGGCAAGCTCCACGATCTCGTCGACTATCTGGGCCGCGAGCTACTCGCGCCGTCGAAAGACGTGGTGCTCGAATACAACCTCTCGTCAGGCGTGCGCTTCATCAAGAAGGAAGCGCAGATCGACGGGCTCGAAGAGCTGTTCTTGCCGCGCTCGCCGGACAAGGTGCTGCCGGCGCTGGAGAAGCTCTTGCTCACCACGAACCGCGTCGCGGTGATCGTGAGCTACGCCGAGATGATTGCTCCGGCGGCCGATGTCTCTTTCTCCACGGAAACGGACAGGCAGAGCGTCATCACCCTGCACCGCTGGTCGCTCTCGCCCATTCTCGAGAAGAGCGACAATGTCGTCGTGCTGCTCACCGAGAATCTCTCGGAGCTGCACACGAAGCTCGTGGGCAACCCACGCACCGCGACGCTCGAGATCGGCATGCCCGACGAAGCGGCGCGCGCCGAGGTCATCGCGCATGTCGCGCCCTCGGCGGATGCCAAGTGGCGCCAGCGTCTCGCCGAGGTCACCGCGGGCTTGAAGGCCGTGCAGCTCAAAGCACTACTCGAGCCGCACGCCGAGATCCCCGACGATCCGAAGGCGCTGGAAGCGCGCGAGCAATACATCGTCACCTTGCTGGCCAACGCTCCCAACGCGGCGGCGCGCGCCAAGAAGATGGCGCAATTGACCGCGGGCATGAGCCACGACGAGATTCGCGAGCTCGTTGCGCCGGGCGTGACCGCGAAGGTCGACAACGACGAGCAAGAGCAGCTGCTGCGCCTCATCTACAAGCGCAAGCGCGAGATCATCGAGCGCGAATGCTTCGGCCTCATCGAGTTCGTCCAGTCGAATCACGACTTCTCGGTGGTCGGCGGCATC
>JBGGMJ010000068.1:0-8007 GCA_041288095.1 Myxococcota bacterium
GGATGCTCTCGGTGGGCGGCGCCGGCTCTTTGAGCACCACCGCGGAGGGCTCACCCCCGGGGTAGTAGCCGATACCCCAGCCGTCGGGGAGCTTGTGCCCGGGCTTCAAGCACCGCAGGTCGAAGGATGGCGCGAGCTCACCCTCGAAAGACATCGCGAGAAGATTCGGCATGCATTACTGCGCGCTCACTTGGGATTGTTGCTGCCCCAAACCGAGCACTTGCGTGCGAATGCCATCGCAGATTGCCGCGGTCTCGTCCACCACGTGGGTGAGCAAGGCGTGAATGTCTTCGCGGGCCAGGATGGCAGGGGTTTTCTTGGCAAGCCACGCCTGGAGATCGCCGAGCCGGATCATGACGTCTCGCCCCGGGAGCGTGGGCTCTTCGGGCGAACGGATGCTGCGCAGGCGGTTGTACGAGTGAATGAGACAGTAGTGAATCGAGCGGGGAAACGCCGGCTCGAGCACCAGAAAGGCGGCGACGCCGTCAGGGGTGATGATGCGCCCGTGGTTGGTCTTCATGTAGGGCTCGCCGCCCGCGCATGCTCGCAATAGCGACAGCCAGAGCGCCGCTTCGACGACTTGGTGCATGGATAGTTGGGTGAGCACGTGATGATGGACGTCGAGGATGCGCGCCGTCTGGCCGCAGCGCTCGAGCAACAGACCAATGGAAATGAAGTGGAAGGCGTTGTCGTGCAACATGGTGTTGCGCAGCACCCCCAGACAGAGCTGCGTCGCCTCACGAATGTGCCGGTAGAAACCGTCGCGGTCGTCGCGGTACTGCGCTCGCCCTTGCGGATTGTTCATCCACAAATAGAGCTCGTTGAGCGTCATCCAGAACTCTTGGCTCACGACTTCGCGGATGGCGCGGGCATTCTCGCGGGCGGACGACACCGACGCTTGGATGCTGCTGGCGTTGTCGTCGCTCCAGGTCATGTAATCTTGAACGCGATCGCCATCGGCGACCCCGCCGTCGCCCAGGGTCTCGAGAAAGCCCTCTTCTTCGCCCGAGACGATGAGCACTGGGCGCCAGCACTGCGCGGCCGGCAACTCGGCGTCGAGCGATAGCTGCCGCGTGACGCTCAAGACGCGCGCGGTGCTCTCGGCGCGCTCGAGGTAGCGTCCCAGCCAGAAGCAGTGATCGGCGACGCGTGAGATCATGGCTTCTGCACCCAGGTGTCCTTGGAGCCACCGCCCTGGCTCGAGTTGACCACGTAGGAACCATCGACGAGGGCGACGCGGGTGAGGCCACCGGGCAACACCCACGGGCCGCTAGCGCCCTGGACGATGTAGGGTCGCAAATCGACACGACGTGGGCCGAGCGCGCCGTGCCCCGAGATCCACGTCGGGCAGGTCGACAGCTCGATGCGCGGTTGCGCGATGTAGCGACGTGGAGACGCCTTGATGCGCTCCCTGAAGTCGTTTCGCTCGTCTGCTGAAGCGGACGGACCCATGAGCATGCCGTAGCCACCGGCTTCGTCGACTGCTTTCACGACCAGCTCATCCAGGTGCTCGAGGACATACTTGCGATCGTCGTCGCGTAGGCAGACGTAGGTTTGCACCTGCTCCAGGAGCGGTTCTTCGCCGAGGTAGTAGCGCACCACGTCGGGCACGAAAGGATAGATCGCCTTGTCGTCGGCGATGCCGTTGCCCGGAGCGTTGACGATCGCGACGTTGCCGGCGGCATAAACGCGCATGAGGCCACGCACGCCGAGCACGCTGTCGGGACGGAACACTTCGGGATCGAGGTAAGCCTCATCGGTTCGCCGATAGATGACATTGACACGGCTCGGTCCGCGCGTCGTGCGCACGTAGACGTGATCATCGTCCACGAACAGGTCGGCCGCCTGCACCAGATCGAAGCCCATGGTACGCGCCAGGAACGAATGCTCGAAGAACGCCGAGTTGTAGGGACCGGGGGTGAGCACCACCACGGTGGGGTCGTCGCGGCCGTGTGGCGCGACCGAACGCAGGGCCGCCGAGAGGCGCGCCGAGTAGAGGTCGACGCCTTGCACGCGCGCGTCCTCGAGGACGCCGGGGATGATGCGCTTGGAGAGCAGACGGTTCTCGATGACGTAAGAGACCCCGGATGGGGTGCGCAGGTTGTCCTCGAGCACGCGGAACGTACCCTCGGGATCGCGAATGAGATCGATTCCCGAGATGTGGATGCGCACGTCACCCGGCGGACGGATGCCGCGTAGCTTCGGCAAGTAGTGCTTGGCGCCGAGCACGAGATCGGCGGGCACCTTCTTGTCGGCGATGATGCGCTGCTCCCCGTACATGTCGCGCACGAAGAGCTCGAGCGCGCGCACCCGTTGCTCGAGGCCGCGCTCGAGCTTGGCCCAGTCCGCCGCGGCGATCATGCGGGGCACCAAACAAAACGGGAAGATCTTCTCGGCGCCGCGGTTGTCCGCATAAACGGAGAAGGTCACGCCCTGGTTGAGGAGCGCGAGCTCCGCGAGGTTCTGGCAGCGCGTGAACTCCTCGGGTGTGAGGCGTCCCAAGGATTCGAGTGCTCGGCGAAACGCCTGGCGCGGAGCGCCGTCGGCGCTGCAGAGCTCGTCGAAGGTGCCGTCGGCACCGCGATAGTTTGCGAACAGGCTGCTCAATCCGTGGTCTCCTCGGCGCCGGGCCGTGGTTGCGGCATGGGCCGGTCGATGGGCAAGCGACGCAGGTCCAAGGTGTATGGCGCGTCGGGATGGGCCTGCGCCTCGCGAACGCTCACTGGATGCTGTAGCGGACCCTCGATGGTGAAGCGCTGAGCGCGTCGTGCCGCGGCTTCGAAACGGGTCAGAGGCGCCGCCGCGAACGCGCGACCCTCGGGATGCCAGACGTGGTAGCCGCAGGCTCCGAGCGAACGTTCGCCCCAGGTATCGACGACGTCGAAGCGCAATGGATGATGGATGCCGAGGTGTGGGTGCAGGCTATGCGGCGGCGCCCAGGCGCGGAAGCGGACGCCGCCAACCGATTCGCCCGCGGTGGCTGTGGTCGAGAGCGGCACGGTCCAGCCGTTGACCGCGACGACGTGGCGCTCGGGGATGAGTCCGATGGCGCGCACCTCGATACGCTCCATCGACGAGTCGACGTAGCGCGAAGTGCCCGCGCCGGCCGGCTCTTCGCCGAGTACATGCCAAGGCTCCATGGCGTTACGCAGCTCGAGGATGACGTCCCCGGCTTGCAGGCGCCCGACCAGCGGACAGCGCAAGGTGAGAAATGGGAGGTAGGCGTCGGCGGGCAGCGTGAAGCCCTGTGCCTTCAAGTACGCTAAAACGTCCTCGAGATCGCGCCACAGCCAATAGGGGAGCAAGAAGCGGTCGTGCAGCGCCGCCCCCCAGCGCACCAACGGCTTGTCGTACGGCGTTTGCGCGAAGCTCGCGAGCAGGGCGCGTAGCAGGAGCATCTGCGCCGTCGCCATGCGCGGATGAGGTGGCATTTCGAAGGCGCGCAGCTCGACGACACCCTGGCGGCCGTGCGGCGTGCGCCAGTCGAAGAGCTTGTCGATGCAAATCTCGGCGCGGTGCGTGTTGCCGGTGACGTCGACCAGGAGATTGCGAAACAACGCGTCGGCGAGCCACGGCGGCGGGTCGCGGCGCTCGAACGCCTCGGTCAAGGCGATCTCGAGCTCGTAGAGCGAGTCGTGGCGCGCCTCATCGATGCGCGGCGCTTGTGAGGTCGGACCGACGAACAGGCCGGTGAACAGATACGATAGCGAGGGGTGGTGCTGCAGGAAGGTGATGAGGCTCGCGAGCAACGCTGGGCGGGTGACGAACGGGCTCTCGAGCGGCGCTGGACCGCCGAAGGTCAAGTGATTGCCGCCACCGCTCCCCGCCATGCGGCCGTCGAGGAGGTACTTCTCGCTGTGCAGGCCGGCGTGGAGTGCGCCATCGAAGACGGCATCGAACAGCGCGGCGTGCTCGCGCGTCGTCGTGGTCACCGGCAGGTTTACTTCGAGGACGCCGGGGTCGGGGGTGACCGACAACCGGTAGACCTCACCACCGCCGGGCGGCGGGTAGCCTTCGAGCTGAACTTCGACGTCGAGCTCGGCGCGGGCGCGGTCGATGAGGGCGACCATCGCGAAGAAGTCGTCGGCGGTGGTGGATGGGGGGACGAACACGAACAAGGTATCGTCGCGTAGCTCGACGCACGCCGCGGTGCGTACCGGAGCCTTCGCGGCCTTGGCCGGTTTCGTCTCCTTGCCCCGCCGTGGGTCGCGCGGCACCACCGGCTCCTCGGGTGGTGTGAGATCGACTTCGGCCTTCGGCAACGAGGCGAGCGGCAAGCGCAAGCCAATCGGGCTGTCACCCTGCAGCAAGAAGAGGTGGCCGCGCCGGAAGGTCCAACGCTCGCCGCGCCAACGTCCGCCATCGCGGATCACGGGCACGACGTAACCCGAGGGGGCTCCGAGATCGCGCTCGAGGACACGGGCCAAGCGCCGCCGCTCCTCGCTGTCGGTGAGGTTCGCGGTGAGGGGATCGACGTCGGTGGGCAAGGCTGCTTCGTTTTGCAAGAAGCGCCACGGATCTTCGTAGGCTGGCTCGGGTGGCCCTACCTCGAGCAAGGCCGCGAGGCGTGTCGCCAGGCGCTCGGCGTCCTTGGGGCCAGGTGCCTTGAGCTTGCGATCGGGCCACACCG
The DNA here is from genome assembly GCA_041288095.1 of Myxococcota bacterium. Lineage (GTDB taxonomy): Bacteria > Myxococcota > XYA12-FULL-58-9 > XYA12-FULL-58-9 > JALHOP01 > JALHOP01. The sequence continues at coordinate 4,631 of JBGGMJ010000068.1, forward strand.
CTTGTCCGTTTTTGCGGCCACAGAGCTCGAGGGCCCATCGCGGCAGCGACTCGCCGGGATAAGTCTTGCCGGTACGCCACAGCAGCGCCGAGCCGGGTGACAGACGGCGCCGCAGCTCATGGGCCAAGCGCAGACCCTGACTCCACTTGCTGCCGCCGAGCGCCGCGCCATTCCATTCGGGGGCTTCGGGAGCCTCGCGGGAGTTGAAGGTCGGCTCGCCGCCCATGGTGAGGTTGACCCCCGCATGCGTCAGCGCCGCGTCGGTCGCGTCGCCGGCGGCGAGGAGCGCTTCCCACACGGGCTCGTCGTACGGCTTGGTGGGCCTGGGCTCGTGACCTAAGCGCAACACGCGCATGCTGAAGTCGACGTGATCGGAGCCGACGGTGCTCGTGCCTTCGAGCGGCGCGGCGAGAGCCGGGGTTGCGGTGCACGCGAGCGGAATGTGTCCTTCGCCGCAAAACAGGCCCGAGGTGGCGTCGAGTCCAATCCAACCGGCGCCGGGGAGGTAGATTTCCGCCCAAGCGTGAAGGTCGACGACGTCTTTGCTCACGCCGCGCGGCGCGTCGGGGAGCATGCCTTCGTCGGTGAGCTGCACGAGGTAGCCGCTGGCAAAGCGCGCAGCGAGACCACGCTGGCGCGCCAGCGCGATGAGTAACACCGCGAAGTCGCGGCAGCTGCCCCTGCCATTTTCGAGTGTCTCTTCCGGCGTCCAAATCCCCGCCTCTTCGCGGATGACGTACTTGAGCCGCTTGTTCACCGCGGTGTTCAAGGCGACGAGCAGCGGCACCGTCTCTTGGGCCGTCGGCAGCGCAGCGCTGAGCTCGCGAAAGCGCGCGCCGGTAGCGAGCGTCTCGTCGCCGGTCGCGAGATAGGGTTGGAGGTCGTGGGTGAGCTCGTCTGAATAGGCGAAGGGCACGCGCTTGCAGCGCTCTTCGACCCAGAAGTCGAAGGGATTGACCGGGCGGATGTCGGCGACAATCTCGACGTCGACGTCTAGTGCTTCGACTTCGGCATCGAAGACCACGTGCGCGACGTGATTGCCGTTGGGATCTTGCTGCCAGCGGATCTGGCAGGGCTGGGGGATCGAGAGCGCGTAGGTTTCGATCGCCGCCTTGGCGTGCGTCGCGGGCCGCAGGCGAATTTGATGAGGGCCTAGAGAGGCTGCCCGAGGGTAGCGGTAATGGCTGCGATGCTGGATCAGCAATCTCAAGCGATCATCGGTCTACGCTTTTTGCCGCACTGCGCCAAGCGCGAACGCGCGCCAAATGCGCGCGAGCAAGTTGAGGCCGCGCCATCCCGCAGCCGCCGAAGGCGCGATCGAGGCGCAATGAAGGTGCCCAGGGACGGAATTGAACCGCCGACACGAGGATTTTCAGTCCTCTGCTCTACCAACTGAGCTACCTGGGCTCTGCTTGCGGCGACGCATCTACGCAACAGGCCTAGGGTTCGTCAAGCACTAGGCACGCCGACAGCGGGCGGGATCGTGCGAGCAGGTCATCCCGAAGGCGTTTTACTCCGATTCCTCGTCTGTCCTGGTGTAAACAGTTTGCGCCCAACCCGCTCCAGACTTGGAATCATTCATGAAGTTGCTGCTCTCGAAGAGTCTACTGGCCTCACTCGTGCTCGCCGTCTTCGTCTCCGCGTGCGGCGACGACGATCCGGACACGGGCCCAAGCACCTTGACCGTCACTTACAGCGGTAACGCCCCGAGCGGCGGTACTCCGCCGCGCGACAGCAACACCTATCGCACCGGTGATACGGTCACGATTCTCGGACCGGGCACGCTCGTCAAAGACGGCTTCTACTTCGCCGGCTGGACCAGCACTGCCGGCGCCAGCTACCAGCCCGGCGACACCTTTCAGATGGGCACGGCGAACGTGCTGCTCTATGCGAGCTGGTCCGAGTCGCCGACTTACACTGTCAGCTATAGCGGAAACGGCAACACCAGCGGCGCGCCGCCACAAGATGGCGAGTCGTACGTCGCAGGTGAGACCGTCACGGTCCTCGGCGCCGGCACCATGACGAAGGAAGGCAACACCTTCGCGGGTTGGACCGATGGCGGCTCGACCTACCAAGCAGGCGGCACGTTCACGATGGGCGCGGCGGACGTCACGCTCACGGCGGTGTGGACGGCGGTGCCGACGTACCATGTCACCTACAACGCGAACGGCGCGACCTCGGGTACGGCGCCTGTCGACACCGGCGCCTATCCGCAAGGCGCTCAAGTGACCGTGCTTGGCCAGGGCACGCTCGCGAAAACGAATGCGTCGTTCGGTGGCTGGCTCATGAACGCAACGACGCTCGCACCGGCCGCATCGTTCGCCATGCCCGCGGCCAACGTCGAGCTCGTCGCCATCTGGAATGACACTCCCCTCTTCACGGTCAGCTACGACGATGGCGGTGCCGACTCCGGCACCCTGCCTGCTTCGAGCGAGCACCCCGAGGGTTTCGCGTTGACCCTGCCGCCGCGCGGCGACCTCGTCAGGGACGGCTACGAGTTCAGCGGCTGGAGCGATGGCACCGCGATCTACGGCGAAGGCGCGGAGTACATCATCGGCACGGCCGACGTCCTCTTCACCGCGGCTTGGAACGTCGAGACCTTCAGCGTCACCTATGTCAGCACCGATCACACGGGCGGTGAGGTGCCGACCGACGGGGTCGTCTACGAAGACGGCGCTCCGGTGACCGTCAAAGCGAGCAACCTCGTGCGCACCGGCTATCGCTTCGACGGCTGGAGCCACAGCGGCGGCGGTGCGTATGACGAGGGCGAGACCTTCGACATCGACGGCGCCGACGTCACGTTGACTGCTCAGTGGGCGCAGGAATTCACGCTCACGTACGACGGCAACGGCAACACCGCCGGCACGGTGCCCGGGGCGGTCTCGTTGATCGAAGGGCAGACGAGCACGGTCGCCGCCGGAGGTGATTTGGTGATCGACGCTCAATGCTTCGCGTTCTGGAACACCGTGGCGGATCGCACCGGCTCGAACTACCTGGCGGGTGAAATCTTCACCATGGGCACGACGTCGACGACGCTCTACGCCCAGTACAACACGCCGCCGCAGCTGTTGGTCGATGGCGCCAACGTCGACACCGACGACGAGATCAGAATCGTTCCCGTGAGCATCACACCGGTGCTCGCGATGGCGGACGTCGACTACGCCATCGACGTCAACGCCACCGCCTTCTTCACGGCAACGGTCAGCGGTGCCGCGGGGGTCGTGTTCGATGTCGACGCGATTGAAGCGGTCATCGACCCGCTGACGTCGGATCTCTTCACCATCACGATCGACACGGTCACGTTCGAAGGGACAGTCACCGAGCTCAACCAAGCGATTGGGGCGCTGCAGGTGCTGCCACCGACCGACGGCTTTGGC
>JBGGMJ010000069.1:0-25414 GCA_041288095.1 Myxococcota bacterium
CATCGGCTTCACCGCCGAGAGCTCGTCCTTGATGAGGTTCAAGTGGTCGGGGGTGAGGACCTTCGCGTCCATCGCCGACTCGTAGGCGTTAGCGGGGAAGAGGTCCCAGCCGCCGAAGACGACGTTGTCCAGGTTCGCGAGCGAGATGAAATCCTTGATCAGCGGCGACCGATTGTCGGTGCGCTTACCGAGGCGGATGCTGCCCATCTGCGTCAGCGAGCCGAAGGGCTTGCTGTGCCCCTTACGGACCAGCATGGCGCCGGCGATGATGGTGGTGCCGACAGCTCCCATACCGGGGAGCAAAATGCCGAGCTTGCCGCTCGCTGGCTTGATCGCAGTGGGTTTCTTCATTGGGGTGTCCTCGTTAAGGCGGGCGCGTCATACCAAAACGCGCCCAAACCGCAAGAGTCGCGGTCCGGCGAAGGATCTGCCGTGGGCTAGTGCGAAAGGGTCAAAGTGGCCATGAGGACGCGACCCAAAGCGGGGATATTCACGCCAAAGGCCCCGGGCTCCGCGTACTGCGTGTTCAAGATGTTCTGAGCCAGCAGGCCGACGTCGACGCCCCAGTCCCCGACCGAGAGCTCGAGGGTGCGGATGTTCGCGTCGAGGGTCATGTACTTCGCGACCAGACCAGCCGGCAGGTTGGTCGCCGGGTCGCTGAAAAAGGAGCGGCGCGCGCCGGCGCCGTGCGCGGTCAGCGTGGCCTGCAGGTGGTACTGCGGCAACGTCGCGCCGACGGTGAGGTGGCCCTGCAGCTTCGGATAGCTCGGGAGGCGCCCGTCATTCTCGCCATAAATCAGCGTGAAAAACGACGGCAGCGGATCCGGACCTTGCACCTTGCTGTGCTGGAACGACGCGTTGCCCTGCACGAAGAAGGGCGCCATGCGCAGCTCGCCGACCAGCTCGCCGCCATAGGTCGTGCTCTGCGACAAATTGCGCGCTGTCTGCAATAGCGAAATGCGCACGTATTCGATGCGGTCGTCGACCACGGTGCGGAAGACGTTGAGCTGGACGCTGAACAGCTCGGGCGCGGTGTAGGTGAGGGCCGCCTCGATGGTCGCCGCGGTCTGCGGCTTGAGGTCGGGGTTACCTTGCACGCCGCGGTTCGACACCGGCTGCGCGAAGAGCTGTGTCGGGGAAGGAGGCACGTACGAGGTCCCGTACAAGAGCTTGGCGGTGAGGTGCGGGATGACCTCGTACGCCGACGCGAGGCGTACGCTAACGCGGTCATCCCACGCTTCGTTGTGGTCGTAGCGCACGTTGCCGGTGAGGCCGAGCTTCTCGATCGGGTAGATGACCGCTTGAGCGTACGTGCCCAGGTTGCCGTAACGGAAGCGGCGGCCGAGGGCACGCAAGGTCTTGTCGCCGACGTTGCCGCTGCCGTCGAGCTGCACGTCGTGGAGTGTGTCACCGCGGTCGAGGACGTCGAGATATTGAATGCCGACTAGGCCCAGGTGCGGCCCGAAAGCGTACGAAGCTTCGGTGCCGACGTCGTACGCCGACGAGCTGCGCCGGCGCTCGACGAATGAATCGGGCAAACCGACGTCGAGTCGCTCGGAGGCGAGGTTGCCGCCGTAATTGAGGGCCCCGTGCGTCTCGAGCAGGAGTCGGCCGCCGCGGATCTCCGCGCCGATCTTGTGATTGAGGCGCGTCAGCGTGTTCGCCATGCCGACGGTGGCGCCGTGGGTGAGGATACCATCGGCCGCGAACTCGGCCCCGTAGTCGACGCGTTGATGAGAGGCGAGAAACTGCAAGGTGCCGGCTTGCCCCAAGCCGAGGTCGCCGCTCGCAAACAACGAGACAGGGCGCGCGATGTCGTTGCGGCTCTTCATGTCGCGGTATTGATTGATCAGCGGCGAAGACGGAGGCGCCGCGAGACCGGATCGGTCGATGTGCCAAGTCGAGGCCGCGAGCGTCAGGCGCGACGCCTTGCTCGTCCCGACGCCGCCGCTGACGTTGGCGAACGCCTGGGCGCCGTATAGGCCGCGATCGCGGACAAGGCCGCCGCTGCCCGAGGCGCTCACCAGATTTTCCGTCGGCTTGCGGGTGATGACGTTCACCACCGCCAAGAAGGCGTTGGCGCCATAAAGCGCGGAGCCCGGACCACGGATGATCTCGATCGCCTCGACCGCCTCCATCGGTATGAACTCGGGGCCCAAGAAGTTGCCGGCGAGCGTGTAAAAGGTCGCGGCCTGTCCGTCGATCATCACCTTGATGATGCGGCTCCACGAGTCGGGCCCGCCGGAGATGCCGCGCACACCGACGTTGCTCGCCACCAAGTCGTCGATGACGTAGAGACCCGGAACCGCTTTGAGCGCATCGGCGATCGACCGGTAGCCACGCGCCTGGATGACCGAGCGCGGTACCACCGTGATGATCGAGGGCGCCTCTGCTTGCGCTACCTCGGATTTGGTCGCGGTGGTGACCACGAACTCGGACTCGAGCAGCTGGTAGAGGTCGCCGAGCTCGTCACCTGCCTGCGCTGTCGGATCGATCTCGTCGCTGAAGCTCGGCAGCGGAGCGTTATCCTGGGCGGACGCCGGTCGTCCGAGCGCTACGCCCAGCACGACCGACATCGCTGCCCAGGAATGCTTCAAAAGTCGACGCCGGATTCCATCACGCGCAAGGTATCGAGCTGACCACTCGCATTGAAGCGGCGCTCGGCGAGATTCGACGGGAAGTCGCCGTTCTCGTCGTATTCGATCTCGGCTGTCAGACCCTCGAAATCGAGGTCTCCGCCATCGCGGACGATTTCCAGGGCGCGAGCAAACTCGACGGCCCCCGTTACCTGCTCGCCCGGTCCGTTGGCGATGAGCCGCAGCGCATCGCGAGCCTTGGTACCGTCGTATTCACCGGCCTTCTCGATGGCGAGAGCTGCCATGTAGACGGTGTTGACGATCGAGTTGAGCAGGTTGACGTTGGCGCCGGTCACCGTCGTGCCGCTGAAGGCCGTGAAGGCGTCGACGACCACCGCTTGTTGGGTGGGATCCGCGGGAACCGCACCGTAGGCGTAGACACCGTTCATCTTGGCGGCGCCGACGGCGGCGGCGAGCTCGGGGGTGCCGAGGATGACGCCGACGGTCAAGCGACCATCCCAGTCGGCTTTGTTCCAGGTGGTGAGCAAGGCAACCGCATCGGCGGCCGCGGCGTACAAGAAGATCACGTCCGGGTCGCTGGCGAACACCGCGTCGAGTTGCGCCTGAGCATTGAAGGTGCCGGGATTGGTGGAGTCGAAGGTGTAGGCGTGATTGACGGTCATCGTCCCGCCCTTGGCCGCGAAGGTCGACAAGAAGATTTCGCTCTGCTCGTTACCAGTCGCGAAGTTCAAGTGCAGCGCGGCCGCGGTGCGGGCGCCGGCGTCGTAGGCCGCGGCGGCGGCCCCGATGGCGCTGATGTAGGGCGATTCGAGACCGCGAAAGGCGAAGTCGTCGTCGTTGACGCTCGAGAGGGCCGCGGCGCCGGCGATCGGCGTAATCATCAGGCGCTGGTTGGCGCCGGCGATCGGCGCGGCGGCAATGGCGGTATCGCTCAACCACGGCCCGATCCAGACTTGCGTGCCGTTGTCGACCAGGGTGTTGGCGACATCGGTGATGGGTTGGACGCCATTGGTGCCCGAGGCCTCGTCATACTCGTCGAACACTAGGTCGTTGCCGAGGACGCCGCCGGCTTCATTGATCGTCTGCGCGCTGAACGCCACGGCGCTGTTTGCCAGCGGGTACAGGGTGGCGAACGTGCCCGTTTTCGGAACGATCGAAGCCAGGTGGAGCTCACCGCGCTCCTTTTTGTCGTCGCCACCGCAGGCCGCGATGGCGCACATGAGCACTGGAACCACGAAAGTTTTGGGCATCATTGGAAATTCTCTCCGGGAACGAAGACAGACACACTATTAGAAGTCGGCGCCTGGAACCAGCACGCGAACGACGTCGAGGCCACCGTTGGCGTTGAAACGACGCTCGCTGATGTTGCCGACGAAGTCGCCGCGTGCATCGAGCTCCAAGGGGGCCGACAGGCCAACGAAGTCGAGGTCTCCGCCTGAGCGGACGATGTCGACTGCTCGGCGATAGTCGACCGCCCCCATCACCGGCTCACCCGGAGCATTCGCGACTTCGCGCAAGACATCGCGGATCGCGGTGCCGTCGTTGACGCCCGCTCTCTCGATGGCGAGGGCGGCGAGGATAGTCGATTGCAAGGTCGAGTTGACCACGGTCGTATTGACGTCGCCGAGGTCGAAGCCGTTCAATTCCTGGAACGCGCTGTTGATGGTCACCTGGTCGGCGGGAGCCGGCGCCGCGGCGGTGTACGTGAGGGCATCAGCGATCTTGGGTCCGCCGACGGCGGCGGCGATGTCGGACGACGCGAGCACCGCGCCCAGGATCCACTGACCAGCCCAGTCCATCTTGTCCCAGGCGGTGAGCACCGCGACGGCGTCGGTCGGCGTACCGTAGAGAAAGATGACGTCGGGATTGCCGGCGAACACCGCGTCGAGGTGCGCCTGAGCCACGAACGCGCTGGGGTTCGCGGTGTCGTAGTCGTATCCATGATTGACGAGCACAGTGCCACCGGCGGCGACGAACGTGTTGGCGAACGTATTGGCCTGGTCGGTAGAGACCGCGTTGTTCAAGTGCAAGACGGACGCCGTGGTGTGGCCGCCGGCATAGGCGACGCGGGCCGAGGCCACCGCCGCGGTGCTGACGACCTGGATACCGCGAAAGACGAAGTCGTCGTCCGCGAGCGCGGACAGCTGCGAGGCGCCAGCGCTCGGCGCGATCAACAAGCGTTGGTTCGCGGCCGCGATGGGCGCCGCGGCGAGGGCGCTGTCGCTGGCTTGTGGTCCGACCCACACCTGGACACCCTGTGAGACGAGGTCGTTCGCGACGTCGGTGATCGGCACGACACCATTGGTGCCGGCGGCTTCGTCGCGCTCGTCGAACACCAGCTCCATCCCAAGAACGCCGCCTGCGTCATTGATCCATTTTTGCGCGAGACGCGCGCCACCTTCGAGCGTCTGATAGGCGCTCGAGAAGGCGCCGCTCTTGGGGAGAATCATGGCGATCGTGAGCTGACCGCGGGGAGCCTCGGTCTCGGTGCTTCCGCACGCCGCGATGGAGGAGAGTAGCAGTGCTGCAAGGAGGCCTTCGCGCATGACATCCATTGCGGCACATTTTCGCGTCTGCCGTAGCAGTCGCGCAAGCCAATGTGGTAGTGGCCGCCGACGACCATGCGCGCCGCCCGACACGCATTTGCGTACATCAGCCGCGGCGCCGCCTTGATCGCGCTCGCCCTCGTCGCGGCCGGCCCTTCGCCCGTGGCGGCGCAGGAGAACGGCGCGGGCCGCATCGTTTACTTCGACCCCGACGCGAACCACCAAGCCATCGTCAACATCGCGACGTGGTTCACCGACTACTTGGCGAGCGCCTCCGTCGAGCTGGTTTTCCAGGCTGTCGAGAGCCGCGAGGCTTTCGAGCGTCTCCTCGCGGACCCCAAGACCCGTTTTGCCCTCGTGTCGTCGAGCTATGTCGCGACCGCGGACGCCAGGCTCGACCCGATCTTGGTCCCTCAAGTCGGAGGTGATCCGTTCTATTACAAGGTGCTCATCGACGTCGGCACCGGTGACGGACGCGAGCTGTCCGGAAAGAACCTTGCGGCTAGCGTCATCGCCAAGCCTGGCAGCAGCAATTTCAAGGAGCTGCTACAAGGACTAGCGGCCGGGGGTGTCCGCGTCGACGGAGTGCACGTCATCCCGGTAGCCAAGGACATCGACGCGCTGCTTGCGCTCTCGTTCGGCCAGGTCCAAGCCGCGCTGGTCACTCCCGAGAGCGTCGAGGTCTTGAAACGCATCAACCCCGGTGTGGCCGCCAAGTTTCGCGCCGTCTACCGGACCAGTCCGATTTTGCGGGCACCGATGTGCGAAGTCGGTAAAAAGTCCAGCGCGCGAGAGCGCGCCAACTTGGTGAGTGCGCTACAGCGGATGTCGCAGAGCGATGACGGACGCAAGGCGATGCGCACCATGGGCTTCGAGGGCTGGCTGCCCTTCCAACCGGAGATGCTGAAGCGATGATGCGCATAGCGATCGTCATCATCGCCCTGGTCACGGGGTGTGTCGCGCCACGGGTGATCACGCCGGTGGCCCAAGGTCGCGCCGATCAGCCGCCGGTCGTGGTGATCCTGACGAGCTCGAACAACCGGCTCTACGAGGCGCCGATCACCGCCTTCCAAAGCCAGCTCGAAGGGGAGGCGACGGTTTACGCCGAGACCGTGACCGACCCGCGCGGCTTGGCCGAAGCCCTCCAAGTGGTGAAGCCGAGCTTGATCTTCGCGCTAGGCACGCAGGCAGCGATCTTCGCGCGACAGAAATTCCCCGAGGTGCCGCTGCTGTTCGCCATGGTGGTCAACCACCGGCGCTTGAAGGAGCTCCAGGCGCCGCAGGTCATGGGCGTCGCGCTCGAAGTGCCACCGGCTTCGGAGTTCACCCAGTTCAAGCTCGCGATGCCGAGCATGAATCGTGTCCTCGTCTTGCACGCTACCGAGAACACTTCCGACGTCGTCGCCGGCGCCACCGAAGCGGCACGCAGCCTCGGCATCACGCTGGTCGCGGCGCCGGTACGCGACCTGGCCGAGCTGAAGACGCAGTACGCCCGCTATAGCAAACAAGTGGACGCCGTCTGGCTGCTCAACGATCCCGTGGTCATGAACCCGGCGGCCTTCGGCTGGCTGCGCGACGCCTCGTATCGCGACCGCGTGGCCCTGATTTCCTCGCTCTCCGACAAATTCGCCCGCGCCGGCGCCTTGATGTCCGTTTCCGTGGACTTAGGTTCCCTCGGTTTCCAGGCGAGCGCCATGGCGATGGGCGTTTTCAAGCAGCAACAAAGCCCCAGTGAAATCGGCATACAGCCGCCCATCGGCGCGCGTCTCGTCCTCAACATGGTGGTGGCACAGAAGCTCGGGCTGCAGGTCCCCGAGGAGGTGCTACCATTCATCAGCGAGGTCATCGTCTCCGAGGGTCCGGCGACACCACGCCCCGATGCCAACGATCGCTAGTCCCAACAGCCTCCGCTTCAAGCTCGTGCTGATGGTCATCAGCCTCGTCGTCGTGGTGGTCGCGCTCATCAGCGCCTACTTCCTGGTCAAACACCAAGGCGACCTGCGCGAAGCCATGGCGTCGCGCACCCAGGCGATGAAGACCGAGGTCGGCAAGAAGGGCATCGCCCTCGCAGGCAACGTCGCCATGGCGTCCGAGCGGGCCATCGCGGTGCTCGACTACCTCTTCCTCACCGAGGTCCTCACGACCACGATGAAGAACGACGACGGCGTGCTCTACGGCATCGTCATGGACAACGAGCGGCGGGCCTTGGTGCATACCGACCCGGCGCTCGCCGGCACCATCCTCGACGCCGACAAGGACAAGAGCGCGGCCGCCGCGGGTGACGCGGTCGCCCTGGAGCACGAAAAGGACGGCCAGCACTACCTCGAAGCCGTGGCGCCGATTCACGTCGGGGGTAAGCGTTGGGGCACCATACGCCTCGGCATGTCGCTCGAGCGCGTCGAGGCGGAGATCGCGAGCTACGAGCGCGAGGGCCAGCGGCAGATCACCAACAGCATCGTCGCGGTGCTCCTCGTCGCTCTCCTCTTGATCATCGTGGCGTCGATTGTCGGCGCCACCGTCGCGACCCAGGTGGTGAAGCCGCTGCGACTCTTGCTCGCCGGCGTCAACCGCATCCGCGAAGGCAACTTCGACGTCTCGGTCGATGTGCGTGGCAGCGCCGAGTTCGTGAATCTCGCGGTCGGCTTCAACGCCATGCGCGAGACCATCCGCGAGCGCGATGCACGCCTGCGCCAGAACGTCGAAGACCTGCGCATCGCCTTCGAGAAGGCCGAAGAGGCCAGTCGTTTGAAGAGTCAGTTCCTCGCCAACATCTCGCACGAGCTGCGCACGCCGCTGAACGCCATCGTCAACGTGCCTGTGACCTTACTCTCCGAGTACTCCGTTTTCGCGGTCTGGACATGTGCCGCCTGCGGCGGTGTTTTCCAGAGCGACGACCCCACGGGCAAGGAGACTCCCGAGGCGTGTCCGGACTGTGGCAAGCCGGCGCTGTCGCGCGGCGAGAAGGTCTTCTTGGTCGGTGATCCGGGGCAGCACCGGCATTTCTTGAATCGCTTGCGGCAGCAGGCGCGCCATCTCTTGAACGTGGTCAACGACCTGCTCGATTTCTCGAAGGTCGAGGCCAAGCGCATGCAGCTCAACCTCGCGGAGGTGGACGTGGCCGCGGTCCTGCGTGACCTTGCCGAGACGGTCGACGTGCTCGCCCACGAGAAGGGCCTCGAGATCGTGTACACGTCCGAGCCGGGCGCGACCTTGGTGGCCGATCCGCTCCGCCTCACGCAGGTGCTCATGAACCTGGTCGGCAACGCCATCAAGTTCACCCCGAAGGGTGGGCGCATCGACGTGCGTGTCGAGCGCCAAGGCGACAAGCTGCGCTTCAGCGTCGCCGACAGCGGCATCGGTATCCCCAAGGACAAGCACGCCATCGTCTTCGAGAGCTTCCGTCAGGTCGACGGCAGTCATACGCGAGCGCACGGAGGCACCGGTCTCGGTCTCGCCATCGCCAAACAGCTCGTCGAGATGCACAAGGGCCGCATGTGGCTCGAGAGCGAGGTCGGAAAAGGCAGCACCTTCGTTTTCGAGATCCCGGTGTCCGCCGATGACGCCGTCGCCGATGACGATACGGTGTCGGCAAACGCGGACGCGGGCGGAGCGAAGGTGCGGGTCATGGTCATCGACGACAACGAGGTGCACCTGGAGGTGGCGCGCATCGTCCTCGAGAAGCGTGGCTTCGTGACCGAGCTGGTATCGAAGCCAGCGGAGGTCCTGGAGCGCGTGAAGGGTAGCCCGCCCGACCTCATTATCCTCGACGTCATGATGCCGGAGGTCAGCGGCGTTGCTATCCTGAAGCGGTTGAAGGAGAACCCTGACACCGCCACCATCCCGGTGTTCGTCGCCTCTGCATACGATGCTCATCGGGAGCGGGTGGAGGAGCTGGGAGCGATTTGGTTACCCAAGCCATGGAACGCGCAGACCGTTGCACAGTTGTTCTCCACCGCAGTCTCTGAGATTGAGGCTTCGTAATGGCACTTTCCCCGTTCAAATCGCCGCAAGGCACCACGGCCCGCAGCGGTAACGAGCGGCGCCGCATCCTCTACGTCGAAGACGATGACGTGATCTGGGAGGTCGCCGAGTTCGCGTTGCGCAAGGACTACGAGATCACGCGCGCCCGCAACGCCCGCGAGACCTTCGATCTGCTTTCGCGGAACAAGTACGACCTCATCTTGATGGACATCCAGCTCGCCGGCTCGGACCTCGACGGCATTGCCATCACTCGGCTGCTGAAGGGCCGCTATGACGGCACCACCCCCCAATACGCCGTTGGTGTGAGCTCGCACGGGGCGCCCATCATTTTCGTGACGGCCTACACCTCGCTCTACAAGAAGGACGATTTGGAGCGTGCCGGCGGCGACGAGCGCATCTCGAAACCCGTGGATTTTACGCGGTTGTCGCTGGCGATGACGCGCCTCTTGGTGAGGGATCTCTAGGCGGCCCCCCTGGGACCCACTTGCGATCACACCAGTAGATAAGGCCTTGCGCTCGGCTTGAAACCACGCCAACTTGGGCAGCTTAGCGAACCGCCTTCCGCGCGGAGCATTTTCACCGGGGTAGGAGCTGCAAATGGCATTGGCCAAGCGTGGACGTAAGGGACAAGAGGAACAAGAAGACCGCGAGCTCACCAAGAAGGATCTTGAGGGGCTGAAGAAGGCGCTGCTCGAAGAGCGCGGCCGCGTGCTTTCCCGTCTCGACAGCCACGTCACGCAAGCCACCGAAGACCGCGACAACCTCGCCGACGAAATGGACATGGCGACGCGGCACTCCGACCAGGCCTACCTGCTGCGGCTCGCGGACAAGGAGCACAAGCTCCTCGCCGAGATCGATCACGCGCTCGCCAAGTTCGAGCACGGCACTTTCGGCGTCTGCGAAGGCACCGGCGAGCCCATCGAGCTGCGCCGTCTCGAGATTCGCCCGTGGACGCGCTACTCGCTCGAATATAAGGAGCAGCTCGAGCGCGAAAAGGGCAACCGCGCCGGTCGCTAAAGCGGACAGTCGGCTATCGGCTATCGCTTCCGACTCAGTGCTCTTCGTACAGATAGCCTGCTTGCTTCGCCCAGCGGATGACGCTGTCTCGGTACGCCGTGCCGTCCTTGCCGCGATCCAGGAACACGAACTCTGATTTGTACTTCTTGCCGGGCTCACCAATGTACGTGGTGATCACCACACCCTGATTCTTCTGGGCCGTGTAAGCGACGCGCTCGAGCACCGCATCCAGGCTGGCCTTGTCCTTGAATACCATCTGGCGGTGGCAGAACTCGGGAAAGCCGAGCTGCGTAGCGATGACCGTTGGGGTCGAGACCGCGGTGCGGCGCGGGTTGCACTCGATGAAGTCCACATCACCATCGACATCGCTGATGCGGGCGTCGATGCCCAGGTGGCCGCGGAAGCCGACGCGCTGCGCGAAGTCCGCGAACGGTTTCATGGCGCGAGCGTAAGCGTCCTGGATGCGCGAGCGGTCGCCGGGGATGGCGTTGCCGACGTGGCTCACGCCGTGCTCCATCTCCTGCGTGCTCGACGAGATGAGGGTCGCGCCGCGCTCGCCGCAGTGGAACAGGAAGCTGATGTCCTCGCCGGGCACCCACTGCTGCACCTGAATGCGGTCGGTTGCCTCCAGCGCGGCCACGCGCTTCTTGAGGTCGTCGACATCGTTGACGAACTTCACGCCGGAGCCGCCCGCCGAATACTCCGCCTTGAGGATCAACGGGGTACCGACCGGGATGCGCGTATAGTCGATCTTGCCGGCGATGTTGTTGTGGTAGGTCTTCGGCACCGGGACGCCAAGGCGCTGACAGATGTTCACGCCGTCCAGCTTGTTGTTGAGCACCTTGCTCCAGGCGACCGACTTCTTGTCGACGTGCTGGGTGTCGCGCATGAACATCTCGACGGGGCCGTACTCACGTTCGATCTCGGGGCGATGTTTGCGGAACTCGCTCTCCCGCATGATGTACGGATTCGGCAGTCCGGCTTTCGCGCGCGACTTGCGAATGGCGTCGATACCGACCTGCTGCATGCGGTCCGGTAACACCACGATGTCGGAGGTGTTGGTCGAGATGCCCATGCCGCGGCCCGCATAGTCCTCGGCGCCGTAAATCAACTTCGTGTCGATATCGAGCGCGGTCATGTCGAAGTAGATGACGTTCTTCGGATGCACATCCACGAGGTGCGCGAGCGCCGCGCTGACGCCGGCACCGGCGTGTCCGAGCCACGCGTCGCCGCGTACCCACGCTTCGGCTCCCTCGCGCGCGGCGTACGTCACACCTGGCAGAATCTGTAGGCGCTGGCTGAAGGCTCTGACGGTCGCATTGGACAGGCCACCCAGCAGCTTCTCTTGGGCGCGGACGTCGGGTCTCTTGGCGAGGCCGATGAGCGATACGACGTCGAAGCGGACGAGACGCTCGGTGGCAACGGGGTCGAGGTCGGCGACCGAGAGGCTGGGGGCCGGCCCGCTTTGCATGGCCGCGACGTTCATCGTAGTGGGCGGAAGGTGACCTTGAGGCGATGGGGAAACCCTCGGCGTCGGATCAGCGTTCGTCGCGGGGAGAGTCGTGTACTGAATGGGACGCAAGGCCCCTTGATCAGCCTTTGAGCTGCCTTCCATGATCTGTGTATCGTCACTCAGCAGCGATCGTTGCCAACTCGCTCAATTTTGTTGGCCTGACGGGTGTTCAGGGCGGACCCGCGCATTGATGGCTGCTGACCACCAATAAGTCGCGGTGGCGGGTTTATGTGCCCGACCCGACTCGAGTTTTCGGTCTAGCTCGCGCTTTTCAGGCGAACAGCGGGGCGTCCGTCGGCGGCCGGGCGGGCCCTGGAATTCCCACGGCGTCAGCGGCCTCGGCCACGGTCCGAACCTCGACGGAATCGACGCCGAAGAGGTCGGTGGCGGCCTTGAGCCAACCGATGCGGGCCGCTTGGAAGGTCGTATCCGGCGTGAAGTAGACATTATGCGCGCGGTAGTAAATGCGCAGCGCCTTCTCCATGCCGAGGCCCTGGACCACGCGCGCTTGCGAGGTGCGGTTCACGCCACCTTCGGCGAGCAAATAGAAGAAGTTGTTGGCAATGCCCGAGTTCCAGTGGACGCCGCCGTTGTCGGCGCTGCCCGTGTAACGGGTGCGGTAGTTGTCGCGCGACGACTTGTCCTTCGTCGGGTCGTTCATGTAGCGGATGGCGTCGTCGGGAATGTTCGGGGTGTAGCTGTCCTCGAAGAGCAGATAGTCGCGCAGGACGCCCGCGCCGCGCGCGCCGCGCAGAAACCAGTTGAAACCGGCGGCGCCGATGACGTCGGAGCCCGCTTCGTTCAGCGCGCCGGACTCGCCGCGATAGATGAGGCGGCTCGTTGCGTCGGTGAGACCGTGGGTGGCTTCGTGACCGCCGGTGTCGGAGTCGGTTTGCGACAGGTTCTCGCCGCCGTCACCGTCGCCGTAGTTCATGGTCTCGCCGTCCCAGAAGGCGTTGGCGTAGTTGTTGTAGACGTGGACGTTCGAGAGGAGGCGCTTGCCGCGGTCGTCGAGTGAGTTGCGGCCGAAGATCTCGCGCAGATACTTGAGGTACTGCACGGCGGCGTATTGCGCGTCGACGGCATCGCGAACGCGCGCGTCGTCACCGGGGCCGGCCCAGCGGTTGTCGTTGTCCGTGAAAACGGTGTTGCGTGAGCCCGAGCCGCCGGCGCCGTTGTGGGCGTCGCGCGTCTCGGCGTCGTTGTGGGTCGGATCGCGCAGGACGTAGCCGTCGCCGTCGCGCGTCGTGGTGAGCGGGACGTTGCCGCTGAAGATCGAGTTGCCGGTGCCCTCGGCGGGCACGTCGCGTCCGGTCCGGGTGGCGGCGATGCCCTGGTTGCGGGCCTCGCTCACCTGGCGCGTCGCCTGCTCGTGGCGGGCCCAGGTGCGGTCGCTGAAAGTGAGAGGTAAGAGCTCACCGCTGTGCGCGTCGACGAAGTAGTGAGTGCGTCGCGGCTTGCCGTCCGCGAAGGCGGATAGTGCGATATAGTGGGCGAGGCGGAACTCGCCATCGTCGAGCTTGACGACCACGAGGCTAGGGCCGTGCGTGCGCTCGGGGATCGCGGCGAAGGCGCTGACCGCGGTAACCATCGACGAGTCCTCGCTCATGCGCGGCTTGGTATCGAGCGAGAGGTCGTTGGGGAGGGTGCCGCTGGTGACGTCGCGCACGGTGCCGTCTTGCCCCAAATGAGTGACCACTTCGCTGCCGAAGATGGGGACGCCGTCGTAGGTGCGAGCGAGGCGGACGTTGGCGCGGCCGAGCTCGTCGCGGAAGGCGAGGCGTGGAGCAAAGCCGTGCGCCGAGCCGATGACGCGGGACTGCAGCGCCGTGAGGCTCGCCATGGTGGCGGCGACGGCTTCGCGCTCGGACATGCGGACGTAGTCGAAGTTGGGGCCGAAGATTTCGCTGGCGGAAAGGACGGCGAGGGAGCGACCGAGGTTGTCGGTCGCGGCGACGTTGACCGCGGACGGCCGAGCAGCGAGCTCCGCTTGGCGGATGGCCGAGGACCGAACGCCGATCACCGAGGGCCGATCGCCGTTTGCCGAGGACCGAACACCGATCACCGAGGGCCGATCACCGATTGCCGATGACCGACTACCGATGGCCGAGTGCCGAACACCGACTGCCGACAGCCGATTGCCGATCCGACTCACGTCCGTCATGGCGTTAGCTCACCAATCCTGCGGTCACGGTTTGCGCTTCGATGCCCACCGCGCTCGCCGCCGCCCGCACCGTGCGTAGCTCGGCCGAATCGCGGCCGTACAAGTCTTCAGCCGCGCGCTCCCACGCCGCGCGGGCCTGCGCGAAGGTGGTGTTGGGGGTGAAGTAGACGGTGTTGGCGCGGTAGTAGATGCGCAGCGCCTTCTCCATGCCGACGCCCTGAGCGATGCGCTGCCCCGAGGTGGGGTTCGCGCCGCCGTTGGCGAGCAGGTAGAAGAAGTTGTTCGGGACGCCCGAGTTGATGTGGACGCCGCCGCGGTCTTGTTCGCCGCGGTACATGGTGCTCACGTGATCGCGCGAGTACATCTCGCTGGTCGGGTTGCGGCGGTCGCGCGAGGGCGCATCCATGTAGCGCAAAGCGTCGCCGCTGATGCTGGGCGTGATCGCGCTCTCGCCGATCATGTAGTCGGTGGCGATGCCCTGATCGCGGCGGCCACGCAGGAACCAGGACAGACCAGCGCTGCCCATGATGTCGGCGCCGGCCTCGTTCAAGGCTCCGGACTCACCGCGGTAGATCAAGCGGCTGGTGTTGGAGATGAGGCCATGCGTGATCTCGTGGCCGGCGATGTCGGGGTCGACCATCGGCCCGGCGACGCGACCGTCGCCGTCGCCGTAATTGACGCTCGTGCCGTCCCAATACGCGTTCACCAGGTTCCGGCGAACGTGCACGTTCGAGATGATGCGCGCGCCACGGTCGTCGATCGAGTTACGGCCGAACATCTCACGCAGGTACCGGAGGTAGCTGACCGCCGAGTAGTGGGCGTCGATGCCGGCGCGTTGCCGCTCGTTGTCACCTGCCTCACCCCAGATGTTGTTGGTGTCGGTGATCGGCTGACCACCGTTGCCACGGCCGCCGAAGATGCCACCGAGTCCGCCAAAGCCACCGAACATACCCTGGGCGTTGCCGGCGTCGCGGGTTTCGCTGCCACTCGCCGGGTCGCGCAAGATGTAGCCGTTCATGCTGCCGCGCGAGGTCGCGAGCGGGACGACACCCGAGTAGATCGAGTTGCCATGGCCGGCCGGGATGCTGGGCGCGGCGGCTTGCGGACGCAGCGAGAAGCCGGTGGTCGCGCGGCTGCCCAGGTGCGTGCGCGTGCGCTCGATCTCGTCTTCGTCGAGGAAACCGCCGGCTTCGTCGAAGCCGAGCGGCAACACCTGGCCGGTCTGCGCGTCGACGAATACGTTGGTGCGGCGCGGCGGCAGATCCGCCGGCTCGATGGTGGCGGTCACGTGGTAGGCCAACCGGTATTCGCCGTCGTCACCCTGGACGATGGCGAGCTCGGCTTTGCCGCTCTGGGTCGGCGTCGCGCCGAGGGACGCGATAGCGGTCGCTTTGGCGGCGTCCGCCGAGACGCGCGCGTTCATGTCGAGCGGCAGACGCGCGGGGATGGCGGCGCCCGTCATCGATGCGACGCGACCTTGCTCGTCGAGATGAGCGATGGCTTGGGCACCGAAGATAGGCACGCCGTTGTAGGTGCGATCCATGCGCACGTGGCTGCGGCCGAGCTCGTCGCGAAACGCCTGCGACGGCACGAAGTCGTGCGCGTTGCCGACGAAGCCGGTGCTCGCGACGTTGCCGCGCGCGGCTGCGAGCGCGGCGGTGGTGACATTGACCGCCTCGGTCTCGCTCATGCGGGCGTAGCGAAACTGCGCACCGAACGCGAGAGCGCTCTTCTGTGGCGCCGCCGGTCCGCTGAAGCGGGCAGCCGGGGGCAGCTCGAAGGGCAGGGGCGTGCCGTCGAGAGCAGAGGGCGTCATGTCGACGACGACCGCTGGTTGGTGCGGGGCGATGGGCGAAGTGCGAACGGGGCCGATGGGATCGCTAGCCATGAGAATTTTCCTCAACCAACAAGAGTGGCGCCGCCTGGGGCGGCTTGGGGTGCTTCGATGCCGACCGCGGTGGCGGCATCACGAACGGTCGCAAGCTCGGCGGAATCGGCGCCGTAGAGATCGGCGGCCGCCTTCTCCCAACCAACCCGCGCCTGCGCGAAGGTGGTGCTCGGCGTGAAGTAGACCGTGTGCGCGCGGTAGTAGATGCGCAGCGCCTTCTCCATGCCGATGCCCTTCTCGATCTTGAGCTTCGAGGTCGAGTTCTCGCCGCCGGCCGCGAGCAGGAAGAAGAAGTTGTTGGCGATGCCGGAGTTGATGTGGACGCCGCCGTTGTCGCCGCCGCCCTTGTAGAGATCTTTGTAGTTGTCGCGCGAGTAGTTGGTGTTGCCGCGGGTTGCCTTGTCGCGCGTCGGATTGTCCATGTAGCGCCAGGCGTCGCCTTCCTTGCCGGGCGTGAACGAGTCCTCGCCGAGCAAGTAGTCGCGGTCGATGCCCTGATCTTTCATGCCGCGCATGAACCAGGAGAGACCGGCGCTGCCGATGATGTCCGAGCCGGCTTCGTTCAAGGCGCCGGACTCGTTGCGGTAGATGAGCCCGCTGGTGTGCTGCGTGAGGCCGTGCGTGATCTCATGGCCGCCGACGTCGCGGTCGACCATGGGCCCGGCGACGCGACCGTCACCGTCGCCGTAGTTCATGGTGTCGCCGTCCCAGTAGGCGTTCACGAAGCTCTCGCGGACGTGGACGTTCGAGAGCAGCTGTTGCCCCTTACCGTCGATCGAGTCGCGCGCGAATACCTGCTTGAGCAGGCCGAGGAACTGCACGGCGGCGTAGTGGGCGTCGATGCCGGCGCGTTGGCGGGCGTCGTCTCCGGCCTCGCCCCACTTGTTGTTGTCGTCGCCGAAGACCTTGTTCTCGGCGCCAGTGCCGCCCTCGCCGTTCATGGCGTCGCGAGTCTCGGTCTTGGCGGAGCCCGGGTCGCGCATCACGAACTTCCCGGAGGCGTCCTTGGTGGTGGCCAGCGGGACGACGCCAGAGTAGACCGAGCTGCCGGTCCCGTCCGCGATGACGGGCACCGGCTGCGGCGTTGGATTGCCGATGCCCGGGCCGCGCGGCAGTGATTTGCGTACCGCTTCGACGTGCTCCGGATCCGCGTAGCCGTGCAGCTCGTCGAAGGAGAGCGGCAGCATGGCGCCGCTGTGCGCATCGACGAAGTAGTTCATCTTGCTGGCGCCGGCCTCGTGACGCGCGAAGAGCACCACGTGATGGGCGAGGTGATAGGCGCCACTGTCGTCGGCGATGATCACGAGGCGCGAGCCGGCGGGCCGGGTCGGCTGTTTGCCGAAGGCGGCGAGCGCGGTCGCGAGCGCCGTGGCTTCGGAGACTGTCGGCTTGGTGTCGACGGGGAGGCGCGCCGGGAGCTTGGTGCCGGTGATGTCGGCGACCTTGTCCTCGGCTCCAAGATGGGAAACGACCTGCTCGCCGTAGATCGGCACGCCGTCATAGACGCGGTTCAAGCGGACGTTGACGCGGCCGAGCTCGTCCTTGAAGGCGAGCGCCGGCGCGAACCCGTGGGGCGATGAGGCGAAGCCGGCGCCGATGATCTTTGCCTTGACGGCGTTGAGGCTCGCGACGGTGGCGGCGAAGGCGCGCTCGTCGGTGAGCCCGACCACTTTGAACTGCGGGCCGAAGGCCTTGATGCCGGCGAGAGCCGAGATGGCGTCACCGACGCTCGAGGATTGCGTGGAGGCACCAGCGGACAGTGGCCGTGGGCGGATGAGCGACGCCGAGAGATCGAGAACGGGGGCGTCGGGAGCCTTGGCGGCTTTCGCGGACAGCGTGCCGCGGGGGGTGAAGCACGAGTCGGGCGCGAGCTTGGTGAAAACGGACACGAGGCTGCGGATGTCGTTCATGGCGCTTGGACTCGGGTGTGAAAAGAACGGAAAGAAGAGAAGGCGCGCCGCGTGGTGGGCACGGCGCGCCTTCAGCGTTGCTATGCGACGAGCTTGAGCTCGGCGCGAGGACGGGCTTCGATGCCGACCGCGTTCGCGGCCGCGATCACCGTCTTGGTCTCGACCGAGTCGGCGCCGTAGAGATCGGTCGCCGCCTTGATCCAGCCTTCACGCGCCTGCGCGAAGGTGGTGCTCGCGGTGGTGTAGGTGACGTGGGCGCGGTAGTAGATCTTGAGCGCCTTCTCCATGCCGATGCCCTTCTCGACCTTCATCTGCGAGGTGCGATTGGTGCCGCCCTGGCTGAGGAGGAAGAAGAAGTTGTTGGCGATGCCGGAGTTCAGGTGCACGCCGCCGTTGTCGCCGCCGCCGGTGTAACGCGACTTGTAGTTGTCGCGTGAGTACATGTCGCCGCTGCGCTGCTCTTTGTCGCGCATCGGATCGTTCATGTAGCGGAGCGCGTCGCCGGGCGTCGCCGGCGTCCAGCAGTCTTCACCGATGAGGAAGTCGGTCTCGATGCCGGTGTCCTTCATGCCGCGGAGGAACCAGCTGAAGCCGGCGCTGCCGAGGATGTCCGACGCGGCTTCGTTCAGCGCGCCCGACTCACCACGGTAGACGAGGCCGTTGGCGGCCTGCGTGAGGCCGTGCATTGGCTCGTGGCTCGCGACGTCCTTGTCGACCAGGGGGCCGGCGGTCTTGTTGTCGCCGTCGCCGTAGTTCATCGTCGAGCCGTCCCAGTACGCGTTGACGTAGTTCGAGCGCACGTGGACGTTCGACAAGAGGCGCATGCCCTTGCCGTCGAGGGAGTCGCGGCCGAAGAAGTCCTTGAGGAACTTCAGGAACTGCACGGCGCCGAACTGCGCGTCGATGCCGGCGCGCTGGCGCACGTCGTCCGAGGTCTCGCCCCACTTGTTGTTGTTGTCGCTGATGACGACGTTGCCCGAGCCCGCGCCACCCGAGCCGTTGCGCGCGTCGCGCGTCTCGGCGTTATTGGCTTGCGGGTCACGCAGCAAGAACTTGCCGTTCTCTTCGGTGGTCGAGAGCGCGACGTTGCCCAGGTAGATGCTGTTGCCGGTGCCTTCGACGGCGGAGCCGCTGAAGCCCTTGCCCTGCGACGACGCCTGCTCGCGGAAGCCTTGGAGGCGGAAGTCCGGGATGAAGCCGCCGTGCTCGTTGAACGTGAGCGGCAAGACTTCGCCGCTGTGCGCGTCCACGAAGTAGTGCATCTTGCGTGGGGCCTTGGCGTCGCCGTAGGTCGCCACCGTGACGTGGTGCGCGAGGTGATAGGCGCCGTCATCGGTCTTGGCGATGAGCAGCGTCGGGCCGCCGACTTGCTCGGCCTTGCCGTCGAAGCAAGCGCGCGCGGTCGCCAAAGCGGACTCGGCCGACTGCGTCGCCTTGGTGTCGACCGGGAGCTGCGCCGGCAGGGTGTTACCGGTGAAGTCCGTGGCCTTGCCGCTGGCGTCGAGGTGGCTGATGACCTGCTCACCGAACACGGGCAGCCCGTCGTAGAGGCGGTTCATGCGGACGTGGGTGAGACCGAGGTCGTCGGTGGTGGCGAGCGCCGGCGCGAAGCCGTGCTTGCTGGGGGCGAAGGGGAGGCGCGACTGCAGCGCGGCCAGGGCGGTGTGCACCGCGGCGACGGCCTTGCTCTCGCTCATGTTGACGAACTTGAAGCTCGGGCCGAACGCGGCGGCTCCGGAGAGCAGCTTGAGCGCGCCACCCATGTTAGCCGCTGAAAGGCTCTCGTCCATCGCCATCGGAGCGGGTCGGCTGGCCGCGGCGGCAAGACCGGAGACGGGGGCTTGCGGGGCCATCGCCGAAGCCTTCTTGGGCGCGCTGACCCCCGACATGGCGCCGCCGGTGACGGCGACCTTGGCAATGGAGGTTTGATTGACGCGGATAGTGTCGGTCATTTGGCAGCTCTCTATGGTTTTTTGGGAACACGGGTGCGACGCCGTCGTTGGTTCGACGAGCCGCTATGGTGGGACCGAAACACAGTGCGGCGTTGCACCTCGCTGCTCTTGCAGCGGTGACTCGCTACGCCTTGCTCACGACATGTTGCGGTGTGCGTGACTTATCGCGGCAAGGTGCGATCTGGTTTCGTGGATTACGTCGGGAAGGTGACGGCCGGTGGGGGAAACGCTGGTTTTGCCAGCAAGTAGCCCTGTCCAAAGTGGACCCCGGCATCGCGCACGGCGAGAAAATCGTCGCGTTCTTCGATACCTTCGGCGACCACGCGGCTCCCCATGTCGTTACACAGGGTGACGATCGAGCGCACGAGCCTGCGGGTTCGCTCGTTCTTACTGATGCCGTGCACCAGGTCCATGTCGAGCTTGACGATGTCCGGGACCAGCTCGGCGATGTAGCGCAGGTTCGAATAGCCGGCGCCGAAGTCGTCGATGACCAAGCGGACGCCCTTGCCGCGGATCTCCTGGAGGACACTGCTGCAGAAGGAGAAGTGCGAGAGCGGTACGGACTCGGTGATCTCGAGGTAGACCTGATCGTCGTGAAAGAAGATGGGGTCGTCGGTGCGCACGAGCCAGCCTTCGTCGAACTCGTTGGGGTTGACGTTGACGAAGAGCGGCCTGCCGGGACAACCCTCGATGGTCAGTTGGCGCAACAGATGGCCGAACTCGCCCATGGCCTTGTCTTCGATAGCGGCCGCGAGGAGCTCGAGCGGGCCCTTGAAGTCCGGCGACTTGCTGCGCGCCAGCGCCTCGTAGGCGAAGGTCTTGCCGGTGTGGACGTCGACGATCGGCTGGTATGCGATGGACACCGCGCGCGTCGCGATGACGTCGCGGATGGAGCCTGCTCCGGGAGCCTTCGGGGTGTCGGAGCGTCCAAAGAGGGCCATCGTTACTCGCCAGCTTGTTTGCGATCGCGCTTTGACGCAAGACTATTTGCATGTCCGAAGAAGCTCGCCTCCGTGGCCGTGCGGCCTCCGAAGGCGCGCGCCTGCTCGCCCTGCGTTATCTGGATGAGGCGACGCAAGCGGTTCCGCGCCTCACAGACCCAAATGACGCCGAATCCCTGCACGATTTTCGCGTAGGTCTGCGCCGACTCCGGAGTGTGCTCCGAGCCTACAGGCGCGAGCTCTCCGACACCGTGAGGGGCAAGGACCGGGACCGCATCGCCACCATCGCCCGTGGCACCAACGACGGCCGCGACGCCGAAGTGCAGCTCCTCTGGCTCGAGAAGCGCTTCGAAGAAGCGCCGGCGAAGATGCGCACCGGCCTCGAGTGGTTGCTGCCGCAGGTGCGCGCTCGCATGGACGCGGGGTACACCGCCGCCCGTGGTGACACCTCGGCGCATTTCGCCAAAGCCGAGCGGACGCTGCGCGAGCGCCTCTCGTATTACGACGTACGCGTGCAGCTCGGCGAGCCGGTGCGCCAGCCGAGCTTCGGCGAAATCACCGCCGACTTGTTGCGTGAGCATGTCGGCGACCTCGTTGCGCGGCACGCACTCGTCACCGGCGCTGGCGAGCAAGAGAACATCCACAACACCCGCATCGCGGCGAAGCGCTTGCGCTACCTGCTCGAGCCCTTGAAGGGCGAGGTCGACGGCGCTGGTCCACTCGTGAAGCGCTTGAAGGACCTGCAGGACGTGCTCGGCGAGCTGCACGATATGCACGTCATCGGTCTGACCTTGGCCGGCGCGATGGAGTCGGCGGTGTCGCAGCTCAAGCGCGACGAGTGTGATGGTCTCTTGTGGCTGACCGAAGCGGCGCGCAACGACCGCGACCGGCTCTACGCGCACTTTCAGAAGAGCTGGAGTACCGAGCACCTGACGAAGTTCGTCGATCAACTGCGCGCGGCCGCCGATGACCTGGGAAAGCGCGACGATATCGAGATCGAGCGCAAGTATCTGCTGAAGGCGTTCCCGCGCGAGGTGCGCAAGGCGCCCTTCGACCAGATCGAGCAGGGATACCTGCCGGGCGAACGTCTGCTCGAGCGGATCCGCCGCGTGCGGGGTCCCGAGGGCGAACGTTATTACCGCACCATGAAGTTCGGTAGCGGCATGGTGCGCACCGAGATCGAGGAAGAGACCAGCGCCGACCTCTTCAAGAAGCTTTGGCCGCTGACGCGGGGCAAGCGCGTCATCAAGCGCCGTTACACCGTGGCCAATGGCTCCGACACCTGGGTGTTCGATGTCTTTCGCGGACGCAAGCTCGTGCTCTGCGAGATCGAAGTCGAGAGCGAGAGCCGCGCCATCGTCATTCCCGAGTGGCTCTCGCCTTACGTCGTTCGCGACGTCACCGACGAGTCGGAGTACACCAACGTCAATCTGGCGTCCTGAGCCAGAGCCGGATTTTCAACCCGCCGTGGGCCATCGGTGGGTGCGGTGTGGTGAAGCCTTCGCCGGCGGCACGCGCGAGCTGTGCGTCGGTGGTCGCGAAGCCGAAGTGCCAGGCGGCGAAGGGTCCGCGTGCGAGGTTGCCGAGCGCCGCGTAGAGATCGCGCAGGCGCGACGCGTCGCCGATGCGCGTCCCATAGGGAGGGTTCGCGAGGACGAGACCCGGTTCCTTGGGCGGTACGGCGCGCGACAACGGCTGCACCGCGACTTCCACGGGGACCCCGGCACGCTCGGCGTTGGCGCGCGTCGCCTCGATGGCGCCGCTATCGCGGTCAGAGGCGGAGATGAGCACGGGCGACCGGCGCTCCTGGCGACGGGCCGCGTCGCGCAGGCCGCGCCACGCCTTTTCATCGAAGGCCTTCCAGGTTTCGAAAGCGAAGCGGCGCGCCATGCCGGGCGCCTTGCGGCAGGCGATGAGGCCGGCTTCGACGGCAATGGTCCCGGAGCCGCACAGCGGGTCGAGAAAGGGCACGCTACCATCGTAGTCCGCGGCAGCGAGCAGTGCGGCCGCCAACGTTTCGCGCATCGGCGCCTTGGCGCTCGCGAGCCGATAACCGCGCTTGTGGAGATGGGCGCCGGAGGTGTCGAGGCTGACGGTGCAAACGTCGTGGTCGATGCGGACGAGGAGGGTCGCGGGTGGGGTGTCGTCTTCGTCGAGGTGCGACGGGCCCGCGGGCGGCGCGCCGAGCTTGCCGTAGACGCGCTCGGCCACGGCTTTGGTGTGGTAGAGCTTGGAACGATGACACGTGACGCGGACCGCTAGTGGCGCTCGCTTGTCGAGTCGACCGCCGAAGCGGATGGCCGCTATGCCGCTCTCGAGCGCGCCGAAGCTCTTCGCTGGAAACGACGCGACTCGCAGCAAGACACGCCCGGCAATGCGCGAGCGCAGGTTGACGGCGTAGATGGCCTCATCCTCGCCGCGGACGGTGACGCCACCGGCCTCGGCCTCGCCGGGGTGGCCGAGGGCGGCGAGCTCACGCGCCAGCAGCGCCTCACAGCCGGGCGCGCAGACAACGAATAGCTCGCTCATTGTGTTTCCATTTGTGGTGTCAGGTGTGTCGATGATCGCATGAAGCAGACCCGATGGCTTCCCTTTGCGCTGATCCTGGGCGCGTGTGACTCCAGCGTCGATCGCGGCCCAGATCCCGTTGCGACGCCAGAGGCGGACCCTGACCCAGAGCCCAAGCCCGAGCCCGAGCCCGAGCCCGAGCCCGAGCCCGATCCGGTTTCGCACCTACGCTTCTTTGGCTACGTCGCCGTCGACTGCGGCTGGGACGATCCGCACGACAGCAGCACCAAGTCGAGCTACCTCGACGAAGTCCAAGACTTCACCAACCTCGCGCACATGTGCGCCTACGGCCATGGCGACGATCTGAAAGCGCGGCTCGACGCCATGAAAGCCGCCGACGTGCGACCCATGCTCGATGTGGCGTCGGTGTTCTGGGAGGACGTCGATCCCGACCCGCTCGTGACCAACTACGACCTTGCTCTCGACTACGCCGATCATTGGGCGGCCTTCGTGGCGACCAACGACCTGGTGGCGCGCTCGAGTGACCTCGGTGCCATCTATCCGGTCGATGAACCGATGCTCAACGGCGTCACCTTCGAGGAGCTCGAGACAGCCGTGCTGCTCGTCGACGCGACGCTACCCAACGTTCCCATCTTGGTGGTGGAGGCCTACTCGGAGCTCGCGGCGCTCGAAGTGCCGAGCGCGGTCGATTGGCTGGGCTTCGACCGCTATGGCGTTGCGGACGTGACACAGGACCCGGAGTTTCTCGCGGACCTAGCGACGTTGAAATCGAAGCGCACGCGCGTCGACCAACGCATCGTGCTGGTGCTCGAGGGTCAACACTGGCCCGAATACACCGACTACGGTTTCCCGCCGGCGGCGATGGGCGGGGTGGCCGCGTCGTATTACGAGCTCGCGGCCACCGACGCCGATATCGTCGCGCTCCTCGCTTACCTGTGGCCTGGCGGCCTCGACGGGCCGACGCATCTCGGTACGCGCGACCTGCCGGAGGAGGCGCTAAGCGTGCACCGTCTGATTGGCGCGACGATTACCGGCAAGTGACAGCGTCGCCGTTTCACTCAGCCGTCGGCTGGCGGGACGCAGGAACCACGACGCCGCGACCAGGCTGAGGATGATGATCGGTGTCGCCACCGCGCTCGCTGGGTCGCCGACCGCGCGGTGCGAGAGGGCGGCTCCGGTGAGATCGAAGACCATGCCGGCGTAGGCCCACTCCTTCAGCAGCGGCAGGCGTGGCGCGACGATCACCACCGCGCCGGCGACCTTCCAAGCGCCGAGAATGACCGCGACGTAGGTGGCGTAGCCCAGATGCTGCATGGTCTCGACGAGCTGCGGCGGCCGGATGAGATCGAACACACCACCGGCGAGGAATACGAAGACGACGAGGGCCGTCGTCACCCAGTAACCAATCGTTTGCTTATTCATAGGGGGTCTCCTTGAGACCCTCACGATGGGCGCCCTGGGCATTGGTGACAATGACGCGCCAATGCGCATCATATGCTACAAAATGTTACAAATGCGCGCACCCATCGAATTCAGCGAGCTCGAGGCCTTTACCCGCATCGTCGACGCCAAGTCGCTGTCACGCGCGGCGGCGGAGCTCGGCGTGCCGCGCGCAACCATCGGCCGCCGTCTGTCGCGACTCGAGCAACGCCTGGGCGTGCGTCTGTTGAAGCGGACGACCCGCAGCCTCGGGCTCACTGACGCCGGTGAGGCGTTCTATCGCCAGGCGCGCATCGCCATCGATGCGGTACAGCAGGCGGCCGCGAGCGTCCGGGTACCCGGCGACGAGCTGTGCGGCGAGCTGCGTGTGTCGCTGCCCGCCATCATCGACGACGAATTCGAGAATCTGTTGCTCGACTTCGCGGCGAAGAACTCACGCGTGAAGCTCACTGTCGACGTCTCGACGAGGTTCGTCGACCTGCACCGGGACGGATACGACGTCGCAATCCGCGCCGGCACGACGCTCGAGCCGGGCCTCATCGCCAGGACTCTCGCCCGCACGCGTCTGCTCGCCGTCGCCTCCCGCCGCTACATCGAGCAGCACGGGAGGCCCAAGACGAAGCGGGACCTGGCTCGTCACAAGTGCTTGTCGGGTTTCATGCGTGGCGAGCTGCCGCAGCCGACCTGGCCGCTCGCCAAAGGCGGGAAGCTCGCGGTGGCCACGGTGTTCAGCAGCAACTCCATGGCGCTGTTGCTGTCGGCAACGCGCCGGCACCTCGGCATCGGCTTCCTACCCGACATGCTGGTCCAGCCATACCTTACGTCGGGCGAGCTCGTCGCCGTGTTGCCGGGTGTCCTCGAGACGCCGGTGCGGCTCGCGGTGGTCTACAGAGAGCGCGAGCTCATGCCGCCGGCGCAACGTGCCTTCATCGATGC
>JBGGMJ010000070.1:0-19827 GCA_041288095.1 Myxococcota bacterium
CCGGTATGCGAGATCATGAGGCCCGGCTTCTGGCTGGTGACGAAGGCAATGACATCGCCGGTCTGCAGCTCTTTCTCCGCCGCGGCGACGTGCTCCTTGGGCACGATCCGGTATTCCGTCGACGTGAGCCGCCCTTCCGCCGCGCTGATGGCCTCGAGGATGTCGGCGTGCGCGAGCTGCGGGTAGCGCTTGTGATGCTTCGACATGTAGTCGAAACGCTGGGTCCAGGCTTTGGTGTTGAGCTTGTCGCCCAAGAGCAACAAGCTCCCGCGCTTCGCGTTGTCGGTTAGCCAGTCGTTGAAATAGTGCAGGCGCGATGCGAAGCCGGCGACCACGCCATCGCGATAGCGGAAGCCGCGGATCTCCTCGGCGACGCATTCGGCCGCGGGCGTCTCGTTCCACACGCAGCGGGCGACGGCCAAGCTGCTCTCTACGAACGACTGACACTGCAAGGTGGACAGCTCGATGTGCAGCTCTTCGGCGACGTCGAGCTGCGCTGGATCGAGATAAGGGGTGCCCATCCGCAGCTTGCCGGCGCGGACCGCGAGCTCACCCAAGGATTCCTTGGGCTTGCGCTTGCCGACGGCACGCAGCCAATCGTCGACGATGGTGCGCTGATCGGGCGACCAAACGTAAGGCTCGGCCGCCGAGGCCGGGAGCGTAAGCGCCGCGATGAGCAGCAGGGGGACGACGAAGCGCACCTAGACGGTGTGCGATATGCCAGCGGAACTTACAAGTTTGTAGCCACTCGGGTAAGGAGCGCCCCCATGCGTTGGCCTCTCCCCTGCCTCTTGCTGCTCGCCGGCTGCACGACCTTCGACGGCTCGGAGACGCACTTCATCGTCGAAGTGCGCGACGAGGCCCGCGCCCCGATCTTCGAGGCGGTCGTCATCCTGGACATGGACGAATACAGCGACGACGAGCTCTGCGAGCTGTCGCCCGAGGATGGCGTGCTCGACATCGAATGGGAATCCTGTGAGTTCGGTGCCTTCGATTGCGACGACACGCCTTACGCGGTTCGCATCAGCAAAGAGGGCTATCACCCGGAGCTGCGCGTCATCGGCTTTTCACGCGACCGCGGCATCGACGTGACCTTGCGCGCTTGCGATGG
Source organism: Myxococcota bacterium (assembly GCA_041288095.1). Lineage (GTDB taxonomy): Bacteria > Myxococcota > XYA12-FULL-58-9 > XYA12-FULL-58-9 > JALHOP01 > JALHOP01. The sequence goes on from JBGGMJ010000070.1 coordinate 1,112, forward strand.
GGACTGCCAAGCCCCGGAAACCTGCGACTGATGCGCGTCCTCGGCATCGAGACGAGCTGCGACGAGACGGCGGCGGCCGTGGTCGAAGACGGGCCCAAGCTCGTCACCAACGTCATCCACTCGCAGGTCTCGGCGCATGCCCGCTTTGGCGGAGTGGTACCCGAGGTCGCGTCGCGCGAGCACGTGGCGCGGCTTATCGACATCATCGAGCAGGCAGTGGCGCCGGTGGGCGGTATCCAAGCCATCGACGCGGTGGCGGTCACGCGGGGACCGGGCCTCGTCGGCGCATTGTTGGTCGGCGTGCAGATGGCCAAGGGCATCGCCATAGCGCGCGGTATCCCGTGGTTGGGCATCAATCACCTCGAGGGCCACGTGGCGGCGGCGCTGCTCGCGGATCAGCCACCGACGTATCCGCATGTCGCGTTGGTGGTCAGCGGTGGCCACACCCATCTCTACGCGGTGCGCGCCTTCGGCGATTATGCGCTCCTCGGCGGCACCCGCGACGACGCGGCCGGTGAGGCGTTCGACAAGGTCGCGAAGCTCTTGGGCCTCGGTTATCCCGGCGGTGCTCTCCTCGAGCGCGCAGCCCTTGGTGGCGACCCCAACGCCATCGCCTTCCCGCGAGCGCTGCCGCAGCGTGCATCCCTCGAGTTTTCCTTCTCGGGCCTGAAGACCTCGGTCGCGACTTACCTACGCGAGCACCCGAAGCTCGAAGGCCGCGAGCTGGCTGACTTGTGCGCCTCGGTGCAAGAAGCCATCGTCGATATCTTGTCCGCCAAAGCGGTACGCGCGGCGAAGCGCATCGGCGCGGGTGGCGTCGCGGTCGCGGGTGGCGTCGCCGCGAACGGCCGCTTGCGAGCACTCTTGCAGGAGCGCTGCGCCGATGCCGGTCTGTGGTGCTTCGTCCCGCCCAAGGTCCTGTGCACCGACAACGCCGCGATGATCGCCGCCGCCGGGTGGATGCGTCTGTCGCGGGGCGAGCACGACGACTTCGCCACGTCGGTCACCTCGCGCTGGCCGCTGGGCAACGCCATCGACACGCGTGTCCGCATCAAGAACCGCAAACGCGAGCTTGCCCGATGACTTCACCGACCGATGCCAAAACCCTGCTGGCGCGCGCCGGCCTCAAGGCAAAGAAGAGCTGGGGCCAAAACTTCTTGAAGGACGAGAGCGTCCTCACGCGCATCGCCGCCGCGACGAAGGTGGGGCCAGGCGAGTCCATCCTCGAGCTGGGTGCCGGCATGGGGGCGCTGACCCAGCAGCTTCTCGTGCGCGGCGCGAAGGTGACGGCGGTCGAGCGCGACCGGGAGATGGTTCCGATTCTGCGCGAGAACATGGAGGGCGTCGGTGACCTGACCATCCTCGAAGCCAACGCGGGCGAGCTCGACTACGCGGACCTCGCGCGTCGGAACGGCGGCCCGCTCACGGTCGCCGGCAACCTCCCCTACCAGCTCTCGAGCCGCATCCTGGTGAACCTCGCCGACGCGCAACCACATGTCGCTCGAGCGGTACTGATGGTCCAACGCGAGGTCGCCGAGCGCTTGGTCGCCTCACCAGGAAGCCGCACCTACGGTCTCCTTTCGGTGCTCGTGCAACGTGCCTTCGATGCGAACATCGCTTTCGAGGTGCCCCCCGGCGCCTTCCATCCGCCCCCCAAGGTCCACTCCGCCGTCGTCAGCCTCACCCTCAAGCGCGACCGGCTACCTCCCGACCTCGACGCCAAGCTAGTCGCGGTGACACGCGCCGGTTTCAGCGCACGTCGTAAGACGCTCAGGAATTCCATTGCCGGAGGCCTTGGCCTCTCGTCCGCCGAAGCGGACTCGCTGCTCGCCAAAGCCGGCATCGAGCCGACGCGACGCGCCGAGACCCTCGCGCTGGACGAGCTACGCCTCATCGCGGAAGTCTACGAGCCGCCGCGGAGCTAGCTGCGCTGTGAGAAGCGGTGCGCGGCAGCGCGACTGTCGAGAACTAGCTCCAGGCGGTGCCAAGCTGGCTCTCGGGCGAGGGCTACGGTTCGCGAACTCCGAGTGGCTCCACCGGCGATACAACGTCCGGAGGATTCACATGGAAATCAAAGGCATCGGCGTCGCTGCCGTCCCGGCGGCCCCCAACAGTGTCGGTCAGATCAACTTCAAGCTCACGGGGCATGCGTCCCGGCTAGTATCCGCCTATCTCGAAGGAAAGGTCGGGGACGTGACCGAGGTGCGGGACCCCAAAGTCCTCAAGGCCCTCGAAGGCGTGCCGGTCATCGGCAACACCAGCGCTGGCGCCGTCCACCTCGGCAGTAACACCACCGAGGTAAAGCTTGGCGTCGTGAAGATCCTCGACGGCCGGCTGTACTACCAGGGACCGACCCAGGGACGTACGCCGAATCCGAAGACACGGACCTTCGACTGCGGTTTCCTCCCAGCGTTCGCTTTGGCGGCGGGCTGATCGTCGGCTCACTAACGCGGACGGCCGCTAACGGCCAGTGACCGGTCGGCGGCTTGGCGCGGTGGTGGCGCGAGCGTCGCGGCTACTGGCAACCTTCGTCTTCGGCTCCGGCTGCGTGAGCTTCAAGATCCAGCGCTCGAGCTCGTAGGTGTCGCTCATCTCGCCACGGAAGACGTGGCGCGGCACATAGGTCTGATTCGATCCGCGCTTGCGCCGGCGAAAGACCTCCGTCGGTAGCGTCAACGACGCGTGCTTCGACTCGAGCTTCTGCTTGCGCACTCCGGTGTAGAGCGTGTCGGCGTTGGTTGGCTGGCCGACGTGCATGACGTCGCCGAGCTCGAACAGGAGGTCCGCGAACATGAGGCAGGCGCTCGTGCACCAGCTATCGGTCAACAGGACGACCTTGCCCTTCACCGGGCTATCGGTGAGGCGCGCCTTGGGTTTCGCGGTCGGGTAGATCGGGAAGGTCACCCACGGGCGCTTGGCATCGTAGGCGGCACGGAGCTCTTCTCCCAAGCTGCGATTCGAGCCCTCGAGCTTGGCGAAGGCGGCGCTCTCCTTCTTGGCTTCCGGAGTTCCGAGGAATGAGGCGTTGGCGGCGGAGACGCGGGCGTCGAGCACGGCGTCAGGGGCGCGGCGCTTCACGTAACTCTCACCCCAGATGGCGTACGCGATAGCGGTGCCCCAAGGATGATAGCCGCCAGCGTTCGAGCGCACGTCGATGACCAGGACCTCGCTGGTGCGAATCGCCTTCACGTTCTTTTCGATGTCGGCGATCAAGTCGTGGAACAGCGGATTGTCCGAAGAAGCGAGCAGCGTCGGCACGGTGATCCAGTAGCCGCGGTTGCCGAGCTTGCGCACGCCGAGGTTCGGGTTCCAGTCGAGGATGCCGCTCACGGCGTTGTCCGCCGCGACGCCCGAGACATCGCTCCACTGCAACACGTACGGTTGCTCGCCGAGCTCCGGCGTCTGGAAGATGCAGCGCGACGGCACGCTCACGAACGGATTGCCGTCGTCGACCAGCAGATACGGCGCCGCCATCCAGCGGTGCGCGTTGAGCTGCGTCACCGTGAAATACGGGTCGAGGTTCTCGCTCGCGAGCATCATGGCCGACTTGCCGTCGCATGACAGAAGCTTGCTGCCGATGGGAGGAACCTTCGATTCGAGATTGATGCGATTGGCGACGACGTATTCGCCACCCTTGTCGAGCTTCACCATGAACCCGGGAGTGCGCAGCTTGCCGACACCGCTGAGCTTCACCTGGAGGTGCACGTCCTTGAAGCCGTTGACGTAGTAGCGCATCACCGCGGCGTAGCCGGGACCGGTCTCCACCTGTGCCAGCTTCTGGCGGGCCTTGATGTAGCCCTCGTTGAGCCAGACACGGAAGCCGGGGTTCTCGGGGTCGATGGACCCGGGATGGCTGTCTTCGATGGCGACCTTCAGAGCCGCGAGGTCCCGCTCGGCCTTCTCGCGCCAGGACAGATCCGCCGACGAGGCGGCAACGGGCGCCGCGAGGGCACACGCCAAGGCCAAAAACCGCAGGCTTTGTAGCGTTTTCACTGGACCCTCACCGGCTCAAGAGGTGCGTTTCGGGGTGGTCACCAGCTCCCAGTTCTCTCGGTGGTACCCTTCACGCGCCACCGGAACGATGCGAGCTTGATAGCGCTTCTCCAGCTCTTCAATCTGCACGTTTTCAGTGGCGTAGAGATAATCGGCAATTGACGGCTGCATGTTCACTAACACGGTCCCAGCCGGCTCCCTGGCGAGGTGACGCGCTATCGCCCTCAAGATCTCGTTGGCGACCGTCCGCTCGCTCTTCACCGCCCCTCGGCCCTTACAATACGAGCAAGTCTCGGTAAGTAGGTGGCCCAGGCTCTCCCGAACCCGCTTGCGGGTCATCTCCACCAGGCCGATTTCGCTCATGCGGACGATGGTGGTCTTGGCCTTGTCCCGCTTCAGGGCTTCCTGGAGGGCCGCCAGGACCTTCTCCCGGTTCTCGACGCGGGCCATGTCGATGAAGTCGATGATGACGATGCCGCCAATGTTGCGGAGGCGGATCTGGAAGACGACCTCTTTGACCGCCTCCAGGTTGATCTGGGTGATGGTCTCCTCGAGCGACGACTTGCCAACGAACCGGCCCGAGTTGACGTCGACGACGGTGAGGGCCTCGGCCTGGTCGATGACGATGTAACCGCCCGACTTGAGCCAGACGCGGCGCTCGAGAGCGCGCTCGATTTCGACCTCGATGCCGTAGTGGTCGAAGATCGGCTCCATGGTGCGGTAGAGCTCGATCTTGCTCTCGCTCTCCGGCGCGAAGCCCGACACGAACGATTTGACCCGATCGAAGTCCTCTTCGCGGTCGACGATGACGCGGTCGATGCTCTCGACGAAGAGGTCACGCGTGGCGCGCAGGACAAGATCGAGGTCTTCGTAGACCACCCGTGGCGTGGGCCCGCTGGCGCCGCGCTTCTCGATGTCGCGCCACAGCTGGCGCAGCATCTTGGCCTCGCGCTCGATCTCGGCGTCTTCGACACCCTCGGTGGCGGTGCGCACGATGAAGCCACCGCCGCCGTCACGGTGCTTGGTGACTGCTTGCTTCAGTCGGTCGCGCTCCATCGGATCGGTGATGCGCCGGGAGACGCCGATGTGCTGCGAGAACGGCATGTAGACGAGATGCCGGCCCGGGATGCTGACGTGTCGCGTGAGGCGCGCGCCCTTGGTCCCGAGCGGCTCCTTTTGCACCTGGACCAGGATCTCCTGACCCTGCTTGAGGATGTCGGCGATGTTGGCCGCGGGCTGCGTGCGGCTCGGCCGGCGCTCACGAGGTGACTCGACCTCGGGATCTTCGTCGTCGCCGTCACGGCGCTCCTCGGGCTCGTCGTCCTCCGCTTCAGCGGTCAACGCCATCGGCAGGGCGTCGTTGACGTAGAGGAAGCCGGTTCGCTCGAGGCCGATCTCGACGAACGCCGCCTGCATGCCGGGCAGCACGCGCACCACCTTGCCACGATAGACGTTGCCGACGACGCCGCGGTCTCCCTGACGCTCGATGTACACCTCGCAGGGCACGTCGTTCTCGAGGAGCGCGACGCGGACTTCGGAGGGAGAGCTGTTGATCACGAGGGAGTTCGACATGGACGCCGGAACTTAGTCCGAAGGCGATGCGGGGAACAACGCATCACCGGTGTCCTTCGTCGCTACATGCGGCGGCGTCATTCCGGCGTCTCGGCGCGAATGCCGCTTGGCGTGCTCTTTGCGACGCGGTCCGTGAACTCAGCTCAAGGGGAGAAACGGGTCATGGAAAACGTGAATCGCTTTGCCGTCGTCACGGGGGCCTCGAGCGGCATTGGCTATGAGCTGGCCCGCGAGCTCGTCTCGCGAGGCTTCAACGTGCTCATCGTCGCCGAGGACGACGCCATCGACGCGGCGGCCCGGCAGCTCGGAGCGCTGGCCATGCCGGTGAAGTGCAACCTCGCCACCTCCGAGGGCGTCGAGAGGCTCTGGGGACACATCAAGGCCGTGGGACGGCCGATCGACGTCATGTGCATCAACGCGGGCGTCGGCGTCGGTGGCGCCTTCATCCAGACCAAGCTGGCCGAGGAGATCAACGTCATCAACTTGAACGTGACGGGGACGGTGCACCTCGCCAAGCGGGCCGCCGTCGATATGGTCGCGCACGGCAGCGGACGCATTCTCTTTACGTCTTCGATTGCGTCGCAGATGCCGGGACCGTTTTACGCGGTGTATGCGGCGTCGAAGGCCTTCGTGCAGTCGTTCGCCGAAGCGCTCCGCAACGAGCTCGCCGAGCACGACGTGGTCGTGACGTCGCTCATGCCGGGTGCGACGGACACCAAGTTCTTTGCTCGCGCCGACATGCTCGACACGCCCGCCGGCCAGGGCAAAAAAGATGACCCGGCCGAGGTGGCGCGCCAGGGCATCGAGGCCTTGCTTGACGGCAAGGACTCGATCGTAACCACGGGCATCAAGAACAAGGCCCAGGCCGTCGCGGCCAAGGTCATGTCCGACCCGGTGCGGGCGAAGTTGCACCGCAAGCAGGTCGAGCCTGGGCGTCGCTAGTCTTTTCGTGCGAGGGCGGCGGCAACCAAGAAGCCGAGGGTCATCACCGGAACGCCGATGACGGTCTTGAAGACGGTCATCACCGGGCCGTTGTTCGGCGGCGGCTCGTTGGGGGTGGTGCGCACGTCCTCGAACAACGCGACCTGGGCGAGCTTGTACGCGGTATAGACGCGGCCGATGACCGGGATCTCGGCGAGCTTCTCATTGAAGGGGTAATCGGCGGGGGCCGCTTTGGCGGCGGCGGGCGCTGCCTTGGCGACGGCCACGCTGTCGCCCGGTGTGGGCGGCTGGCTCTGCAAAGTAGCCGGCGGCGGCGTGCTGGTTGCGGGGGCGCCGCCCGGGAGGGCTACGTCGACTGATGGGGCTGGGGCTGCGGCACGGGTCGGTTGAACTTCCGGAAGCATGAGAAGATCCATTTCGGCAATGAGTGTCCCAAAGCATCGGATCAGGACCCTGGGACGTTGCCTGCCAAGCCGTCACGGACAGTACGCCCGGCGTTAGAACGCCCAGGTCACTCCACCGCCGGCGTACAACGTGCGTGGCGCGGCGGGCTCGAAGTACCGGCCACCGGCCGCGTTGATGCGAACGTTGTCGTCGTAGCGATCGAGGAAGAGATTGCGCAGGCCGACGAAGAGCTCCCCCGTCAGCGGCCCGAAGCTGTTGCGCTGGCCCACGCGCACGTCGACGATGGTCGCCGAGCGGTTGGTCACCGTGTTGCCGTCGTCGGCGAAGGTGTGGCCGACGTAGGCCATGTCGGTCCCGGCGAACGTCCCCCACGGCGCGATGTACGCCACGGTGCCGCCCAAGCGGAGCGGCTCGATGCCGGGTACGCGGTTGCCACTGCGATCGATGCCGCCGCTTTCGTAGGTCGTGAAGCGCGCATCGAGCACCGTCGCGGCGACATTCACCGTGAGGCCGCGCACGGGCTTCGCACCGAGCGAGGCTTCGGCTCCCCAGCGGCGTGACTTGCCGGCGTTGCGGTAAAACGTGCGCTGGTCGGCGTCCTGGAACGGGATGAGCTCGTCGGTAAGCCGGATGTAGTAGACCGCAACGTCATAGCGGATGCCGAAGACCCTGCCGCGCGCACCAAGCTCGCTACTCAAGGCGCGTTCCGGATCGAGGTCGCGATTCAAGCCGCCGCCGGGCAACGCCAGCTCGACGGTGGTCGGCGTCTGGAAGGCCTGCGCGACGTTGGCGTAGACGTTGTGCGAAGCGGTGAGCGCATAGCTCGCGCCACCGAGGAATGTCGTGGCCCGCATGGTGCGCGCGCCCGAGCCCGCGCCCAGGTGATCGTCGACGCTGAAGCGCACGTTGTCGTGCCGGGCGCTGGCGAGGAGAGACAGGGCGTCGGTGAGGCGCGCGAGGCCGTGCAAGTAGGCGCCGACCGAGCGCACGGTTTCGCGCTGATCGATCAAACGCGGCTCGACCGCGTTGCCGGCATCGTTGGTGTCGTTGGTGCGGTCGTCCGCTTGCTGGCGCAAGTCGAGACCGACGCCGAGCGTATGCGCGCGCCCCGCCACCTCGGGATTCCACACGTAATGGGCACCGCCGCCGAAGAAATTACGGTCGAAGTCGACGGTGCGTGTCGGCACCGTGCTCGAGAAGTCGCGGCGCAAGAAGAAGCCCGAGACTCTCAAGTGCTGGGTGTCCGTCAAAGCGGTCGTGAGCACGGCGCCGGCTTGAGCTTCCTCGAGTGCCTCGCCAGTGTCGAAATTGAGCGCGGCGGGTGACGCGATACGGGGGGTGAAGTGACGTTCGGTGCCGGTGAGGCCGCCGGGATCGTCGGCTTTAGGAGCGTTGCTGTAGGCGACGGTGAGGCTGACGTCGGTGGCGGTCCACAAGCGCTGCTTGAGCTTGAGGCGAGCATTGGTCGTCGCGGCGCCGGCGTGGTCGCGATATCCGTCGGTCGCGAAATGAGCGACGCTCGCGTGCATCCCCGTATCGTCGACGGTGCCCTGCAACACGCCGACGAGCTTGCGTCCGCCGTAGGCGCCGATGGTGCCGTGCGCGTTGGCGGACAACCCCGCGTCGTCCATGCTGCTTTCGATCAGGAGCACGCCACCGGCGGCATTGCCGTAGAGCGCGCCGGCTGGTCCCCGCAAGAGCTCCAAGCGGCCGAGGACCGACGGGTCGATGGCGTCGAGCTGCGCCTGACCGTCGGCGAGCGACTGAGGGATGCCGTCGACGATGATGGTAACGCCGCGCACGCCGAAGCTCGAGCGCGCGCCGAAGCCGCGGATCGACAAGCGCAAGTCCTGGGCGAAGTCGTCACGGTTCACCGCGGACACGCCGGGCACCGAAATCAGCGCTTCGGCAAGCGTTGCCTCTTGTCTGCCATCGCGGATGCGATCCGGCTCGATGACCGTGGTCGCGAAGGGCAAGGCGTCCGGCGAAAGCTGCGCGCCGGTCGCGCGTACCACGGTCTCGTAATTGGGCGAGTCGGCGGCGAGCAGCGTCAGCAATAAGAGGGGGGTCACGGGCACGCGAAGTAGCGGCGCCGCGTCGAACCGTCAAGCGACGTTCGCGGTGGGGCCTAGCGGAGGGGCAGACCCGTCGACCCGAGCTCAGGCCACGTCATCTTCGGCGCGGAACCCCGCCGCCTTGATGCTGTGCCGGCGCAACATACGACGGAGGTTACTGCGGTCGATGCCGCTTCGCCGCGAGGCCTCGGACAGGTTGCCCTCGCAGGCCACCAGGAGATCCTCGAGATAGCGGCGCTCGAAGTCATCGAGCAGGTGCGTGCGTGCCTCGCTGTAGGTGGTGCTCGAGACCGAGCCTACCGGCGGCGCGCCGCCTCCGCTCGCGGACGCCTGTGCACGGCGCTGGCCACGAGCAGCGGCGCCCGAAGTCACGAAGGACGGCAGGTGCTCGACCTCGATGGCCTCGCCGGCGCACAGCGTCGCGGCGTGCTCGACCGCGTTGTTGAGCTCGCGCACGTTGCCCGGCCAGTCGTACGCGACCATGGAAGCGAGTGCGTGATCGCCGAAGCGGCGCACCTGTTTGCCGCTGCGGCGGTGCGCCTTGTCGAGCAGGTATTGCGCGATGAGCGGCACGTCGTCACGGCGCTCGCGTAACGGCGGCAGGGCCATGCGGAAGGTGCTGACGCGATAGTAGAGGTCCTCGCGGAACTTGCCCTCGCGCATGGCGCGCTCGAGATCGACGTTGGTGGCGCACAAGACGCGCACGTCGACGATGCGCGATTTCGTCGCGCCGACCGGGCGGACTTCGCCCTCTTGCAAGGCACGCAAGAGGCGCACCTGCGTCTGCAGCGGCACGTCGCCGATCTCGTCGAGGAAGAGCACGCCGCCGTCGGCCGCTTCGAAGAGACCCTTGTGCGAGGCGACCGCGCCGGTGAAGGCACCGCGCTCGTGGCCGAAGAGCTCGCTGTCGATGAGCTGCTCGCTCATGGCGGCGCAGTTGATGGCGAGAAACGGCTTGTCGCGGCGATTGCTGCGCATGTGGAGAGCGCGGGCGACGAGCTCCTTACCCGTGCCGCTCTCGCCGCAGATGAGCACCGGCGCCGTCGAGTCGGCGATCTGATCGATGAGCGAGCGCACCTGCATGATGCCGCGACTCTGGCCGATGAGATTGGTGTCGGGCGAGAACGCGTCGAGCTGCTCGCGCAAATTCGCGTTCACCTGGCGAAGCTTCTTGCGCTCGAGAGCGCTGTCGATGCGGCGAACGGCGGCGTCGAGATCATCGATGGGCTTGCACATGAAGTCGTAGGCGCCCTGACGAATCGCCTGCACCGCCGTCTGGATGGTGCCGTGACCGGTGACCATGATGGCCTCGGCATGCGGCTGAGCATGTTGCAGGTGCTCGAGGAGCTGCATGCCGTCCATGCCGGGCATGCGTACGTCGAGGATGGCGACGTCGACGTCTTCGTTGTCGAAGAAACGCTGAGCCGCGATGGGGTCGGCGAACAAATGGACCTCGTACTCGTCGCCGAGCACTTCCTTCCATGATTCGAGGATGACGCGCTCGTCGTCGACGATGGCAATCCGCGGCTTGTTGCTGACCTTCGGGCTCATGCTGATTTCTCCTGACATTCTAAGCGATGACTCGTGGCAACCTGGCTTCGAAACGCGCGCCGCCGATAGCGGCGGTACCGACCCGCAGCGAGCCACCGTGCTCGCGCATGATGTTGTGCGAGATCGACAGACCGAGACCGGTCCCCTGCCCTTGCGGTTTGGTGGTGTAGAAGGGCTCGAAGATCTTGCGACGCTCGGCCTCGGGGACACCCGACCCTTGGTCCTCGACCGAGATGACCCATTCCGCGTCGTCGCCCTCGACGGTGACGCGGATCAACCCGCCCTTGGGAGAAGCGTCGGAGGCGTTGTGAATGAGGTTCACCAGCACCTGCTGGAGCTGGTTGCTGTTCGCGAAAGCCATCGCGTCTTCGGGGAAGCGCACGTGCTCGAAGCGGCGGTCGATGGCGTTCTCGAAGAGGACCAGGGCCTTCTCGCAAACTTGATTCAGCTCGATGTCGGCGCGGTCGGTGCTCTTGGCTTGCCGCGAGAAGTCGCGCAGCGACTGGACGATGTCGCGGCAGCGCACCGCGCACTCCTTGATGACTTCGTGATAGCGGACGAGCTTTTCGGCGGGCACATCGGGCTTCTGAGCCAGCTGCACGAAGCTCAGGATGCCGTGCAGTGGGTTGTTGATCTCGTGGGCCACGCCGCCCGCGAGCCGGCCGATCGCCGCCATCTTGTCGACGTTCGCCATCTCACGCTCGACTTGCAGCTCACGGGTGACGTCGCGGTACGTGCACAGGTGCGTCGGATGCTCCGCGGGCAGCCGGTACGCTCGCGCGTCGAAGAGATCGAGCTCACCGTCGACGTCGCGCGACACACGGAAGGTCGAGCCCTCACGCGCGCCGATGGGACAATTCGCGCATTGGGTGCTGCGCTTGAACAACGACTCGTGGCACTTGCGCCCCTCGAGCGACGGTCCCTCGGCGCCGGCGAGCTTCGCGGCCGCGGTGTTGCAGCCTTCGATGCGCAAGTCCTGATCGACCATGATGATGGGATCCGAGATGGCGTTGAGCGCGACGTCCCAGCGCCGGCGGAAGCCCACTAACGTCGCGTCGGTCTCCTGCACGCGCGTCTGCAATAGCTGATTGACGTAGATGAGCTCGGAGTTGCGGTTCGAGAGCCGCGACACCAGGACCGCGTTCTCGCGACGCAGACGCGACTGCTGCACCGCCTGCCCGAGAATGGTCACGAGCATCTCGCGCTTCCACGGTTTGCGCAGGAAGCGACTGATGCCGGCGTCATTGATGCCGCGCTCCAGGGCCTCCTCGTCCGCGTAAGCGGTCAGCAAGATGCGTTCGGTGTCGGGCCAGCGCTCACGCACGCGCGAGAGGAATTCGACGCCGTCCATGTTGGGCATGCGGAAGTCGCTGACCACCACGGCGTATTCGCGGGTCTGCAGACGTTCGAGCGCGTCCTCCGGTGCATCGACGGCTTCCGCGAGCCAACCGGCGGCGCTGGCGGTACGCTCGAGCGCACGGAGGATGGACGCCTCATCGTCCACGAACAGGATGGGCAGGTCCGTATCGATCACGCTGCTCATTCGCTCTCGCTCCGCCGCCACAGCTCGTGCGATGGTCCTGCCAATATCGCCTGTAGGGGAAAATGCTCGAAGCAGACCTAGTGCAAGCGCCGCGCCGCGCCTGCGCGAAACAAAAATCTGCTTACATTGCTGAGGCCGCCGGCATCCTGATGCAGCGCGACCTGGTCCACGCCTCCCGGGTCCAGACAATCCAGGGTAACGGATACCCCGTGCATCGCCATGAAATTCGAGAGAGACGCGACAACCCATGACGGAGCTACGCATCACACCGCTCGGCGGATTGGGTCGGATCGGTGGAAATTTAATGATTTTTGAGACCCCCACCGATTTGGTGGTGGTCGACTGCGGTATGTTGTTCCCGGGCTCCGAGCACCCGGGCGTGGATTACCTCGTCCCCGACACGACTTACCTCGCGCAGCGCCGCCACAAGCTGCGCGCCTACGTCATCACGCACGGTCACGAAGACCACATCGGCGCCCTGACGCATGTCGTCACGAAGCTGCCCGCGCCCATCTACGCGACCGGCTTTACCCTGGGCCTTATCACCATGAAGTTCGGCGACCGGCCCGGCGCCATCGACCCGGAGCTGCACCGGCTCCGCGATAACGAGCCGGTGCGTATCGGTGACTTCGTCATCGAGCCGATCGCGGTGACGCACTCGATCCCCGACGCCGTAGCGCTCGCGATCACCACCCCGGTGGGCGTCGTCGTCATGACCGGCGACTTCAAGCTCGACGAAGCGCCGCTCGACGGCCGGGTCACGAATGCGCAGCGCTTCAAGGAGCTCGGAGATCGCGGTGTCGTCGCGTTGCTCTCCGACTCGACGAACGCCGAGCGGCCGGGACGGAGCTGGAGCGAGAAGATCGTCACCGAGAGCATTCATCGCCTCATCGACAACGCCCCGAATCGTGTCTGCCTCACCACGTTCTCGAGCCACATCCACCGCGTCCAAGCGGTGATCGATGCGTCGTGGGCCGCCGGCCGCACGGTCATACCCGTCGGTCGCAGCGTCGCTCAAAACGTGCAGATGTCGCTCGAGCGCGGCTATCTGAAAGCCGAGCACGGCGCCCTCGCCGACCCGACCAATTACGAAGACCTGCCGCGCTCACACGTGACCGTGATTGCGAGCGGCTCACAGGGTGAGCCGATGAGCTCGATGACGCGCATCGCGGCCGGCACCCACGGCTACGTGCGCCTGGACCGAGGCGACCGTGTGCTCTGGTCCTCGCGTCAGATCCCCGGCAACGAGCTCGCCATCGCCACCGTGACCAACAATCTGCTGCGCGCCGGTGTCGAGCTCATCGACGAGCGCATCGATCGCGTTCACACCACCGGCCACGCGTTCGCGGACGAGCTCGCCGACATGATCGGTTGGGTCAAGCCCAAGCACTTCATACCCGTGCACGGCGAGTACCGGCACCTGGTCGCACACGCCAAGATCGCCGAGCGCATGGGCGTCGCGCAGCGAAACATCCACCTCATCGAAGACGGCCAGCCCTTGCTGCTGCGGGGTCAAGACGGCGCGGTGGCGGTCCATCGCGACGAGCCGGTTCCTCACGGCTTCGTCTTCCTCGAGGGCGACAACTACCTCGAAGTCGGCGAAGTGGTCTTGCGCGACCGCCGCCTTTTGGCTGAAACCGGCATCGTGGTGTGTGTCGCGGTGCTCAACGAACGAGGTGACCTGGTCGCGGGACCAGAGATCGCCACGCGCGGCGTCGTCCACGTCGACGAAAGCGCCGATCTGCTCGCCGCGGTGAAAGACGAAGCGCGTCGCGCCTTGGCCGAGGTCTCCGAAAACGACGATGAAGTGCTCGCCGAGGAGATGCGCGTCGCGGTGCGCCGCTTCTTCCGCCGCGAGCTCGGCAAGAAACCGCTGGTCGTGCCTCTGGTGATGCGCAAATGACGCTGCGTCTACGACCGACCCTGATGCTCAAGCTGCCGGACCGCAAGGACTTCACTGCCTCGCTCATCGATGGCGGCGGCACCACCAGCATCTTCTTGCCGGGCACGACGAACCTCGCGCCGGGGATGCGCGTCGATCTCGGTGTCCTCTTCGTCGAGGGTCCGCGTGTCTTCTCGACGCGGGGCATCGTGCGCTGGAAACGCGAGAGCTCGGGCCACGTGTTGCCACCCGGCCTCGCCGTCGAGCTGGCGGAGCACGACGCGTCGACGCGCGAGCTCATTTTGACCTATGTCCGCGGCAAGAACGTCGAGCTCAAGGACCGGCGCGATCGGCGCCTGCCGATCATGCACGCCGTGTCATTCGCGAGCGGCGATTTCGTGACCAACGAGGTCACCGAGGATCTGAGCAAGAGCGGCGCCTTCCTCTCGAGCAACAACATGCTCGCGCCCGGCACCGAGATCGACATCAAGCTCAAACCGGACGGCGAGCTCTTCGCCCTGCGCTTCTACGGTGAGGTCGTCTGGAACAGCAAAGCGCGCGGTGGCATCGCGGTGCGCTTCGCTTTCCCCAACCCGCACGCCAAGACGCGCTTCGAGGCATTCGTCGACCGCTTGAGCGAACAAGTGGATCAAGCGCTCGAAGTACACGGACCTCAGGGACGGTTATGAGACGCGCGGCGGCCCTGCTGCTCGCGACGGCCGCGGCGTGCAGCGGCCGCGAGCCACCGAGCGAAATCGCGACGCTCCAGGCACCGGTTTACGACGACGCGTTCGCACAGGTGTGGCGCGACGGACGCGCCGAGCTGGCAGGCTACGACCTCGTGACGCCGCGCTACGACGAGCTCCGCCATGGTGTCGCCGTCACCATCTTCGTCACCGAGGACTTCGCCGACGGACCGCGCGTCAAGGCCGATCCAGGCAAGCATCCCGAGCACCAGGTGTTCCCGGTGCTCAAGCTCAACCTGATGAAGGACTTTTCGACCGGCATCTACGACTACAACTTGATGACGAGCGCCTTCATCGCGCTGGCGCCGGTGCACGAGCGCCCCGCGGGCTTCGCCACCAAGGTCGCGTTCTCGGCTCAAGAGTGGTGCGGCATGACGTACCAGCAAGTCGCCTTCGACCGGCACGCTGTCCGCTCCAGCAGTCATAGCTACTTCGACGGCGAGGCCGACAAGAACGAGACTCTCGCTTATCCCGATACCGGCATGGCGAGCGAAGCACTCTACGCTTGGGCCCGTGGGCTCGCGGCGCCGGTGCTAGGGCCCGGAGAGTCACGCCAGGTTCGCTTGCTGCGCGGGCTCGAGACGGTGCGGCTGAGGCATCAGCCGTTGGTTTGGGAGCGCGCCACCCTCTCCCGCTTGCCGGACAAGGCGACGATCGAGGTGCGCGGCACGTCCTACGAAGTCGACGTCCTCACGGCGCACGTCGAGGGCGGCGACACGACCACGTTCTATGTGGAGACCGCGCCGGCGCGCCGCATCGTCAAGTGGCTGCGCTCGAACGGCGAGGTCGCCGAGTTGGTGAAGAGCGATAGGCTCACCTATTGGGAGCTGAACGGCGCGGGCAAGGAGAGCTATCTCGAGCGGCTCGGCCTTACGCCGCGTCGGCCACTGACGCCTTGACCTAGCCGCATTGCGCTCGCGCGTGTACATTGCGTTGAAGAGGTTGCCCATGGCCGACAACGTCGCAGCAAACACGCCGCTTTCTCAAATTCAGGCTTACGCTCAGACGTTCAGAGGGTCGGTCGAGCGTCACGCCAACTTGGCGCCCAGCGAGATGCGCGGGCTGACCGAGGCCATCGCTTCACGGCTCGAGCCCATGAGCCAGGCCGACCGCCAGCAGTTCCTGCGCGACATCCAGAGCAACACCGACATTCCGCAGATGCTCGACGTCCTCCGCCGCCAGGCCGCGAACGGACGAGCGAACACCGCCACCCGCGCCGGCGAGCAACTCGACAGTTACCTCCAGTGGGCCCACCGAGAAGCCGGCATCGAGCCTCCGAGCGGACGCGGCACGCGGTCGGAGCCGCCGCGCGCCGGTAACGACGCGCTCGTGCGCGAGTCACATCAAGCCGTCCGCGAGATTAACGCGGCCTACCAACCGGGTGGTCGCTGGTCGATCGAGACCGCATTGCAGCTGCCCGGCATGGTCCGCCCGAAGCCCTGAGCGAACGAAAAGCTTTTGGACCGTCGCGGTGCCGATCTATAGGTCGACCACCGCATGGAAACTCCGCTCATCGAGCTGTCCGCCGTTCAGGTGCTGGCGGTCGCGTGCTTCGGCGTTCTCTTGGGAACGTTCATCAAGCACCGCGCGCCGATCTTCGATCGCTTGAACATCCCGGCGCCCATCGTCGGTGGCCTCGTCTTCGCGGTGGCCATCCTGCTGATGCGCGACCGCGTCCTCAACGTGAAGCTCGACAACTCGCTGCAAGACATCTTGATGGTGGCCTTCTTCACCACCGTGGGCATGGGGGCGAGCCTGTCCTTGCTCAAGCGCGGCGGTGTCCAGGTCGCCATCTTCTTCGGCATCGCGTCCGCTGGAGCGTTGCTGCAGGACCTGCTCGGTATCGGCCTCGCAAAGCTCCTCGGAGTATCGCCGCTGCTCGGAATCGTCGCCGGCTCGGTCGCGCTCACCGGTGGCCCCGCGACCGCTTTGGCGTTCGGCAAAACATTCGAGGAAATGGGCGTCGCGGGCGCAAGCGCCATCGGCGTCGCGGCGGCCATGTTCGGAATCTCGGCGGGCGGCCTGCTCGGCGGCTTCCTCGGTGGCCGGCTCATCGAGGGCCGGAAGCTCGAGCGCGGCAGAGGCACCTCGCCCAATCCCGTAACCGCTGAGGCGGAAGCCGTCGCCTATCAGGGCCAACCCGCCAGCATGGAGGCCCCTGTGCCCATGCATGACGAGAGTGAAGCCGAAGAAAACGCCTTGCTGCGCACCGTGCTCGCGGTCGGCGTCGCCATGGGTCTCGGCACTCTCGTAAGCAAGGGCATCGCCCAAGCCGGCATCACCGTGCCCATGTACATCGGCGCGATGATCGTCGCCGCCGTCATCCGCAATCTCGACGAGCGATTCGGCTGGCTGAAGATTCAACAGCACCGCATGGACGCGGTCGGCAACGTTGCATTGCAGATCTTCATCGTCATGGCGCTGATGACCTTGAAGCTATGGACGCTCATCGATCTCGCCGGGCCGTTCCTCGTCATGCTGCTCTGTCAGATCATCTTGGTGGCGCTGATGGTCGTCGGCGTGTTCGTGCTGATGGGGCGGGACTACGAGGCGGCGGTCATGGCGGGCGGCTTCACCGGCTTCATGCTCGGCACCACCGCCAACGCCATGGCGTGCATGGACGTGCTCGTGAAGAAGTATGGCCCGGCGCCACGTGCCTTCATCGTGGTGCCGATCGTCGGGGCCTTTCTCATCGACCCCGTGAACGCCCTCTTCATCACGACGCTGGCCAATATCTTCAAGTAGACAGCGGCGGTGTGGCCCGGAAGCGCTGATAGCTCTCGATTAGATCCGCCGGCCCCTCGAAGATGCCGTCGCTGCCGGCGCGCTTGAGGTCGGCCTCGGGGAAGCCGCCGCACAAGACGCTGATGCAAGCGACTCCCGCCGCGTGCGCAGCCTCGACGTCCCACGGGGTGTCGCCGACCATGCGCACCTTTGCGGGCGCGGGCTTACCGAGCCGCTCGAGCGCCACCCGCACGACCTCGGGATCGGGCTTGGTCTTCTCGACGTCGGCGGCCGCCGTCTTGGCGTCGATGAGGTCACCGATGCGCGCCACCTCGATGTAGTGCTTGAGCTCGTGCGGCTTCGCCGATGACGCGAGCGCGACCTTCACATCGTCGCCGACGAGACGCTCGAAGAGCTCCCGCGTGCGCGGGAAGGCGCGCACCTGCGGCATGTAGTTGCGCTTGAAGATCTCGCCGCGGAACTTCTCCAGCTTGTCGCCAATGGCGGACAGCTCCCTGGGGCTCAGAAAATGTGGAACGAGCTGGTCGCCGCCTTTGCCGATCTGCGCGCGCACGGCGTCGAAAGCGACATGTTTGCCGAAATGATCGAAGGCCTCCTGCCAGGCGCGGGCGTGCAGGTCGACCGAGTCCACCAAGGTCCCATCAACGTCGAAAATGACCGAGGAAAAACTCACTTCAGACCTCCCATCGACAAAATGTGGCGCCACTGCTCGGGCGTCACCGGCTGAACGGACAATCGAGCGCCCTTCTTCACCAGCATCATGCCGGCGAGCGCCTTTGTTGCTTTGATGTCTTCCAAAGTAACCACCTGCTTGAACGGCCGGTCGGCCTGGATATCGACGCCGTACCAACGCGGTTCGTCGCGCTTGGCGGCAGCGTCATAGTAGTGCGCTTTCGCATCGAACTGGGTGGCGTCGGGATAACCTTCGCGTACCACCCTGGCGGTGCCGATGATCGCCTTCGGCTCGGCGTTCGAATGGTAATACAGCACGCCGTCGCCCTTCTTGATCTGATCACGGAGGAAGTTGCGCGCCTGGTAGTTGCGAACACCTTCCCAGAAGGTGGTCTTGTTCTTCGCCTGCAACAGGTCGTCGTAGGAAAAGACGTCCGGCTCGGACTTGAACAACCAGTAAGCCATGCCGCTGAATCGCGTAGCCTCAGGCGGCGTTCAAGGGGTGTCCGACGTATGGCGCGATGATTGCGCGTGCTTTGTCGATGGCGGTGAGGTCGTAAGGAACCTCGACCCCAGCCCCGCGCAGGGTG
>JBGGMJ010000071.1:0-11461 GCA_041288095.1 Myxococcota bacterium
CGAAGGCGCTGCGTCGCGCCACGACCGCCATAAAGAACGAGCAAACCGCCGCGGCGTCGTGGATCGCGCTGGCGTATCTCGGCGACGATGCGGCGTTCGACATCCTGGTTCAGCTCATCGGCGGCGACAACGCGGCGCTACGCTCGTTCGTGCTCGAGCACATCGGCGGCTACGCCTTCACACCGGGGCGTCACGCGGCGACCGGTGGTGGCGGTGTCCTCGTCGACGCGCGCCTGCGCAACGCGCTGCTGACCGCGTACACTGGTGTGAGCCACGAGACACCGGGGCTGCAGGAAGCGGTCCTGACGCTCGCGACGACGCGGCCGCCGCGCAAGGAATAGCTTGAGGTACGTCGAGGTAGAGCTGGTCGTCGAGTCGTCTTACGACGGGCTGCGCCTCGATCGTTACCTGTGCGCGAAGCTCGGTAAGCTGTCGCGCAACCGCGTCCAGCGCATCATCGAGCGCGACCTCGTGGCGCCGCCGTTGAAAGCGGCGAGCATCGTGCGCACCGGGACGCGTGTCCGCTTGCGCAGACTGGCCGCGGACGAGCCGGAGACGCCGCGCACGTTCACGACGTTGTTTCTCGACGACGAGCTGCTGGTCATCGACAAGCCGGCGGGGCTCCCGGTGCATCCATCGGCGAGCTACCATCTCGGAACGGTCGTCGGCCGCATCCGCGAGCGCTACGGCGATGACTTCGCCGCGGCGGTGCACCGGTTGGATCGCGAGACCAGCGGTGTTCTGGTGGCGGCGCGCACTCCGGAAGCGCTGCGACGGGTTTCCGCCCAGTTCGTCAACGGCGAAGTGACGAAAACCTACCATGCGATCGTGCACGGCCATCCACGCGATGACGTCTTCGTGATCGACGCGCCCATCGCCATGGGCAGCGAGCTCGTACGCATCGGCGTTCGCATCGACGCGGGCGTTGGGCGCCCATCTCGCACCACGGTGCGCGTGCTCCGGCGGTTCGAGGCCCAGGGGCTCGCGCTCGCTCTGGTCGAGGCGACGCCGCACACGGGCAGGCAACATCAAATCCGCGTGCACATGGCTCACGTCGGGCATGGCCTGGTCGGCGACAAGATCTATCCTGACGGCGCCATCTACGATCGCTTCACCAAGCACGCCATGACTGACGATGATCGGCGCACGCTGCTGCTCGACCGCCACGCGTTGCACGCTTCGTCGTTGACTCTACGTAAGCCGTCGACCGGTGAATCGATGACCTTCACGGCGCCGCTCCCCGAGGAGCTGGGCGTCCTCCTCGGAGAGCGGGCAGCGAAGACCGCCTAGCCGATGATCTGCCGGACTTGGCGCGCGAGCTCGTCCGGATCGTCGGTCTTGCAAATGAAGCCATCGGCGCCGCAGCGGTGCGCGAGGTCCCGGAGCTCACGCGCCGGGCGGTCGGAGTGCAGAGCAATGCGGGTCGCGCGCGACGTGCGACCGGCTCGGATCATCTCGACGAGCGCGTCGCCTCGCAGCGCCGGCATCGTGACGTCGAGCAGCACCAGGTCCGGTTGGTGGTTGCTGATGATCGACGTCGTGCCGAAGGGCGTCGGCAGGGTCATGACTTCGAAGCCCGAATACTCGAGCATCAAGCGGGTAGCATCGAGGACGACTTCGCTGTCGTCGACGACCAGGACTCTCTGTCGAGCATAGATGTTTGCTCTCATGGTCTTCCTCCTTCACTCACGACCCGTGCAACCGTCGCGACCAACATGGATTCCAGCGTCTGGGTTTTGACGAGATAGGCGTCGGCCCCGAGGGCTTTGGCGCGCTCACGGTCTTGCGGCGCGGCGCGCGAGCTGAAGACGACGACCGGGACGTCGCGCAGATTGCGTTCGCGGCGCACCTGCGTAAGCAAGCTCCAGCCATCGACTTCGGGCATGTCGATGTCGGAGACGATGACATCGGGACGCCAGTTGCGCAGGCGCTCGAGCGCCTCGCCGCCATGCCCAGCCTGCTCCACGAAGAAGCCCGCCTCGCGCAGCGTGTGGACGACGAGGGTTCGCGCGAGCTCCGAGTCCTCGACTACGAGCACGCTGCGCTGGCGCTCGACGCGCGCCGACACCGCTCGGTGGTGTGGGTCGCCGGCCGCAAGCAACTCGGGAACGTTCAACAAGACCACGAGCTCGCCGCTGTCGAGCGTGGCCGTACCGGCGTAGAGGCGAAGCCCTTCGCAGAACGGGTCCATGGCGCGGTGGACCAGCTTGTGCTCTCCGCGAAAGCGGTCGACGAGCACCGCCATGCGGCCACTCTGAGCTTGCACGACGAGCGCCAAGTCCGTGTCGATCCGGGTCTGCCGTCGCGCGTCGTTCGAAAGGAGCTGCGCGAGCTCGAAGAGCGGTAGGCACTCGCCGTCGACCTCGAGCACGGTCTGTCCGTCCTCGCACCGCACCTTGTCGATCTCGAGACGCAAGACGCCGGCGACCGAGTCAGCGGGGACAGCGCAGACGGCGCCCGCGGCCTCGACCACCATGCCGCGCACCAAGACCGCCGAGATAGGGATGCGCATCAAGAAGGCTGTCCCGGCTCCGGGCTCGCTGTCGATGCGAACGGAGCCGCCGAGCGCTTCGATGCGCTGCTTGACGATGTCGAGTCCCATGCCGCGACCCGACACGTCGGTCACCGTCGTGCGCGTACTGAACCCCGGGCGGAAGAGAAACGACAAGATCTGCTGGTCGCTCCGCGTCGCCACCTCGGTCTCGGTGAGCAAGCCGCGACGAAGGACGGTGGCGCGAACGTCATGCGGCGCGATGCCCTTGCCGTCATCACGAACCTCGAGCTCGACCCAACCACCGCGTTGCTCGGCCGAAAGCACGATGGTCGCGGTCGGCTCCTTGCCACGTTGCTCCCGGTCACGCGGTGTCTCGATGCCGTGGTCGATGGCGTTGCGCACGAGGTGCAAGAGAGGCTCGCCGAGCGCTTCGAAGACGTGCTTGTCGATCTCGACGTCGGTCCCGGCGACCTCGACCCGGACGTCTTTGCCTTGCTCACGCGCGAGATCATGGACAGCGAGCGGATAGGCGTCGAAGAGGGTAGCGAGCGGCAGCAAGCGCAGGTCCCGAACCTGAGACTCGAGACTGTGCACGCGGAGCCCGTTATCGCGAACATCCTCGCGAATCTTGGCGATCTCGGTGATGATGCTCGCGACGGCGCCATCGTCGTCCACGCCACGGAGAGTCGTGATGAGGTCGTCGATCGCATATTCGATGGCGGCCTGGTTCACCATGAGGTTCGCGGAGACCTCGGTGAGCTCGTCGAGCTTACGCACGTCGATGCGCACGGATGGCTCGGCGCGCGGCATCGCCAGCGGCGGTTTGTCGCGTGGAGCGATCGGCGCTCCGGGAGCCGGCGCCCGTGCCTCGGAAAATCTCGTCACGCCGGCGAAGCTCTTGCCACGCTCGATGATGTCCTCGACGTCGGCCGCGGCGACCTCTTGGCCCTGCGTGATCGCAAGCGCCAGGTCGAGGATGCGCAAGAGCAGGTCGCGCAACGTCTGCGGCTTACCTGGCTGGGCCAAAACGAGCTCTTCGCCCAGATGCGCCAAGGAGGAGACCTCGCCGAAGCGCATCATGCGCGCTTCGCCCTTCAAAGTGTGCAGCTCATGCATGGAAGCCCGCTGCGACTCTTCGTTCCAATCGGGCGTGCCGAGTTGGAGAACGGCACGGCTGACGCGGTCGATGCGCTCGCTCGCCGTGGCGCGGAACTTCTCGTGAAGCTTCGCGCGAATGGCGTCGGCGGCGCCCATGGTCACGCGACCCAGCGTGGGTCGTGCGGGGCACGCGCGCCGCTCGAGCGGACGGTCGCCATGAGCGAGGCTAGTCGGTCGGCGATCGCGGTCACCTGCGCCGCGGCGCCCTGCTGACCTTCGACGATCTCGGTGATCTGTCGCGCCGAGCGCGTGGTGTCGGCGGCGAGCTTGCGACCTTCTTCCGTCGCCAGCACCGAGGCGTTGGTGGCCTCGCGCATCACGGCCGTGAGATCCTTGATGTCGCGCACGGAGCCCATGACGCTTTCGGCGAGACGCTGCATCTGGCTTGCGACCAACGAAAAGCCGCGCCCTGCCTCGCCGGCCTTGGAGCCTTCGAGCGCGGCGTTGAGGGCAAGGAGCTCGCTCTTGTTGGCGACGTCTTTGATCACCTCGAGGATCTCGACGATGCGCTGGGAGCGGATGGTGAGCTCACGGATGCGCTCGTTGATGATCTGGTTGTTGCGTTGCGTCGACTCGGCGTTGGCGAGCACTCCCTGCGCGACGCTCGTGACCTGGCGCGCGGAGCCGAGCAACGCGGTCGCATCGGCGGCACGCACGGCAAGCTCTTGCATCTCGTTGACGACCCGCTGCAAGGCGCGAAAGCGGCGCTGCATCCGCCGGCCAATCGACGCGGCGACGATGCAACCGACCACCAGGGCCGACGCGAGCACGATGACCACGGGACTCATGGCTTACGGACCCGCGCCGCCGCCAACAACGCGGACACGTCCAAGACGCGCACGACACCGCTGTCGGTCGCGTGCTCATGCGTAACGTAAGGGTGAATGCCGTTGGGCATGGACCGCGGTAGCGGTGTGAGCTGCTCGTTGGGGATGTCGCGCATGCCGACAATCTCGTCGCAGACGATGCCGACACGCATGCCGTCGCAGACGACGATGACGACGCGCCGTGGCTCGCAACACACGGCGGTGGCGAGGAAGATGTCGAGAGCGACGAGCGGCACCGAACGGTCGCGCAGCGGCATGAGACCGAGCAGGTGCGCTGGAGCGGACGGGAGCGGCACCGGCACCCGATAGTCGGCGAACTCTTCGACCCTGCCGGCGGCGATGGCGAGCAAGTGCTGCGCCACACGTAGGCGGACGTAGGTTGTCTGGGCGCTCTGGGCGACGCTGCTCATCGCCACGATCAACGGATCAAAGCGGCAAACGATCCAGAGCCGTTACGGACGCTCGCCGCGCTGCGCCTTGGCCGCCGCGACCCACTTGTCGACGTCCGCCTGAGCCTGGGCCTGCGTGCTCATCAACATGGCCAGATCGGCGCTGGTGGCCTGGAGGCGATCGGACAGGACACGGATGATACTGCGACAGATCTTCAGACCGGAGCTCGGGTGCTTGTCGCAGAAGTCCTCGAGCACTGTGGCATCGATGACCACACAGATGGTCTCGCTAGTCGCGATGCAGTCGGCGCTGCGCCGCGCGGTCTTGCTGAACAAGGCCATCTCGCCGAAGAAGCCGCCGCGGCCGAGATAGGCGAGGAACTGGCCACGCTGCTTGACGACGTTGACGCCTCCATCGACCACCAAGAAGAGCTCGTGCGCCCGATCGCCTTCCTGGACGATGGTCGCACCCGCGCTGAACGTCACGACGCGCACGGCTTCCATCAGAGTCGTGAGCTCGGAGTCGCTCAACGCCTCGAAGAGGAAGTTGTCGCGCGCAATGGCGTACGCCCTTTTCGCCAGTGCTTCGGTCATGGGGGTCTCATGATGGTGTCCGAGGCGGCCGCGTTGCGCAAGAGCTACCGCACCGCTTCCAGGACCAGGAGACCCGCGGAAATCCCGGAGATCACGACCAGCATCGGCGAGATCTCACGGCGCCGGCCGGCAAGCACGTAGAGCACGGTGTGGCTGACGAAACCCCAGAGAATCCCTTGAGTAATCGAGAAAGTCAGCGGAATGAGGGCCACGGTGAGGAATGCCGGCAAGGCATCCTCGACCTGGTCCAGCGTGATGCTCTTCACCGCCTTGAACATCGAGGCGCCGACCACGATGAGCACGGGAGCGGTCGCAAACCCCGGCACCATGCCGGCGAGCGGCGCGATGAACAGGCACGGGAGAAAACACAGCGCCGTCACCACCGCGGTGCGACCGGTGCGCCCACCAACCGCGATGCCCGCCGCGCTCTCGATGTAGGCCGTTCCAGCGGACGTGCCCAGCAGCCCCGCGCCGAAGGTCGCGAAGGCGTCGACGACGAGGCCGCGGCGAAGGTTTTTGGGCTCCCCACGCTCGTCGACGAGGCCGGTGGCTTGGGCGACGCCGACGAACGTCGAGATGCTGTCGAAGAGATCGGTGAAGAACAGCGACACGATCGCCGGCAGCAGCGCGAGCCGCAGGCTGCCCGCGATGTCGAGCTGCCACATGGCGCTGAAGTCCGGCGCCGCGACGGCGGCGTCGGGCACCTTGGTGAGCCCGAGGGCCAACGCACCCGCGGTCGCGACCGCGATGCCCGCCAAAAAAGACAACGGGTTGTGACGTCGCAACAGGACGAGAATCACGACGAGGCCGACGAGCGCGAGGCCGGTCCCACGATCGAAGTGGCCGACGCGCACGAACGTGACCGGGTCGGCGGCGATGAAGCTCGCGCTCTTCAAACCAATGAAGGTGAGGAACAAGCCGATGCCGACGGCAGCGGCGCTGCGCAGGTTCGCCGGGATGGCGCGGGCGACTTGCTCGCGGAGCGGCGTCACCGACACGACGATGAAGAGGACGCCCGACCAGAACACCATCCCGAGAGCGGTCCGCCAAGGAACCCCCTGCCCCAGGACCAACGTGAAGGTGAAGAAGGCGTTGATACCCATGCCCGGCGCGACCGCGAACGGGAGCTTCGCGTACAAGCCCATGAACAACGTCATGGAGCACGCGAGGATCACCGTCGCCGTCAGGACCGCCGAGAACGCCATACCGCTCTGCGCGAGGATCGTCGGATTGACGACGACGATGTAGGCCACCGTGAAGAAGGTGGTGATGCCGGCGATAATTTCGGTGCGTAGCGCGGGCGCGGGCTCGCTCACGCCGCGACACCGATGACCGCGAACTTGTCGACGTCGAAGAGCCCGTGGTCGGTGAGCTTGAGCGACGGGATGACCGGCAGGCTCAAGAACGCGAGTTGCAAGAACGGCTCGTGCAGGGCGCAGCCGACCGCTTTGCTCGCCTCGTGGAGCTTGGCGAGAGACGCTTCGACCGCTGGAGCGGACGCCGTGGTCATCAGGCCCGCGATCGGCAAGGCGAGCTGCGCCACGACCGTGCCTTTGTCGACGACGACGAAGCCGCCGCCCATGTCCGCGAGCGCCTTGAGCGCCACGCGCATGTCCGAGGCCTCCTTGCCGACGACGATCAGGTTGTGACTGTCATGGCCGACGCTCGAGCCGATGGCGCCGTGGAAGGCATCGCCGAAGCCGCGCACGTAGGCATTGGCGGGAGCGCGACCGTGGCCGTGACGCTCGAGCACCGTGAGGCGGTGGACGCCGGGAGCGTCGTGCTTGGCGACGCCGCGGCCGGTGATGATCTTGCCGGGGATGACGTCGATGACGTGGACGTTACCGCGGACACTCTCGAGAGCGGCGGCCTCGGGCACGGTGGTGCGCACGCTGTTCGACGTGTCTGGCGTCGCTTTACCGCGCGTCACCAGCTCGGTCGCCGGCACACCGGCAACGTAGGTCTCGCGCACGCCACAGGTCATCACGTCCCCGAGCCGCACGATGTCCGCGCGATAGCCGGGAGCAATGGCCCCCAAGCCGCGCAGGCCGTAGTGACGCGCGACGCTGTGCGAGGCGGCGCGATAGACCACCTCGGGCTCGCGCACTTGCTTCAAGACCTTGCGCAGCACGTGATCGACGTGGCCCTCGCGAGCGATGTCCAGTGGGTTGCGGTCATCGGTGCAGAAGCCGAGGCTGGTCGAGGTCGCGAGCGACACCAAGGGTGCAAGCGCATCGGCGTCCTTGGCGACGCTGCCTTCGCGGATCCACACGGCGATGCCGATGCCGAGCTTCTCGCGAGCCTCATCGAGGCGCGACGATTCATGGCAGCTCGAGATGCCGGCGGACGCATAAGCTTCGAGAGCACGCCCACGCAATAGCGGACAGTGGCCGTCGATGACCCGGCTCGAGAAGGCGACGAGCTTCTCCAGCACTTCTGGGTCGTTACCCAGGACGCCGGGAAAGTTCATCATCTCGGCGAGGCCCAAGGCCTTGGGATGATCGGCGAGGGCTTGCAGGGCGGAGGCCTTGATGGTGCCCGCGCCGTTGGTCTCGTGCACCGTTGCCGGCACGCACGAGCTCATCATCACGCGCAGGTCGAGGTGAGCGTGGGTCGCCGCCTCGAGAAAATACGCGAGGCCGCGCGTACCATGCACGTTGGCAATTTCGTGTGGGTCCGCGATGACGGTCGTGGTACCGCGCGGCAAGACGACGCGCTCGAAGATGTCCGGCGTTACCAGCGAGCTCTCGAGGTGGACGTGTGCGTCGATGAAGCCGGGCACCAAGGTGTCGCCACCGCAGTCGATGACGCGTTTGCCGGACAGCCCTGGAATGGTGCCGACGATGACGCCGTCGATCACCGCGATGTCGCCCTCGCGGAAGGTACAGCTGAAGACGTCCAGAAAGCGGGCGTTCTTGAGCACGAGGTCGCAGGGAATGCGGCCTTGAGCGGCATCGATGCGTCGCGCGAGGGCTCTCGTGGTGAGCATCCCCGACGTCGTATCAAGCGACGCCGGGCGAACGCTAGCTGACGCTAGCCGACTCTAGTTGTTGTCGTGCCGGCGCCAGCGCGCGTGCATCGAGCGCGCGTAATCCGGCTCGAGCTGAGCCAAACGTGCGGCGACGAGATCGGCGAGGCCGGCGCAGCCGACTTGCTCACGCCCACGCGCAAGCACTGCCTGCGTGAGCGCCTCGACATCGGCGAAGCTGGTAGGATTCAAACCCAACGTGCGGCAAGCGCGAGCGATCGCGTCCGCATCTCGAAGCATACGGTCCATGGTGGCGGCCCCCTGACGGTGCATTGGGTTTAAGCACGCCAACCCGATTTTTCAATCGCGCAGCGCGTCACCAGGGGACGAATTTGAGTGACGCGGTGCGCGAGCCCCCGGGGGACGGCCCTAGTGCTTATAACGGCGAACGCGATTGCGCATCGCCGCACGCACGGCGCCGCGATTGCCACGCACCGGAGCCAGCATCACTTCCGGCTCGGCATCGCAGAAGATGGTCTCGGGCGCTCCTGAGCGCTGAACCATGCCTTCGCCGAAGACATGAACGGTCGTCGCGATACGGCGCGCGAAGGCCATGTCGTGGGTGACGATGACCATGGTCTGACCGGTGCGGGCGAGCGACTGCAGCACCTGCAAGACCTCTTGCATGAGCGACGGGTCGAGGGCGCTGGTCGGCTCGTCGAAGAGCATCACCTGCGGGTCCATGGCGAGGGCGCGGGCGATGGCGACGCGCTGCTGCTCGCCACCCGACAAGCGGGCGGGCTTCTCGTGGGCCTTCGCAAGCACCCCGACGCGGTCGAGGAGCTGCTCGGCTTTCTCGAGGGTCGCCTTGGCGTCGGCGCCGAGCACGCGCAGCGGAGCCTCCATCACGTTCCCGAGGACCGACAGGTGCGGGAACAAGTGGAACTGCTGGAAGACCATGCCCATCTGCCGGCGCATGGCGGCGAGGCGTCGGCGATAGACGTCGGAGGCGAGGTCGGCGCTCAATGTCACGTTCCCCACACAAACGGAGCCCGAGTCGAAGCTCTCGAGGCCGTTCAAGCAGCGCAGGAAGGTGCTCTTGCCGCACCCGGAAGGACCAATGATCACAGCCACATCGCCGCGGTCGATTTCGACCGACACGTCACGCAAGACACCGAGCGCACCGTGGGACTTCTTCAAGTGACTGACTTTGATCATCTGGTCTTGTGATTCACCTCGTTACCGCGAAAGCGTACAGCTTCTCGGGGACCGTTGGTTATCGTCGAAGGCGGTGTTCCATGCGCGTCGAAAGCAACGACAACGGATAGCTCATGCCCAAATACAGAAGCGCGGTCACGGCTGCCAACGGCAAAATGTCTTTCGGGTTGTTCATGACGGCGATGTTGTAACGCTTCGAGAGCTCGACGACGGTGATAACAGAGCACACCGACGTGTCCTTGAAGAGGGCGATGAAGTCGTTGGTGACCGGCGGCATCACCATGCGCGCCGCCTGCGGCAGGACGATGCGACGCAGCGCCTGGCCACGCGACATCCCCAGGGTCAGCGCCGCTTCCATCTGGCCGACGGGCACCGCCTGCAGACCGGCGCGGTAGATTTCGGCCTCGTACGCCGAGTAGTTGACCGCGAGCCCGATGATGGCGGCCGGGAGCGCGCTGATGTTGATGCCCACCGCCGGCAGCAAGAAGAAGATGAAGAAGAGCTGCAGCATGAGGGGCGTGCCCCGGATGACCTCGACGTAGATGGTCGCGGGGATGACGAACGCCCGTGGCCCGTAGAGCCTGGTCACCGCGATGAACATGCCGATGAAGATGGCGAGCGGCATCGCGGTCACCGACAGGAGAATCGTGGTGCCCGCGGCCGCGAGTAGGAGCTTGCCGTGCTTGGCGACGAAGGCGCGGACGGGTGAATCGTCGGCTCGCGTCGCCTCGAGCTTGGGAAGCTGCAAGAGGGTCGGGTTCTCTTGGGTGGCGTTCCACATGTCATAACGCTCGTACAGCGCGCGCAGGGCACCGCGCTGGCGCAGGCTGACGATGGCGGCGTCGAGCACCTCGCGCAGGCCGTCGTCCCCCTTGCGCACCAAGATGACGTAGCGACCGGGCTCGACCGGCTTGTCGACGAAGCGGAGCTTGGGAAAGTCCTTGTGATAGAAGGTGGCGATGGGCAGGTCCTGCACCGTGGCGTCGAGCTTGCCCGCGGCGGTGTCGCTCATGGCGTTGACGTTGCCGTCGTAGAGGACCGGCTGGACCTCGCTGGCCGTGAAATGCTGCCGGATATAGGTCTCCGACGAGGAGCCCCCGAGGACGCCAATCTGCTTGCGCGGACCGCCGTGAAGCTGATCCCAGCTGGCGATGGGGCTCCCCTCCGGCACGATGAGCTGCAGCTCGTAGACGTAATACGGGATGGTGCTGTCGACGACGGCCACGCGCTCGGGCGTCCACTCGTAGCCGTTCATGACCATGTCGATGCGGCCGGTCCCGAGGATGGAGGGGAGCGTGTCCCACTGGCCCTGGAAGAAACGCGGCACGATGGTGGTCCCGGTCGCCCGTGAGAGCTCCTGGGCGAGCATCTCGGCGAGCTCGGCTTCGACACCGGCGAGGCCGCGAGGCGCCGCTTCGTCGGGCCACATGAACGGGCCGCCGCCTTCGAGGTCCCCTCCCCAAATGAAGTAGCCGCGGGCTTTGATGACCGAGAGGGTGTCGGTGCTGGCTGGGGCGGTGAGGAGCGCCACCGCCAAGAGCGCGGGGGCGAGCATGGCGGCGATTTATCGCCAAACCGCCGGGGACTGTTGCGAGCGTCAGACCGGCACTCGCGCCACGGCAACCCGAAAGACGCGGCGCCGATATCGAGCGGCGATGCAGACGACGACGGTGAAGGACAAATCCGCCCTCCAGCCCCAAGTGCAGCCGGCGGAGCCGGCCTCGACGGCGACGACGCTGGCCTGGGTCGACGAGCGCGACGAAGTGCAGGTGCGCCGTGGCCGTCCCCCCCCCCCCCCCCCCCCCCCCCCCCC
>JBGGMJ010000072.1:0-19823 GCA_041288095.1 Myxococcota bacterium
CCGCCCGGCCACCGCGATAGTGGCGCGCGACACCGCGTTAATGCTGTCGAGGGTACCCTGCGCGTCTCCAGCGCCGAAGGTCGCGCGCACCGGGGCGTCGAGCTCGGGCGACGCGACGGCGAGCTCGACCCACGCGACGCCGTTCGTCTCGAGCGATGGCCCGTTGCAGGGTCGATGGATCTCGAGCTGCAGGGAGGCCTCGCCCCCGCAAGCAGCGAGGCCCGCGATGGTCAGGGCGATGAGCTGCTTCACCACGCCGCCTGGACCGAGAGGGTGTCGCTCGGGCGATCGCGGCTCATCAGCAAATACGTGGTGCCGCCGGCGAGCGCGGCGCCCGCGGCGACAGCCGACCAGAACCACCACTTGGTGAAGATGCCGCCGCTCCGCACCTCGCTGGTGCTGGTCGCGAGTGGCGTATCGTCGTAGGCCGGCGCGTAGCTATCGAGCACCGCGAGGTCCGCGGCCAGCGCCGCGTCGCGCTCGAGGTTCACCGCCGCGGAGGCGCGGGTAACCGGCGGAGGCGTTTGCACCGGCGGCGGCGCAAAAGTCGTGAAGGCAGTGCTGTCGTTCAAGGGCCGGCGGTCGGGGACGGCCGCCACGGGCTCAGGAGTCGCAATCACGACGGGTGCCGGCGCAACGACGGCGTCGACGAACGGGGCCACCCCACTCAGCTTGGTCGGTGCGAATTGATGTGTGAGCGCCGCGAGCTCACGTGCGAGCTTTCCACCTTCGATGCTCGCCGACAGCATGGCGGCGTCGACCTTGAGGGTCGGCAGCGTCGTCCAGCGGCCGGTGCGGACATCGCCGGCGAAGCCGCCCACGGTGAAGAAGCGATCACCGTTGGCGATACCGAGCAGCACCACGACATCGGCGGCGGGCGCGCGCGCGAGGCTCACCGCGCGAGCGCGCATCCCCGCATCGCACGCATTGGCGGCGATGCCGGCGCGCACGTCGCTGGTAGGTGCCGGTGTCGCGGCAGGTCTCGAATCCTTCGCAGCGCGCGATCGAACCTCTCTGAAAGCGCTGATGAAAACCGGAGGGTACTTCTTGGCATCGAGGCGCGTGTCCGGCGCCGCTCGTGCCACGCGCTCGAGCGCCTTGCGACCCTTCGCTTCGTCGCCGCGCCGGTAGTGCGCCTCGGCGAGGAGCAGCGCGGCTTCGGCGGTGCGCGCGTCGTCGCCGGCAAACCCCGCGACCGCGACTTCGAGCGCGCTGATGGCCTTGGGGAGCTGAAGCTTCTGCAATGCCTTGCGGCCCTCTGCGAGCTTCCGCGGCGCTCTGGGATCAGTTGCAACCGCGGGCGCCGCCGCGGACACCGCGTCAGGTGCGGCGACGTCTTGGACGACGATGGCGTCGAGACCTCCGGCCTTGAGCTCCTCGACCACGGCCTGCGTCATTGAAACGGCAGCGCTCTCGGGAACGCTGCCGCCAATGACCACGACGGGATGCAATGCAATGCGGCCCTTCCCCGCCAATGCTGGGGCCGAGACCGAGAGCGTCACCACGCCAAGGACGAATCGTGGGTTGAACAGAGCGGGCACACGCTCCTCCGGACCGGGTTATCGGCGCCGCTCCCCGGGACGGTGTGTGAGCAGCTAAATCTTTAGAAACAAAGGGTGAATCTGGGCTGGAAAAATGGGGACACTCACCATTTTCCCGACACCTACTCGGCTGTGCGCGGCGGAAAATGGTGAGTGTCCCCATTTTTCCGAGTGTCCCCATTTTTCCCCAATGGCTCGGGCCGCGTGTTAGCGTCCGCAGCCGTGGCCATCGACCTGCGCCTCAAGATCCTCTGGGCGCCGCTCCTCACGGTGGCGCTGACCGCCGCGCTTGCCGGCGCTAGCTGGGTCGACCGCACGCGCCTCGCGCAGCAACTCGGCGCCGTGCTGCAGACGCGCAGCGACCTCGAGCAAGTGGTGGCGCGCGTCCACGACTACCACGAGCGCGCCGTGGCCCGTGCCCGCGAGGCCGTCCTCGACCCGCGACTCGCGAACCGCGTCCCCATCGTCGCGTACAGCGCCGAGCACTACGCCGAAGACATGGACCGCAGCCTCATCGAAGCGCGCGGCGCCCTGTTGCGCGCCAGCGTGCCCGGCGCCGATCAACGCTGGCACGCCGACATGCAGCGCGCCGCCGACGAGCTCGACCGCGGCCGCGCGCGCCTCGCCGGTCTCGGGCAAAACTTCGCGGCTCTGCTCGATACGCTCGACGGCGAAGACCTCGAGGTTACCAACACGGCCCTGCATGACGTCGAGCAGAGCGCCGCCGAGATTGCCACCGACCTCCGCCGCACCAGCGCCATCGTGCGCCGCGCCCTCGATTGGCAAGCGAGGAGCGTGACCGGCACCGGCGCCTTGGTTCCACGCTGGGTCTGGATCGCCCTGCTGCCCTGGATCGCCATCGGCACCTACCTGACGCTGCGCCCGGTCAGCCGCCTGCGCCGCCTCGCTTTGGGCGACACCGTCGCCCCGACGACCCGCGAAGAGCGTGCGCTCGCCGAGCGCGAAGGCGAGCTCTCGAAGCGCATCGCCGACAACGAAGCGCTGGCCAACCAACGCCTGCGCGACAGCGAGCGCGCCGCGCAGAACGCGCGCCGCGCGGAGCACGAGCTCGCGCTCTTGAAGCTCTACAACGACAACCTCGTGAACAGCCTGCGCTCGGCCGTCGTGGTCACCGATCCCGTCGGACGCGTCATCGGCAGCAACCGCGCCGCGCGCGAGCTCTTCGGTATCGCCGTCGACACCGATCTCGACATTGACGACCACCCACTCGGCAAGGCCCTCAAGGCGCGTAACCCCGCCTTTTTCGAGGAACGCGAGCGCGCCGCCGCCGCCAAGGCCGTGGCCCGCTACGACGGCGTGCCGGTCGCGCACGAGGCCGGCCGCGAACGTCTCATCGACGTCACCATGACTCCGTACGTCGACGAGAGCGGCGCCACCCGCGGTTTCATCTGGGTTTGCGACGACGTCACCGACGCCGTCCGCTTGAAGGGCCAGCTCCTTGCATCCGAGCACCTCGCGGCTGTCGGCCGCTTGTCGGCGCAAGTCGCGCACGAGATCCGCAATCCGCTCTCGGCCATCGGTCTCAACGCCGAGTTGCTCCAAGACGAGCTCGATGCGAGCCTCGAAGGGGCGCACAAGAAGGAAGCGCAGACGTTGCTCGCCGCCATCGCCGGCGAGATCGAGCGCCTCACCGCGGTCACCGAGAGCTACTTGCAGATGGCGCGCCTGCCGCGTCCCGCGCTGCGTGATGCCGATCTGAATCAGCTCGTCGGCGATCTCTTCAGCATGCTCAGCGAAGAAATGAAGCAGGCGAAGATCGAGGTCGTGCTCGAGCTCGCATCACCCGCGCCGCACGCCATGGTCGATCCAGGTCAGCTCCGTCAGGGGATGCTCAACATCGTCCGCAACGGTCGCGAGGCAATGCCGGAAGGCGGCCGACTGAAGGTTCGCACCGCGCGCGACAACGGTAGCGCCATCATCGAGGTCACCGACGAAGGCGAAGGGATCCCGGATGAGCTCCGCGGCCGCGTCTTCGAGCCCTTCTTCTCGACCAAAGAGAGCGGCACCGGCCTCGGTTTGTCGCTCACCCAGCAGATCGTGGCCGAGCACGGCGGCAGCATCGCCATCGCCGCCAATGCCCCCAAAGGCACCCGTGTCATGCTTTCCCTGCCCACCGGCTAACGTCCGCAAGTGCCCGTGAAGGCTCGAAAACCCGACGGCGGCGACAAAAGCCCCCATTTTTAGAGGAGATAGCGCCTTCCCCGGCTATTGACTGACCCTGCGCACCCACTAACATCAGCCTCTCCCCATGCTCGCGTACGAAAAAACGACGCTGGATAACGGTCTGCAGGTGGTGGCGATCCAACAGCCCTACCTGCATTCGAGCGACATCGCGTTCTTCGTGCGCGTGGGGTCGCGACACGAGCAAGTCGCGCAATGGGGTCTGTCGCATATGGTCGAGCACATGCTCTTCCGCGGCAGCGCGAGTCATCCGGACTCGTTGTCGCTCGCGCGCGCCTTCGAGAAGAGCGGCGGGCTGCTGAACGCTTCGACCTGGCGTGATCACACGCAGCTCACGGCGACGGTTCACCCCAGTCGCATGCGCGGTTTTCTGAACGTGCTCGCCGACATGGTCGCGCGCCCCGTGTTTCAAGAGCTCGACGTCGAGCGGCACATCATCGAAGAGGAGCTGCGCTCCGACCTCGACGCGAGCGGCGAGGACGTGAACATCAACAACGTCTCGCGCGCCAACATCTGGAGCGGCCATCCGATGGGCCGGCGCATCACCGGCTCGGTCGAGAGCTTGAACGGGTTCGCCGTAAGTGACGTGCAGGCGCATCACGCCCGCCACTACGTTGGGCCGAACGCGGTGCTATGCGTCGCGGGGCCGCTGAAGGCCGCGGACGTGGTGGCGATTGCCGCCGAGGCGTTCGCGAAGTTTCCCTCCGGGCGCGCGACGACCGACGGAGAGGCCGCGCTCTTCACCGATCGCGACCGGCTCATCACGCGCAGCGTCTCGAGCTCGCAGCTGTCGGTGCAGCTCACATTCGAGGCAATGCCCGACGTCCACGACGACTTCATGGCGATGCAGTTCCTGACGCGCATCTTGGATGACGGGATGGGGTCACGCTTGCAGCAGGCGGTGTGCGAGCGGCGCGGGTTGGTCTACGAGATGACCACGGGGCTCGACTGCTACGCGGACTGCGGCCTCTACGACATCGAGCTGAAGGTCGCGCCCCGACGCGCGGCTTCGGCGGTCGCGGCAACACTCGATGTCCTGGAGAAGCTCGTTACCGACGGTGTGAGCGACAACGAGATCGACGATGTTCGTGAGCGCAGCTTGCATGAGCTCGAGTACCGCATCGACTCGACGACCGAGCTCGCCAACTACTTTGGTGCCGCGACCTTGTTTGGCTCCGCGCGCACCGATGCGCTGGACCTCGAGATGCTCGAAAACGAAGCCCGCCGGATGCGCGAAGTCAGCGCCGAGAGCGTCTCGCGGGTGGCCCGGGAGCTCTTTGCCAAGAAGCGTCTGGTGACCACGATCATCGGCCCGATCGAACGGGCAAACATGAAGAAAATCGGGCACTTAGTGGGCGGCTTCGGAACTTAGTACGCGGCCCGACTTTGGTCGTTGCCAGGCCGTGATCCGAGAGCTATGCAGGTAAGACTGCACCCAAGGCTGGGGGGGCTCCCCAGGCCTCGTGTGCCGAGTGGTGGTGTGATGACTGGCCGTTCTTCGCAGTAGCCAACCGTGAGGGTTGCCGGTCGTCACGCCACCAGTCGCCACATGATCCGCAGATGCTGCCGACCGCTATAGCGACTGCGTCGGACACCGAAGCGTCCGACGCGGAAAGCATAGCGCCTCTTGACCGTGCGCGAAACAAAAATGCGCAGGCGTATGTGTATGTAGGGTGGTGTCGCGATCGTTTTTGGCTTCCGCTTTAGCGGACACGACGGAACATCCGGGGAGGGACCACCCTCTCTCGGCGTCTAGCTCGTAAGCGCCGACAACAGACCCGTCGAATCCGCGAAGCGATTACCGCCACCGACCATGTTCGTCATCGTCGCGAACAGGTTGGCAATAGGCGTCCTATCCGGCGCCACGATGTGCCGTCCGCCAGTCACCTGCCCATTCGCGTGCCCCGCCACGATCACCGGCAACCGATCATGATTGTGCGCGTTGCCGTCGCCAATCTCGCTCGAATAGAACGCGAGCACGTGGTCGATGAGCTTGCCGTTCCCATCATCCGTCTCGGCCATGCGTTGCACCAGATACGCGAACTGCTGCACATCCCACGTGTTCACCTTGGCGTACTGGTCGAGCTTGTAGGTGTTGCCCTCGTGATGTGACAGGTCGTGGTGTCCCTCCGCCACCCCGGGCGCGAACCCCGAACGGCCGCTGCCGCCGTTGCCGCGCATGTAGGTGATGACCCGGGTCACATCGCACTGCATGGCGAGCACCATGACGTCGATCATGTTGCGAACCCGAACGAGCGTGTCGCCGCCCGCGACCGGCGCCGTCCCCTGGCAAACCGCCCCGCCCTCGAGGTCGCTGCGCTGACTCGTCAACCTCGTATCGAGCTCGTCGACGCTCGTCATGTACTGATCGAGCTTCTGTTTGTCGCGAACCCCGAGGCGCGTCTCGAGCCGCTTCGCGTCCGCACGCACGAGGTCGACCACACGCTGGCGCCGTCCCAACGCATGCGCCGCTGCCAGTGCGCTCTCGTCGGGCTCCAGGACGAACTGATTGAACGCCGCGAGAGGGTCCGTGATCTTCGACAGCGGCGTCGTGGCATCGGCCCACGAGACGTTGTTGCTGTAGGCGCAGCCGTAACCCGAGTCGCAATTGCCGGAGTTACCACCCGACTCGAGGCCGAGCTGCAGCGAACGAATCTGCGTCTGCCCGGCGTATCGCGCGGCGATGATCTGATCGACCGAAACCCCGTTACGAATATCGGTATCGCTCTTGTTGGGATGGGCGCAGGTCAAAAACGCCGCGGTGCCACGCGCATGGTCGCCGGCGCCGTCCGCCTGTGCCGTCGCGCCGTAGTTCCACAGGTTGGAGATCACGTTGATGTGACTCCGCACGGCGGCGAGCGGCTGCAGCGTCAAGGAGAGGTTCAGCGACCCAAGGGGGCCCACCGACCAGGTGTCGACTCGCTTCCCGCAGGGCACGTAGTAGTACAAGAAGCGCAGCGGCGGCGTCGCCTGCGCCTTCGCGGCCGTGGGGATCATCGCGTCGAGCAGTGGCAGCGCCAGCACCGTGCCGGTACCGCGCAAGAAGGTGCGTCGCGAAAGTTGCCATCGCCGCATGCGGAAGCTCCCTACTGATTGGTTTGGCGTGAGGTGAACGGACGGCTCGTCGCCATCGCCACGACCAGATCGGTGACGCCGTATGCGCTGGCCGAGGTCTGCTCCGCGATGGCGTTCAACGAGCAACGATCGGTACGCTTCATGGCGCGCCCGAGCGCGAAGGTCGCGATCTTCTCGACAGCGCAAGCCACGGTTTCGGGCTTGCGCGCCAGGGCCTCGGCGAGTGGTACCGGGCCAGCGTAGCGCTCACCTTCGGGCAGCTCGGCCACGACATCGACGACATTGCCCTTCTCGTCCTTGCTGCGGGGCTTTCCCAGATTGTCGAAGCCTTCGAAGGCGAGCCCGATGGGGTCCATCACCATGTGGCAGCTCGCGCAGGTCGGGTCGATCCGGTGTTGCGCGAGTTGCGCACGTTTCGGCGCATTCGGGTCCACCTCGCCGGCCTTCTCATCGATGTCGGCCGGAGGCGCGGCCGGGGGCGCGCACAGCACTTCGTCGAGCACGAACTTGCCCCGCTTCACCGGGGAGGTCTTGTCGGGGTGCGACGTGCCCGTCAGGTAGCTCGCGTGGCCGAGCACTCCGGGAACGCGCCCTGGTGGAAGCGCGACTCGCTGGAATTGGTCCCCACTAACGTCAGCGAGCCCGTAGTGCTCGGCCAAGCGGCCGTTGACGAAGGTGTACGCGGCGCTGAAGAGCTCGGCGACGGGCACGTTGTGCTCGAGCGCGTACTTGAAGAGCGCTTTGGTCTCGCCAGCCATGGCGGCGCGCAGCTCTTCGTCGAATTCGGCCGCTGTCGGCTCGGCGTCAGCCAGGAGCCCCAACCCCAGCCACTGAGCCGCGAAGTGATCGACGAGGCTTTGGGCCCGCGGGTCAGCGAGCAGGCGCTGCGCCTCGGCGGCGAGCACCGTCGGCGTCTTGAGCGAGCCGTTCTCGGCGGCGGCGAGCAACGCGTCGTCGGGCGTGCTGCTCCAGATGAAATACGACAGCCGCGTCGCAAGCTCGAACGGGCCAATCGCCTCGACCGCTTCGGCTGCGCCGGATTGCGCCTCGACGCGGAAAATGAAGCTCGGCGAGGAGAGCGCCGTGGCGACACCAACTTGCACCGCCATGTCGAAGTCGTCACCGTCGGCGCGCGTGTCCGTCAAAGCGGAGTCGAGGCTCGTCTTCTCGATGTCGGTGAGCGGCCGGCGGAAGGCGCGCTTCGCGAAGCCATGCACGATGGTGCGGAAGCAGGTGATGTCGTCCTGGTTCTGGGGAGTGCAGGTGAGCAGACGCGCCGCCGTGCCGGCCGGGCGCGCACGATCTCGCGCCATGGCGCGCAGCGCGGCGTCGAAGCCGTTGTCGACGTAGGCGGTCAGGTGGTTGATCGAAGTGCTCAAGACGTCGCCGATGGCGTCGAAGCCGAGCGCGCGGTCATCGGCTGGGAGCGTGGCGATGCGGTCGACGTCGTCGCCCAGCAAGTCACGCAAGGTGTTGCGGTACTCGATGCGCGAAAGACGGCGCATGGTGACGCGGCCGGGGTCGGCCGGGCCGTTGCACAGGGCAGCGTCGTTGGAGGAAGGCGAAATGTCGCCAGCGGGGTCACCAATGGTGCCCGAACAGGCGAACGCGAAAGCACACACCACTGCCAGCGTGAGGCGCATCGTGGACCTCGGTGCCGAGAGTAACGGCACGAGAGTCCGCCTAAGCGAACAGCGTGCCAAAGCACGCCGCCGGCTTAAGTGCGCGTTCTAGCTTGGTCGGCTACTCGAGCGTTGAGGAGCACGGACCACAACGTGGGTGTGCAGCCCCCACGCATTCGTCCCCCCTACCATCCGGAAAACGCCCGACAATCAGAGCGAAGCAGTGGCCTGGCCGCCGTTCACCGACGACTTCGAAGGCGCGTCCTTCTTCGATGGGGCCGAGCCCCTCACGTACTGGCGGAACAGCACATAGAGCGGCGCCGAGACCGCGATGGTCGAGTAGCTGCCGAGCACGATGCCCACGGTCATGCAGAGCGCGAAGTCGCGCGTGACCGTGCCGCCGAAGATGAGGATGGCGAGGACGACCGCGAGCGTCGCGAACGAGGTGATGAGGGTACGCGCCAGGGTCTCGTTGATCGAGGTGTCGACCAGCGCCTTCAAGTCGCGTCCGCGCAAACGGACCATATTTTCGCGTACGCGGTCGAAGATGACGATGGTGTCGTTGAGCGAGTAACCCATGAGCGTGAGGATGGCCGCGACGATGGGCAGATTGAACTCGATCTGGAAGACCGAGAAGAAGCCCATGATGATGACGGCGTCGTGCACGAGCGTGATGACGGCACCCGGTGCGAAGAAGAAGTCGAAGCGCAAGGCGATGTAGAAGAGGATGAAGATCATCGAGTAGATGACCGCGAGGATGCCTTGGTTGCGCAGCTGCGCGCCGACCTGCGGGCCGACGAACTCGGTGCGCTGCACGAGCTGGTGGTCGGCTGGGATCTCGAAGGCCTTCACCAAGGCGCCCTGCACCTTGTCGGCGACCGAGATCAGCTCGACGACGTATTCGGGACGATCGACGCGCTCCCCGGCGTTGATGCGCTTCACTTCGAGAGCGTATTTGCCGAGGACGCCCTTCAGCTGCTCTTCCGTGACCGGCTTGGTGAAGCCGACGATGATGTTCTCACCGCTCTCGGCGACCGAGAAGTTGCCAACGCCGGTCTCGCCACCGGCGAGCGCTTCGATGTCGTGCTTGAGCTGGGTGCGTTGCTCTTCGGTGAGCGCGCTCTCTTGGCGCACCAGCACCAAGAACTCGTTCGCCGAGGCGTCGCCGTAGCGTTGGACGCGCGAGTCACCGAGCCCGAGCGACTCGACGACCTTCTGGACCTTCTCTTCTTCGACCTTCTTGTCGAACTTCACCTGGAGCTCGTAGCCGCCGGCGAAGTCGATGCCGAAGTTGATACCGCGAGTGAACAGCGACACCACGCTGATGACCAGCATCGCCGCGGAGATGGCGATGTAGACCCGGTTCAACGACATCCATTGGACGGTGGGCTGCTTGGCAAGAAAACGCATGAGTTACCTCGGCCTCAGATGCTCAGCGTCTGCACGCGGCGGCGGTTGATGAAGAAGTCGAAGATGACGCGAGTGAACACGACGGCGGTGAAGAGCGAGCAGATGATGCCGACGATGAGCGATACGGCGAAGCCGCGCACCGGGCCCGTACCGTACTGCATGAGCACGACGCCGGAGATGAGCGTAGTAACGTTCGAGTCGAAGATACTGCTGAACGCCTTCTGATAACCGGCATCGACAGCGGCGCGCACCGGCTTACCGGCGGCGAGCTCGTCACGTATGCGCTCGAAGATGAGCACGTTGGAGTCGACCGCCATGCCGACGGTGAGCACGATGCCCGCCATACCGGGCAAGGTCAGCGTCGCCTCGAAGAGCGACAGCACCGCCATGAGCAGGAAGATGTTGAGCACCAGCGCGAGGTCCGCGATGACGCCCGACAAGCGGTAGTAGAGCAGCATGAAGATGATGAGGAAGCCGGTGCCGACGATGATGGCGATGCTGCCGTCGTGCACCGCCTGGTCACCCAAGGTGCGGCCGACTTGGCGCTTCTCGGAGACCTCGACGGGAGCCGGGAGCGCGCCCGACTTCAAGACGAGCGCGAGGTTCTTGGCCTCCTCGAGCTCGTAGCGCGGATCGCCGGAGCCCAAGGTGATGCGGGCGTGGCCGCCGCCGATCTTTTCGCTGATGGACGGCGCGCTGTTGACGTTGCCGTCGAGCACGATGGCCATGCGGCGCTTCACGTTGTCCGCCGTCAGCTTCTCGAAGACCTTGGCGCCCTCGGGATCGAACTCGATGCCGACGTGATGGCGCGAGCGGACTTCCTGGTCCTGCTGAACGGTGGCGTTGATCAGATAATCACCGGTGATGCCGGCGCGCGCGTCGAGCACGTAGGTGCGGAAGGTCTCGTTGCGCTGCGAGGCGGCGCCCCGCTTCTCGCCGATGCGGCCGAAGGCGATGTCGCGGTTACCCGGGATCTTCGTCGCGAGTAGGTCCTTGACCGCGTTACGCTCGGACGCCGGCAGCTCGAAGTAGACCTCGCGCATGCTCTGGCCGTTGGGACCTTCAAGGAGGTCCTCACGCTTGACGACGCCCGCCGGCAAGTCGGCGATGCTGTCGAAGGCGGCGGTCGCCTCGGTATCGACGATCTTGAACTCGAGCTGCGCGGTGCGGCCGATGACGTCGATGGCGCGCTCCGGATCTTTCACGCCCGGGAGCTGCACCAGGATGCTGTTGGTGCCGCGCTTGGCGATTTGCGGCTCGGTGACGCCGAGCTTGTCGGCGCGGTTGCGGATGACGTTGATCGCCTGATCGACCGCGTTGGTGCGCACGGCCTCGGCTTCCTGCGGTACGAGCTCGAGATGCATGGTCGCGCCATCGCGGCTCGCCATGTTGAGGACCGTGAAGTCACGCGCGAGCAAGGTGCGGGCGCTCTCGACGTTGGTGTCGGGTGCCAGCTCGAGCACCAGCTCGCTCTGGTCACGCGGACGGTCGAGCTTGGTGAAGGCGATGTTGTCCTTCTTGAGCCCTTCGCGCAGCGCGTCGGCGACGCGGTCGAGGCGCTGCTCGATGGCCTTCTCGACGCGGACGGTCATGACCAGGTGCACGCCGCCCTGGAGGTCGAGACCCAGGTTGAAGATCTTGCAGTGCGACCAGGCGGGTAGCGACTTGCAGAAGACGTCGCGGTCGTCCTTCTGCTCCTGCGTCGCGCCGCCGTAGTACTCGACCGAGGGATACAGCATGAAGGCCGCGGCGCCGATGACACCGACGACGAAGATCAGACGAAGCACCCAGTTGCTGTTCATCGAGCGGCCTCCGCAGCCTTGCTATCGGTCTTCTCGAGCTTTTCCGCCTTACCGGGCTTGGTGTCGGAGGTCGCGGTCGCGGTCGGCCAGCGTCCGCTGATGCGGTCACGCAGCATCTTCACTTTGACCCTGTCGGCGATCTCGATGGTCGCGACCTTGTCGTCGAGGGCGATGATCTTGCCCCACATGCCGCCGCTGGTGACGATCTCGTCGTCCTTCTTCAAGGCGGTGAGCAGCTCGGCGTGCTCACGCCGCTGCTTGTTCGCTGGGCGGATGAGCAGGAAGTAAACCACCGCGAACATGAGGCCGATCATCACGAAGCTGGAGATCTGGCTCATAGGGCCGCCCGAAGCTTGGGCAAGCAAAATTTGGCTTAAAAAGTGCGGAAGCATGCGGGGCGCGGCGTAGCACAGCGGTGTCACAAAGAGCAATGCGAACGCGATCGGCCAAGGTACTTGCGACGCCGTGACACGGTTTTCGGGACCGAAATGGGCCCTTGGAGCCCACTATTTCAGCAACTTCCACTCTCACGGGTCACCAGCTAACCCCCTGAGACAAATTGTGAAGTTACAGCAATGACTCGCAGGCAACTCGGCAAAAACACGCCCGATATCCCTTGGGCGCGGTTTTCGTCCCTTCTGTACCGGGAGCTTTTCGTGAGTTCTTTGTCGCTCGAGCGTGTCAGCCCCCTCACCGTCATTGCCTCAAGCAAAGAACCCATCTCGAGCGCCCTCATCGCCGAGGCAACGGCCAAGACGAAAAAACCGGAGCAAGCCGCCCTTCAGGCTCGCCGCGAGCTCCGCGAGATCATCGACACCAAGGTGCTCGGTGACAAGACGCCCGAGGTCACTCCCGAGCTCGCCGCCGAGCTTGCCAAGAT
The DNA here is from genome assembly GCA_041288095.1 of Myxococcota bacterium. GTDB lineage: Bacteria > Myxococcota > XYA12-FULL-58-9 > XYA12-FULL-58-9 > JALHOP01 > JALHOP01. Next base: position 12,533 of record JBGGMJ010000072.1, read on the forward strand.
CGAAAGCATCGAGAAGGTCCGCCCGCTGAACAACCTCGCGGCCGAGATGTTCGCCCACCGCATTCCACCGGCCGAGTCCGTGATCGTGCCGTCGAGGGGTGTCCAGGCCGGCTCGCACGCGCTCCAGGCACTCGTCCTCGGCGCCCGCGCCGCCATGGAAGGCCAGCTCGCTACCGACACCGAGGAACAGAAGGCCAGCAAGGCCGGCGTCCTCGAGCTGCTGGGCGACGTCGCAACGTCCGCGCAGGTGAGCTTCTTGCTCAGCGCTTGGGCGAGCTTTGCCAAGCCGGCCGGCAGCGGCAAATTCACGGTTCCGAACGAGATCCTGCCCGACCTCGCCGAAGGCATGCGGGCGATGCACCAAGCGATGACCGCGCTTACGCCGGAGGCGCTGAAGCTCGCGCTCGGCGCCATCGCCGGCAAGATGAACGGCCTCCCCGGGCTCATGCCGGGCATGGGCGGCGCCGAAGGCGGCAAGGTCGCGGCCAAGCTCACCCCCGAGCAGCTCGAAGCGAAGAAGAAGGCCGCTGAAGCGGACATGAAGCGCCCGATCGGCGGCCTCGACCAAGGCAAGCTCGAGGAGCTCTACGGCAAGCTCAACGTGGCGTCGCGCGCCGGCGAGTTCGTCTACGGCGTCCGCAAGGCCCGCCCCGCTTGGTACCGCGAGGTCGTGAACGTCGTCCGCGCGCATCCGGTGACGATGCAGCTCGAGCCGATCATCCACCGCATCCTCGGCAACATCGCGGCGCAGCAGCGCGAAGTCGAGACGACGTTCGCCGGCCGCGAGATCAGCAAGGAGCTCCTCGCGAGCAACACGGACAAGCAGCTCGCGGCGCTCTACCACGCGGCCCGCGAGGTCGCCGACGCCCTCGGCGCCGGTCCAGACCTGTCGCTCTTGCGCACGCCGAGCCTCACCCCGAACGCCTACGTTTACATGGCGAACTTCGACGCCCCGCGCGTCGTCGTACACGATGCGTTCGTGCGCATGTGCTGGGACAGCGAGACCAAGGACTTCATCAAGATTGGCATCAAGGACGGTCAAGCCGTGCCGGCGAATACGCCCGGCGCCGAGATCATCCCGATCGGTAAGCTGGTCTTCCAGGACGTCGTCGGTCACGAGCTTGGCCACATTCGCGACGGCATCCCCTTCACCCGCATCGCGCTGGGCGTGCTCACCGGCAACGCCATGCGCAACGCCGCCAGCGCGACCGACAAGGCCGCCGCCCACGAGCACAGCGCCGGCTGCCAGTGCGGGCTCCAGGCGGAGACCGCGGGCTTCGACGACATCCTGGCCAAGGTGATGGCGGACCCATCGATCCAGAAGTTCCTGCCGCAGGGTGGCGCGACCGACAAGGTCGAGGTCTTGCAAGACCGCCTGGAAGACCTCTTGGGCGCCAAGCTCATGAAGGAGACCGCCGGCGGCGCCAGCGGGCTCTTCTCGCAGCTGACCCGCGAGGCCGAAGCCACGGCGGACCAGCTCTCGACCATGCATCGCGGCACCGGCAAGCACCTGGCCATGTTCTTCGACATCATTCGTCGCGCCTCGAGCGCCGGCACCTCGGCGGAGCGTGAGGACTTGATGATCGAGTCCTTCAATCGCGATCTCGTCGCCGAGCTCAAGAGCACGATGCTGCGCGCGCAGAAGACCGCGTTCAACGGCCAAGCAGCGCTCGGCGGCTCGTCGTCGCACCCGCCGGAAGCCTTCCGCGCCATCGGCAACGCTCAGTTCGCCGACACCCTGCCGGCGAAGATCGCCTCGGTCTACCGCGCCCTGCCCCCGCAATTCCGTACCGTGGCCGCGGCGGTCGCCATCGACGCCGGCATCGAACGGCAAGAGGACATCATGTCCGCGTTCTCGTCGAGCATGTCGGCGCACACCGACAAGGTCTTCGAGTCGGTCGTCAGCGAGGCACGCCACGAGGACCTCTTGAAGCGACTGTCGATCGTCACCGGCGCGCTCGCCGAGCTCGCGTTCCGCGACGGCGTCCGCTTGAAGGAAGGCGAGCCCGACGGCTTCGTCTTCGAGATCATCCAGTTCATCCGCAGCATCGCGGGCCAGCTGTTCGCGCAGCACGCCGAGCCGGGTGACAGCGAGCTCCTCGCCGATGTCGAGCCGATGCGCCCCGCGCAGGGCGTCAACACCTACGAGCAGCTCGCGGTCGAGCTCGCCAAGCGCGTCGCCGAGGCCGGCGAGAAGATGCCGGCCGAGGAGCGCAAGCTGTGGCTGACCGCCATCGGCATGCTCAAGAAGAGCGCCTCCGAAGGCGAAGAGCAGCTCAAGGAATCGCGCCAGGAAGCCAAGGCTCGCACCGCTAAAGCGGTCATGTCGAGCAGCGCGCGCAGTCGATCACGCAGCTAGGGCTTTAACGGGCTAACAGACAAGGGGCGGTGATGCGGGTTCGCGTCGCCGCCCCTTCGTCGTTTCACACCCCGACCGACTGACCTCGCTCGCCGCCTTCCGGCCGGCGCGTATCGCCGGGGTCCTCGACGAGATTCACCGGCGCGAGCCACGGCGGGAACAGGACCTCGTCGACGAAGCGCTCACCCAGCAAGCGCCTTACGACTTTCATGCCGTGCTGGTCGTCACGGTGGGCGCGCACGTAACGCGAGCGTTGCTCGAGTCGCGCGCCCTGGTTGTCGACCGAACGGCGCACCGCCAGATCGACGAAGGCACGTGTCATCATCGCCATCCGCAGGTCGAGATCGAGCGGCAAGGCGTCGAAACGACCGACAAACGCCGAAGCGGACAGCTGGTCGCGAGCCCAACGAGCGGGATCGGGAGCCGATGGATGCCAGTCGGAGCCCAGCGCCTGGGCGATACGCGGCTCGTCGCTCCGCGACGTCGGCGATAGATCGAGCGCCACCACCCACTGAGCCATGACGCCCGGCCGCACGATGTCGACGCCGTAGATCGGTTGCGCCGTGACACAGGTCGGCAGCACCAGCGCGTTGTCGACCTTCAAGGACGGGCTGTCGATCTGCACGAAACGCGCGTAGGCAACCGTGCCGCCGCTGTAGGCACGCGCGCGCACGGAGAACGCCTTGCCGCGATAGTCGACCGACATGCTCGCAAGTGACGGCGCGATGACCCGGGGTGTGAGACCCAACGCTCCCACCAATGTAGCTTCGACGTTCTCCAACAAGCTCATCCCGTTTCCCAATGCGACTCGACCAACCGTACGATGTTGTTGCCCTCCTCTGTCGGCAAGTACGGGGCGCGATATGCCACATGGCCCCCGAGAGAACGGGCCTCGGGCAGAGCCATGGTGTCGGCGAGCAGGTCACGGATCCGCGACCAAAGTAGGTCCGATCTCGCCGAGGAACGCAGCCGGGTCGAAGTCGCCACGGTCGAGCGCCTCGCGCATGCGCCGCATGAGCCGGAGGTAGAACGCGACGTTGTGAATGGTGGCGAGACGATGAAACGTCAGCTCGCCCGCGATGAACAGATGGCGCAGGTAAGCACGGCTGAAGTTGCGGCAAGTGTGGCAGTCGCACTGCGGATCGAGCGCCTGTTCGCTCTTCTGGTGCATGGCGTTCTTGATGTTGACCTTGCCACCCGCGACGAACAACGAGCCGTTGCGCGCGTTGCGACTCGGCATCACGCAGTCGAACATGTCGACACCGGCGGCGACGCCGCGCACCAGATCCGCCGGGGTGCCTACTCCCATCAAGTAACGAGGCTTGCTTGCCGGCAATAGCGGAGCCGTATGCGCGACGATGGAGGCGATGGCGTCGGGAGCCTCGCCAACCGACACGCCGCCGATGGCGAACCCCGGAAACGGCAGCTCGCCCATGACGCGCGCGTGCTCTTCTCGCAGGTCGGGATAGATGCCGCCCTGGACGATGCCGAACCAGGAGACCTCCGGACGCTTCACGGCGTCGAGACAGCGCTTGGCCCACGCGGTCGTACGATTGACGGCGCGCTGCACCTGCTCGCGGTCGGCCTGCCCCGGAGGGCACTCGTCGAGCACCATGGCGACGTCGGGCCCCAAGTCTTCCTGCACCTCGACCAGCTTCTCGGGGGAGAGATCGATGGGACTGCCGTCGATATGCGACTTGAAGCGCACGCTGCGGTCATCGATGTCGCGCAGCTCGGCCAGGCTGAACACTTGAAAGCCGCCGCTGTCCGTGAGGATGGCCCCCGGATATCCGCTAAAGCGGTGCAGCCCACCCATATCGCGAACGACCTTGGAGCCCGGCCGGAGCATCAGGTGATAGGCGTTGTTCAAGATCATGCGCGCGCCGAGCTCGCCGAGGTCGCGGAAATCGAGAGCCTTGACGGTGGCAAGGGTGCCGACCGGCATGAACACGGGAGTTTCGACCACGCCGTGCAGCGTGGTGAGGCGGCCTCGTCGAGCGCGGCCGACGGTCTTGTCGAGCGTGAATGAGATCATGTGTCGATGAGCATGGCGTCGCCGTACGAGAAAAAGCGGTAACGCGCCCGTACCGCCTCGGCGTAGGCGGCGAGCACCCGCTCCCTGCCCGCCAGCGCCGACACCAGCATGAGCAGCGTCGAGCGCGGGACGTGGAAGTTGGTGACGAGAGCGTCGGTCACGCGGAACTCGTACCCCGGATAGATGAACAAACGCGAGCTGCCGCTGGGCTCGCCGGTCGCGGCCCACGTCTCGAGCGCCCTTAGGCTCGTCGTGCCGACCGGAACCACGCGCCCTCCCCGCTTCCGCGCGGCCTCGATGGCGCGAACGGTGGCTTCGGGAATGGCGTAGTGCTCGGCGTGCATCGCGTGAGCACGCACATCGCCGGCGTGTTCCTCGCGCACCGGCAAGAAGGTGCCCGCGCCGACGTGCAAGACGACCTCGGCACGCTCGACACCCGCGGCCGTGAGGCGTTCGAGCACGGCGTCGGTGAAATGCAACGAGGCGGTCGGCGCAGCGACGGCTCCCGGCTCGCGCGCGAACACGGTCTGATAGTCCGCTGTATCGGACGCCACCGGCGCCTCGCGCTTGATGTACGGCGGCAACGGCACCTCGCCGCGCTGCTCGAGCAACGGCCAGAGCGGTCCGTCGCCTTCGAGCATGGCGTTCGCACCCTCACGCGCCACGACACGCAAGGACACGCCGCCCGTGATCACCGTCTTGCCGACCTTGAAAGCATCGCCGGGTCGGCCCATCACCTCCCAGCGTGTCGCGGTTTCGAGCGCGCCTTGCGGCGACAGGAACAAGACCTCGACGCGTCCGCCGGTTGGCCGCTGGGCCTGCAAGCGGGCGGGGATCACCTTCGTGCGGTTCACCACCAGCAGGTCGCCCGCTCGCAAGAGCGTCGGCAGCTCGCCAAACACGTGGTGCGACACCGCTCCGCTGCTCCGGGACAACCGCAACAACCGACTGGCGTCACGCGGGCGCGCGGGCTCCTGCGCGATCAGCTCGGGCGGCAGGTCGTAGTCGAACAGCGAAAGCGGGAGTGCGTCGGCCATGCAGCGGGTTGGCGGTATACGCTGACAGGTCGTCAGAAGGCCACGCATCACAATTTAGGTCAGCCGGGTATGTATCCGGACACAGACCCGTGCTGACGACTTCGAGGCGCCGCAATCGTCCTCGAGCGTCGTGCGTGTGTCCTGTCGTCCAAAGTCTAGGAGAAGCCTATGCCGATCAACGCGCAAGGCGGCGTCGTCTATTTGGGCCGCACGGCCCCGCTCGCCGTCATCGGGTCCGGGCTCGCCGGTGAGCCGCCGGCCATCACCAAGCCCAAGCCGCTCACTGCCAACGTGGCCCAAGAACCGGCTCCCAAGCCGCAGGCCCCGAAGGCTCCGACGACCCTGCCGACGGAGGGCGAGCCGCCACCAGCAGGCGCGCAGCCCGCCATGAGCCGGTCGGAGCTGGCCATTCGCCAAGCCATGCTCGGCAAGTCGCCCGGCAAGCTCGTGAGCACGTTGGTCGCTTGGCGCGCCCAGGGCGAGGACGGCGCCCGGAAGATCGATGAATTCGCCGCCGCCATGGCGCGCAACCTCGGCATGAGCATCGACGACGCGCGCTTGCTCACCAACGCCATGAGTCTAGGGCTACTCGACAGCAGAGCGATCGCCGAGGGCATCAACGCACTGCGGACCATGGACGGGTATCAGCGCGCCGACTGGATGAATCGCTGGTTGCCCGTGGCGCGCGCCGGCGCCCGAGCACTGCTCGCGCTCGCGGAAGATCCGGTCATGAAGTCACTGGGTGCGACGCCCGCTATCGCGAACGCGCTCGGAGATCTCGCCGCCACCACGATCCTCATGGTCGACCGCAACAAGAAGCTGCCGCCGGGCACGACGCTCGAGGGGCGAGCCGAAGCGGCTCGCACGAAGACCATCGAGCGGGCGATGAAGCCGAACGGCTCCGCCTTGCTCATGGAAGCCGGCAAGGTCGGCGCCGGCGAAGCCGTGAACATGGACGCCCGCGAGGCGCTCGCGCACGACCTGATGGGCCGCTACAAGATCAGCATGGAGCTCGCGCTCCAGCTCGTCGACGCCATGCGCAACAAGACGCAAGTCGGCCGCATGATCGCGGAAGGCATGCAGGAGCTCGAAAAGGTCGGTGGAGGGAACGGGGATTTCGCACCCTCTTTCTTCCATCATGTCCAGAAGGCGCTCGCGGTCGAAGCCGCCATCGCGGCCGATCCCTTCAAGCGCGAGCTGGGACCTACCAACGAGGCCGAGATCATGCCGATCGCGAACCTCGCCGACTTCATCGATCAGCTCGACTACTACGCGGCGGTGATCGCCGAGCGGCAAGCCGCCGCTGATTAGTCGCGGCCGCGCGCGCGGCCGGGGTCCTCGCTATTCCACAGATACCAGCCGACGGCGCTGCTGGTGATTGCCAGAGCAGAGCTCACCAGGAGGCCGGTGGTCGCAACGCGATAGCGGTCGGACGCGCTCTCGGAAGCGCGCTGTAGGTCGGTGGCGTTGTAATCATGACGCGCGTCGATGGCGAGATAGGCGCTGGTCCCCGCCGCGGCGGCGAAAACACCCGAGAGCGCAAACAGCCAAGCGGCTCGTCGGTGAGCTAGCGTCCTTTCCGGATGCAAATCGACCGGCGAAAGCATGACCGACACACCACCGGTGCGATCGGCAAAGCCGCGGTAGTAGTCGACGCCGTAAGGCGATGCGAACAAGTCACTGTGGTAGGTCGCTTCGACGCTGCCACGCGCCGCATCACGCCTGGGCTCGAAGCGCAGCTCGGTGAACGCCAGCCCCTTCTGGCCGTCGACGCGCAAGCGGGCTTCGCTGTCGGCGGTGCGCACGAAGGCAAGCTGCGACGCCGGTAACAGAATGCGTGTCCTCGCCTGCGGGTCCGGG
>JBGGMJ010000073.1:0-5948 GCA_041288095.1 Myxococcota bacterium
GTTGGCGAGGAAGCGCCGCCCGGCGTGGGTGAGCTGCACGCCGGTCTTGCCGCGGACGAGGAGTGGGACGCCGACGACGTCCTCGAGGCGCTTCATGGCGAGGCTCAAGGTCGGCTGCCGCACTCCGAGCTTCTCGGCGGCTCGCGACATGTTCAAGGTCTCGGCGACCTCGATGAAGTAGTGGATGTCGTGCGGCGCGGGCAGGGTGAACATCGCAGCTTGGCGCTATCACCCGGTCCGACAGGTTGTGAAGCGCGGCCCCAAAGGCTATGAGGCGCGCCCATGCCCTTCACGGCTGCTGACGTCATCGAGAACATCCCCGTCGTTCTGTCGCTGATTCTCATCGAGGGTCTGCTATCGGTCGACAACTCCCTCGCTATCGCGGCCCTGGCGCGCCGCCTACCCGAGCATCAACGGCCGCGCGCGCTCACCTGGGGCATGGCCGGCGCCTATGGTTTCCGCTGCCTCTGCCTCCTCTTCGCCGCGTACATCCTGCACAACCGGTGGCTCAAGCTCGCAGGGGCCGTCTACCTCATCTACTTGATGTGCAAGGAGATCACCGCCGAGGAGGAAGCCGAAGAAGACGCGGAGCTCGCGAGCGATATGACCGGCGCCCCCGTGCAGGCGCAGGTCGAGCGCAGCTTCTTCTCGGTCATTAGCGGCATTCTCATCCTCGACGCTAGCTTGAGCGTCGACAACGTCGTCGCCGCCGTCGCCATGACGCCCAAGCTCTGGGTCGTCTACCTCGGCGTCGGCATCGGCATTCTCACGCTGCGTTTCGTCGCTGGTTTCGCGATGCGCATGATCGCGAAGTTCCCCATCCTCGAGGAGACCGCGTTCTTGCTGGTCGGCTTCGTCGGCATCCTCCTCATCTGCGAAATGGAATTCGAGTTTCACTTGGGCCCCGCGGGAAAATTCGCGGGCATCGTCGCCATCGTGTCCACGTGCTTGGCCTATGAGCGCTTTCCGATCGTGCGGACCATCGCGAGCCCCATCGTGAAGGTCGTGCATCCGGTGATGCGCGTGCTTGCTTATGCGGTCGGCATCTTGCTGTGGCCGCTCGCCAAGGCAGGGAAGGGCGTCGCGGCGGCGTTCCGGCCGCGCCCGCAGCCGTCGAAGGGCTAAAGCGCGGTTCTCAGCGAGCGAGGGCGCGCAGGATGCGGTCAGCGATGAGCGCGATGTGCGGTTCACGCATGATCCGCGTGTGGTCGACCGGTACGTTCTCGACCGTGAGGTGTGGAGCGACGGTGTCCCAGCCGAGCTTGCTCGGCCGGTTGCTGTAACCGCGCAGGTCACGCTCGGAGCGAAAGAGCAGCACTTGGCCTGCGTAAGGCGAGGGTCGCCAGGCGAGCGCCTGCCGGCCGAGCTCGTCGCTGGCGGCGACATCGAACGCCGCGAGCTCCTCGCCGGCCTCGGGCGCTTCCTGCTCCGGCTTGAAGTGGCGAGCTAGCTGGAGCTCCGCCCAGCGGGCGCGCTCTTCCCACGAGAAACGCCGCAGCTCGGAGATACGAAACAGCACCTTCTCGAGGCGCCGGCGAGGCGGCCGTGGCACCCAGGTGTCGAAGAGCGTCACCAGGCGCACCTCCCGCCCGCGGGCCGTCAGTTGCGCGGCGCATTCCATGGCCAACACGCCGCCGAGAGAATAGCCGGCTAGCGCCACGGGCCCGTTCGTGCCCGCCATGATCTCGTCGACGTAAGCGGCGCAGCGCTCGGCGACCGTCCGGTATTGCGGACGTTCGCGCGCGTGCGCGAGCACGCCGAAGAGCGGCGCGACGCCTCGCAGGTGACGCACTAGGCTGCCGTAACCCGCGAGCAAGCCACCGATGGGATGCAGCAAGACAATCGCTGGCAGGTCGCCGTCTTCGCGCAACACGACGAGATGGCCACCGCGGGGCGCCGCCGCCGCTTCGAGCTCGCGCATGTGTCGCGCGAGGCTGCGCGGCGTTGCATGCACCAACAAGTCGCCGGTGGTGGGCGGCGTGATCGACGTGGCGGCAAGGCGCCCGATCAAGCGTACGGCGGCGAGCGAGTCGCCGCCGCTTTCGAAGAAGTCACTGTCGCGTCCTACCTTGCGCCCTAGGAGCTGCTCGAACGCGTCGATGAGGCGCGCTTCGTCCGGGCTCGCGGTCGTGTCCACTAAAGCGTCGTCTTCGGGAGCGCGGAAGAGCGGGGCCAGAGCGCGGCGGTCGACCTTGCCGTTGGGCGTCAGGGGCAACGCGCTCACCTCGACGAAGTGGGACGGCACCATATGCTCGGGCAGCCAGCCGCGCAGGCGGGCGCGCAGGTCCTGGCGCGCCGGCAGCCGAGCGTCCGACTCGAGCACGACCCACGCGACGAGCCGTGGGTCGCCGGGCGCCGCCTCGTGCAGCGCGACCGCCGCCTGGCGTATTTCGTCGAGTTGCAACACCGCCGCTTCGATCTCACCTGGCTCGATGCGAAAGCCGCGCAGCTTGATCTGGTCGTCGTCGCGCCCCAAACACTCGAGCAGGCCGTCGGGCAACCAGCGGCCTCGGTCGCCGGTGCGGTAGAGCCGCGCCTCGCCGCCAGCCACTGGATCGGGGATGAAGCGCTCGGCGTTCAGCTCGGGGCGGTTCAGGTAGCCACGCGCCAGGCCATCACCACCGATGCAGATCTCACCGACCACGCCGATCGGCACCTCGCGTCGCGAGGCATCGAGAATGCGGATGCAGGTGTTGGCGATCGGCCTGCCGATGCGAACCTGTTCGGCGGCGACCGTGGGTATGCGCCAGGCGGCCGACCAGACGGTGGTCTCGGTGGGACCGTAAAGATTCCACGCCTCACCGCAGCAGGTCGCGAGGCGCTGGGCGAGATCGGGGGGTAACGCTTCACCGCCGACCATGGCCTTGAGGCGAGGATTGCCGCCGAAGCCCTCCGCGAACAGCGCCCGCCAAGTCGCCGGGGTTGCCTGCAGGGCCGTGGCGCCGGACCGGGCGAGGGCCGCCGCCAGCAGGGCGCCGTCCGCCGCCTCCTCGCGCCCGCCGAGCTCGATGCCGGCGCCGACGAGCAGCGGCAGCCAGAGCTCGAGCGCCGCGATGTCGAACGACACCGTGGTGAGCGCCAGCAGCACGTCGTTCTCGTGCAAGCCGATCTCCCGGCGCATGCCGCAGAGAAAGTTGAGCAGCGCCCGCTGCGTGATGGCGACGCCCTTGGGTTTCCCTGTCGAGCCCGAGGTGTACAACACGTAAGCGAGGTCGTCCGCTCTAGCGGATGAAGGCGCCGCCGTTGCCGCCGCGGTTGCCGGCTCGTCGACGCAAACGACCTTCGCCCTGCTGACTGGCAAATCGCTCGTGAGCGCCCGGCGTGTCACCACGACGGTGGTCCCCGAGTCTTCGAGCATGAAACTCAAGCGCTCCCGCGGAAATCCCGGGTCGAGCGGCAGGTAGGCCGCGCCCGCGAGCCAGACGCCGAGCAGCGATTCGAGCAGACTGGGATGGCGGTCGAGAAACACACCCACGAGCTGATCGCGGCCGACGCCCAGTGCGCGCAAGCGGACAGCCAGCGCTTCGGCCCGCTCGAAGAGCTCGCCATACGTGATGCGTGTCCCGGGAGCGGACAGCGCGATACGCTCGGGGTGCCGCGCGGCCTGGGTGCGTAAGATCTCCGGCAGCGCGACGTCCCGCGGGTAGTCCAGCGCCGTTTGATTCCAAGCCGCGAGCAGCGCCCGGTCGCCGCCCAGCCAATCGAGCTCGGATACCGCCGTGGCGGGTGCCACGCAGGCGCTCGCCAGCGCCGACGTGAACGCCCGGCCGAAGCGCGCGATGTCGTCCGCGTCGTAGTGCTCGCCATGGCCGACGATGACGGCGGCGAGCTCGCCCTCGCTCTCTTCGATGCTGAGGCCGAGCTCGAAGCCGGCTTGGGTTTCGCGACGCTCGAGCTCGCGCAGCGGCGCGTCGCCCAGGCGCGGCGCGGCGGGCTTGGGAAGGTGGGTGAAGATCGCCGGGAAGCCGGCGATACGGCGCCGGCCGCTCGCCAGGACGCCGACGAGCTGTTCGACCGGCAAGCGCGCGTGCGGCGCGCCTTCGGAGAGGAGCCGCTGATTGCGGGCCGCCAAGACCGGCAGCGACGGGTCGCCAGAGAGGTCGACGCGTGTCGGCAGCACCGTCATGAACAAGCCGATCTGCGGCTCCTCGGCTTCCTCCCAGCGATTGGCCACGTTGACCGCCACGGTGATGTCGGACTCGCCGCTGAAGCGCGACAGCAGGGCCTGCCAGGTCGCCAAGCACATCGCGGCCGTGGTCGTGCGTTGCGCGATGCAGAGGTCTCGCAGGGATCTTGCGAGATCGCTCGGCAGCACCAGGCGCTGGCGATGGCTGGTGGACGACTTGCTCTGCGACGCCGCCTTGCGTGAGACGCGGAGCTCCGAGCCGAGGGTGCCGATGGCCTTGCGCCAGTACGCCTCATGCTCGGCGGCATGTTGGCGCAAACCCGCTCGTTGTCGGGCGGCGACGGCGCGAAGACCGGTCTCAATCGGCGCGAGCCCGTGCATGGCGTCGCGCCCGGCGCGCAGGTTGGCATAGACGTCGGATAGCTCGCGCCAGAAGAGCGCCTCCGAGACGCCGTCCCAAGCGATGTGATGCACGCGCAGCCACAGCTCTCCGTGGACGCCGGCTTCGCTCGCGGGAGCCCAGCCAAGCTCGAACGGCGCTTCACGCGCGAGAGCGAAGGGTCGCAGCGCTTGCCGTCGTCGCTCGCGCTCTCGGCCCGGCGCATCGAGCGGCGGGTGTCGCCGTAGGCTGACCGCGCTCTCGGGTAAAAGCTCGAGCAAGGCCTGTTCGCCGTCACCGGAGCGGAAGCACAGGCGCAGCGCTTCATGGCGCGCGGCGAGCGCCCGCACGGCCGCCTCGAGGAGGTCGACGTCGACAGGCTCTCGGGCCTCGTAGGCGCGAAACAAAACGTAGGAGGTATCGGTGGGCTCGAGCTGCTGGCGGCGCCACAACCAACTCTGATACGGCGAACACGCGGTTCCTCTGTCCGCTGGAGAAGACGGTGTGCGCGGAGGGGTGTCGGCTAGCGCCGCGGCGGGTGCGCTCGCCTCGGCCGCGCTCCACAAGCTCGGCCAGGCTTCGCAGATCTCGCCGTAGCCACGAACGAGCTGTCGCAGACGCAAGAGCGAGGTGCGTGCCTCGTCAGCGCCCACGTCGAGAATCCACGGTGGCTCGTCCGTCGTGAGAGACTCCTCGACGCGCCCACAGTAACCTTCGAGATCGGCGTGCCACTCGGCCGATAGGCTGGGAAGCCCGCGCGCCCGCGCGCGCGCGGCCGCGATCAACCGTTGCATGCGGGCGCGATGTGCCGCCCGCAACGCTTCGGTGAAGCTCGTGGGGTCGAGCTGGCCCAACGCCGTCAGGTGACGGCCGAAGCCCGGCAGGTCGGCGACGGCCGCGGTTTCGAGGAACGCGAACATGGCGCGGGCGCAATCGATGCTGGCCGCCGAGCGGAAGAGCTCGCCGTCGTGGAAACGACGGGTCTCCAAGGGTTCGTGCGCGATAGCGTAGGGCACCTGCAGCGCCGCGACGTCGCAGAAGCGCTCGGCGAGAGCGCTGAACAATGCGTCCTGCCCGCGCCCCACCGGGAAGAAGGGCGGCAGCAGCGCGCGTCCGTCGACGCCTATGCTGGTGGTCATTCCGGGCGCGTCGCGCGTGAGACGCAGGCGATCGCTGCACCGCAGAATACGGCGTCGCGTCAGCGCTTCGCACCACGATCGGCCGTCGGAGGCGATGCGCGCGAGGGCTCGATCGGGCAGCAAGAGATGCCCCATGCCTTCACCCCAGAAACCGAAGGGGGCACCCCAGCCGCAGTCACCCGCAAGCCCGAAGAACGCGAGCGCCGCTTTCGTCCCGTCCGCTTCGGCGGTCGCCCAGGCGGCGGCGAGCACGCCGGCGACGCCGCCCTCCGGCGCGCGCGCGGTGGCCGCCGTCATGAACCGC
>JBGGMJ010000074.1:0-20744 GCA_041288095.1 Myxococcota bacterium
GCCCTTCAAGCGGCCCCAGAAGGTGATGCTGAACGCGGAGACGTCCGCCCAAAGCCTGTTGATGAGGTTCAGCACCGAATAGACGAGGCCGACGAAGAAGCCGACGAAGACCATCTTCGCCTGCGTGCCGCCCTGCTCACCGACGATGAGCACGTCGGCACAAGCAGTGCCTTCGGGATAGGTGAGCTTGCCGTGCTCCTTGACGATGAGCCCGTGGCGCAGCGGAATCATCATGAGCACGCCGATGAGGCCGCCGAGCATGGCGACCAGCATGATGCGCGAAGCTTCGAGGTCCCCGCCCATGATCAGCAGCGACGGCAACGTGAAGGCGACGCCCGCGGCGAGCGACTCACCCGCCGACCCGGCGGTCTGCACGATGTTGTTCTCGAGGATGGTCGCGGGCTTCAAGCCAATCGCCTTGGCGAGCCAACGGAACAGCGTGATCGAGAGAACCGCGACCGGAATCGAGGCCGAGACCGTGAGGCCAACCTTCAAGCCCAGGTACACCGACGATGCCGCGAAGATGACGCCGAGGAGCGACCCGATGATCAGCGCGCGGACCGTCAGCTCGGTGACGTTTTGTTCAGGAGCAATAAAAGGCTTGAAGCCTTCGCCACCTTCGGAGTGTGATCCCATGTGGGTGTCGGACTGAGTCTGGTGTGCGGCCACGTTGACTCCAAACACATTGATAAGGTGCGGTGAGCCGGTAGCACGGTCACGAACGATTTGGCTAGCCCTGTCATCGTCTAGTTGGCATGACCCCGCCGATGAAACGCGCCTTGCTCCTCTTCTTGGCCCTCGCTGCTTGCAACCGCGGTAGCCCAACCGACAAGACGCCGACCCCGCCCGCGGCGGCCTCCACGATGGAGCCGAGGCAGACCCCGCAAAGCGGCGAGCAACCCGACAGCGCCGTCCGCTTCCTCGCCGATGCCGAGAAGCGCTGGCACGAGCAGCTCGCGGAGAGCGACCACGCGCAGTGGGTCAATCAGACGTTCATCAACGACGACACCGACTGGCTCGCGACCCGCGCCGCCGAGCGCGACATGGCGCTGACCACGGACCTCGTTCAGCAAGCCGCGCGCTACAAGGACGTAGAGCTCCCGCAAGAAGCCGCGCGCAAGCTCCAGCTGCTCCGCATCAACACCGTGCTGCCCTCGCCGGCGTCGCCCGAGCAGCGCCGCGAGCTGGCGACGCTCGCCACCGACATGAACAGCATGTACGGCACCGGCAAGTACTGTCAGCAAACGACGAAGGGCGAGAAGTGCCGTCCGCTCGGTGAGCTCTCGAAGGTGCTCGCGACCAGCCGCGACTACGAGGAGCTGCTCGACGTATGGACGGGGTGGCACGAGGTCGCCAAGCCCATGCGCGACAAGTACGCGCGCTTCGTGACGCTCGGTAACAAGGGCGCCGAGTCGATCGGCTTCAAGGACCTGGGCGAGCTGTGGCGCGCCAAGTTCGACATGACGCCCGCGCAGCTCGAGGCCGAGAGCGAGCGCCTCTGGTCGCAGGTGCAACCGTTCTACAACTCGCTGCATTGTTATGTCCGCCGCAAGCTCCAGGCGCACTACGGTGAGCAGCGCATCCCGAAGCACGGTCCGATTCCAGCGCACGTCCTCGGCAACATGTGGGCTCAAGACTGGAGCAACGTCTATCCCCTGGTCGAGCCTTACCCCGGGCAAGTGAAGCTCGATGTCACCAAGAGCATCGCGGCCAAGAAGTGGACGCCGGAGAAGATGATGCGCACCGGCGAGGCCTTCTTCACCGGTCTCGGCCTGCCACCCTTGCCCGAGACCTTCTGGAAGCGCTCGCTCATCGACAAGCCCAAGGAGCGCGAGGTCGTCTGCCACGCCAGCGCCTGGGACCTGGGGCTCAGCGGCGACGTGCGCATCAAGATGTGCACCGAGCCGAGCGAAGAAGACCTCGTGACCATCCACCACGAGCTCGGTCACATCTACTACTACCTGATGTACGCAAAGCTCCCGCCGCTCTTCCAGCAAGGCGCGCACGAGGGCTTCCACGAGGGCATCGGCGACACGCTGGTGCTGTCGATGACGCCGGCCTACTTGAAGAGCCTCGGTCTGCTGGAGCAGACACCCAACAATCCCAAGGCCGAGATCGATACGTTGATGAAGCGAGCCCTCCAACGCGTCGCCTTCCTCCCCTTCGGCAAGGTCATCGATCAGTGGCGTTGGCAGGTGTTCTCGGGTCAGGTGAAGCCTGACAGCTACAACGCCGCCTGGTGGAAGCTGCGCACCCAATATCAGGGCATCGCTCCGGCCTCGCCGCGCGGCGAAGAGTTCTTCGACCCAGGCGCGAAATATCACGTGCCCGCGAACACGCCGTACGCGCGCTACTTCTTCGCCCATATCCTCCAGTTTCAGTTTCACCGCGCGCTCTGCCGCGCCGCCGGTCACGAGGGCCCGCTTCACACGTGCTCCATCGCGGGCAACGCCGCGGCCGGTGAAAAGCTAGCGACTATGCTGCGTATGGGCGCGTCGAAGCCCTGGCCCGAGGCGCTCGCGGCGATTTCCGGCGAGCGCACCATGGATGCGTCGGCGCTCACCGAGTACTTCGCGCCACTGCGCACGTACCTCGACGAGGCCAACCAAGGCGATCAGTGCGGTTGGCAATCCGAGTGATCTAAACGTCTCGCGTATTGCCGTGACGCAGGGTCCATTCTTAGGTTACGGCTTAGGCCTTCGGATGACCCAAAATCCCCGCGAAGTGCATTTCATTCCAACGCACGGCACGGTGACGCACGCCGTGAACGCGGAAGTGCGCGACGACGTGCGCCCGGAGATGATGGTCCGCCGCGGCCAGCGTATCGGTCGCCTCGCCATCGCCGGCTTGTGCTTGTGGGTCGCGTCGCTCGTCTTGGCCCTGGTCACCCTGAACCTCCACGGCCTCGTGCTCAACTGGACGCACACCTTGGCCATCGCCACCGGCACCCTGGCGCTCGTGCTCATGGGCGTCTCCGTGCGCAACCTCTACACGCTGGTGTCGACCATCCGTGGCTCGGCCAACATGGGCAGCTACAACCTCGAGCGCCTCCTCGGCAAAGGCGGCATGGGCGAGGTCTGGAGCGCCAAGCACCGTCTGCTCGCGCGGCCAGCCGCCGTGAAGCTCATCAAGGCTCAGGCCATGGGCGCCGGCAGCGGCTCGAGCTCCGACGTCGCGACGGCGCGCGTTCGCTTCGCACGCGAAGCTCAAGCCATCGCCCGCCTCTCGTCGCCGCACACCGTGCAGCTGTTCGACTTCGGCATCGCGGACTCCGGTGACTTTTACTACGTCATGGAGCTGCTCAACGGCTTCACCATGGAGCAAATGGTCGAGCGCTACGGTCAGGTCGACCCGGCGCGCGTCATCTACCTCATCGTGCAAGCCGCCGAGTCGCTCGCCGAGGCACACCAGGCGGGTCTCGTGCATCGCGACGTCAAGCCGGCGAACATTTTCGTGTGCCGCTACGGCATGCGCTACGACTTCGTGAAGGTCTTGGACTTCGGGTTGGTGAAGGACCGCACCCGCGAGCTGACCGCTCAAACGGTCACGACCGACGGCACCATCACCGGCACACCTGCTTACATGGCTCCCGAGATCGCGCTCGGCAAGATCAACATCGACGCGCGGGCCGACATCTACTCGCTCGGGTGCGTCGCCTTCTGGCTGCTCACCGGCAAGAATCTGTTCGAAGGCGACACCGTGATGGAAGTGCTGGTGCGCCACGTCAACGCCAAGCCGCCGTCCATCAGGGACCACGTCGAGGTGGAGATGCCTGCGGGCCTCGAGGATGCGATCTTGCGCACCCTCGCCAAGGATCCCGACGACCGCCCGCAAACCATGGACGAGCTCATCCACGAGCTCTTGTCCGTCAAAGTGGACGCCCCGTGGAACTTCGCGCGTGCCCGCCGCTGGTGGGAAGCGCATGTCCCGGAAGTGCCCACGGTCTCCGCGACCGGGGCCGACAGTGCGGTGCGTGACCGAGCCGTCGATGAAGCCGTCGCGGCCGCGGCCGCGGTGAGCAGTGAGCGGCGATGAGCTCTAGCGCGGAGACTTCCGCATCGCGGTCGGAAGGTAATCGCGCCGCCGCGCTGCTCGCGGCTTTCTGCGCCTTGGTGATGATCGCCTTCCAAACCGCGAGCAAGGTCATTCGCGATACACTCTTTTTCGAGAGCTTCGAAGTCACGGCGCTGCCGACCATCGTCATCTGTGCCGCCGTCGCGTCGGTCGCCTTCGCCATCCCCGCGGGTCGCGTGATTCGCGTGCTGTCGCCGGCCCGGATTATCCCCCTCGGCTTCCTGATTTCGGCCGGCCTGCTTATGGCCGAGTGGACCTTCCGCTATACGGCGCCGAAGGTGACCGCTATCGCGCTCTACCTGCATTTCGCGGCGCTAGGCGCCGTGCTCATCTCCGGCTTCTGGTCGCTGGTCAACGAGCGCTTCGACGCGCACACCGCGAAGATGTACGTCAGCCGTATCGCCGGCGGCGCGACCCTGGGCGGCCTCATCGGTGGTGTCGTCGCCGAGCGTCTTTCGGGCGTCCTCGACGCCGCGTCCGTCATCCCGGTACTCGCGGCGTTTCACGCGGCCTGCGCCGTGCTCACCTTCATCATCAGCCGCCATCACAAGCGCAAGGTCGCTGGGCCGGCGCCCACGGGCGACAAGACGGACAGCAAACAAGAGCCACGCCCCGCCGAGGAAAGCCGCGACGACGGCAAGGGTGAGTCGATGCTCTCGGGCCTCGGCATCGTCTTGCGCGTGAAATACCTGCGCAACCTCGCCGCCATGGTGCTCCTGACCACGACGGCGGCCGGCGTGCTCGACTACGTGTTCAAGGCGGCGGTCGTCGCCGAATACGTCGAGAAGGCGGAGCGGCAGCGCTTCTTCGCCATCTTCTACACCAGCTCCTCGCTCGCGACATTCCTGCTCCAAGCGCTGCTCGGCTCGCGCATGCTGCACCGCTTCGGTATCGCCGTGACCATGGGCACGCTGCCGGTCATCTCTGGGATCGGCGCCGTCTTGAACTTCGTCTTCCCGGGCGTCTGGACCGCGACAGTGCTGCGCGGCGGTGAGCTCGCGCTGCACAGCTCCCTGTTCCGAGCGGGCTACGAGCAGCACTACACGCCGATTCCTCCGCGCGAGAAGCGGCCAGCCAAGTCCGTGAACGACGTCGTCGTCGACCGCACCGGTGACGCGCTCGGCGGCGGCATCATCTCGGGCCTCTTGGCCGTATCCGCCGCCATGAACTTGAAAGTGGCGATGCTGCTCGTCGGCGTCACCATCGTCCTGTACGTCATAGCGATCATCATCACGAGTCGCCTGCGGGCCGGCTACGTGGAGGCCATCGAGAAGGGCTTGGTCGACCGAGCCTACGACCTCGAGACCGTCGACCCCCTGAGCGGCGCGCCGCTGAGCTTCGCGGGTTATGGCAACGACTCGCTCACCCATGCGGCCGTCGCCTCCGCCTCGAAGAGCGCCGTCAACATGTCGATGCATTCGCTGCAATCGATCGCCCCCGTGCCTTCCTCGATGGCCCCGGGCGCGCCATTGGGCTCGGAGCACAACGCCGCGACGGACAACCTGGTGTCACTCACGGCCGACCTGCGCTCGCGCGACCCCGCGCGTGTGAAACGCGCCTTGAAGTGCTTTGGCTCGGTCGACCGTCCGCCCGTGCAAACAGCCGTGCCGCTCCTCGCCTGGGACGCGGTCGCGCCCCAGGTCGTCGCGGCGCTCCGCCCCCTCTGCAACCGTTACGTCGGCACCTTGGTCGATGCCCTCCTCGACGAAGACGAAGAGTTCACGGTGCGGCGCCGCGTGCCGCGTATCTTGGCCGCCGCGACTTCGCAGCGGGCCTTCGACGGCCTGACGCGCGCGCTCGCGGACAAGCGCTTCGAGATCCGCTATCGCGCAGCAAACGCCCTCGTACGCATTCACGGCAAGAACCCGGAGGTCGAGGTCAACAAGGAGCGCATCTACGACGCCATCCGCGCCGCGGTGGCGAGCGATGCCCGGCTGGTCGCAAGCCGCACCATCGTCGACCGACTGCCCGACACCGACGCGCCGCTTCTCGGCGAGGTCCTCGAGGAGCGGCTCGACCGCGGCCTCGAGCACGTCTTCACGCTGCTCTCCTTGGTGCTCGACTCGCAGCACGTCCGCATCGCCTTCCAGGGCATCCACACCAACGACCCATCGCTGCACGGCCTCGCGCTCGAGTACCTGGACAGCGTCCTCCCGGATGATCTGCGTGAGCCCGTATTGGCCCTCGTCGCCATCGACGAGGAAGCCAAGAAGAAGCCGCGTGGCCAGGTGAGCCGCGATCAACGCCAAGTCGTCGAGGACCTGCTGCGCTCGCGCGAGTCCATCGTCATGAATCTTACGGCGCTGAAGAAGACCTCGAAGCGCCGCGAGCCCGCCGAGGGCGAGACCTCCGAAAGCAAATAGGGACTAGCCTGACACCTTCCACACTGCTGCTGCTCGCCCTCGCCATTGCGCAGGCCGAGCCCGAAACACCGACCGCCGGAGCGGATACGTCCGCGCCCGCCGCGCAACAAGAGACGCCGCCCGCCGCCGAGCCGGCCGACGACGAGAGCATCTTATCGCCGCCGCGTGAGCCGAGCGCGGGTCCGCTCGAAGAACGGCGCGAAGTGCCCGATTACGACGGTCGCGAGGGTGAGTGGTCGCCATCGCCCGTGGTTTGGCCGGCCCGGCTCGTGCTCTTTCCCTTGTTTCTGGTCACCGAAGTCGGCTTACGCCAGCCCATCGGCTTCATCACCCGCGGCATCGACCGCTTCAACATCGCGACGCGCACGCGCGAAGCGCTCACGTTCCGCGACCACACCCTCGGGTTCTTTCCCACCATCACCATCGCCAACGGCATGCAGCCGGGCTTCGGCATTGCCGCTTTCGCGGACCGGCTCTTCGTCGACTGGCACTTCATGCGCGGCTCGGTGGTCACCGATTTCCAGCGCAACATCATCGCCAGCTTCTTGAACCGCTTCAACCTCGGGCGGGCCGCGGATCTCAACCTGCTGGCGAGCTACCAGCGCCGCAACGACCTCGTCTTCTACGGCACCGGCAGCGACACCGTGAGAGACGACCGCACGCGCTTCGAACGGCGCAAGCCCTTCATCGAGCTCGAGCTCGCGACGGGCTCCGGTCAGGTAGCCAGCGCCGCCGCCTCATCGAACGGTATCTCCTCCGGCGACTTCGCGACTCTCGACACGGCGTTGCAGGCCTTGAGTCACTTCGGCGGCCGGTTGTCGATCGAGCTCTCCGACAACAACTTCGGCTGCACCACGCGGGCTCCCGATATTTGCGGCGACGACAGCGCCGAGGGCACCGGCGACGACCGCTACAGCCTCGGCCGCGACGGCGAAGCCGCTTACTTCACCAGCGGCTACGCGCTCATGCGCATCAAAGCGTTGATCTCCGCCGACACCCGCAAGGCCGGTCGTCCCAGCTCGACCGGGGTGCGCATCGACATCTTCGGCCGCTACGGCGAAGGCCTGGGAAGCCGCGCCGACGACGTTCGCTTCTTCCGCTATGGCGGTGAGCTCTCGGGCTTCTGGGACGTCACCGGCCACCGCCGGCGCGTCTTCGCGGCGCGTCTCTACGTGGAGCTGCTCGAGCGTGGCCGGAATCACGACGTGCCTTTCATGGAGCTCATCAATCTCGGCGGCCCAGAGGTCATGCGCGGCTTCCTACGCGCCCGCTTCCAGGGTGAATCGGCGACGGTTGCGACCATCGACTACCGTTGGCCGATCTGGTCGTTCCTCGACGCCAACCTCTTCTACGAAATGGGCAACGTCTGGGACCGCCACCTCGCGAACTTCGACGTCAAGAAGCTCCGTGGCGGCTATGGTCTCGCCTTGCGCACCAACAGCTCGCGGGATGCCTCGTTCCAGTTGCTCATCGCCGCCGGCACCAAGCAGTGGTCCGCCCAGCCGGACGAGTTCCGGTTCATGGCCGGCACCAACGTGGGGTTCTGACGTGAAGCGCATCGCCCTCCTCGCCCTGATCGCCACCGCCTGCGCCAGTCACCCCGGCGGCTGGAAGCCCGTACCGCTCGTCACCCAAGACGACGACCGCCACCCCATCAAAGAGCCGGATGAGTACTGGTCGTCCCTCTATTGGGACGGCGCCGACCAAATGGTCTTCTTGCCGATGCACCGCGCCCTCTTGGTCGACGTGGGCGGGCCGGCCGTCAACGTCAACGCCTACGGTGAAGTTCCCAACTCGAGCTGGTTCACCAACCGCATCGGCCGCACGCGCATCTCGCCGGAGCGCCTGGTGCGTGGGCCTTGCGCCGAGGATGACTACCTCTCGAGCGGGCCTTGGCTTGCCAAGAGCGGCAAGGTCGACGGCGCCAATCCCGGGTTCGTCATCGAAGACGCACAAACGCACAAGCGCTACGTGTTGAAGTTCGACAGCAAGACGCAGCCCGAACGCGCGAGCAGCGGCGACGTCATCGGCTCGAAGCTCTACTGGGCCTTCGGCGCCAGTGTCCCCTGCAACTTCGTCGTGACCTTCGACGCCTCGACGGTGCAGCTCGCACCGGATGCAACCCAAACCGATCGCTTCAACAACAAGGTGCCCCTCACCCAACAAGACGTCGACCGCGCCATGCAATCCGCGGCGCGAACGCCGGACGGGAAGCTGCGCGCCTCGGCCTCGATGTTCGTCACCGGCAAGCCCATCGGCCCGTGGACTTATCAAGGCAAGCGCGGCGACGACCCCAACGATGCCTTCGACCACGAGGACCGCCGGGACCTACGTGGCGCCCGCTTGATGGCCGCCTGGACCCAACACTTCGACGCGCGCGAGCAAAACACGCTCTCGACCTTCATGAAGGCCGGCGACGGCGAGCTCGGTTGGGTCGAGCACTGGACCATCGACTTCGGCGATACCCTGGGGAGCTTGTGGGCCGCGGACGACATGTCGCGACGCTTCGGGCACTCTTACTACTTCGACTTCGCCGACGTGTTCTCCGACCTCTTCACGTTGGGCTTCCGGAAGCGCCCCTGGGAACAGGTGCAAAAGGATCCGAAGGCCGAAATCTGGGGTTACTACGAGCACGAGAACTTCGAGCCCGAGGATTGGAAAGGCGGCTATCAGAACATCGCCTTCATCCGCATGGACGACGCGGATGCCTATTGGGCAGCGCACATCATCTCGCGCTTCACCGATGCGCACATCGACGCCCTGGTCGCCGCCGCTCAGCTCTCGAAGCGCGAGTATGGCGAACGCCTGCGCGAAGTCCTCATCCAGCGCCGCAACCGCATCGTCGACCGCTACATGTCCCCGATGGCCTCGTTCGAAAACCCGGTGCTCGACGACTCACGCCTGTGCTTCGAAGACGCGATGGTGACCGCCGGCCGGCTGCCCACCAGCGGTCAGCGCTACGAGACGCGGTTCGACGATGGCCCTTGGGTCGCCGTGTCCGCCGAAGCGAACGGCAAGGTATGCACTGCTCTCGAGGCCGGCGCGTCCCGGGTCGAAGCCCGCATCACACGGCCCGGCGCCGACGAGCCGACAGCCCCTGTCGCGTTCCACCTCCATCGCGAAGGTAGCGCCACCAAGCTCATCGGCATCGAGCGCAAAACACCTTGAGCTACAAGCGCACGTAGCGCGCCGCGACGTGTCGAGAAAACGCGGGGCTCACGAGGTGCAAGCCGTCGAGGCTTGCCACGACCTCGGTGTCGACGAGACGCGCGCCCGAGACATCGTCCACCCAGGTGACGCGATAGCGGCCGCCGCTGATCTGCGGCAAGCGAACCTCGACACCGCGCTTGGTGTCGCCGTTCGCGAGGAGCCAAACCGCGCCGCTGGAGCCATCCGCCGCGGCAAGCTGCCACACCTGCGCCCCGCCGGCGACTTCGGCGTCGAAACGGGGCGCCGCCCAGCCCTTCGGTAGCGCCTCGAGGAAGTCACGCAGCACCTTGAAGTGCATGGCGCGGCTGCGTGTCATCGGTTGATCGGAGTCGACGTTGAAGACCGGCGCCGTGTGCGACAAGACACCGGCGCCCGAGAAGATGGCGCTCCACAGACCAACGTGCGTGTGCTCGTGCGTCGCGTGGTCTTCACCCCCGTAACCGAACTCACCGCAGAGCACGGGCCTGTCGTATTCCCAGACCTCGCGCACGCGCCGGGTCATCTCGATGGCGAGGTTTGCCGGCTCGTAGAACGGCTCTCCGTAGAGATGCCACTGCACGATGTCGTTCTCGCGCGCCTGATACCAAGCCCGCTCGTCGGCGCCGCCGATGTTCGACGACAGGCCGACCGGGCCCACCGTAATCATGTGGTCACGCCCGTCGTGTGTCTGCGCGAAGCGCGCGAGCTCTCGCGCCCAGGGCACCCACTCGCCCTCCGGGATGGGCCCGTCCCACTCGGGCTCGTTCAAGAGGTCGACCGCCAACAGCTGCGGCGAGTAACCCCAGCGCGCCAGCACGTAACGCAAGCGCTCCGCCGCGTGTGCGCGCGCCGTCTTGTCCGTGAAGAAGTCCTGCGGCTTTTCGGCCGGCCCGCCGCGCTCCTTGCTGTAGGGATTGTCGTGCCAGCTCTTCCAAGTTTCGCCTTCGGTGAAGCCGACCGCGAAGAGCGTGAGAATCACGTGCACGTCGTTCTCCTCGGCGGCCCGCATGATGGCGTCGAAGCGGCGCGCCGTCGCGGAGTCGAACTGACCGAGCTTGGTCTCGAGCGCGCCGAGCTGAACACCGCCTTCACACTCCTCGCATTCGGTGTCCGTGAAAACGAACACTCGAAGCGTCGTCATGCCGTAGCTCGCCATGCGTGCCACGTACTCCGGACCACCCAGCGCCTCGACGTTCCAGCTGGGGTCGTAAACGTTGATGCGGTTCTCGCCGAGCATGAAAAACGTCGATCCATCCTCGCGCACCAAGCGGCGCGGCTCTTTCGGATCGCGTTTCACCGGCCCCGAACGCGACGAGGGCGACGCGACGAAGCCGCCGCGCAAAACGTCCGTGTCGCCACGGCGGACGACGAAGGTGTGGTCGCCCAGCTCCCGCGGAGCGAGACGCACGAAGGTGTCATTCCCTTCGTCGTAGCTCTCGACGCGCACCGACGCGCCGCTCGGAGTCCAGACCTCGGCCACCGCCGGTTCGGCGCCCGCTCGGCGCGGCATGCGCAGCTGCAACATGCCGTAGCGCTCGACCTGCCCGTACTCGCGCGACGGAACACACGCCCCGACCGCCAAGATCAACAAGACACAACGCATCGCTAACCTTGAAGAGATTCGTGGATGGCGAGGAGCTCGTCGACGCGATGAGCACACGTATGGCGCTCTTGCACCGTCGCCCTGCCTCGGGTCGCCAACGCCGCGGCCATATCGGTGTCCGAAAGCAGGTCGCGCAGGTGGCGCATCATGGCGCGCGTGTCCTCGGCGACCAGGTAGTCCTTGCCGGGGGTGAAGAGGCCCTCGGTGTCGTCCCACGGCCCGCTGATCACCGGGATACCGCAAGCAAGCGCCTCGAAGAGACGCCCTTTCGGCACGCCGGGAATCGGCTGCGATGGCGGCACGTAGACGGTGGCATAATGCTGCGCATAGGACTCCGGCAACGCGTAGCCCGGCACCCAACCGCGATAGCGGATATCCGCGGCCAAGAGCTCATCAGCGAGCTTCGCTGGGTATCCCGCGCCGCAGACATCCGCATCAAGCCCCAGCTGTTTGATGGGCTCGATGACGAGCTCGTGAATGGCGGCATCACGGTTGGCGTCGTTCGCCCAGTTACCCACATAAACGAGGTCGCGCTTCATCATTTCGCCGGTCGTCGTCCGCGAGAGCAGCGGCTTGAAGATGCGCACGTCGGCGGCTTCGTGCCAGGTCCACGCCGCCTTCGCCCACCCGTGTTTTTCGTGTGCGACGCGCAAAGCTTCGCCGGTCGCGAGCACGCCGTCATACTCAGACAGGTCGAAGTCGCTCATGCTTGCCGGGTTGGTCAACGCGCGGTGATGGGTGTCGTGAAAGTACGCGCGCATGAAATGGCTGGTCTTGCGCTTCTCACCCACGCGCTTGATCAGCTCGGGTTCGTTCCACTGGTGCACCAAGACGAGGTCCGCGTCCTTGAGAGCGACATCGACGTCGAGCGTCGTCGGCATGTAGCGGATGATGTCGAGCGCTGGGTAGAGCCGCAGCACCGCCTCGATGGGATGGGGACCAGCCGCCTTCATTAGACCTTCGACGCTACGGCTGTTTCGAGGCTCGTAGCAGACGACCCGATGGCCGCGCGCCGCGAGCTCGGTCACCACTCCACGCAGAAAATGCGCACCGTCGTTGTGCCAATCGGACAACAACGAGTGAACGAACAGGACGACACGCATGGCGCAGCTACCATCGCCGCGCGGGTCACGCCGGGCAAGACGTCGGCGAGACTTAGTTCAATGCCGCGTGGCGGGCGCGCCAGACCTCGATGGCCCAGGCGTCGCTCTCGATGTAGTCCCGGGCGATCACTGCCGTGGGCTTGGCCACGGCTTCCTCGTGCGCGATGACGCTTCGCAGCTCCCGCACCATGGTCGCGAGCTCGACATCGTCGCCGCTGGCGTTGGCGCTTTGCGGTTTTTTTACGCCGAGGCCGAGCATCGAGCGGACGCCGGCATCGACGTCGCGGGCAAGCTCGTCGCGTTTCGCCGAAACATCGAACGCGAGGCGGTGACTGATGCTGCCGTCACGGACATCGATCATGCGGAGGGCCACGGCGACGAGCTCACCCCGCTTGGCGACCTCGCCGATGACCACGAAATCGACTTGCAGGAGCCGACCCAAGCGCGCGGCACACCGCTGTTGCGGACATGCCGAGCTCGGGCTCACGTTCTGCATGGCGCGAACGACGTCAGAGCGAACCAAGCGAAACAGTCCGCTGGTCTCGAAGCTGCTGCGAACCTCGGAGGCGATGGCGTCGCGTGTCGGCGCCAGCTCTTCGGAGGCGGCGATGCCGGAGATGGCGATGCGCGGCGCCGGGGCGCCCTGGGCAACGGCCACGGGGGCGAGAATGCTGATGAAAGCCAAAAGTACTGATGCGCTACGCACGGATACACCTCGGACTTAGCGTCTTGGCGGTCTACGAGAGTTATCGGCCCGTCACGGCCGAAGTTGCTCCGCCAGCGCGTCAGAACAGGACGATTCCGTCTTCGGGGGCCGCTGGCGCCTCGGAAAGCTGCTTTTGCACGAAGCGCGATTCCGCCGCGGCGATGGTCTTGGCTGCGCGGTTGTCGACCCGTCGCGCCAGCACCTGACCAGTCTCCGTGAACATACAAACGTCGAGCGGCGCCTGCCCGCCCAGCAAATGGGCCGTGAGCGGGATGTTCTCGGTGGCGAGGAACTCGCGGATGAAGGCGATGTTCTTGGCCGGGACGCTCGAGCTCATGGTGTCGAGCACGTGCGCGCCGCCGAAGATCTTTGCCTGCAGGCGGTCACGATGCCCGCCTTGTCGCATGATGGCGTTGATGAGGAGCTCCATGGCGTGGACACCGAACCGCGCCGAGGTCGGCTCGTCGTCCCGTCCGGCGGGCAGCAAGAAGTGGTTCATGCCGCCGACCTTGGCGACGGGATCGTACAAGCAGGCGGCGATGCACGAGCCCAGGAGCGTGCGGATCGCGGTCGGCTTCTTGGTGGCAAACACCTGGCCGACGGTAATGCGACGCGCCGTATGCATCGCCTCGGAGGTCTTCGTCCAAGGCCGCTGACGCGGACGCGGCTCCGGGTCACCCGCCTGGCGCACGTAGTACGTCGTCCCGACGCCGTGCCGGAACAGGTGCGGCATCCAATGCAGAGTCTCCGAATGGCCGAGGATCAGCGGCGCGCCCGGCTCGAGCAGCGTCGCGAAGCGTTCGAAGAGCGAGCCCTGTGACTGCTGATCGAAGTAGATAACGACATTGCGGCAGAAGATGGCGTCGAAGCGTGTGCGCACCGGCCAACTCGCCTGGTGGAGATTGATCCGCCGCGCCACGACCATGTCGCGCAGTGCTTGAATGACGCGCAGGCGCCCGTCGGCCAGCTCTTCGAAATAGTGGTGACGCAGGTTCATCGGGATCGGCGCCACCGCTTCAGCGGAGTAGACACCGGCCGTAGCTTGCCCCAGCACCTCGGTGTCGACGTCGGACGCGAGGATACGCACGTCCCAGGTCTCGGGCCGCGGGAGCGAGGCGTGCAGCATCATGGCGATCGAATAGGGCTCTTCGCCGCTCGAGCAGCCAGCGCTCCAGATGCGAACGCGACGGCTGCCGGTGGCCTCGGCTCTGCGCACCAAGGCGGGTACGATTTCGCGCGCCAGTAGGTCGAAGTGATGCGGCTCGCGGAAGAACGACGTCTTGTTGGTCGTGACCGCGTTGATGAGGTGCTCGAGCTCTTCGTGATGCTGACGAACGTATGCGTAGTATTCGTCGTAGCCGCGCAGCATGAGTCGCCGCAGCCGCCGTTGGAGGCGGGCCGCCAAGAAGTTCTTCTTGCCGTCGTTGAGGACGATGCCGGTCTCGGCGGCGATGAGGTCGCGAAGGGCATGGAACGCCGCCGGGCCAAGCACGCGCTCTGGTACGGGGTCGCTCACGCCATGTTGCCCACGACGTCGACGTCCACGAGCCCGAAGAGCCGATCATCGACGCGCGCGATTGCGGACAAGAATGCTTGTTCGGGTGCCATACCCGTCTCGGGAGGAGGCGTGACGGCCTCGGGTGCGATCTGGAGCACGTCGGAGACCGCGTCGACGATGAAGCCGACCGTCTTGCTCTTCAAGGCGACCAAAATGATCACAGTGAGCGGTGTGCACGCGGCGGCGGACAAGCCGAAGCGCACCCGCAGATCCACGACCGGCACGACCGCTCCACGCAGATTCATGACTCCTTTGATGTGCGGCGCCGCGTTCGGAATCGGGGTGATCGACGTGTAGCACTTGATCTCCTGCACCCGTAGGATCTCGATGGCGTACTCTTCCTTGCCTACGACGAACGACAACACCTGCACGGGTGCCGACGCGGCTACTTGCATTTCCGTGTTCATGCTTCTGCCCGCCCACGCACCAAGCTCGGTGCATCGAGAATCAACGCGACACGTCCGTCGCCCATCACCGTGGCGCCCATGATGCCGTCGACGCGCTGAAAGTTGGTATCGAGACTCTTCACGACGACCTGTTGCTCACCGAGCAGGTCGTCGACCTGGAGCGCAACGCGACGCCCTTCGTTCTCGATGATCACGAGAATCGACTCGCACGGATCACTCGCGCGAGGCGGCTGCGCGAAGAGTTGATGCAGGCGCAAGATTGGCAGGACCTGACCGCGCAACATCAGGACGTCGCCGCGACCGAGCACCGACTTCACGTCCTCGCGTCGCGGGCGCAGCGACTCAACGATCGACAGGACAGGCAGCACGTAGGTCTGCGCGCCGACCGAAAGAGACATGCCGGAGAGCATCGCCAAGGTGAGCGGGAGCTTGATGCGCGTCGTCGTGCCGAGACCGGTCTCGCTGCTGACGGCGACGCTGCCACCGAGCGATTCGACGATGCGCTTGACCACATCCATTCCGACGCCGCGGCCGGAGATCGTGCTCACGGCGTCAGCGGTGGAAAACCCAGGCGCGAAGATCAGGGCTTCGAGCTCCGCGCGACTCGGCTGGTCCTGCGCGCCGAGCATACCGCGCTCGATAGCGCGTTGGCGAACCTTGTCATGGTCGATGCCGCGTCCGTCATCGCGAACCTCGATGAGCACACTGCCTCCATGCGCCTTGGCCGAGATGCGGATCTTGCCAGTCTCGACCTTCCCGGCCGCGACGCGCGCCGGTGGCGGCTCGATGCCGTGATCGATGGCGTTCCGCACCAGATGCGTCAGTGGATCGGCGAGCCGCTCGACCAAGCTCTTGTCTAGCTCGGTCTGATCGCCGTCGAGCTCGAGCGCGATCTTCTTGCCGCTCGCCGCGGCGAGGTCACGAACGAGCCGGGGAAAGCGACCGAGGACGACACCCACCGGGACCATGCGCACGCCCATGCAGTGCTCTTGCAGCTCGCGCATGCTGCGCTCGACATGACCAGCCGCTTCGCGAACCTGATGCGAAGCCCCTGCCCCTTCGCGCCGCAGCACTTCGTTGAGCATCGACTGGGCGATCACGAGCTCGCCCACCAGGTCGACGAGCTGATCGAGCTTGATGGACGACACACGCAGAGTCGAGACATCGACCGACACATCCGCCGCAGCGGACCTTTCGGCGTCGCCGGCGACAGGCGCGTCGAACAGCTCGAAGCCTTGGTCGTTGGTGCCGGTGTCGGCTGGCGCCTCCAGGAAGGCACCCAGCGCCTGGGCCACCTCCAGCGTGTGCGCGTGAGGCTCGCCGTTGTCACGCGCCACCGCGACCAGCGCCTTGAGCACATCGACCGCGCGCAAGGCGACCCCCACGAGATCGGGCGTCACCGGCAGCACACTTGCCCGTACGCGCTCGAGGACGCTCTCGAGCGTGTGCGTGAAGCTCTCGATGGCATCGAACCCGAAGCTGCCGCTCGCGCCCTTCAGTGAGTGCGCAGCCCGGAAGATGGCGCCAACCACGGCGTCAGACGAGTCGCTCTCGAGCTTCAGGACGTTGCTCTCGAGCTCCTCGAGCCGCTCTGCCGCTTCCTCGAAGAAGACGGCGCGAAACTGCCTGAGATCGTCTTCCATCGCGGACCCTTCAGGGTTGAGGCACGAGCCTGTTGACGACGGAGAGGAGCTGGTCTGGACGGAAGGGCTTGACGACCCAGCCGGTGGCTCCGGCTTCGCGCGCGTCTTCTTTCTGTGTACCGAGCGGGTCGGTGGTGAGTAGCAATGCCGGGACGGTCTTGGCGGCTGGACGCGCGCGCAGCTCGCGGATGAAGGTGATGCCGTCCATGACGGGCATGTTGAGGTCCGTGATCACGAGGTCGACCATCGTCTTGTCGAGCTGACGCAGAGCATCCGCGCCGTTGTCGCTCTCGAGGACTTCGAAGCCCGCCTTCTGCAGCGTGTAGACCACCATGACGCGGATGGACTTCGAATCGTCGATCACCAGGGCTCGTCGCGTCATCTTCATGGGCTCCACAACTATATGAACGACGCGTTCTTGCCCGTCGTTGAGGCAACTGAGCGGCGCGCAACAGATTCAATGCCGCTGCCCCCCGTGCCGCTGAATGAGAACGAGGAGGCGACAAGTGCGCCTGGCCATTACCCCTAGTGTTTCGATTCGGCTCATGACGGTCTGCGGCCTGGCGATTGCGACCACGGCAGCCACCGGCTGGATTGGCACGAGCGGCATGTTGGCCGCCGAAGCCAGCGTTCACGAGGTCCTCGCCGACCTGGGTGAGCTCGACGAGATCAAGCAAGCGCATGTCGACGTCCTCAGCGCCGTCCTCTTCGAGCACGAGACCTTCAGCTCGCCTGACGAAAGCGTGCAACAACGCTACGCCGGGCGAGCCTTGGCGACCATCGACGGCATCGACACCCACATGGAGGCTGTCGAGAGGACGGTCAGAGACGCCGCCACCATCGCGGACCTCGCCGAGGTTCGCCGGACCCTGCCCGCCTGGCGCGTCGCCGTCGAGCAGGTGACCCAGGCGAGCCCAGCCGACCCGGAAATCCTCGGCATGCTGAGCAGGGCGGATTCCTTGGCCAACCAGATCATCAATGCCTTGGACCGGGTGACTACCAGCAAACGCACACTTGCGACCACAGCAGCCGACAGTGCCAGCGGGACGAGCTTCCGCGCCCGCGCTCAGCTCCTCATTGCCGCCTTGATTGGCGCCCTTCTCTGTTTCGGTGCCGGCTTCATCATCGCTCGCGGCATCATCCAGCCGCTCAAGCAATCGGTCGCGGTGCTCGAAGCGGTGGCCACCGGTGACTTCACGCGAACGCTCGACTTGGACAGCCGAGACGAGCTCGGCGCCATGGCCGGGGCTCTCAACGGCGCCATCCGCAGCGTTCACGTCGCCCTCAACGACGTGCGCGAGGCCGCTGAAGCGGTCGCCAGTGCTTCCTACGAGCTCTCGGCCGCCGGCGACCAGATCTCCAGCGGGGCCCAAGCACAGGCATCCAGCCTCGAGGAGACCTCGGCGTCGCTTGCCGAGATGACGACCACGGTCAAGCAAAACGCCGACAACGCAGTGGCTGCCATAGCGGTCGCCAAGAACGCCCGCGAGGTCGCCGAGCAAGGCGGCGAGATTGTCAGCAGCGCCGTGTCCGCGATGATGGAGATCAACACGGCGGCCAAGAAGATCGGCGACATCATCACCACCATCGACGAGATCGCTTTCCAGACGAACCTCCTGGCGCTCAACGCCGCGGTGGAAGCGGCGCGCGCTGGAGAGCAAGGCCGTGGCTTCGCGGTGGTCGCGGGCGAAGTGCGCAACCTTGCCCAACGCAGCGCCACCTCGGCCAAGGAAATCCGCAGCCTCATCCATGATTCGCTCGGGAAGGTGCAGAACGGCAGCACATTGGTCCACCGCTCCGGCGAAACGCTCCGCGAGATAGTGGTCGCAGTCGAGCGCATGTCCGGTATCGTGGACGGCATCGCCGCCGCTTCACGCGACCAGGCAACGGGCATCGATCAACTCAACCGCACCGTGTCCCAGATGGACAAGGTGACTCAGGCCAACGCAGCGCAGACCGAAGAGCTCTCGGGCACGGCGCAATCCATGTCGTCGCAAGCCGAACAGCTACGCGACCTCGTGAGCCGCTTCCGCCTCACGCGCCTCGAAGCCACGCAGAGCGACAAGGCCGAGTGGCCGCCTCGTGGCCGGCGCACCGTGGCGCCGGAACACCGCCGCGCGGAGCTCGCGCGCTTGCAAGACGGAGAAGAAATCGGTGTCGGCGGGTTCAGCCGCGAAACGACCGATGTCGAGGGTGAGTTTCATGAGTTCTAGATTGCAGTGGGCTACTTTGGCTGGGTGCCTTACGTTGAGCGTGACGGCGTTGGCGCAAGAGCAAGAAGGCGACGAGCCCGCACCGCCGCCCGAGGCCGGCACACCGCCCCCGACGCCGGCGGAGACCACGACGGGCTTCGGCTTCGAAGTCGGCCCGCTACCGATTGAGATCCATGGTTACGCGAGCCAAGGCTTCGTTATTTCCGACCACAACAACTACTACGCATCCGAAAGCGGGAAAGGCTCGCTGCGTCTCACCGAAGTCGCGCTCAATGCAACCTCGCAGGTCACCGAGCGCACGCGCATCGTGTTGCAAGTTGCGTCGGTCATCAATGACGAGGAGACCAAGCCTGGGTTGCGGCTCGATTTCGGCTTCGTCGACTATCGCTTCGCGGACGCCTTCGGCCTTCGGTTTGGACGGTATCGCGTGCTCAGCACGCTCTACAGCGAGGTCTGGGACACGGACATCGCAAGACTGCCGATCTTCATGCCGGCGAGCGTGTACGACCCGCAGGGCCGCCAGTTCTTCTTGAGCTCGCAGGGCGCTCAAGCTTACGGTTCGGTCCGTTCGCGCGAGGCCGGCAGCCTCGATTATGCAGTGAGCGTCGGCGCCTTGGCTCCGTTTTCGCTGGGTGGCGGCGACATCAAGGTCGACTTCGTTTCAAGCGCGCGCCTCATCTACAATACGCCGATCGACGGTCTGCGCATTGGCACTAGCGGTATCTACGCCAACGGCAGCTCGGTCACCGACCTCGGCGCCATCGCGACCATCGGCTTGATCCAGGCAGGTCTCGCGCCCCCGACCTTCGATGGGCGCTTGGGCACGAGCCTCTCGGACCTGTGGCGTGTGGCCGCTTTCGCGGAGCTGAGCCTCGGCGGTTTCACACTCGCCGCCGAGTATTTGCGTATGGGCTTCGACTTGGCCGCCAAAGACCCCGCGTTCGCCGCGCTCATTCCGCCCGCGAACGCCAACAACGAAGATTTCTATGTGCTCGCGAGCTATCGCTTCACCGATCACTTCACCGCTGGCGGCTACGCTTCGTTTCACTTCGAGGACTACAAGCAACGCGATGCAAAAGATCCAGCGATGCACAGCTTCGACTATGCCGCGACGTTGCGCTTCGATCTTAATGCCTATCTTGCGTTCAAGGCCGAGCTGCACCGTATCTACGGCACGGCGCGGCTCATCGCCGACTTGAACCCTGGCGCGAAGTCGGACGAAGGCTGGCTCTTGGCGTTGCGCGCGACGGCGGCGTTCTAGTCATGGAGAGGTCGATGAAACGGATCCTGGCTGCGATGCTCGCGATGGTGCTCGCAGGGGCGGCGCGTGAGGCGCGAGCCAACGAGCCCCTAGCTTACATGGTCATCGTCAACGCCGCGGTAAAGACGCCATCGGTATCAAAAGCGGACGTGCGTGACCTGTTCGCCAAGAAGCTGACGCGCTGGCCCGACGACGGCGCCGTCACACCTTTTGATTTGACGCCGAACGCCCCGCTACGCGCCGCCTTCAGCGCAGCCGTCTACAACAAGAGCCCGCAAGCAGTGCTCTCCGAGTGGCGCCAGCGCATCTTCACCGGCCAAGGCACGCCTCCTCGCGAGGTCAAGGACGAGGCTTCGATGATCGCAGCGGTCGCCGCGACCGCGGGCGGGCTGGGCTACGTTCGCGTCGGCACGGCGTTGCCGCCACAAGTTCGGATCCTCACGGTTGGCAACTAGCCATGATTCAAAGGCACACGAGGTCGTTGCAGATGCCCGATTCGAAGCGCGCCCGATAGACCGAGCCATTGGTGATTTGCAGATCGGCGACGTCGTGCGGCTCACGCCCGCGAAAATCGGAGAGCATCACCGCGTTGGTCGCGCCGTGTGCGATGATCAGCACGGCGCC
>JBGGMJ010000075.1:0-52090 GCA_041288095.1 Myxococcota bacterium
CAGCATTCGGAAAGAGAGTGGACCAAAGTGAAAGCGTCGACCTATCGTGACCACGTCGTCCTCTGTGGGGTTGGCCACCTCGGCTTCCGCGTCTTGCAGGAGCTCGTCACCGGCGAGGTCTCGGTCGTCGCGATCGAGAAAAATCCCGACGCCCGTTTTCTCGGGCAGGCAAGGGTCATGGGGATCCCGGTGCTCGTGCGCGACATGAAAGACGATGAAGCGCTCCGTGAAGCAGGTGTCGAGCACGCGCGAGCCATCGTCGTCGCGACCAACGACGACATGGCCAATCTCGAGGTCGTTCTCGACGCGCGGCGCATGAATCCGCGCATCCGCATTCTCATGCGCCTGTTCGATCAGCAGATTGCCGCCAAGATCTCGCAGCCGTTGTCGGTCGATGTCGCGTTCTCCGCGTCCGCTTTGGCGGCACCGATCGTCGCGGCGATGACGCTTGGAGCTCGCGTGCTCGCATCCTTCGCTGTCGCCGGCGTCCCGCACGTCACCGCCGAAGTGACGGCGGACGGGAAGCTCGGCGGACGCGGGCTCGCCGAGCTCGAACAACGTCACGGTGTCCGTGTGCTGGCGCGGGGACGTCCGGGAGAAATGCGTGACACGGCGGTCGCGGGAGCGGAGCCAGTCGTGGCGGGTGAAGTGCTCGTCGTTTACGGATCAGCGGCCCGCGTCGGTTCGATGGCGGGCGAATCCAGCGCTTGAGCCAAGCCCGAACCCCGGTGGTATGCTCCTCGGGTGGCCTCACCTCGCGCGATTGGTTGGACGCTCGCGATAGCGATAAGCGCATTCGGGGGAGCCGCCCGCGCCGCGACCATCTCCGGTCAGGTGCAAACGCCCGGCGGTACCGGGATTGGCAGCTCCGCTGTCTCCTTGTTCGCGCCGGGTCCGAAGGGCTGGCAGCTGCAGACATTCCAAACCAGCGATGGTTCGGGCAACTACACCTTCAGCGGGCTGGCGGCGGGCTCGTATCGCATCTTCGCGGCGCCGCCGAGCGCGGCCTTCCGCGCCGCGGCCTGGTACGATGCTTTGGCTCCGAGCTCGAGCGGGCGACTCGCGGACCATGCCGACGACCTCGGTCTCGTCACCGCCGGTTCGACGTTAACGGGCATCAATCCCCTGTCGGCGCCGGCGGGAGGAGTTAGCGGACGGGTTCGCACTTCCGGTGGCACCACGTTGGCCGGTCACTTGGTGCGCGTGCAGGAACGTCAGAGCGGCTTCGATGCGCGCGATGTGGCGACGCAAGGAGGGGCATCGAGCGGGGTCTTCACGCACTCGGGCCTCCCAGCCGACTCGTATCTCTTCATCGTCTACGACCCGAACGCCACATACCAAACGCTGGTGTTCCCGGGCCCCTACACGATTACGGCGAACAGCAACCTCGCCCTGGGGGACTTCGTCGCGCAGCCGCTCGCTCTCGATCCCAACGAGCCGAACAACAACGCGGGCGCGCCGACCTCGACCATCGACGCGAGTGGCCTTCACGACAGCCCACCGACGCCCTTCGTCAGCACCAACGCCGCTATCGCGCCGCGGGGATCCGACGTCGATTGGTATTGCTTCGCGGTCGTCGCCGGCGACCATCTTCTTCTCCGCGCCATCGCCAGCGTGAGTCTACCAACCGGCACCGCCGAACATCCTTGGATCGATCCCTTGCTCCGCTTCTGGGTCGACGGAGGCACGGCATTGTCCGTTACAGCGGACGATGACGGCGCTTCGAAGCAGCCGCGGATCGAGGTTTGGATCGAACAAGACGGCGTCGGCTGCGCTACCGTGACCACCTACGGCGACGTGACCTGGGTCGGCACGGGCCAGGGGAGTGCCGGCGCATATACGATGCGGATCGAACAGCTGAACCGCCGGCCGGTGATGAGTGACCTTGCGCCCCAAGAGGTCAACGAAGGTGAAGTCGCGGTCGTCCCCTTCTCGTACGCCGACCCGGACCTCGATGCTCTGAACTTCACCGCGGTGCTGACCGACGCGCTCGGAGCCGTGGTGCCGGACGGCGACTTGGACGTGGGGGTGACCGACGGCACGTTCACCTGGAACGTCTCCCAGATCGCCGCGGCGGCGAGCCCCTACACGCTCACGATCACCGCGAGCGACGGCGTCTACGACGATGTCGCCGAAACGACCATCGATGTCGTCGCCGTGAATGTCGCTCCACCGGTCCCAGTGCTCCTCTCACCGATCGATGGCGAAGAGGTGGTGACCGCCACCCCGACGCTGCTTATCTCCGCTTTGGCGGACGACGACGGAGAGGTCTACGACGTCGAGCTCGAGCTGCGTTACGGCTCCGCCGACGCGCCGCTAGCGCAGACGACGAGCGTCCCGAGCAGCGCGCCGACGTGGATTCCCGCCGCGCTGCCGGAGGACACGACCGTCTACTGGCGCGCCCGCGCGTACGACGGCGAAGCGCAAAGCCCATGGTCGGCGACGCACGTGTTCCTCGTCAACACGACGGTCGAGCCAAGCGCTCCCGACGCTCCCGACCCTGTCGATGAAGAGCCGGCCGCGCCACCCACGCCGCGCGACCAAGGCTGCAACGCGGCAGGGTCTGATGCCGTCGCGCTTCTGCTCGGCTACGCGATGCTACGCGCGGCCCTAGTCCGCGAGCAGCACCGGCGTCGGCAGGCTCCGGTTGGCGGCGTCGCCTAGACCGAGCTGACCATCCGTGTTGACCCGGAAGCCTACGCGACGAGCACCCGACCATTTTCGCCAACACCCGCACCAACCCCGCCCGCCGCCGCCGGCTTGCGACGGCATCCTCTACTGGAGCTCGTCGGGTCTCCGCGGCGCCGGGCGCGCACCGCTGATTCAGCTCGGCATGTTCTCGAACTGCGGGAGATCGAGCGGCTTCGCCCACGCGGCACGACGCTTGGTGAACATCTCGAGCTTCGGCACGAAGCCGGCAGGGTCGTTGACGGCGCCGAGGGTGACGAACACCGTTCCCGGAAAGCTCTCCAAGTTGTTGGTAAACACTCTGCAGCCGCACTCCGGACAGAAGTTGCGAACGAGGCGCTTTCCGGACTGAGCAACATAGCCAAACCCTTCCGGCTTGCCGCTGGTCAGAGCGAAGTCCTTCTCCGGCACCCCGAAGAACGTGGCCGCTTCACCACCAGACGCCTTCTTGCAGTCCAAGCAATGACAGACCGCGATGAAGGTCGGGTCGGTATCGAACTCGAATTTGATCGCACCGCATGCGCACTGAGCCGTGTGTTTCTTTGCCATGTGTTGAGTCCCCAAGTGAGAAGCAGTGATTCCTTTCACGCCCGGCATCGCCCAAGTCCGATGTTCCAGTCCAGCGCCACCAAACTGGGCTAAGATCGCGGCGTGGCCTCCCAGGCGCGCGCAAGCTTCAAAGTCGGACCCTACCTCTGCCACACCCGGCTCGGCGTCGGCGGCATGGCGGAGGTGTGGCTCGCCTCGCGCCAAGGCCCCGCGAGCTTCGAGAAGCAGCTGGTGGTGAAGCAGCTGTTGCCGCATCTCGCGGCGGAGCGGGCCTTCTCCGAGATGTTCTTGAACGAGGCCAGGCTGGCGGCGCGGCTCAACCATCCGAACATCGCGCAGGTCTTCGACCTCGGCGAGGATCCGAGCGGCTACTTCATCGTCATGGAGTATGTCGACGGGCGCAGCGTCCGCGACGTCTTGCGTCGCATGCGCGACCTCGCGCGTCCGCTACCGCAGACAGTCGCGGCTTACATCGTTGGCCGCGCCTGCGCGGCGCTGCATCATGCCCACGAGCAGCGCGACGCCTCGGGGCAACTCATCGGACTCGTGCATCGCGATGTCACGCCCGACAACATCATCGCGTCGTTCGGGGGCGAGGTGAAGGTCGTCGACTTCGGTATCGCCAAGGCGACGAGCATGGCGCCGTCGCACGGTACGCTCATCGGCAAGTGGCCGTACATGTCACCGGAGCAAGCGACCGGCGCGCCTATCGATCGGCGAGCCGACGTCTATTCGCTCGCCGTGGTCGCCTACGAGCTCCTCGCCGGCGAGCGGCCGTTCACCGCGAGCGACCCCGTGGCGCTGACGCATCAGATCACCA
This sequence comes from Myxococcota bacterium, assembly GCA_041288095.1. GTDB lineage: Bacteria > Myxococcota > XYA12-FULL-58-9 > XYA12-FULL-58-9 > JALHOP01 > JALHOP01. The sequence goes on from JBGGMJ010000075.1 coordinate 4,058, forward strand.
AGACAGATCCGCGGCCATTGAGTGAGCTCCGGCCCGACATCGAACCGGCGCTCGCCGATGCCATTCACGCGGCGCTGCGCAAGGACCGAGACGAACGAACCGCGGACGCGCGCACCTTCGGCGCGGTCATGGATCACTTCGCGCGCGCCTCGCACGCGACCGCCGATAACCTAGCGGCGCTGCTCGCCGAGCTCTTCGACAGGACTCCCGCGCCGCGCCAAGAGGATGGGTCCATTACCGCGGACACGAGCCCGTTGGGGATGGCCAAGCCACGGCGTCGTGCCATGACCTTGCTGGTGGCGGCTTGCGTCGTGGCACTCGCGATCACGGGGGGCGTCCTCTTGCGAAAACCGGCGCCCGCGCCGCCACCGGTAGCCGCCGAAGCGCAACCAGAGGCGGTGCCGACAGCTCTCGCGCGACCGCCATACGATGTCATCGTGAGCGAGCCGACGCTCGAGAAGAGCCGTCATGCGGTGAAAGGAAGAACCCCCCGGCCACGGACCGTCGCCGTCGACAAAGCGCCGGGCTCTATCAGCGTGCGCGTCCAACCCTGGGCCGACGTGCTACTCGACGGCAAAGCGGTCGGCACGACGCCGCTCCAGCCGATCAGCACCAGCGCCGGCCGCCACGAGCTGACGCTGGTGAACGCCAAGCTCAAACAGACCAAGGTCCTGCATGTGGACGTGCAGCCCGGCAAGACCGTCGCCGTCGAGGTCAATCTTCAGCGTTGAGCGACCGAGGCTCCGCGGCTAGGATCTCGACCAACATGACCGCGGCGTTCCTTCTCTGTTCCATGATCGCGGTCAACGGCGAGCTCGAGCGTGGGCACCGCGCCTTCGAGAACCTCAAGTACGAGCAAGCTCTGGAGCACTTCACGCGCTCGCTCGCCGCCGCCGAGAACACGGCGGAGCGGGTCGACGCTTACGTCTACATCGGCATGAGCCGCTTCGAGCTCGGTGACGAGCCCGGGGCAAGGCAAGCGTTCCGCGAGGCCTTGGCTCTCGACCGCAAGGCGGCCTTGTCGCCGCTCGCGAGCCCGAAGATTGAGTCCGCTTTCGCAGACGAGCGGGCGCGCCTGGTCGCGAACGATCCGCTACCGCCCACTGTAACGCCGGCGCCCCCCCCCGAACCGGTGCCGGTCACGGCGACCGCGCCACCACCAGCGGTGGCCACGCGCTCGCACGTGCCGACCATCGTCGCCGCCGCCGCCGGGGTCGCGCTCATCACCGCCGGCATCCTTGTCGGTATCTCGGCGCGAAGAGCTCAAGACGATGCCGAGGCCGCGACCTTCGCGTCGGATGCCAAAGGCCTCGACGACAAGGCGCACTCGCGCGCTCGCACCGCGAACATCCTCTACGGCGCGGGCGGCGCCCTCGGCGCCTTCGCGCTCGTGTACGAAATCGCGTTCTAGTCGGAGCCGAGGTCGTATTTGTTGATCAGGCGATGCACGTGGGCGCGATGCAGGCCAGATTCGCGGGCCGCTCGCGCGATGTTGCCCTTGCAGCGCTGGAGCACGGCGCGGATGTAGTCACGCTCGAAGTGCGCAAGCAGCTTGTCCTTGGCGTCCTTGAAGGTCATCTCGTCGGCCCTGGCTGTTTCAGCGGACGGTAGCTGGGCATCACCGCCCAGGGTCAGAGCGCGCTCGATGACGTTGCGCAGCTCGCGGACGTTGCCTGGCCACGGATACTGAGTGAGCAGAGCTCGCGTCTCGGGCGCGAGGTCGCTCGCGGGCTTCCCCAGCGTCGCGAGGATCCGGTCGACCAGGAGAGGGATGTCCTGGACGCGATCGCGCAGCGGCGGCAAGGTGATCTGCACGACAGCCAGGCGATAGTAGAGATCCTTGCGGAAGGTACCAGCCGCTACAGCGGACTCGAGATCGCGGTGCGTCGCGGCGATGACGCGCGCGTCGAAGCGCCGCACCGAAGAAGACCCGACACGTTTTACCTCGCCGGTCTCGATGGCCCGCAGCAAACGCGCTTGCACCTCGAGCGGCAGCTCGCCGACCTCGTCGAGAAATAGCGTGCCTCCATGCGCTGCCTCGAAGGCGCCGGCGCGGTCTCCGTGGGCGTCGGTGAACGCGCCTTTCACGTGACCGAAGAGCTCCGACTCGATGAGCGAGGGCGTAGCCGCGGCGAGATCGCAGACCACAAAAGGCTGAGCTCGGCGTCCACTCGCGGCATGCAGGGCAGCGGCGCACACTTCCTTGCCGGTACCGGTCTCGCCGCGCACGAGAATGGTGCTGTCGGTCGGCGCCACGCGCTCCATGAGCGCGAACACTTGCCGCATGGGCAGACTCTCGCCGTAGAGCCCGCCGAAGTGCTCGGTTGTCGACACCGGCGATTCTAGCGTCGAGCTGTCGGCGGCGACCACTTTGAGATCGGTCTTGCCGATGCGCACGACGGTGCCGGCCCTGGCCTCGAGACGCTCGAAGCGGAGGCCGTCGTAGAACGATCCATTGGTGGAGCCCTGATCGATGAGCTCGATCTTGCCGTCGGCGAGCACACGCGCCAGGAGATGGACGCGCGAGACCGAGGTGTCGGCGAGGCATAGGTCGGTGCCGCTACTCTTGCCGATGCGGTAGGTGCCCTTCTCGAGCGCGAGCTCGCGGCGGTTGTCCGTTCCAGCGGATATGACCACGAGCTTGAGCGGCGCCGACGGCTGCTGGCGCTGGCGGAGCAAGTCGGTCGGCATTGTGGACGGTTCGTCGCTCACGGCTGGTACGGCACGGGTGGCGCGAAGGTCTCGGCGCTGTCGTAGGCGAACGAGGCACGGGGCGCGATGACGCGTAGGTGCCGCAGGAGCTCGCCGTCGAGGCCACTCAAGTCCATGCCCGCGTACGGGTCGTTCGGCAGGTTGTGCGACGAACGGAAGAGCAAGGCCACACCGGAGCCACGATCGACGACGAAAGCTCCGAAGGTCTTCCAGGCCTCGGCGATGACACGCGCCTCCGCACCCAAGCGCGTCAGGTCGTAGGTTGGCTCGAGCTGCAACAGCGATCCGGCGGGCACACCGTCGGCGATGCTACCGCTAGCCGGATAGAGGGCCGGCGCCACCGCGGTCGTCGCCACGGCGCTCGGATCGATCTGAATGGCGAGCGCATGCGGGATATAGCCGGCACGAATCTCCTCGGGAAAGATCAGGCCGCCGAGGTAGCTCGCGCCCGATGCATACCCGGCGTTGACCGAAGTCGTCGCGTCCCACCATCCCGGCCCGTCGGCGCGGTACACGGCATAGCCGTACCCCGTCATCGAGGCCCCTGACCGCGCGGCACCGCCGATGTTCCAGACGCGATTGCGCGCGATGTCGACGATCACCAAGAGACCGCTCGGATCACCCGCGAGGATGGCGTCGGCCGGCATCGGTACGTCGTCCATGCGCCAGCCGCCTGGGAGGCCACTGACGACGACGAGCTCCGCGTTCGCGTCCGCGTAGGCGACGATCGGCGTGTAGGCGTCGCGGTTGAGCTGGATGCCAGCGGTCGGCGGCTTCAGAGCGGCGATCTTGGCGACCATTGCGGCCGAGCCGGGAGCGAGCTCCGGCGCCGCGTCGATGGGTTTGTTCCAGGATGACTCTGGGCTCCACACCGTGGCGCTGGAGTCGTCTGGGTCGCGGCAATGACCACCGCGGCAAACCAAAGCATCGGGGCAGAGATGGCTCGGATCGCAGGCCTTGTCGGTGAAGGTGGTCTCCGGCACCGCGCAAGCAGCGATGATCGCGAAGGACAGGGCGAAGGCGCGGTGACCTGACAATGGGAGCGGCATTTGTCCCGACCAGACTAGCACGGGTTCGCCGAGCCCTCCCGCGATCAACTTTTTGGGGCGCTCCGCTTGCCACGCGCCGCATCGGCGACACGCTGCAAACGTTCGTCGAGCGCCTTCTGCAGCTCCGGACGAAAGCGCGGATGGGCCACCGCGATGAGCGCGCGTGCCCGCTCGAGCGACGATTTGCCCTCGAGCTTCGCGGTGCCGTGCTCGGTCACCACGTACTGGATGTCGTGCATCGATGTGGTGACGACGTCGTCGGTGCCGAGGTGCGGGACGATGGTCGAGATCACCTGCGACTCGCCGTCGGCGCCCTTGATGGTTCGCGTCGACGGCAGCGCGAGGATGGCCCGACCTCCGCGCGAATGCGACGCCCCGCGCATGAAATCCACCTGACCACCGACGCCGCTGAACCAACCGCCGTTGATCATTTGCGCGTTGGCTTGCCCCGACAGATCGACACGCAGCGCCGTGTTGATCGCAACCAGCTTGTCGATCTTCCCGAGCGCCGAGGGGTCGTTGCATTCGTCGATCGGCAACGCCACGAGGCGTGAATTCCCGTCCATCCACGCCAGTAGATCGGCGGAGCCTATGGCGAAGCTGAACTCGATGTCGCCGTCGATGGCCCCGGCCTTGGCGAGCGACATGACACCCTCGGAGATCATCTCGGAATGGATGCGAAAGCCCTTGCGGCCGGCGTGGGCGAGTTGCATCGCCACGGCGTTGGGGACGCCGCCGATCCCGAATTGCAGCGTCGCGCCATCGGGCACGAGCTCGACGATGTTGGCGGCGATAGCGGCCTCGGCTTCGGTCGCGGGTGCCGCCGGCACCGGCACCACCTTCGCCTCGGAACGTACGATGTAGTCGAGCTCACTCACGTGGATGCGACAAGCTCCGCCGACACGCGGAACCCCGGGAGTCATCTCGGCGATCACCGTTTTGGCGGCCAGGATCGCCGCCGGCTCGAGAACCGCGCTGGTGCCGATGCTGACGTACCCATCGGCGTCGGGCGGGCTGACGCGGAGGATGACCGTGTCGATGGGCAGCACACCTCCGCGCACGAGCTCGGGCACGCGATGCAAGAAAGATGGGATGAACGAGCCGCGACCGGTGGCAATGGCGACGCGCGAGCTGTTGTCGACGAAGAACGCCTCGGGGACGATCTTGCCTTCACCCTCGTAGAGCTTCGGGTCGACGAAGACCACGGCGCCGAAGATCCTCACCGGCTTCGCGGCATCGAGCTGCCCCGGTGTGCGCGCGCGCGTCGAGAGCGCTTCGAGGATTGTCGGCGCCGTCATGTGACCCACCGGCAGGAGCACGCGATCACCCGCCTTCACGAGCGCCGCCGCCTGCTCGGCGCTGATCGTCCGTTCGGCGAGCACCACCTCGGCGCTCGGCAGGATCTGACTCCCAGCGACCTTGTCGATGTTTTGCCGCAGCCCAGCGATCATCCGCGGCTCGAGCAGGGTCCGGACATCGTCACGCTGCCTCAAGTACGCGTCGAGCTCGGCGACACTGGTGAGCCCGTCAGGGTTGCCTGTAGCGTGGTCCGCCTGAGCGAGCAGGCGCCCGTCCAAGGTTTGGGCAGAGGCAACCTTCTTGATGGCAACGAGCTCGGTCATGGTGGAGTCCCTTCGTGAGGGTGCATATCGACGCGGACGTGAAACGGTTGCAGGACGCCGGGCCAAATGTCCCCGCATCTTCACCCGTGGGACGTCGCGGCACAGGGACGGTCGTTCTCACACTCGCCGCGCTGCTGGCGTTCGCCGCGAACTCCCTGCTGTGTCGCTGGGCGCTACGGTCGGGGGCGGTCATCGATCCCGCTTCCTTCACGGCGATACGCCTTGCTTCGGGCGCCCTCGTCCTGACGCTGATCGCCGGGAGCAAAGGCGAGATCGTCGTGCGTGCGGGCTCGTGGCGCTCGGCGGCAGCGTTGTTCGTGTACGCTATAGCGTTTTCATTCGCTTATGTGAGTCTCAATACGGCAACCGGCGCGCTCATTCTCTTCGGGGCGGTACAGCTGACCATGTTCGGCGTCGGCTTGCGTTCCGGCGAGCGCGTCGGGCTTTGGCGGACCGCCGGCATCGCCTTGGCGGTTTCTGGCCTCGTCATTCTCCTGCTTCCCGACGCCACGATGCCCTCCCCTCTGGGTGCGGCACTGATGGCCAGCGCCGGCATTTCGTGGGGTGCCTACTCTTTACGCGGCCGCGGCGTCACCAATCCAACGACGGTGACCGCCGGCAATTTTCAGCGCGCGCTGCTGCCGGCACTCGTTACCTCCGCCATCTTCATGATGACGATGCGAGTCACGACACGCGGCGCGCTCCTCGCGGCGATCTCCGGCGCGGTGACCTCTGGCTTGGGCTACGTGGTTTGGTACCGAGCCCTCCGCGGCCACTCGGCGACGAGCGCGGCGGTCGTTCAGCTCGCCGTGCCGGTGCTCGCCGCAATCGCGGGCGCTCTCTTGCTGGGCGAGACGCTCACTCTCCGCTTCATCGTCGCCGCCCTGCTGACACTAGGCGGAATCGCTATTGCCAGCGCGCGCCGTGATAAAGCGTGACGCGTGTGTGGCGTGGCTCGGCGCTCCTCTCGTCGAGGCGACACCAAGCCAATTTCTCGACCGGCCCTTCGACGAAGTCCTGCGCGTGCCGCCAAAGAAGCGGACCACCGCCGCACTCGTTACCCTCGGTACCGAAGTCGAGGACGTACTTGCATGGACCGCGGATGACGCGCTCCACCAACCGTCCAGGCGGGGCCCAGCTGATGAGCACGAGGTCCGGGCGATACTGCTGCACCGCGCGTTGCGCCGTGAGCCGCTGCACGTTGTTGCCGAGGGCGAGCCCACGCACGTCGTGGCCCGCATAGGTGCGTCGCTCACGTGTGGTCATGCGCGCGTTCGCCTTTTCCCACGAGCCATCGTCGGTGGCGATGATGCGCAGCCGTGGGCACTGCGCGGCGAGGCAGCGTGAGAGAAACCCATCGCCCGCGGCGACCTCGAGCACGGTGCGCACGCGCAAGCTGTCGATGTACTTGGCGAGCGCTCGAATCCACTCGCGCGTCGGCAAGAGATAGATGGGCGCGATGCCGTTCATCTCGCAGACCCACCACACGTCGCCGCGAACACAAGCGTCGATCGCCCGCTTCAACCGCGCATTCCCCGGCAGCCGGCGATGACCGCGCGCATCCCACAACACCTTCGCAAGGGCCGCCCGCGCGGCAGCGCGCCGCGCCGTGATTCGACCGTTCCGCAGCATTGGTCGGTGAGTCTACCGCGAAAGGCGCCGCGAGTCGTGGGTAGGGCGTTATCACTTGCACCCGTCTCTCGGGCTGCCGCATGACTCGTGCTCCCAACGACCAGGAGCAAGCGCATGGACGCAATCGCCCAATTCAAAGACAATCAGAGACAAGCCTGGTCGACGTTCGCGCCGACCGAGATTTACACCTGCGCACCCGCGGCGCGTCTCGTTGCCTTCGCGCGCATCACCTCGAGCCAGCGCGTTCTCGACGTCGGCTGCGGTACCGGTGTCGTCGCCCTCGCGGCGGCTCGCACCGGCGCGCGCATTACCGGTCTCGATCTCACCCCCGAGCTGATTGCCCACGCCAAGCAGAACGCCGCCATCGCTGGCGCGGAGGCGGAGTGGCTCGTCGGCGATGCCGAAGCGCTCCCCTTCGAGGACGGCAGCTTCGATGCGGTGGTCAGCCAATTCGGCCACATGTTCGCGCCGCGCCCGGATGTCGCGCTCAAGGAGATGCTCCGCGTGCTCAAGCCAGGCGGCACCATCGCCTTCGCGACATGGCCCCCGGATTTCTTCACGGGCCGGGTGTTCCAGCTAGTCGGCAAGTTCCTGCCGCCGTTGCCGCCTGGAGTTTCGCCGCCGGTGCAATGGGGCAACCCGGTCATCGTGCGCGAGCGCCTTGGCACCGCCGTGAAGGACGTCGTCTTCGACAGCGGCACCATGCGCGCGCCGTACCTGAGCCCGCAACACGTTCGTGCCTTCATGGAACGCTCGGTTGGCCCAGTGATGAAGTTGACGCAGATGCTGCAGAGCGAGCCCGCGAAGCTCGCCGAGTTCCGCGCCGCGATGGACGCGCTCTCGATGACCTACTTCGAGCCGACCGAGAATATCCTGCGTCAGGACTACCTGCTGACCCGCGCCATCAAGTGACTTGGGGCGCGGGCCTTCTCGATTGCGCGCTCACTTCGAATCGATGGTGACCGGCACCTTCATCTCATCGGCTAGTCCGAGGACGAGATCCCAGGCCTTGCGCATTTGATGGACATTGCCGCGGTCGTGAAGGATGGCGACGCCTCCGTCGGTCTTCTTCACGTCGAGCCCCACCGGCTCCAAATTCTGCTTCAGGTACTGGTAGGTGTTTTCGAGGCGCTCGGGGGACGGAGGGACGGTGGTCAGGTGATAGACCGCTGGAGCGGGCAGGCCGAGGGGCTGCTGCAGCTCGGCGTAACGAACGCGCACCGCTTCGTCGGTGTAGTACGGGTTGCTGTGAACGGTGCCGAGCGCGATTTTCTCTTCGGGATCGAACTCGAGATCTCGGCCGGCGGCCGCGAGCGCGGCCTCGAACTTCTCGATAGTGATCATGCCGGTGAGGATGCTCCGGACTTCTTTAGCGGCGTGCATGGTGGTCTCCAGATGGTGGTGGGCCGCGCCTGACGCGACGTGACGGTTTCGCGCCGCGCGCTAGAACGTTGCGGATCAACCACACAGGGTGGAGTGCCAGAGCGGCACGAGGCGCTACTCGCGATAGGCGGCGCGGATCGCGGCATGGATGCCGGCGAGCACGGGGGGGACCAAAGCACTGTTCATGCGGGCGAAATCGCCGATGGTGTAGACGTCATGGCGCGACAGAGCCACCGCGCGCTTGGGACCGACCTGCATGAGGCTCGTGACTCCCTCACGGGCCACATTGACCAGCGGGCGGACACCGTCGCGGATGCGGCGGGCGTTCTCGTTCATCAGCGCGGTGCGGATCGGCTGATCGAGGCACGAAGCGGTACGGATGGTCAGGGGGATATGGCCGACGGGGTGAAGTTTGGTGCTCATGGTTGGTCTCCGGGATAGTGGTGGCGAGCCGTTATCGACACCGGTCACACGGAAGTTGCCGTCGTGTGATTCCGCTAGCGCTTCGCGCGCGGCAGGCGTATCGCGCGCCATGCTCAACCCATGTCGGATCCTAGCGGTCGCTTTGGCCCTCGTGAGCGTGTCGGCCAGCGCCTCGACTGGGTTTCACATCGCGCGCAAATCACCACGAGATGGCGCCCAGTACGCCATCTCGACGGGCTGGTATTCGCCGGCACGCGCTGCCGTCGTGCTCAACCCACGCCATTTGCATCGCAACGGCGCCCTCGAGGCAGGCACGGCCAACGCCATCGAATGGACCTCTCGTTATTGGAGTCTCGCCCAGACGATGTTCGGAGCGGGGTTTCCGATGAGCGGGGTCAACGAACGCGGCCTCATCATCCAATCGACCGTGTTGCGCGATCGACCCTACCCGTCGGCGCCCGCGCGGGCGCGCGTGCTGCAGCGCTCGCAATGGTCGCAATATCACCTCGACACTTCGGAGTCGCTCGCCGAGGTCATCAGCAAATCCGTCACCGGAGAGCACCCGGTCATCCCGAGCGGCACCATCAACGCGCAGTTCCAAGTTTGCGATGCGAAAGACTGTGCCGTGATCGCGTACTACGACGACAAGGTCGTGGCGCACGGTTCCATGGGACGCATCGAGGTAGACCTCGTAAGCGGCGCGCAGAAGGTCGACAAAGCGAACCGTTGGCCCTGGGCGACGATCAGCAACCACTCGCTCGACGACGCCATCGCCGCCGTGCAGCGCTGCAAGGCGACACCGTGCGCCGATCTCGACGACTCGCTCGCGCGCTTCGTACGCGTCACCAGCGCGGTGCGGAGCTACGGCTCGAAGCCGGTCGCGCAGACGCGATTGTTCGCGGACCTGGCAACGGTCGATCAAGGTTTTCCGAAGACGACATGGAACGAAGTCTATTCGGTAACACAGCGCGGTGACCGCGTTAGCGTACGGCTGTCGTTCAAGACACCAGGCGCGCCCATCGAAAACCTGCAATGGCTCGAGGTGAACGAGGCCGCCTTCGAGGTCGATTGTGGACAGCCGTTGCGCATGTGGTGGATCGATCTGGCGCGCGCCGGCGGCGACCGAACGCGCGAGCACGTCGCGCACACCCGCGAGGCTCAGGAAACACTGGCGCTGCAGCACGCAAAGGAAAGCGGCGGTGTCTTCCCGCGCGCCATCTTGGAGCCGATGGTAACCGCTCCCGAAACCAAGACGGCCTGCAGAAGCCTGCCGGCCGACTGAGCGCGGAGCACGTTTGTCTTGACCCCATGCATGTGGCAAACGTTGCCCTTCGCCAAGGGGGGCAACAATGCGCTGGCTCGCGTGCGCTTTACTCGTTCTGATTTCTGCCTGCGGTGACTCCGAGTCCGACGAGCTCGGCGTGGGCGCTCAGTGCGCCGCGGACGATGAGTGCAACCACGATATCGAGCCACCTCTGCATTGTTTGAGTGGCTTCAAGGGCGGGTATTGCGGGTTGAGTGGCTGCACCGGCGATCTCGACTGTCCGGAGGACTCGATCTGCGTGCACCACACCGACGGAACGAACTACTGCTTCCGCGCCTGCGTCGACAAAGCAGAGTGCAACGCCAACCGCGATGCGGAGAACGAGTCGAACTGCTCCTCGAACATCGAGCGCGTCAGCGGTGGCAATATCAAGGCGTGCGTTCCGCCTTCCGGATGAGAGCAGCCCCGCCGCTCAGTCAGTCGGTTCGAAGACGCGGGTCCCAGCACCGCTAAAACGTACGCCGGTGACGCGTCCCTCCGTGACGTCGATGCCGGTGATGGCGCTGTCTTGATCGGGCGCGAAGACACGCGTTCCGATATGTCGCGCAATGACGCGCGCGACGGACGGCGCGTTGCGCCCCTCTTCGCGGCCGGTCGAGCACGATGAGAGAACGACAGCCGCCTCGGGCGCGAGCGCCGGCCGGAGCCTCGCGAGGAGCTGTCCGTCCCCGACATCGATCGTATCGCGCTGGTCGCTACCGCGGCCAAGCCTGATGGAATCGGGACTCCCGTGGCCGCCGATGACCAGGAGCGAGATGCGCCGCCCGCCGCTCATCTGACGAAGGGCGCGGTCCACCAGCTCCTCGTCGCGTCCGGCCTCGATGACTCGCACATCGTAGTACGCGAGCAGCGCGGGCTGGACGTCGGCGATGTCGTCGAAGACACGATTGTGGTCGGTGCTGGGAACCACGAAGACCGCGAGTGGTCGCTCGCGATTGCGGTGGTCGAGCATCGCCGCGAGAACGTCGGGATGGACGCGTGAGACGAACGACAACCCGGTTTGCCGGAGCATGTCGGACACTGCTTGGGGGAGCCTGCCCTCTCCAGCGAGCGTTCGCACCAGGAGGTTCACGTTGTGCGAGTCGAGGACCCCCGGCGGCAGTCCGACGAGCGACGCGGGCCGGACTTCAAGTGCTCGCAGCGTCCGCAGATGCTTGTCGCTCCAGCCCTTGTTGGCAAGGCTCGGGTACGCGACGCGCAACTCGATATCCGCGACGCTCGCGCCCTCGAGGCGGTCCGGCAACAGTCCCGCGCGCACGACGCGGAACACCACGCTCGGGTCCACGCCATCCAACGCCTCGACGCCGAGCGCTATCGCGTTGTCGCGCTCGCCGGCCGGCCCTGGCCAGGCACGCGCGGCATCGATCAAGCCGCGCGCGTGCTCGGCGTCCAAGGTACCGGCGGTTGCGAGCGCGGTGAGCGCCGATGCTCCGACCGCTATAGCGTCACGATAGGCCGCGTTGGCCGAAGGATCATTCGCGATGGTTGCGAACGCCTCGACCAACTCCGGCACCAGGTCGCTCTTGGCGAGGCGCGCGGCATCGGCGAGCTGCATGGCCGAGATGCCGGCCGGCTTCCATCGGCGCGCATCGGGGTGCGCGAAAAAGCGCGGGGGGATACCCGCCACGACGATGTCGTCCGCCGAATAGCGCGACAGGCGCGCCAACGCGGCCTCGTGTCGCGACAAGCCCAGCGACTCGTAGGACGCGAGGTGTCCGGTGCCGACGCGTTGAAGCTCCTCGGCGCCACCCTCGGTCACGAGCAACCGGGCCACGGCATTGGCACTCAGAGCGCCCCGATGGCGCGTGATATGCTTCGCGAGCACCTCGGGTGTGACGCCCGCAGCGACCAGCGCCGCCGCCGTCGCCCGATCCGCCCCGAGCCGCGCCAGCCGGTCGATACGATCCATGAGGCTGGCGACGCGGGCGCGATGGGCAAACGCGCGGACGATGGCATCCGTCGCGCGTTCTTCAGTCGGAATTCCAGCGAGACGGAGAACCTCGTTGGTTGGCATCGAGCCGAAGGTTCGAGCGAAACGGGTCACGAACGCGGGCGCGACACCGGCCTTCAGCGCCGCCGCCGCGTCGCGCGACACCTCGAGGTTCGCGTGCTCGTCGGGGGTGAATCCCGCGAGGTAAGCGCGAATCGTCGCTACCGGCACGCGCGCTTCGAGAAGGGGGAGGTAGCGCGCGTGCACGAGACCCGCGGCGTGATACTCGCGGATCTGGCTCGTGCGCACCTCGGCGCCGCCCAGTCGTTGCACGGTCGCATCGTCGATCCCCAAGCTCGCGAGCCATTCGCGCACGTCGCGTTGATCACGCGCCTCGCCGGGGATGACTTGTCGCGGCAGGGTCGCGGCGAAGGAACCACGACGAAAGTCACGCACCGCGTCGCGGGTCTGGAGAGCCAGCGCCAGTTGGTAACCTTGGAGCTCGTTGGTCCGCAAAACGCGCGTGATGGCATCTTCGACCTGCAGGGCAACGGCCAAAGCGCGTGCGTGGTCGTAGCTCTCGGCTGCACGGCCCAAGGCAGCGACCTCCTCGGGACGGCCGCTAGCCTCGAGGGCCACAGCGAGCGCGGCGGCGCTTGGGCTGCGGATGATGCGCTCTGCCCAGGCCGGCGCGGCGCGCGGCGTGGACAAGGCGTCGACGGTGCGTCTTGGCTCGGCCAGCTGCGCGTAGCGTGGGCCGGGGCCACGCAACACGTCGATATTTCGGCGGCCTTGCGTCAGGGCATCAGCATCGAAGACGGTTCCAACAGCGATCGGCAACGCTTCTTCGCCGCTGTCGCTCGCTGTCATCTCGGCCTGCGTCGACGTGCGCGCGAGCCCCTCTATCGCCAGTGGAACCATTGAGTCCGCCAATATCGGCGGGCTCGGCTCTAAGGTGTGCCACTGTGGCACCCCTCGGGACGAATCGTGAGCGCCAGCACGCAGAGCGCCACGCCGAGCTGATTCGCGAGGCCATGGGTCGTGGTCATCAGGGCCAATGACATCGGCGTGGGGACCGTGAGCTCGGCGAGTCCATACGCGGCGGCGAGCAACATGCCGCTGGCGAGCACTGTGGCCGACGACGCGAACAGCCATCGCGCGGCCCGTTCCGCCGACGCGCGAGCCGCGACGACGCAAAGGCCGGCCAATGCGACGACGCACAGAACCATCGCGATGACTCCGCAGAATTTCAGCAAAGGCAGCGCCAAGAGGTTGCCAGCGGCGATGAGCGCGATTGCCACGGCCGCGCTCGGACTCACGCAGGCGACGACGAGACGGAGGGCGCGCGAGGTCGCGCTGAGCTTGCGTCCCACCCCCGCGACCAGGATCTGCAGCGCGAAGCCACTGAAGTGAAAGTGCAGCGCCGCCAGGAGTACCGTCGTCTCCGAGAGATGACGCGGTGCCGCTCCCAAGCGCGACAGGAGCAGCCAGACTGCGCCGATGACCAAAAAGACGTGTCCCGCGATCACGGTTGCCGTCCCGCGGTCACGGTGAGCGAGCGTTCTACGCACCCCACGTCCCGCAAGAGCTACCGCCAAGATCAACCACGGCATGGCGAAGACGGCGGCTCCCATGCCCCGCGGAACCAAGAACGAAACCACGACAAGCGCCCCCGCCCCGGCGAGCGCTCGCCGAGCAAGCGCGCTGAAGCGCTCGCATCGCCCACCAAGAAGCGTGTCGGCGAGTTGCACGAGCGGGGGCGCCAGCACGAGCGGCATGAAGAGGAATCCGTGCTCGAGGGAACCGAAGGATGGCCGGTGTTCGGCGGGAAGAAACGGCGCCACGAGCCACAGGAGCAAACCGAGCACGGACTGTCGCATCGCCTCGAAACTAAGACGCGGCGCGGGCGCGCAGAAGATCTAGCGAAGTCATCGCGGGTATACAAAAATGCATAGCGTGCCGAGACACCAAGCCAAATTGAAGCGCGAGTCGCTGCCCCGTGCCTTGTCGAGCTGGGATGACGTGCGCCTTTTCTTGGCGGTGCACCGTGCCGGCAGCTTCTCCGCCGCGGCCGGTTCGTTGGGTGTGACCCAACCCACCTGCGGCCGACGGGTCGACGCGCTCGAGCGCTCGCTTGGTTTTCGACTCTTCGACCGTACGCCTACGGGTCTGACCATCACCGTCGAGGGGGCTGCGCTCCTCGAGGCTGCGTCGGCGATGGAATACTCGGCGGACATGCTGGCGCTGCAGGCCGCGACGCGGAATCGCACTGTCGATGGCATCGTTCGTATCGGCACCAACGAGCTGTTCGCGACGACGTTCCTGATCGGCGCGCTCGGCCAAGTTCGCGCCAAGTACCCAGGCATTCGCGTCGAGCTGGCGCTCGCGAACGAAGATGCCGACCTCCTCAAGCGCGAAGTCGATCTCGCGATTCGCTTTCGCCCCGAGGGGATGCGTCCGACGCCGGAGGCACTCGTGGCGCGCAAACTGGGCGACGAGCCCTTTTTCCTCTACGGCGCATCGAGCTATTTGCAGCGGCGCGCCGCCCCGGCGAATCCGAACGACCTCGCTGGGCATGACACCATTGCGTGTACGGTGCGGCACCCGGCGGCTGAATGGTGCGCCAAAGCGTACCGCGGATCCAACGTCGTGCTTTCCACCGCCAGCATGCAGGTCGTAGCCGCGGCCATCGCGGAAGGCTTGGGCATCGGAGCACTGCCGGGACGCGCGAGCCGCTCGTTCCCGTTACTGCGCCCGCTGTCGCCGGTCCTCGCTCGGGGTACCGGCTGGCTCGTCGTGCACCCAGACTTGCGGCGCGTGCTGCGCATTCGCGTTGTCGCGGACGAGGTCGTCAGGCTGTTCCGGGCGGCCTCTGCCGGCTAAGCGCGGGCGGCGCACCATCGATGCGACGCCCGCGCACCTACTAGCGGTTCGAGCCGGCGTTGGCGCGCATCCCCAACGGTGTCGGCCCGTCGAGCGGCGTATGCCCCTCGAGACGTCGCCAGGCGTGTGCCGGTCGCGTCACGTCGACGCCGACCAGCATCTCGCCGACGCGTGACGACGCACCATCGTAGAAACCCGCATCGACCTCGGTCACGGCCGCGGGATTCTTGAAGGTGCCGAAGATCATGTCCCAGATGGGCAAATCCGAATAGTTCACCTGCTGCACCTGGCGCGCGTGATGCAGTACGTGACTCTCGGGGCGTTGGACGATGAAGCCAAGCCAGTGCGGTGTCTTGATGTTGGCGTGCTGGAACGCCGAGTTGAACGACAGGAACAGCGAGGCGACGATGGCCGCTTCGACGGACAGCCCGAGCAAGGGAAAGAACACTAGGCTCGCCCACGTCGTGAACAACGCCGCGTCGAGTGGGTGCAGATAATAAGCGCCCCAGACGTCGATCGATTCGGCGCTGTGGTGCAGCTGATGGCTCGCCCGCCACAGCCAATCCCAGCGGTGCGCCGCCCGGTGGTAGGCGTAGTGCACGAGCTCGTAGAGCAAGACGCCAACCACGGCGCCACCGATGGTCCCGAGGCGTGAGCCGTCGAGGAGGCGCACGTCGCGGAGCAGCGAGCCCCAGCCCAAGGTCACCGCGACAGAGACGACGAACGCCAGGAGCGAGACCGCCGTCGCTCGAACCCGCCACCAACGGGGTCGGTAGTAGCGGCGCGCCTGCATGACCAGGTCGAGCCCAACAAAGGGGATGAGAAGCCACAACGCCGCGTAGTCGATGAGCCAGTCCATTGATAACGCTCCATAGTTAGCTACATACCAACTAGTTGGTATGTAATACTGTGAGTAAAATTGGGCGTCAAGCGAGATCTTGCGCATCGAATGAAAAACATACTAACTAGTCGGTATGGTTCGAGATCCAGTGGGCACCCGCGAGCGCATCTTGGAAGCCGCCTCAGAAATGGTGGTGCGCAGAGGGTTCGCGGGGATGTCGATCGACGCGTTGGTGGCGCAGGCCGGTGTGACGAAGGGCGCCTTCTTCCATCACTTCAAGGGCAAGGACGCATTGGCGCGCGCCATCATAGAGCACCACGCGGCCCAGGATTACGTGATCATGGCCGACCTCGTCAGCCGCTCGGAGAAGATGTCGCGCGACCCGCGCCAGCAGATCCTCATCATCATGGGCCTGCTCGCCGAAGCGTTCGACGCACCGAAAGACTATCCCGGCTGTCTCTTCGCTTCGACGGCGTTCGAGAGCGGTGTCTTCGACCCGGCGCTCGTCGAGCTAGCAGGGTCGGTGCTGCTCGCCTGGCGCGACCTCTTTCTGAAGAAGCTTCGCGAAGCAGACGCGCAAGCGCCGTTCCCGGCGGATCTCTCCTTGGACACTATCGCGGACATGCCGATGGTCATCTTCGAGGGCGCGTTCATCATGGCGCGCACCACTCAGCGCTTGCACATCATCGCCGCGCAGATGCGAACCCTGGCGAGGCTCTTCGAGGTGCTCTTCATGCAACCTCAAGCCGACAAATAGGCCGCTCGGCGCGCCCACCCCTATCGCGGGTCCACGGCGAAGACATCGCAATGGCGCACACCCTCGCCGTCGATCTCCGGGCTCTCCGGCAGAACATATCGCGCCCGCCGCGTGCGCCCCTCTTTGGGCGAAAAGTATCGCCCAGGGTCGCCAACCAGCACGAGCACGCCACGGTCCGCCAGCGAGCCGAACCATCGGGTGCAACGTTGGGCTAGCTCGCGATCGAAGAAGACATCGCCGACGAGCACGACATCGATATCCTCGCAAGGGTCGTCGACGACGTCGCCCACCACGAGATCGATAGCAACGTCGTTCAGCGCCGCGTTGAGTCTGGCGGCTTCGATCGCGACCGCATCGATATCCGTGGCTCGAGCGCTCGACGCCCCCACCTTCATGGCCGCGATAGCGACAAGGCCGGAACCAGCGGCGAAGTCGAGCACGCGCTTGCCCGTGACCAGCTGAGGATTGTCCAGCACGTAGCGCGCGA
This sequence comes from Myxococcota bacterium, assembly GCA_041288095.1. GTDB lineage: Bacteria > Myxococcota > XYA12-FULL-58-9 > XYA12-FULL-58-9 > JALHOP01 > JALHOP01. The sequence continues at coordinate 21,101 of JBGGMJ010000075.1, forward strand.
CGCTCTGCCCGCCGGCCCAAGCGAACGCCCAGTACGGTGACGCCAAGCCCTCCCGCTCGAGGTGAGCATCGGTGGCCCGCCATAGCGGCGTCTCCTCGGTCACGAGGTGCAGACGTAGCTCGGGGATGAAGGGGAGGACAGCGGGTACCGTATTGCGCCGGACGAGCTCGCGCATTTTTTCGGGGTCGAGCTTCATGAAAACGCCCTGTCTTAGGGATGCCGGACAACTAACCCGAGCCCTGCCCGCGAGACCAGCGGCGGCGCCCGGAATAGCAGAGGTGCCGCGACTGTTCGCTTCAGCGCATGACCGTCCTCGTGCCCTTGCTCTTCGTCGTGGCGCCGGAGCCCTCGATCGTGAACGGCATCGCGCTGCAGCGATTGAACGACGATGTTCTCGTCGAAGCGCCCCTGAGGCCCGAGGACTCCCTGGCGGTGACGAGAGACGTCGAGGCGGCCTATGCACGATTGCACGACGCTTTCGGCGCTGACCCAACGTTTCGCGCGACGGTGTTCGTCTGCCGGTCCGCGCGGTGCAAAATTGCCTTTGGCGCGGATCCGCGAGCAGCGCATGCCGCCGACCTGGGGTTTGCCGCCGTGACCTTCGCTGGGCCGACTCCGGATCGCGCGGTCGTCGTGACTGGACCGAATGCATCGACCGCCGGCGTACTCGCGCACGAGCTGGTCCATGCGCGCATGAAGTCTTGGGCCCCATACGACGCTTCGCCGACCTGGCTCAACGAGGGGCTCGCGACCGCCATCGCGGACGAGCCGAAGTGCGCTCGGTTCGGTCCTTCTTCGGAGCTCGACGTTACGGCGCTAGTCACCAAAGCCGACTGGCAGGCGTTCCTCGAGGCCACCGGTGATACGCTGCGCACCTATTGTCAGGCGCGCTACGCAACCGAGGCGTGGTCCGCCTTCGCCGGCATGCGAGAGCTCGGAGCAAAGGCGCGGCGAGCCGTTTCAGCCGCTCGACCGGGCCGAAGATGATGCTCGGGGCGCCTGCGTGTAACGCGAGCTACGACCCGATGTCGGCGCGGTCGGGGCTCACGGTGACGCGAACCGTGCGAACATCGATGTCGATGTCAGCGTCACGAAAGCGCATCGACCAGCTCGATGACACGTTGGCCGATCCGAAGATCAAGAACGCGTTCGACGTGCCGCGGAAGACGCGTCTATCGCGCGATTTGGTCTTGAGTTGCCGGACCAGCTCGCGACGGAATTCGGCTACGTCGTCTTTCGCGGTCTTGCCGCGAAACTTCGCCATGACGCCGTCGGCGGGACTGTGCACTTGCAACGTCTGCAAGGAATCGACTGCATCGTAAAGCAGCGCATCCCAAAGGGTCGCTGGAACCTCGGCTCCACTCTCAGAATCTGCTGCACGCATTGTTCACTCCTCGCCGGACGTTTCCGACGCGTCGGGCGTCATACGCCGTCAAAATGGACCGCCCGCCCCTCACGCGTTACGCCGGCCCACACGCCAGCACTCGAAAAAACGCCTACGGGGGAATCTGCGAGGAGACACGAACAGAAGCTCGGATCGACCACCGGACTAAGCCCAGAGACCGCGCATCATAGTCCCCGCGCACGAAACTAGCAAGGGCTATCGCGCGTTTGACGCGCGCAACCGCTCCCCTCGTCCGCCAACGCGGACGAAGTCGTCATTGGGGGTCGCCAATGCCTGGGACACGAACGTGAGTGCCGTTTTAGCGGATTTGACGGATCTCGCTCCCGCGTCGCTCGCGGTGTGGTGACACCGAGTCGGTGCTACGAGCTGACGACCGGCTTCCACCTTGGGAGGTCGAGCTCCTCGAGCGCCTCTGCGAAAGCGGCCGCGCTCTCCGGACGAGCTTCGGGATCTTTGGCGAGGCACGCGAGCAGCAGCGCCTCGAGGCCGGGGTGAATTGGCGTGCCCAGGCGCTGCGACGGCGGAGTCACGGGGCTGTGCAAGTGGTGACCGCAAATCTCGACGACGGTGTCGCCATCGAAAACCGTGTTCCCGGTCAGCATGAAGTAACCGACCGCTCCGAGCGCATAGAGATCCGACACCGCGCTCGTCTGATTGGCTTTGATCACTTCCGGCGCGAGGTACATGGGCGTTCCGACGATGGCCCCGACCGTGGTCAGCTCGGGGCTGGAACCACCCTCGAGCTCGCGGACCAGTCCGAAGTCCAGGACGGTCGCCACGTCCGACGCGCCGCCGCGCTCTCCGAGCATGATGTTCGCGGGCTTGATGTCGCGATGGATGAGGCCACGCGCATGGGCTTCCGCGAGAGCGCCGGCGACCATGCGCAGGATGTGCGCGACACGCGCTTCGGGTTGGGCGCCCTGCGTCTCGACGATGTGCTGGAGAGTGGCACCGCCGAGGAGCTCCATGGCGTAGTAGAAAACGCCGTCCGGCGTACGTCCGTAATCGTAGATGGTGATGGTGTTCGGGTGCGTGAGCTGCGCCGTGAGCTGCACCTCGCGCTCGAAGCGCTTGAGTGCCTCAGGCTTCACCCGGTCGTCTTGCAGGAGCTTCACCGCCGTGGGCCGCCGCAACATCGCGTGACTCGCGTGGTAAACGACGCCCATCCCGCCTTCACCAATTTTTTCCCCGAGTGTGTACTGACCGAGCTTGCGCGCTTTGGCGATTTCGCGCCGCAAGCCGTGAATGACCGAAGACAGGACCGCGCAAACGCAAACGGCGAGCGCCCATAGCGAGCCGGTCGAAATGAGGAGCTCGGCGTCCGCCCGCTCGCGAGCCTCCGCCCACCATGGAAGCCGCGCCGCAAAAGTCGCGAGCATTGCGATACCGAGCGCGACGCCGAGGACCATCGTGCGCACCGGGCGACTTGGCACCAGCGCCGAACGCACCGCGTAGGTAATGCTCGAGGCGAACACCAAGATCACCCCAAAATAAGAATAAACGAACATGACCGCTTTCGCGGACGCCTCGCCGTCCGCGGCCAGTTGTTCGACGTTGAGGTCGGCGAGCACCCGCGCCATCGTCGAGGCCATGGCGACGTGGGTGATGAGCGCGGCACCTTCCACGGCCCGGCAGAACCGCACGCTGCGAGGTCTCCGACAAGAGGCCCAGAGCGCGATGGGCGGAAGCACGGACGCGGCGTGTACGAGGAAGCCCGGGCCCAGAAGCTCGGCGGGCCTGCCCAACACCAGTGTGGTGAAGGTGTGGATGGACACTCCGAGGCCGACGACCGCGAGCCACACCTGGGCAAAGCGATGGAGACGGCCGGTGAGGTCTTCGTCCGAGCTCGCGGAGGAATCAGTCACGCGGGAGACACTAGCGTCTTCCGTCACCCTCTACCAATCCGCTAACGTCACCAGGCTTTGTGGACTCTTGCGCCCGGCCTCGTCGCCTCGACCCAAAAGGGCTGGGGTGAGCTCCGCTCCCTCGCGACCGGTGAGCGCTGGGATCTGCGCCCCGAAGACTTGGCGATCGTGCGTGCGCTCGCCGCCGGCATCCCCGAGGCGAGCCAGGTCGAGCACCGCGAGCTGGCTGCCGCGACGAAGCGGGGTTGGGCCGTCCAAACATCGAGCACCAGCGACGAGCACGTTCGCCGCCGCCTCGAAGGACTCGAGCGTCACTTCGCCTGGTGTCGCACCGCGTTGACGCCAAGGGCGCACGAGGCCGTGCTCGCTGGTCATGCGGCTCGGCGGCACACGCATCGCGGCTTCGCCCAGTATTCGGCATTGCCCGAGACCATCGCGCGCCGCGCGGCGTTGTTGGGACCAGAGCCCAAGCGCGTGCTCGTGCTCGGCGACGACGACCTCTTGAGCATCGGCCTGGTCGCGCTCGGCCACCGTGTCACCGTGCTCGAGCTCGACAACGCTATCGTGGACTTCATTCGCCGCGGAGCTCCAGTGGGCGCGGCGCTCGAGGTCACGCCGCACGACCTTCGCGAGCCGCTGCCGGCCGAGCTCGTTGGGGCCTTCGACGCGTTCTTCGCCGATCCTGTCAGCGGACCAGGCGCATTGCGGCTCTTTCTCGCGCGCGGCGTGGCGGCGCTGAAGCCCGATGGCCAAGGCTTCGTCTGCGTCACGGAAGCAAGCTCTTCGATATTCGCGACGCTGACACGTGAGCTCGTGTTGGACCTGCGCGAGCAGTACACCGACTTCAACCACTACTACGCTCCAGACTATAGCCTCGCCTTTCACACCAGCGATCTCGTCGTCGTGCGCCCGCGACCCGACACCGCGCCGCGGCCCCGGCCGGACGAGCCCTACCTGCCGCGCGGCCTCACCGTCGAAGATCACTTCTTGAGCACGCCGACGTCGCGCTACGCCTTCAAAAACATCAACCCCGAAACCTCCCAGATCATCCACCTCGACACGATGATCCGTGTGCTCGAGCGGACGGGCCGGCTGAAGGTGGTCGAGCGCAGCTATTTCGAGGACGGCGGTGTGCGCTCGTATCTCATGCACACCCAGCAAGGTGGCGCGGTGTTGGTGCGACTCGTGCCCGACGAAAAAGTCGGTGAGCTCTTCGTAACGCCGGCTGACGCCGCGCTCGAGGATGCGCTCCTCGTCGTGCTGGCCGGCGTCATCGGCGTCGAAGGCACCGTCGTCGAGAAGCGACGCTTGCGTGGCGCGAACATCTACACCGTGGTCTGACCACGCCCGCGCCGGCCCCGCGTCAAAGCATACGATCGCGCCGCCACCGACGCGTAGAATTGTGCCGCCGTCGCCGTGTAGTGGGATCGCCTCGGCGTCGTGTCCGTCGTCCAGGACGTCACTTTTTCCGCGCCGAAGATATTCGCCATGTTCTCGAAGTCCTCGCGCACGTTCACGAGCATGCGGGTCGCGCCACGGCGGAACGATAGGTCCGCGATCGTGGCAAGGAGCTCCGCCCAGGTGCGCAGCGGCAGGGCGCCGTCCTCGAGCACCATGTCGATCTCGCGCACCGTGTCGCCATCGTAGTTTCTCGGGTGCTCGATGACGACGCCGACCGCGGCACCGCCACGTCGCACCGTGTAGACGTTCCTCGGCGAGTGCGCGTGATACCGCGGATCGTCCGGCATGAACGTGGCGACGAGCTCGTCGACGGTGGGACCGCGCGCATAGCCGAGCGCTTGATGGTTCTGCGGCACCTCGAGCAGCGCGGCGATGCGCGCGAATTCGCTATAACGCGCCGTACCGAAGCTGGTACCGGCTCCCAGACGGACTGTGCGCGGCCATGGCTCCGCCGCGGCGGACGGCAGCGAAGGGTCGTCGAGCACGACCGTCAGCACACCGTTCGCAAGCGAGATCGGACGCGCACCGTAGCGAGCCCACACCGCCTCGCGCCGAGGATCGATGGGCAGCGCCACGCGCCAACGCAGCTGCCGCGCACCCGTCGCGAACAAGTGGGCGCAAAAGCGGCGCGACGAGGACAACCACCGGCTGACCGGCGCGACGATCCACACGTCGCGCACCCAGTCGTCAGCGAGCGCTAGCCCGCGATGAAAACAGACGGCTTCGCCATCGGTGCACATCGCGAGATCCGGGAGCGACCACGCGAAACCTGGGAGCAGAGTGGGATCCTGGCGGAGCTGCGCGATGATCGCCGCAGCGTCCGCCTGGGATGCCGGCCTCACGTATTCGCGCCGTTGCCTTGCTGATTGTTCGCGCCGCCGTTGCCCTGGCCGTTCTGACCATTCTGGCCGTTCACCGGCGCGGCGCCGTCTTGGACCTGGTCGGGGTTGAAGAGCGCGGCCATGGCATTCGCCTGCTCGACCATGGCGATGATCGCCTCGGTGACCAGGTCTTGATTGCCCTGACCCTGCTGATTGCCGCCGGCCTGAGCCTGTTGAATCTGCTGTTGCAGATCTTCGATGAGGCCCTTGGTGTTGTTGATCTGCGCATCGAGCTGCGCGCGCTCGGTGTTTCTGCGGGCGACGTCGTCGGCCACCGCCGCCGTGTTGTTCGGCTGCGAGCCACCGTCGTCCTTCTTGCCACCGTCCGATTGCGCCGGCGGTTGCACCGCCTGCTGCTGCTCGGCCGCACCCAGCTTGTTGCGGTCTTCCGTCAGCCTGTCGAGACGGGCCTGCGCCGCTTGCAGCGCCGCGGTCAGACGCTTCATCGCGTCGTCGCGCTCGGTCTCGTCGCTCTTCATCATGATGCGCGCGAGCATGTAGGCGAGATCGGCGGTGTCGGTCTTACGCAAGCCGGCGGCTTGCATGAACCTGTTCATCGCGCCGCCGAGTGCCTTGTTCGCCGCAGCGCTCTTGCCGCCGGTGGCCACGACCGCGTTTGCCGCCTCGACGACTTCGCCCCAGCTCGCCGGGTTCTTGTTGACGGCTTGCTCGACGCGCACCAAACCTTCGGCGGTCGGATGGAAGTTGGCGACCTTGAGCGCCTCGATGAGGCTCGGGTTCTCGTCGATGTCGCGCTGGTAGTCTTCACGCGTGCGACCGAACGCAGCTTCGTTAACCAGCCGCTGCTCGTTCTGGGTAGGACCTTCACGCAACCGGACAGGAGCCGCGCCATTGGCGGCGCCGGCCGGAGCATTGGGGTCTCGCGGCGCCTGCGCGGCATTGGGGTCTCGGACTCCACGTGCGGCGTTGGGGTCACGAAGTCCCACCGCGGCGTTGGGGTCACGGACGTTCGCAGTACGAAGGCCCCCCGCAGCGTTTGCTTCGTTAGTCGCCCTGAGCCCTCGATTGGCTAGGTCGACGATGAACTGCGGTGGTCGGGTTGTCTGGATTCCAATGCGGTTGTTCTCAGCCATGCGGCGCCTCCAGCTGTCGGGCTATGAGCACATACACTGGTCGGTTAGTTTGGGGCCATGTTAGGTCAGACCAAACACAATGTGGGTGTGCGCACTACAGTTGCCATGACTCGCTTCCGACTCCTCAAACCCCTCGCCGTGCTGCCGGCCGCGGCGGTGTTCGCCTGGATCGTGGGCGTCATCCCGGCGGGCGGCACGCCGCCTCCCGCGCCGGTAACGCAGACAGCGATCGCGGCGATCGATGCGTGGGAAGTGCCGAGCGCCAACCACGGCGATCCCGACACCACGATGGCGGCCTGGACCGAGCTACCCAAGCGCGTGGCCCCTATGTCCAAGGCGGACTACCAGCGTGACCTCGAGAATCGCACGACCATGCCAGCGACCAAATCGGGTATCGCCTTCGTCCCGAGCTCGTACGAGGACCACGTCGAGGCGACCGCCAGAAAGAACAGGCTGCGCTTCACGCGCCTCTGGTACTCCAGGACGCTAGACGCACAGGTGCCCCCCGCCCTCCTCTCCTTTATGTCCGCTCCAGCGGTCGCCTGCGCCGAGCACACGTGGGCCTTCGCGCGCGAATACAGCGTGACCTTCGAGCTGTCTCCGAAGGGCACGGCCACGAACGTCGCCAGCGACGGACCGCCCGCGTTGGCCGAGTGCTTCACGAAGCGGCTCGCGGAGTGGAAGTTGCCCAACAACCGGAAGAGCAAACAACAAGCAGGCGCCACCACCGGCAAGATCGTCCTTTCGTTCGTCGCCGTGAAGGTCTGATCGGCGTGGATCTCGGCGGCGTTACGCTGCGACTCACCGAGGCGTTGGGCCTCGAGGGTCAGTGGTGGTTCGCGTTCATCCAGAGCTTCGTCGTCTTGGCGCTGTTCGCTGTTGCGTACATGCCCATCGAGCGTATGTGGAGCATGCGCGCGCAAGGCATCATGCGACCGCGCTGGGCCACCGACCTCGCCTTCTTTTTCGGCCAGTACTGGGTCTTCGCCTTCGTCGCCGCGTACGTGCTGGCGCGTGCACGTGCCCTCATCGGGGTCACGAGCCCCGAATGGTTCGCGCGATGTCCGCTCGCCGTGCAGGTCGTGCTGGTCATCGCTCTCGGCGACCTCTGCGCGTATTGGGCGCACCGCGCCCAGCATCGCTTCGATCTGCTGTGGCGCTTTCACGCCGTGCACCACACCTCCGAGCACCTCGATTGGCTCGCCGCGCATCGGGAGCACCCTCTCGACGGCATCTACACGCAGCTCGCCGTGAACCTGCCGGCCATGCTCCTGGGCTTCGGTATGGGCCCGATCTTCTGGCTCGTCACCTTTCGCGGCATGTGGTCGATCTTGATCCACAGCAACACGCGCCTACCGCTCGGGCCGCTCAAACACCTACTCGGCGGACCGGAGCTGCATCACTGGCATCACGCCAAGGATCGCGACGCGCCGAACTACGGCAATCTCGCGCCGTGGACGGACCTCGTCTTCGGCACGCACGCCTGCCCTCCCGAGCCGCCGGGCGAGCTGGGCATCGATCAGCCGGCGGCCACCAGTTACTTGGGCTTGCTGCTCTGGCCCTTCAACCGCACCAGGCGGCCTTTCCGCTTCACGATGTTCTTGTAGTCCCACTGGATGGCTTTCGACTTCTCGAGCCAGCGGCGCAGCGCCTTTGCATCGATCTCGCCGACGCTCGTGTAACGCGCCTCGGCTGCTTTGAAGCTGCCTTCGGGATGCAGGCCGGGCTCTTCGAAAGACTGTCCGCTCCAGAAGAGCAGGCGGACACAACCCTTCAGTTTGCTATAGCCGACAATGGGGTTGCCATCGAGGAACCACACCGGATGGCGATGCCAGATCTTGCTCTCGGCTTTCCTTAGACCGGCGTCGATCGCGCGCGCGAGCTCGTGGCAGAGCGCGCGGTCCGCCTCGGTTTGGGCGTCGTTGTACGCGACGATGTCCTCGTGAATGGCCATCGCGTTCACCCATCGCGCGAAGCCCCGAGCCGGCGCAAGCGCTCCATGATAAAGTCGACACCATGCTGCGCTACGCATGGTCGTTCATCGTGGTGGTGGCCGGTTGCGGCTCCGAAAGCTACGTCGATGTACCGAACCCGCTGACGAACCCGAATGACGGCCCTCGCGCCGGCACCGCGAGCGCGCTCTGCGGCGTGCCTGAAGAAGCCGGGCTCGAGGACGTTTCGAGCCCGACGACGGTCGTCGGTGACGGCACGCCCGCGTCCTGCACGGCCGCGGCGTTCATCGAAGCCGTCGCTTCAGGGGGCGTCATCACCTTCGCCTGCGGCCCCGACCCGCTGACCATCACCCTCGATCGCCCGGCCAAGATCTTCAACGACACCGGCCCGCGCATCGTCATCGACGGCGGCGGCCTCGTGACCCTGAGCGGCGGCGCTCGCACGCGCATCCTCTACATGAACACCTGCGACCAGAATCAACGCTGGACGACCAACCACTGCGACGACCAAGACCACCCGCGGCTCACCGTGCAGAACATCACCTTCATCGACGGCAACTCGAAGGGCGAGGACGAATACGACGGCGGCGGCGCCATCTGGGTGCGCGGTGGCCGCTTCAAGGCGGTGAACACGCGCTTCTTCGGCAACGTCTGCGCCGACACGGGGCCCGACGTCGGCGGCGCCGGTGTTCGCGTCTTCAGCCAGTACGACGAGCAGCCGGTCTATGTGGTCAACACGACGTTCGGTGGCGCCGAAGGCTTCGGTAACACCTGCTCGAACGGCGGCGGAGTGAGCAGCATCGGCGTTTCGTGGCGGATCATCAACAGCGTCTTCTCCCACAACCGCGCCATCGGCCGTGGCGCGAATCCGGCACGCAACGGGTCGCCCGGCGGTGGCAGCGGCGGTGCCATCTACAACGACGGCAACGAGATGACGCTGACCATCTGCGGCGCCGAGATCCAGCACAACGAGGTCAACGAGCACGGCAGCGCCATCTTCTTCGTGACCAACAACCACACCGGAGAGATCGACATCGACCGCTCGATCATCACCGATAACGTCGGCGGCTCCTGGTACCCGACGTATCCACAGATCTCCGGGCACGATGACACACCGATTTCGGTGCGCGAGTCGACGATCGAGTAAGATGACCGGTCATGCCCTTCAGCGACGACGCGTTCTTTTCGCGCCGGGCGTTTCTTCAAGCCTCGGCCACGGCTGTTCTATCCGCTAAAGCAGTCATGCACCCGAGAGTGGCGCTCGCCGAGCCAGCGGGGGCCGCCAAGGGCACGGCGTCGGCGGCGCGTTACATCACGGCACGGCTCGCCCAGCACGGTGCGGACATTCTCTTCGGCGTTCCCGGAGCGACATGCGACCCACTCTTCGCGGCCGCGGCGAGCACGAGCGGCGTATCGGTCGTCGTCGCCAGCAGTGACCTCGAAGCGGGATATGCGGCCGACGGTTTCGCGCGCATGCGAGGGCTTGGCGCCGTCTCCGTCACCTACGGTGTCGGCACGATGAGTCTCATCGGCGTCATCGCCGGCGCCTACGCCGAGCGCAGCCCGATCGTCGTCGTGAACGGCGGTCCCACGAAGCTCGATCTCAAGCTGCAACGCGAGCACCAAACGCTGTTCTCCCACTCGACGGGCAAGGAGCACTCCGACCTGACGATGTTCCGCGAGGTGACGGCGTACGCCGAGCGCGCCGAGTCCAAGGAGGACGTAGCGCGTGTCGTCGACGAGGCAATCGCCACGGCGCTCCGCGAGCGCCGTCCGGTCTACATCGAGATCCCCAAGGATGTCTGGGACGCTCCAGTCGGCGCCCCCGGAGCTACGCTGCGTGCCGCTCCACCGAGCTCCGGGCGCGAAGCGGCGCTGGCGGCGCGTATCCTCGAGCGGCTCGGCAACGCCAAACGCCCTCTCTTGCTCCTCGGCATCGAGCTGCAACGCTACGGCCTCGCCGAACAGGCCGCCGCCCTCGTGCGCAAGCTCGGCATTCCGTACGCCACGACCATGCTCGCCAAGGCCGTCATCCCCGAGACCACCACCGGCTTCGCCGGCGTGTACATCGGCGCCAACTCCGTTCCAGCGGTCAGAGAGCTGGTCGACCAATCCGACACCATCCTCGCCTTGGGCTGTGTCTTCGGTCGCCAGTACCGCGAGCTCGTCACCAAGTCGGCCAAATCCCTGGTGTCCGCGGGGGGTGGCAAGGTCCGCTCGGGTAGCGAGTCGACACCCGCGGCGCTGGGAGCGTTGGTCGACGCGGCGCTCGCACAAACGTACGTAGCGCGCGCCGAGCACGCGACGCGCAACACGCTCTCCGGGAGAGACTTCGCGGCGCGACGCAAGTCAGTGCCCAAGCGCACCGAGTCCTCCGGGCTCTCATACGACGCGGTGCTCGGCACCATCAGCGACTACCTCGACGACGCCTTCGCGGTCCTCACCGACACCAGCCTCTCGATGTACCCGGCGGCCGACTTGAACATCGCCGCCAAGGGGGCCTTCGTATGCAATAGCGTATGGCAGGCGATCGGCTTTTCGGTCGGCGCCGCCGTCGGCGTTGCCCTGGCGAGCGGCAAGCGGCCGCTGGTGATCTGCGGCGACGGCGGCTTCCAGATGACCGCGCAAGCGTTGTCGACGATGGCGCGAGCCGGCTTGAAGAGCATCGTCGTCGTGCTCGACAACGGGATCTACGGCATCGAGCAGTTCTTGCTCGAGCCGCGGTTCTTCGCCGGCGGCCCGAGCCACCTGCCGTACGTGGGTTTGAATCGCTGGAGCTATCCGGACCTCGCGCGCGCCCTCGGCTTCAAACAGGCGGAGACCATCACGAGCATCGCCGAGCTGAAGCGAGGGCTCGACAACGCTCGCGGCGCGAGCGGCCCCGTGCTGCTGAGCGTCGCGGTACCGCCACGCGACCTACCGGCGCAGCTCGTCAAGGAGCCGGCCTGATGTCGCTGACACGACGCGACCTCCTCGTGGGTGCGTCCGTCATCGCGGGCGCGTCCATGTGGCCGGCGGCCGCCCGGGCCAAAGCCTTGCGCGACGGAGAGCTTCTACCGGACCCGGACTTCTCGCAGCTGCGCGACAAGGATCCATATCTCATCGGTGTTCGCCCATACCGTCCTGGCGGAGTGCGGCTCGAAGTCGTACCCGAGCCGCTCGGTGGCAAGCGCATCATCCACAACTACGGACATGGTGGCGCGGGCATCACACTCTCGTGGGGCTGCGCATCCGTCGCCACGGATTTGATGCAGGGCTTGCTCGCCACGAGCACGACGCCGCCGAGCGTTGCCGTGCTGGGCACCGGTATCATCGGCCTCACCACCGCGACCGAGCTGCGGCGCCGCTGGCCGCGAATGCCGATCACCGTCTACGCCAAGAGCCTCGACCTCACGACGACGGTATCGTGGGTCGCGGGTGGCCAGTTCGAGCCGTCGGGCATGCATCGCCTCTACACCACTCCCGAAGCCAAGAATGTTTTGGCGGACTACATGCGCCGCTCGCGGGATCGCATCGTCGAGCTGCAGAATTCGGGTAACCGCCAGGCGTTTGGCGTCGCGGTGCGCAAGAACTACACGCTCGACCGCCAAGTCCCCGCGCTCGACGTCGTGACGCCGCGTGACGTCGTCGGTGCGCCGGTGCGCGGCAGTCTCCCCTTCAAGAACCTCAACGCGCCGGGCCGTGAGTATCAGACATGGCTCATGACTCCCGCGATTCTGATGCCGAAGCTGGTCACGGACCTGCAATCCGCGGGAGTGCGCTTCGAGGCACGAACCTTCGAGTCAGCGGCCGATGTCGCGCAGCTCCCGGCCACCGTCGTGGTCAATTGCACGGGCTACGGGGCAAAGCAGCTCTTCGGCGACAAGTCGCTCATCGCGCAGCGCGGGCACAACGTCGTTCTCAAGAAGACCGACGAGCGGCAACACTATTTTTTCAGCGGTGGCTGCGCCAACTGGGTGATCGCCTATGCGTTCTGTCGGCAAGACGACATCGTCATCGGTGGCACCATTCAGAAAGATCTCGAGTCGCCGGCGCACACCTCCGCGGACGAGGCGATCTTCGCGCGCTTGCTGGCGAACGGCCGCGAGCTCTTCGCCGGAAACACCAAAGCGTGCGTCGCGCCGACGGGCGAGGCCGACTCTTCAGCCCCAGCCCGCTAGGTGCTAGCGTCCGGCGGCCATGCAAACCCCCTGGGCCATCGACGCCGACATCACGAAGGCGGAAACGTTGCCCGGGCAGGCCTACACCGATCCGCGCATCTTCGAGCAGTCACGCGAGAAGGTCTTCGCGGCGAGTTGGCAGCTGCTTTCGGATCTCGGTCGAGTAGGCGCTCCCGGTGCCGTCTGTCCGACCCGCTTCATCGACGGCTGGATCGAGGAGCCGTTGCTGTTCACGCGCGACCTCGAGGGTGGGCTGCACTGCGTCTCGAATGTGTGCACCCATCGCGGCAATCTGGTGTGCGAGCAGGAAGGCGTCGAGCGCGCGCTCAAGTGCCGCTATCACGGACGACGCTTCCGCCATGACGGGGGTTTCGTGTCGATGCCCGAGTTCGAAGGCGTCCAAGCGTTTCCGTCCCGCAAAGACGATCTCCCCAGGGTCGCGTTCGGGGAGTGGAAAAACCTGCTCTTTGCGTCGCTCGCTCCAGCGCAGCCCTTCGCGGAGCTCATCGCGTTCCTGCAAGCGCGCGTCGGCTGGCTGCCCCTCGAGAACGCCAAGCTCGATCGCGCCCGCAGCCGCTCCTATGACATCGCGGCGAACTGGGCGCTCTACTGCGACAACTATCTCGAAGGCTTTCACATCCCCTACGTGCATGCCGGCCTGAACCGCGTCATCGACTACGGTGACTACCGCACCGAGCTGTTCGACGGCGGCACGTTGCAAATCGGCACCGCGAAGAAGGCCGAGCACGCCTTCACCCTGCCCCGCTCGTCACCCGATCACGGTGAGCTCGTCGCCGCCTACTACTTCTGGCTGTTCCCCAACACGATGCTGAACTTCTACCCATGGGGCCTATCGGTGAACCGGGTGAAGCCGCGCGCCGTCGACCGCACCACGGTCGAGTACCTGACGTACGTATGGGACGCGACGCGGCTCGACCAAGGCGCCGGCAGTGGGCTCGACCAGGTGGAGAAGGAGGATCAAGAAGTCGTCGTCAGCGTCCAGCACGGAGTGCGATCACGACTCTATGATCGCGGACGCTACTCGCCGACGCGCGAGACCGGTCTGCACCATTTCCACCGCATGCTGACGCAGTCTCTGAACGCTTGAGCGGACCGACACCTCACCTCGCGCGGCGCCTGAGCCTCTGGGACGGCGTCATGCTCACGGTCGGCGCCATCGTCGGCACCGGCATCTTCATGACGCCGAGCGAGATGGCGAGAACCCTGCCCCACGCGGGCCTGCTGGTGCTGATTTGGCTGCTCGCCGGCACCGTCATCGTCGCGGGCGCGGCGAGCTACGCCGAGCTGGGCACGCTCTTTCCCCGGGCCGGTGGTGTCTATCATTTTCTCCACGAAGCGTATGGCCCCTTCTACGGCTTCCTCTACGGCTGGACGTGTTTCCTCATCATCATGTCGGGGGGTATCGCGGCGATCGCCACCGGCTTCGGTCACTACTTCGTCAGCTTCGTGCCCCTGCCGGGCGGCGCTCAAACGGCGGCCGTGCTCGCAATCGTCCTGCTCACCGCGGTCAACACGCTCGGCGTACGCGAGGGCGCTTGGGTCCAGAACGGGCTGACCGTCATCAAGGTCGTGTCGCTCGCCGGCTTCATCGTGCTGGGTTGGATGACACCGTCGGCGGCAGCACCCGCCTGGGCGGACGCCGTCCCGACACCGGGGCTCGCGAGCGCCGTCGGTGTCGCGATGATCGCCGCCCTTTGGGCCTACGATGGCTGGTACGCCATGACGTTTTCGGCCGGCGAGCTCAAGGACCCGGCACGCAGCCTGCCGCGCGGAATGGTCGGCGGCGTTGCCGCGACAGTCGCCATCTACGCCGCCGCCATGGCGGTGTACGCGCGAGTGTTGCCTATCGACGTCATCGCCGCGGCTCCGCGCCTCGCCGAAACCGCGGCCACGGCGATGCTCGGTGAGGGCGCGGGCCGGCTCATGTCGGCCGCTATCGCGGTCTCGGCGTTCGGCTGCCTCTCGGCGACGATCTTCTACAGCTCACGCGTCTATGCACCGATGGCGCAAGCTGGTGTCTTTTTTCGCGCGCTGGCCGTCATCCATCCGCGATACCGCACACCCGTTCGCAGCCTTTGGGCACAGAGCACATGGGCGTGTGTCCTCGTGTTGTCGGGCTCGTACGCGCGGCTCTACACGTATGTCACCTTCGCTTCCGTGGCCTTCCACGTCGCGACCGGCGCGGCGGTCCTCGTCTTGCGCAGGAAGCTGCCGGACGCGCCACGGCCATACCGGGTCTGGGGCTACCCGATCATTCCGGCGCTGTTCATCGCGGCCATGATGGCGCTCGTCATCAATACGCTCATAGAGAGCCCACGCGAGTCTCTCATCGGAGTCGCGTTGGTCCTCCTCGGCGCGCCGACCTATTTCTATTGGCGCCGCACCAAGGCCGCGGCATAAGCGCGCATGCTCTCGGTCGAAATCTTTCGCTACCCGCTGCTGGTCACCATCGCCTACGCGGTGCTTTACTATCTGACGACGGTCAACGTCGCGCTGGTGAAGGGGAAGCTCTTCCGGGAGTACCAGGCCAAGGGCGAGAAGTTCGACCGCTATCGCACGCCGGACGCACGGATGCT
The DNA here is from genome assembly GCA_041288095.1 of Myxococcota bacterium. Classification (GTDB taxonomy): domain Bacteria; phylum Myxococcota; class XYA12-FULL-58-9; order XYA12-FULL-58-9; family JALHOP01; genus JALHOP01. The sequence continues at coordinate 36,516 of JBGGMJ010000075.1, forward strand.
CGCGGCCGACCGCATCCAGCTCAACATGCTCGAGCAGATGCCGGTCTTTCTGGTGCTGTTCTGGCTCACGGCCGTGTTCGCGAGCCCACTGCGCGCGGCCGGCTACGGCGCCGCCTACCTCGCCTCGCGCATCGTCTATCCCTTGATGATGGGCACCCAGCTCGGGCGCAACATCCCGAAACGCATCCTCTTCGCCACCGTGACCGGCTACCTGGTCATCGCGGCGTTCGTGATCGAGCTCGCTTTGGTCACGCTCTTGCGCTGACTCAGTCGACCACGAGCTCGAAAACGAGCTGATAGAGGCCATCCGCGATCTCGGAGTAGGTCGTCGTCTCGAGCGTCTGGCTGTCGATGATGCCGTCGTTGTCGGTGTCGGCGCGACTCAGTCGCGTGAGTTGGTTGCCGAACGCGTCGTAGGTCCGGTCGCTGGTTCTGCGAGAATCGACTGTGCCATCGCCGCCGTCGTCGTCCTCGACGACCTCGGAGAGTAGATTGAGCTGCTCGTCGTGGACCCGCGTCGTCGTGCTGATGAAGTCCGGCGCGTCGTCGGCGTCGTTGTCGATCGTGAGTGTCTGATTCAACGGACGCCCGTCATCGAGGTAGGACCTGGTCTCGGCCGATCGGTAGTCGATCGTACCGTCGGCATCGCTGTCCTCTTCGTAAACGTGGCCGAGCGAGTTGCCGTTGGCGTCGTAGGTGAAGTTGGTATGCGCCAGCGCGATGACGGCGTCACCGCTCCGCACCTCGGTGGCCTGCATGAGCACGTGCCCCGCTTCGTCCAGGGCATAGGTGACGGTCTCGCGCGAGTTGACGACCCCGTCAGCGTTGCTGTCGGTCTCGGTCACGGCTTGCGTGAGAAATCCGCCGGCGTTCCACGTGCGCGAATCGGTGACGATACTGTTCGTGACCCCGTCGCCGTTGATGTCGGTCTCGATCCGGCTGGTGACCCGGCGGCCAGCCAAGTCATACGTGCTCGTCTCGGAACGACGGCTCTCGACGGACCCGTTCCCTCCGTCGTCGTTCTCCTGGAGCGTGGTCAGCAAGTTGCCCGCGGTGTCGTACGTGTAGGTGAACGACTGCTTGAGCCCGATGATGCCGTTCGTGGTGTCCTGCACGATGAGGCTGCTGGCGTAACCATCGCTATCGAAGACATAGGTGTACGACTCGACGCGCTCGAACACGCCGTCCTGGGCCCCGTCCCTCCGGTACTCGGCGCTGATAACCCTGCCGCGAGCGTCGTATGTGGTGGTGTCGTCGCGATCGACGAGGCCGTTTGCGTCGACATCGCTGCGAACGCGGATGACGCGGCCGAGCTCGTCGACCGTCAGCGTGCTCGTCACATCCGCCGCGCCGTCGTTCCCGTAATCGGCGGCGTACGTCGCGGCCACGTGCGCGGGCACGCTGAGGCCCAGCGTCGCGTAGAGGTGAGGCAAGACAGCGGCGACATCGATGTTGCGGTCGATGCCGGGATGCGCCGCGGCGAAACGCTGAAACGACCCGAAGGCGAACGCGCCAAAGCCCTCGTCGAAGGCGAAAGGCACGCCGGCGAGGGTCGCACCCCAGCTCGTCACGTCGATACCGTTCGCGGGGTCGCGGTCGGCGTCGAGCGCTTGCAGGAAGAGCGCAACGTTCGCGGCACGATCGAAATCGGTGACGACGTCATCGCGCAAGAGCTCGCGGAGCTCGGCCGCGTCGGTCGGCGGCGCGATGCCGAAGAGGTCGAAGGGAGAGATGCGGTCTTTGCCCGCGAGGGTGCCGAGGACGACACCGCCGACGGTGAAAGTCACGGTCTCGCCACCGGCGTACTCGAACTCGCCCTTGGCGTTGGTGAGGCCCTGTCGGGTGAGCGTCTGGTAATGCAGACCGATGACCGGACCGTCGACGAACACGCCGGTGCGCACGTCGTCGGTACACGCGAAAGGGTTGAGGCACATGACCGCTAAAGCGGCCGCGAGACTGCTCCGAGCTCGCTTCGCGACGATCATGCCGGCCACCAGCGCAACGATGAACACCAACGTCGCCGGCGCCAGAGCGGCGATGCTCACGAACGCGGGTCCGGGACAATAGCCAGAGAGCCCCCAACCGACGCCGAAAATGGCGGCGCCCGAAAGCAAGCGCGGGTCGAGCTTCGCGGCTGGGGTCGGCTCGAACGCATCCGCGAGCAGTGGTGCTCCGCGGCGGCGGATGAAGAACGCGCTCGCCGCATAGGTGCCTACCGCGCCGGCCATGACGAACGCCAAGCTCGGGTCCCAGGCGCCAGCGATGTCGAGGAAGCCGACGACCTTCGAGGGCCAGGTCATCCCCGAGAGGCATAGGCCGGCGCCAAAGAGGAGACCAGCCAGCAACGCGGTGAGGACCTTCACGGCGTCACCAGCAGCACGTGGCGCACGATGAACACGGTCATGCCCGCGGTGAGCATGAACACCAGCGTCGCGGCGATGGAGCGCGGCGAGCCCCGGCCGATGCCACAGACACCGTGTCCGCTCGTACAACCATTGCCCATGCGTGTACCGAAGCCGACCAAGAACCCCGCGCCGATGATCGTCGGCCATCGGGTCATGATGCCCGGGCCAATGGCGCCGGACGCGAGCACGCTGAACATCGCGCCCGCGGCCACGAGCCCGATCACGAACGCGAGGTCGATGGCACGCGTGTCGCGGCGCCCATCGACGAGGCGCCCGACAATGCCGCTGATCCCCGCGACACGGCCGTGCACCAGGAGCAGCAAGGCCGCCGCCAACCCGATGACGACGCCGCCGATCAGTGGCGCGATGACGCTCACAGGCGTCCGCCGAAGCGGATAGAGGCGCGCGCCTTTGCCTTCGCCGCCTCGGCCTCGCGATTCTTCGGCGGGGCGTTCGTCTTCAGCGAATCCACGAGGTTGCGGGCAATCTTGGTGACCTCGGCGACCGCCTCGTTGAACACGTCTTCGTTGCCCTTGGACGGCGCGGTGAAGCCCGACAGCTTGCGGACGAACTGCAACGAAGCAGCGCGGACCTCATCGTCGGTGGCCGGCGGGTCGAAGTTGAAGAGGATCTTGATGCTGCGACACATGGCTGCCTCGTGACACGGGGTTGGGGCGCTATGCCACAATGGGGTCACACCCACACGGTGCAACCGCGCGAAATCCCGTGAAGCCGATCTGCGACCACGTGCACCGTTTTTGCAAGACCTGGAAGCCAGTGCACCGCGCAGGAGGCCTCATGGAGAGCATCTTCGAAGCGACCGCTGACCGCCGCACCCGTGACCGCAGACGCCGCGCCTTCTCGTGGGGTTCCTTCTACGCGGGCGTCGGCGTCGCCTTAGGCGTGATGCTGATGGCCTACAAACTGGTGCCCCAGGGCGGACTCGCGGGCCTCGAGCGCGAGAAGGCCCTGCCCGCCATCGCGGTCCAACGCGCCGACATGGGGTCGGACGGGGCGGACGACGACATTGCCAACACGGCCTTCGTGTCTCGCTCTTCCAATGGCCGCATGACGCCGACGCAGCTGGCCCGGCTCATCGAGAGTGGCGCGTCCAACGAGAACGAAAGCGCCGCGCTGCGGCGGCTGCGCCTGCGCGGCAATGCTCCGATGAACGGCTTCGACCGCGATAACGCCGTGGCCGCCTTCGTCGATCGCACCGGCAGCAGCCGCGAAGAGGCGCAGGGGGTCGTCGACGGGTGGATTAGCCGGGGTCGCTAAGCGTTGACGACCGCGGGCGCGGCCTGGCTATGTGTCGGCCGCTGTGACCCGCTTTCCTTTCACCCCGGCGACGTTGCTCGCGCCCATGGAAGGCGTGAGCCACCCGCTCTTCCGCGCCTCGATGGCCTCGCGCGGCGGCCTCGGCGTCGTCTGCACCGAGTTCGTGCGTATCTCGCGAGCGCCGATCGGCCCATCACAGGTGCGGGCTCACGTCGTAAAGACCGGTGACGTTCCGCTGCTGGTCCAGCTCATGGGCAACGAAGCCGACGACATGGCTGACGCGGCGCGAGTGCTCGCTGAAGCGGGTGCCGACGTCGTCGACGTCAACATGGGCTGCCCGACGAAGCGCGCGAGCAACAACGGCGTGGGCGCGGCCATGCTCAAGGATCCGGCGCTGGTGTCACGCGTCGTCTCGGCGATCCGCGCCGTCGTGCCCGGCCTGGTGTCGGTGAAGATGCGCGCCGGCTTCGACGACGCCGACCACGTGCTCACCCTGGCGCGCGCCATCGAGGACGCTGGAGCGGACTTCCTCACCGTTCACCCTCGCTTGCGGCGCGACCAATACAGCGGCGTCGCTGACTGGCGCGTCATCGCCCGCCTCAAGGAAGCCCTGCGTATCCCGGTCATCGGCAACGGCGACTGCTGGTATGCCGCCGACGCTCTGCGCATGCGCGCCGAGACTGGCTGCGACGGTGTGATGATCGGCAGGCCGGCGATCCGCAACCCGTGGATCTTCACCCAGATCGCCGACCTCGAAGCGGGGCGCGAGGCATTCCGCCCGAGCGGCGAGGACCTCGTCGCCTTTCTCGACCGAACCGCGAGCGAATATCTTCCGACCTTCGGTCATCGCACGCTCGGCATGATGAAGGAGATGGTCCGCTACTGCGCACGTGCCATCGCCGACGACAACGCCACCGTGCGCGAGCTCCTGCGCTGCCCGACTCTCGAAGCTCTGCTCGCCCTGGCCCGCCAGCGCCTGGGCGACGTTCCAGCGGACGCGCTCGACCTCGGGCCCAGCGGCACCCGTGAGAGCTCGGGGTACGCGAAGAGCCAAACCGCCGCAGCGGCCTGATGCATGGGGCGTCACGCCCCAGGTGCGGCGCTCGAAACGGCTGCGTGAGCCCTCTGGACGTGCATCATTCTTGCACTAATTCGCCCTCTTGGAGGGCCACCATGACTTCGATCGACCAACCGAGCTCGGAGCGACGTACTGGCGCCGAGCGCCGGCGCAACACCGCTGTAGCGGTCAACCCGATGATGTTCGCCTCACCTCCGGTCGTGGCTGCTCCACGACGCATCTCGTGGGGCGCAATCGCCGGCGGGGTCGTGCTCGCGCTCGTCACCCAGCTGACGTTGAGCTTGCTCGGTCTAGCCACTGGTCTGACCACCGCCTACGGACGTCCTGGGATCGTGACCGCGATCTGGATGGTCGCGTCGGCCGTCATCGCGCTGTTCATCGGCGGCGCCGCGGCCAGCCGCCTCGCGGGGGTCGAGCGTCGCGACGGCGTCGTGCACGGCCTGCTCACCTGGGGGCTCATGGCGTTGGTCGCCTTCTTCCTCATGACCACGGCGGTCGGACGTATCGTCAGCTTCAGCACCAGTGATTTGACGCGGGGCTTGTCGCGCATCGGTAGCGGCGTCGCAACCAACGTCGATCCGATCACGGAGCGCATGAAAGACGTCACCGCGCTCAACGACGCGACCGGTGGAGTCAGCGACACCGCGCCTCGACCCGAGCCGGTGAACCCGGACGAGCCGACGAGCGGCGGCATGGCCCGCATTCCCGCCGGCATGGCGGCGTTCTGGGCGTTCGTGGCTCTCTGTGTCGGCGCGTTCGCGGCCGCTCTCGGTGGCTACGTTGGCGCGCCGCTTTGGCGGACGCGGCGTCGAGTCCTGGTTGCCTGACTACTCGGCGCCTTCCGCGGTGGTTGGCGCCGGGCCCAGGTCGATGAGGCCGCGCAGCTTGTTGTAGCCGTTCAGCGCGGCGACTTTGTAGCACTCGGCGAGCGTCGGGTAGTTGAAGACGTTCGACAAGAAGTAGTCGAGCGTGCCGTTGTGCGCCATGACGGCCTGGCCGACGTGCACGACCTCGGTGGCCTGCGTGCCCATCGCCCAAACGGCAAGCAGCTTACGCGTGTGCAGCTCGAAGACGATCTTCAACAGGCCGTCGTCGTCACCGAGGATCTGTCCGCGCGCGATTTCGCGATAGCGGGCGCGGCCGGTCTCGTAACCGATGCCCCGCCGCGTAAGATCCTCTTCGGTGGGACCGACCCACGCGATCTCCGGAATCGAGTAGATGCCGTAAGGGAAGAGGTCGGGCACCGAGTGTGCCTCGATGCCGAAAGCGTGACAGGCCGCGATACGGCCCTGCTCGGCGCTGGTGGAAGCGAGCTGCGGCGCGCCGATGACGTCACCGACCGCGTAAATGTTCGAGACCGAGGTGCGATAGTTGCCGTCGACGGTGATCTTGCCGCGCGCGTCGGCCGAGAGCCCCGCCTTCTCGAGCTGCAAGCCGTCGACCGCGCCCTGGCGGCCCGAGGACACCAGGAGCATGTCGCCCGCGATGCGCTTCCCGCTCTTCACGTGGACGATGACGCGCTCGGGACCGATCTTCTCCACGCGCGTGACCTCCTCGTTCATCCGGAAGGTGACGTTGCGCTCACGCAAGTGCGCCTGAAAGGCGTCGCGAACCTCGTCGTCGATCATGTCGAGATAGACGCTGCGCTTGTCGACGAGGGTGATCTCGCAGCCCAGCTCCATGAACATGGTCGCGTACTCGGTGCCGATGACTCCCGCGCCCGCGACGATGAGGTTCTTGGGAATGCGCTTGAGCTGCAGGATGTCGTCGCTCGTGAGCACGGTCTCGTGATCGATGGTGATGCCGGGCGTCACCGCCGGATACGTGCCAACCGCGATGACGATGTAGTCGGCCTCATAGGTTTCGCTGCCGACGCCGATCTTGGTCGGCGACTCGAAGCGAGCCAGACCATGCACGAGCTTGACTCTATTGCGGTGGAGCTGGGCGCGGATGACGTCGCGTTCGGCCGCCATGACGCGGCGGGTGCGTGACAGCAGCGAGTCGGGAGTGACCGTGTTGTCGCGATACATCATGCCGTAGAGCTGGCGCTCGCGCGCGCCCGAGAGATCGACGACGGCCTCACGCAGAGTCTTCGAGGGTAAGGTGCCGGTGTTGATGGAGACACCACCAACCTCTTTTGCCTTCTCGACGAGCACGACGCTCTTGCCGATCTTGGCTGCCTGCACCGCGGCGCGCTGACCACCAGGGCCGCTGCCGATCACGATCATGTCGACTTTCGTCATCCGGGATACGCACTCCTCACTTCATGCGCTCGTGCTTGAAGCGCTTCGCACCACTCGAGTAGTCGCTCACGATGTGTCCGCCGCCGCGAAGCAGCCACCTCGTCGTCAGCAGGCCTTCGACGCCCACGGGGCCACGGGCATGGATGCGTGAGGTGCTGACGCCGACTTCGGCGCCGAGGCCGTAGCGGAAGCCGTCGGCGAAGCGGGTGCTGGCGTTGTGCAGGACGGAGGCGCTGTCGACCTCGCGCATGAAGCGCTCGGCGGCGCCCGGGTCTTGCGTGCAAATGGCGTCGGTGTGCGCGCTGCCATAGCGGGCAATGTGCGCGATGGCTTCACCGATGTCCGCGACCACCTGCATGTTGACGATCAAGGCCCCGTATTCGGTGTGGAAGTCATCGTCGCTGGCAGCCTTCGCACGCGGCAGGACCGACTGCAAACGCTCACCGACGCGCAGCTCGACACCGCGCTCGCCGAGCGCGTCAGCGACACGGCCGATGTGCGGCAAGAAGGCCTCGTGCACCAGGATGGTCTCGGTGGCGTTGCAGGCCGAGGGATAGTCGCACTTGCCGTCGACGGCGAGCTGAACCGCCATCGCAGGGTCGGCCTTGGCGTCGATGTAGAGGTGGCAGATGCCTTCGGCGTGGCCGAGGACGGGGATGCGCGTGCCCTCTTGGATCGAGCGCACCAGCTGCCCCGAACCGCGGGGGATGACCAGGTCGATGACGTCACCGCGCGAAAGTAGCTCCTGCACGGCGGCGCGCCCCTCGACCAACATCACGGCGTCGGCATCGAGGCCGGCCCGCTCGAGACTCTTGCGCACACAGTCGACGAGGATGCGGTTGCTGTGCGTCGCTTCGCTGCCACCCTTCAAGACCACGGCATTGCCGGAGCGCACCGCGAGGCTCGCGATCTGGATGACGGCGTCGGGGCGACTCTCGAAAATCACAAGGACGACGCCGATGGGGCTCCGCACCTTGGTGAGCATCAGGCCGTCGTCGAGCTTGGTGCGGCTCACTTCGACGTCGATCGGGTCGGGGCTCGCGACGAGCTGCTTCAAGCCCTCGATGAGCCCGGCGCGCTTCTTGGCGTCGAGCGCGAGACGGCTTTTGAGCTGCGGCTCGAGGTCCGCCGCGGCCGCGAGGTCTCGCTGATTCGCTGCGTCGATCGCCGCGTCTTGTTCGCGCATGATGTCCGCTAAAAACGCCAGTGCCTCCGTGCGTGACTCCGCCTTGGCGGTAGCGAGCTTGCGTTGCGCCGCGCGGACGCGAGCGAGATCAATCATGGCTCGACCACCATGTCGTTGCGGTGCACGACGAGATGCTTGCGATCGGCACCGCGCTCGCCGCCGAGCCACCGGCCAATCCATTCGGAGTCGACTTCGGAAACGCCGCGGCCGACCAAGGCCTTATCGGGTCCGCGCAGCTCGACCACCGCGCCCGCCTCGAACGCGCCATCGACGCCCGTGATGCCGGCCGCGAGCAGCGACGCTCCACGCTCGGTCAGGGCCTTCACGGCGCCGGCGTCGAGATGCAGCGCGCCACTCGAGCGCGTCGCGAACGCGATCCAGCGGTGCCGCGCGGAGAGTGCCTGACTGCGAGGGAACCAGGTGCCTTCGTCTTCGCCAGCGAGGACACGAGCCAACGCGCCGGGGGTGAGGCCGCTCGCGATCACCGCGTGGCAGCCGGAGCGCGCCGCGACGACAGCGGCATCGACCTTGGTGCGCATGCCGCCGCGTCCCACACCCGACACGCTGCCGCCGATGCTGGCCGCCACGCTGTCGAGATCGTCGACACGCGAGATGCGTTTTGCCGAGGGGTCGTTTCGCGGGTCGCGATCGAACAGGCCGGCGACGTCCGTGAGGATGACCAGCAGGTCGCAGCCGATCTCACTCGCGACCAGCGCCGACAAGCGGTCGTTGTCGCCGAAGACCGGCTTGCCGTGGCTCTCGTGCACCGCGAGCTCTTGAACCGAGACCACGTCGTTTTCGTTGATGACAGGAACGACGCCATGCTCGAGGAGCGTTGCCAGGGTGCGGCGGAGATTGAGGTAGCGGGTGCGCTCGTGGAAGTCCTCCTCGGTCAGGAGGACCTGAGCGCAGATGACGCTGCTCACGGCGAAGGCGTCTTGGTAGAGGCTCATGAGGCGGCTTTGCCCCACGGCGGCAAAGGCCTGCCGCAGGCCCAAGGCGTTGGGGGTAGTCGTGTAGCCGAGCTGGCGACGCCCGAGCCCGACAGCCCCCGAGGAAACCAGGATCACCTCGGCGCCCGCCGTCTTCAGGCGAACGATCTCTTCGACAATCCCGGCTAGCCGAGAGAGCGAAATGCCGCCCTCGGGATGGGTCAAAACCCGCGTTCCTACTTTGACGACGACCCGCCGAGCCCCCTTGAGCCCCTGACGCTCGTTTTCACTCATGCTGTCGGGATGATCGCCGCGTGGGGTGCCGCTGTGTCAAGCACCGCCTGAAGACGACCGACCGATATTCGGGGGACTCGGTAGACGATACTAGGAGAAATTCATGACGAATCTTCACATCCATGGACCCGCGGCAACGGCGCTAGCGGACCAAGGCAAGGTCGCGCCCGGCAGCGCCGCGCCCGCGCCAGGCACACCCCAGATGCAGGCCCCACGCCGGTACATCGTGAAGGTTGACGACAGCGAAAAGGACGGCCCGAACGTCTACTATGTCGCCATCACCAACCCGCGCCCCGGCGAAGAGATCTTCCACGGCGAGTTCGCGCCGTATGTGGCCGAGACCGGCGACGGCAAACACACGTCGGGCTTCGAGACGCGCTATCGTCCGCTCGGCCCCATCACGTCGGAACCCTTCAAGGGAAACGTGGAGACGTTCTAGGTCGGGGGACCATCGCCGTCCTGACGCCATGACGCAGCCGGTTTGAGGCCGGGCCAGCAATCCGCTTCGGGTGGGGCAACGTAACCCTCTCGTGGTGAAGAACGACGAGCTCGGGGCTACGGCCCCGGACAACTTCGTATGGCTGCAAGAGCCGTCGGCGGCGCCCCGGAGCGGCGAGAAATACGTCGTCCAGACCGAGGTCGGTCGCGGCGCCATGGGCCGCGTGCTAGCTGTCCGCGATCGCGATCTGAATCGCGACGTCGCCATGAAGGTGATGTTGCCACGCGAATCCTCGCCGCATCTGGTCGAGCGCTTCGTCGACGAGGCGCAGATCACCGGCCAGCTCGAGCATCCGAACGTCTTGCCCGTGCATGACTTCGGCGCGAACGCCGAGGGCGAGCTCTACTTCACGATGAAATACGTGAAGGAGCACGAGAACCTCGCGAACGTCATCGAGATGCTCCGCAAAGGCGACGCCGGCTACCACGAGCGCTATTCGTTCGAACGGCGCGTGCAGATCATCCAGGACGTTTGTCACGCCCTGAGCTACGCGCACGCACGCGGCGTCGTGCATCGTGATGTGAAGCCCGCGAACATCATCATCGGCACCACTGGCGAGGTTTTTTTAGCGGACTGGGGTGTCGCCAAGGTGAAGACGGCGGATGACGCCTCGAAGACCGTCGTGACGCGACCCGTGATGACGACACGCGACGAAAGCTCGACCGTCGCGGGCGCCATCATCGGCTCGCTCGGCTACATGTCGCCGGAGCAGCTCGAGAGCCGCCACGACGAGGTGGACGCGCGCGCTGACGTCTATGGGCTCTGCGCCGTGCTCTACGAGCTATTGTCACTGCACCACTATCTCGATCCCATCGAGGAGAAGACGCCGGCGGCGGTGCTCGAGCGCGTGCGCGCCGGCAAGGTCAGACCCGCCTCTGGGTATTGGAGCCGGCGCAATGGACGCGTGCCGCGCATGCTCGCGAAGATCTGCGAGCACGGCCTAACGTTCGACCGCGCGCGGCGCATCCCCGACACGCGCTCCTTGGAGCACGAGCTGCAACGTTGGCTCGAGGGCCGCGGGGTCATCGTCTGTCCCGGCACCGCCATTCAGCGGGTTTTGTGCGGCGTCATTCGCATCATCGATGCGCATCCGTTTCTCGCGCCCACCATCGCCATCGGCGGCTCGCTCGCGGTCGCGGGGCTGGCGATTCTCGGGCTCGTCCGGCTCTTCGGTTCGTGAGCGTGTCCTAGAGGTTGCGCCGGTACTCGCCGCCGACAGCGTAGAGCGCATTGGTGATCTGACCCAGGCTGCAATGCTCGGTGGCGTCGATGAGCGCTTCGAAGAGATTGCCATCTTTTCTGGCCACCTCCTTGAGCTTCTCGAGGGCTTTCGGCGCCGCGTCCTTGTGCTCGCCCTGGAAGGCTTCGAGACGACCGATGGCGGCCTTCTTCTCCTCGGCCGAAGCGCGCGAGAGCTGAACGTCCCGCGGGATGGCGGCGGCGTTTTGATTCCTCGGTAAGAACGTGTTGACACCGATGATCGGCAGCTCTCCCGAGTGCTTGAGCATCTCGTACTTCATCGAATCGTCTTGGATCTGGCCGCGCTGATATTGACGCTCCATGGCGCCGAGGACGCCACCGCGCTCGGTGAGTCTGTCGAACTCCGCTAAAACGGCCTCTTCGACGAGGTCCGTGAGCTCTTCGACGATGAACGAGCCTTGGCTCGCGTTCTCGCAGTTCACCAGGCCGAACTCTTTGTTGATGATGAGCTGAATCGCCATGGCGCGGCGCACGCTCTGCTCGGTAGGCGTCGTAATCGCCTCGTCGTAGGCGTTGGTGTGCAGCGACTGCGCGTTGTCGAAGGTCGCGAGCAGCGCCTGCAGCGTGGTGCGCACGTCGTTGAACTCGATCTCCATGGCGTGCAACGACCGGCCGCTCGTCTGGATGTGATACTTCAACATCTGCGAGCGCGCGTCGGCGCCATAGAGGCGCTTCATCGCCACCGCCCAGATGCGCCGAGCGACGCGGCCGATGACCGTGTACTCGGGGTCCATGCCGTTCGAGAAGAAGAACGACAGATTGGGCGCGAAAGCGGACACGTCCATGCCGCGCGAGCGGTAATACTCTACGTAGGTGAAACCGTTGGCCAGCGTATAAGCGAGCTGGTGGATCGGGTTCGCCCCTGCTTCGGCGATGTGGTAGCCGCTGATCGAGACCGAGTAGAAGTTCCGCACTTGCTGGTCGATGAAGTACTGCTGGACGTCGCCCATCGCCTTGAGCGCGAACTCGGTCGAGAAGATGCAGGTGTTCTGGCCCTGGTCTTCCTTCAGAATGTCCGCTTGAACGGTGCCGCGGACTTGGCGGAGCGTCTGCGCCTTGAGCCGCGCGAATTCGTCGTCCGCGAGCAGCTTGCGGACCTCCGGCCATGACGATCCGCGAAGGCGATCGTGTTGGAGGTCTTGCTCGGGCGTGATCTTCAGGCGGCCTTGCGTGCGCAACCAACGGCGGCACTGCTGGCGGATCGCCGTGTTGATGAAGAAGGCGAGCACCGTAGGCGCCGGACCGTTGATGGTCATCGAGACGCTGGTGGTGGGATCGCAGAGATCGAAGCCGGCGTAGAGTTGCTCGGCCTCCTCGGCGGTCGATACGGAGACGCCGCTCTCGCCAATCTTGCCGTAGATGTCGGCGCGCTCGCCGGGATCCTCGCCATAGAGGGTGATCGAGTCGAACGCGGTGGAGAGGCGCTTCGCCGGCTGACCGTCGGCGAGGTAATGGAAACGCTTGTTGGTGCGATCGGCGCCGCCCTCGCCCGCGAACATGCGCGTGGGATCCTCGGCCGTCCGCTTGAACGGAAACGTGCCCGACGTGTACGGGAACTCGCCGGGGACATTCTCGAGGAGCCGCCAATAAAGCCGGTCGCCGGCGCCGCGATAGCGCGCGCGCGCGACCTTGCGCACCTTCAGGCCCGATAGCGACTCGCGATAGTTTTCGACCTCGACGGTCTTGCCGCGCACATCGTAGGAGAATTTCTCACCGTCGTAGCGCGCCGCCCACTGCGGCCACTCGTCGAGGATGGCCTTGGCCTCGGGGGCGAGACGCCCTTGCAACAGATCACGCTCGCGGATGAGATCCAGGGAGGAGGGCTCACCGACGATGGCGGCGGCGCGGTTGATGGCGTAGACGTCGTCGGCCAGGTCGGCCTGATCGCGCGCCCATTGGCGATAGTCGCGGCAGGTGTCCGAGATCTCGGACAGGTAGCGCTCCCGACCCGCGGGGACGACGTGCGATTTGGGCGAGCTCTGGCGGGTAGCGCCGGCTTCGTAGCTCGACACGAGTGACGCGTCGTACTTGGCGTTCACCGCCTGCACGAGGTGCGCGTAGAGCGCGTTGACGCCGTCGTCGTTGAAGTGGGCGGCGCTGGTGCCGAAGACCGGGAGCTTCTCGAGATCGATGCCGGGCTTGCCACGCGAGCGCGCGACCTGACGCCGGACGTCGCGCAGCGCATCGGCCGAGCCGCGCCGCGTGAACTTGTTGATGACCACGAAGTCGGCTTGGTCGAGCATATCGATCTTCTCGAGCTGCGACTGGGCTCCATATTCGGCGGTCATGACGTACATCGAGAGATCGGCGAGATCCGTTACAGCGGAGTCACCCTGGCCGATGCCGGCGGTCTCGACGAAGATGACGTCGAAGCTGCCTTCGCGCGCCATGAGCTGCAGCACCGCATGAGCGTGGGCGCTGATCTCGCTCCCCGAGCCACGGGTCGCCATCGAGCGCATGAAGACGCGCGGTGACTTCAGGGAGTTCATGCGGATGCGGTCCCCGAGCAGAGCGCCGCCGGTCTTTTTCTTGGTGGGATCGATACACAATACGCCGACGCGGGTCTTCGGACCGTCGGCGATGAACCGGCGCACCAGCTCGTCGGTAAGCGAGCTCTTGCCCGCGCCGCCGGTGCCGGTGAGGCCAATGATGGGAACGCGCTTTGCCGGCTCTTTGCTCTTGTTGGGATCGAGCTGACCCGCTTCGACCATCGAGATGCGACGCGCGAGCGGCATCCAGCCTTGGCCTTCGAGCGCCTTGTCGGCGGCGAAGTCGCAGCCCTTGATGACCTCGTCGATCATCCCCTGCAGACCCATGTTGCGGCCGTCTTCGGGCGAGAAGACGCGATCGATGCCGCGCTTGTGCAGCTCCTCGATTTCGCTCGCCACGATGACGCCGCCACCACCGCCGTAGATGCGGGTGTGCTTGGCGCCCAGGGCATCCAGGCGCTCGCGGAGGTACGTGAAGTACTCCATGTGGCCGCCCTGGTAGCTGGTGAGGGCAATACCCTGCGCATCCTCTTGGACGGCGGCGTTCGCGACTTCTTCCACGGCGCGGTTGTGGCCCAGGTGGATGACCTCGGCGCCGGAGGCCTGCATGATTCGCCGCATGACGTTGATGGCGGCGTCGTGACCGTCGAAGAGAGCGGCGGCGCTGACGATCCGCACGGCGTGTTTGGGGCGATAGTGTTGCGGCTCTGTCATCGTGCCGTAACGTCTAGCAGCAACAACGCGGGCTTGACGAGACCGCCGCGATCCCATTGCGGTCCGCGAAAACCATGGTTAAAACACTGCCTATGCCGCGTCACATCATTGCTTCCGCTGTGTTCGCCGTCGCGTCGCTGACCGCTTGCGCAACCCCGAGCGCCAACCGTCACTTCGACAACAGCGCCTTCGTCCGCCCGCACGCCGACGCCGGCCTCAGTCACGAAGAACAAGAGTGGCTCGCCCTCGGCCGACCCGAGGACCAGTTGAACGTCGACCACCTCGGCCTCGGCGAGCCGACCGCCGCCGCCATCATCCAAGACGACCTCGACTTCGGACCGCGCGCCCCGGGCATCAACGACCACGCGACCAACATGAGCCAGCAGACGATCGGTAACTGCGCTCGCCAGGGGTTCGATTGCACGGTAGCCGACGACGACTTGTTGGATTGGTTCACCAACTAGCACGCGGGCCAAACTGACCGGATTTCCGGGATCTAGGCAGTGTAAACCACACCTGCCTACATGACACTACGTTTTAGCCTTTACAACGCAGTGCGACAGGCGTACCCGCGCCCCAATGAAAGCGTTGAGTGTAGTGTTTGCATTGGGCTGCCTCGTCACCGCGTCATGTGCCTCGACGTCTCCGGCCATGACTGCAGCCCCGTCCCCCAATGGCCTTGCTGCTGAAGAGCGCGAATGGCTCCATCTTGCTCACCCAAGTGATGCAAGCGGGACCCGTTCTCAGCGTCGTGAAGTGACCCGCGAGCAGCGTAGGAACACTGGTATCAATTTGACCGGCCCCGGTGGGGCCAGTCTCGTAACCAAGGGTAAGTAACCCACCCTGACGTAGCGTGGCGAGCGGTGACCGCGTCTCCTCGTGAGCGCCCAACACAACCGCTCGACCACGCTAGACGTCGATCCCGCCTTTCACGTAGCGTTGCGTCATGCAGCGCGTGCGCCAGCTCATCCGCGACGTCCCGAATTTTCCCGAGCCGGGCATCATGTTCCGCGACATCACGCCCGTCCTCGAAGACGGACAAGCGTTCGCGCAGGTCATCGATACCTTGGCGCAGCGTTACGTCGGCCAGCACCTCACCAAGATCGTCGGCATCGAGAGCCGAGGCTTCATCTTCGCGGCCGCTTTAGCGTACAGGCTCGGGTGCGGGCTCGTCATCGTGCGCAAGCCGGGGAAGCT